>NZ_CANBCC010000127.1 GCF_947366995.1 uncultured Aquabacterium sp. | reverse complement strand
TACACGCCGAACGACACTCTTTCCCTACACGACGCTCTTCCGATCTGCCCAAGAACGGATTTCGCCGTGTTTGTCGACACCGGCCAATCGGGCGGCCTCAGCCCAGTCATGCACTGAGGCGCCTGTCTTCTCTTCTATGTTGCGTAGCTGTGTCGCTTTGGCCTGCGCTGGATCCGCCATGGCGCCCTCCATGTGAGTGCTCAGCGCCTGACGTGACCCCCATTTCTCATCCAGCCATAACGAGAGTCCTGGGTTGATTTGAGCCTTGGTGTTGGTGGGTGGCAAGAGGCCGGTGCGCGGAGCTATCAGCCTGCGCAGCGTGCCGGCCGGCCTCTCCGCAGAAGGCGCTGGCGTACTCCCTGGGTGTCATCCAGCCGAGCTTGGAGTGCGGCCGCCGCTCGTTGTAGTCGCGCCGCCAGGTTTCCAGCACGGCGCGGGCGTGCGGCAAGGATCGGAACAGGGTCTCGTTGAGCAGTTCGTCGCGCAGCCGGCCGTTGAAGCTCTCGTTGTAGCCGTTCTGCTGGGGCTTGCCCGGCGCGATGTAGTGCCAGCCCACGCCGCTGTCGTCGGTCCAGGCCAGGATGGCGTTGGAGGTGTACTCCGTGCCGTTGTCGCTGACGATGGTGTCGGGCCGCCGGCCACGCTGGGCGATGATGGCGTCCAGTTCGCGCGCAACCCGCCGGCCCGACAGCGAGGTGTCGGCCACCAGGGCCAGGCATTCGCGCGTGCAGTTGTCGATCACCGTCAGGATCCGAAAGCGGCGACCGTCGGTCATCTGGTCGGACACGAAGTCCAGGCTCCAGCGCTGGTTCGGCGCCAGCGGGACCTCCAGGGGCCGCCGCGTGCCGATCGCCCGCTTGCGCCCGCCGCGACGGCGGACGGTTAGCTTCTCCTCGCGATAGAGCCGCTGAATCCGCTTCTTGTTGACCGCGTGACCCTCGCGCCTAAGCAGCACGTGCAGCCGGCGATAGCCGAACCGGCGTCGCTCCTGGGCCAAGGCCTTCAGCCGCTCGCGCAAGACGCCGTCATCGGGCCGCGTGGCCTGGTAGCGCACGCTCGTCCGATCCACGCCCAGCACCCGGCACGCCCGCCGCTCGCTCATCTCGTAGGCCGACTGCAGATAGGCTGCAGCCTCCCGATGCGCGGCGGGCGTCACCACTTTTTTCCCAGAAGGTCTTTCAGCGCGACATTGTCGAGCATGGCGTCGGCCAGCATCCGCTTGAGCTTGGCGTTCTCGTCCTCCAGCGCTTTGAGCCGCCGCGCCTCCGACACGTCCAGGCCACCGTACTTGGCCTTCCACTTGTAGAAGGTCGGCGAGCTGAGCCCGTGCTTACGGCACAGGTCCGCCACCGGCACGCCCGCCTCCTGCTCGCGCAGGATCCCGATGATCTGTTCTTCCGTGAACCGTGATCGCTTCATTCGTCCGTCCCTTTCCTGGGGCGGACTCTAATTATTTCTGGAGGAGTTTCAGGGGGTCACGTCAGGATCACCGCCTACGAGCAGGACTCATCGCTCGAAGCGCTGTGCGAGGAGATCCTGGGTCTCACCAAGATGAACTGGAACAACACCCAGCTCGATGGCCGCCTGCCTATCACGCTAGGGTCGAAACCCAATCAAAATATTGATTGAATGGCTCTTGCTGTGATTCACTCCTCCTAACGGAGGTGGATCATGGCTGGAGAGTTTTGGCTATCGGATCGGCAGTGGGCGGTGATCGATCCGCTTTTGCCAAAGAACCAGTCTGGTGCGCATCGGGTGGACGATCGGCGCGTGATCAGCGGTATCATCCATGTGCTGAAGGTGGGTTGCCGCTGGCAGGACTGTCCATCGGTCTATGGCCCGCCGACGACGATCTACAATCGCTTCCGGCGCTGGACGATCAAGGGCGTCTGGCGGCGGCTGTTCGCAGCCTTGGTCGCGTTCAGTCCTAACGACGTCCACATGATCGATTCCACCAGCGCCAAGGCCCACCGCTCGGCGGGCGGCGGAAAAGGGGGGCCGACATCCAGGCGATCGGCCGTTCGCGCGGCGGACGTACGACCAAGATCCACGCCGTCGTCGATGGTAAGGGACGTCTCATCGCCTTCGAAATAACCGCCGGACAACGCGGCGACGCCCCCTTTGCCAAGCCACTTCTGGAACCCCTACCCAGCGCACGCCTCTGCCTGGCCGACACCGCTTACGACGCCGACAAGTTGCGCAAGTTCCTGACCGAACGCGGCACGACGCCCGTCATCCCCAACAACCCCACGCGCAAGAACATCCAGCCCTTCGACCCGGAGGCCTACAAACAGCGCAATCTCGTCGAGCGGATGTTCTGCAGGCTCAAGGACTGGCGGCGCATCGCCACTCGATACGACAAGCTCGCCGCCATCTTTGCCAGCGCCGTCTTCATCGCCGCCATCATCATCTGGTGGGCTTAATGAGTCTGGAGCCTAACGTCAACGCATGCTCTTGCGGCGCGGCGGTGGATTGCGCGGTGAACGCCTCCGTATCGGCGAGCCGGCTTTCTTCACGGTGTTCGCGCCGAGCGCGGT
>NZ_CANBCC010000126.1 GCF_947366995.1 uncultured Aquabacterium sp. | reverse complement strand
TTCGACGTGTCTGGAGCGACTACTTGGCGGGTGATGCGTGGCGTGCGAGCCAAGCCTGCATCAGCCGGATCTCGTTGGCCTGCTCGGTGATGATTCCCTGCGCGAGGTTGCGCACTTCCGGGTCTTGCGTGTTGAGCAGGATCGACTTGGCCATGTCGATGGCGCCCTGGTGATGGGGAATCATCATGGTCATGAAGTCGTGCGCGGGCTGGCCGTTCATGGGTGCGGTGCGCATGTCGTGGTCCATTACGGCCATGGCATCACCCATCAGCGCATCGAAGGGCTTGGCCGTGCTGGCCATGAAGCTGGGAGGCACGACGCCCTCGGCTTTCATACCGTGCGCGTGCATGTCGGCCGCCTGCGTCAACGTGCTCCCTGCGACCAGCAACCCGAGGATGCCCGCACGAACGAAGCCGCTGCTCATGCCGCTTTCTTGTTCCATGCGCTGCACCAGCCCGCGGCAGCGACCTGCTTGCCGGCGAACAGCGGGCAGCCGCCCGTCGCTTCCTTGGGCTTGCCTTGAAACAGCTGACAGTTCGCGCAGTTCTGGCTGGCCGCGTGATTGGGGAATTTCTTGGCGTCGACCTTGGTGGTGTCTTCCTTGTAGCCGAGCGCCACGGCCTGAGGATCGGTCTCGGCCAGCTTCGGGCCGCCGGACTGTGCGTGGGCGGCGGAGACGGACAGCGCGGTTGCCGCGCCGGCAACTTGGAAGATGAAAAAGCGGCGATTCGTGGGGGTCATTTTTTTAATCTCGTGGGGGTTTTGGTCGTTGCCGGAGTCTTCGCTGCAGCGATCGGGGGCGTGCTTATTGCTTCAAGACGAACGCAGCCAGCGCTTTCACCTCTTCGGGTTTCAGTGCGGCGAAAGGCGGCATCGGCACGCTGCCCCATTTGCCGACGCTGCCGCCACGGATGCTGGCCTCCAGCTTTGACTGCGCCTGCGGATCGGCCTTGTACTTCTCGGCGACGTCGTGATAGCCCGGACCGACGATCTTCTGGGTCAGGCCGTGGCAACTCAGGCAGGCGTTGCTCGCAAGAAGCGCTTGGACGTTGACACTCGCGCCACCGGCTGGTGGCGTGGCCGCAGCACCCGGTGACGTTGGCGGAGCGGGCGACGCTGGCGCGGGTGTGGAGGCGGCGATCACATTGGCGTCTGTGGCCTTCGCGGACCCGTAGGCGACCGCCAGGTAGGCACCCACCTGCTTGACTTCGTCGTCACTGATCGGCGCACCGTAGGTGTGCTGCATCTTGGCCATCTCGGCGGTCCACTGCGTCTGCGTCATGCCGGGTGGCTGGTAGTTGACGTAGTCCGCCGAATGGCAGATCGCGCATTTCTGCATCGCGATGGCGTAGCCCGGCAGCTTCGAGGGGCGCAGCTTCGACGTGTCGGGCTGCAGCTTGATGTCGGGCGGCGCGGCCAACGCGTTGAACGCGATCAACACGCAGCAGCCAAGAACGGCACGGACCAAAAAAGTGGGGGTTTTCATGGCGTGTCCTCAGGCGATGGTGACCGGCGTGGACTCGACCACATGGCGGCGGTAACCCGCCGGATTCCAGTCCACCGTGGCGGGCTGGCCTTCGCCCTTCTGGTTGGTCGCACGGACCATGAGCACGGCTCGGCCCATCTTCGCGAAGCTCACCGGCGCCCGCCATTCGCGAAACGAGAAGCGCCCCAGATCCTTGCCGAGCGTCGCCGCCTTCCAGCTCCGGCCGCCGTCGATGGAGACTTCCACCGTCTTGATGCCGGCACCGGCATCGAAGGCGATTCCCTTGAGTTCGATCGAGCGGGCGGCGGGCAGGATGCCACCGGCTTGGACGCTGGTGATGAAGCTGCGCACGGGCAGCGTGGAGATGGGCCGCGTCTTCGCCGCTGCGGAACCCGGTGCCACGCACTGGCAGTCGTTGTCGGGCACGCGGTAGGCGGTCGTCATGAACAGCGCGTCGTGGCCGTCGAACACATGGTCGATGACCTCGATTTCCGAGAGGTGCTTGACCCAGTAGGTGCCGAAGTAGCCCGGCACGATGAGCTTGACCGGGTAGCCGTTGAGGAACGGAAGGTCCTTGCCGTTCATGCCCCAAGCGAGCATCGGTTCGTCCTGCAGCGCGTGTTCGATGTCCAGCGCCTTGCGAAAGTCCGAGGTCGCGGGCAGCACCGGCGTGTCGAGGCCGTTGAAGGTTACCTGGCGGGCACTTGCAGCCACACCCGCCTTCTCGAGCACCTTGCGCAGCGGCACGCCGACCCATCGGGCATTGCCCATCGCGCCATTGGCGAGCTGTGCGCCGAAGACGCGCGGCGACGAGTACCCGCGGCTGTTGCCGGAGCACTGGTTGACCGCCACCACCTCCACCGGCTCGGCCAGTGCCTTCAGTTCGGCCAGCGACAGGTTCAACGGCGTGTTGACCTTTCCCTTGACGGTGAGCCGGTAGGTAGCAGGGTCGACCGCCAGCGGGATGTTGGCCAGGTGGTAACGCACGAAGAAAGCGTCGTTGGCGGTGATCGGCCCTTCGTTGAAGACTGAGAATGGCGTTTCCAGATGCGGCGGCCGGGTGTGAACGCGAATCAGCGGCCGTTTTTGCGGGTACGTCACCATGG
>NZ_CANBCC010000125.1 GCF_947366995.1 uncultured Aquabacterium sp. | reverse complement strand
TGGTGGTGTTCAAGCTCTGGGTGGTGCTGACCGAGCCCTGGATGATGCTGGGCGAGCCCACTGCCAACTTCGTGCCGGTCGATGAAGAGGGCCGCCTGATGTGGGGGCTGATTGCCTTTCGCTGGGTGGGTGCGGCCCTGATGGTTCCGGTGATGGAAGAGCTGTTCTGGCGCTCCTTCCTGATGCGCTGGGTGGACCGCCCCGATTTTGAGTCGGTCGATCCCGCCCGGGTGTCGGTCAAGGCCATTGCGCTGTCCACGCTGGTGTTCATGCTGGCCCATACGCACTGGCTGGGCGCCATCGTGGCGGGGCTGGCCTATGCCTTGCTGTATCGTTACACCCGCTCCCTGTGGGCGCCGATCCTGGCCCATGCCGTCACCAACGGCGTGCTCGGTGTGTGGGTCGTGCTGAATGGAAACTGGCAGTTCTGGTGAGCCCGCACCTGCAGCGGGTGTGGCAATGGGGATGATCGGTTGAGTGTGTCGACAAAGCCGGTGCGGCGAAGTGTTCTGACCTGGGTGTCGCCGTTTGTGCGGCTTGGCGTGGCGGCGGTGTTTTTCGTGTCCGGCGTGACAGCCTGGTTGCTGCACGCGGGCCATTCGGCCCACCCCTTGCTGGTGCTCGCGCCCTATCTGCCCTGGCCCTGGTTGCTGGTGCCTGCGGTGCTGGCGCTGTGGGCCTCGATGTGGTTGCGGCCCGTGTGGCGGCTGATGAGCCTGGCGTCGGTGCTGCTGGTCAGCGGGGTCGTCATGGATCTGGCGCTTGGCCTGGCCGACGAGGGCGACAAGCCGCTGCGGCTGATGACCTACAACGCCAAGGTGATGCTGGCGTCACAGCGCCCTGGCGGCATGGAGGGGCTGGCCGCCGAAATTGCGGCACACGACCCCGATGTGCTGGTGATGCAGGATGCGGGCGAACTGCGCCACATCGAGCGGTCGATGCCCGGCCTGCAGGCCAGCCTGTTCGGCGACCGCAACGTGTACCTGCACGGGCAGTATGTGGTGGCCAGCCGCTTCCCCCTGCACGGCTGCCATGCGGAGCGCCTGCCTTTTCCACCGGAACAGCGCGAGGCCCACGACTTCGTGCGGTGCGAGGTGGACGGACCTCACGGCCGCTTCACTCTGGTCAATGTGCACTTCGTGACCCCGCGGCAGGGGCTGTTGGCCGTGCGCCGCGGTGGCCTCGATGGGTTGGAGGTGTGGGAGGGCAACGCCACGGTCCGCGTGGAGCAGGCCCAGGCGCTTGCCGAGGCCCTGCGGGGCATCCGCGGGCCGGTCGTGGTGGCGGGGGACCTGAATGCGCCCGAGCGCACCGACGTCGTCCGCAGTCTGCTGGCCACGGGGCTGCGCGATGCGTGGTCGTCGGCCGGCTTCGGTTATGGCTACACGCACGGTCATTCGCTGCGCATCGGCCTGTTCCAGTCCTTCTTGCGCATCGACCACATCCTGGTGAGCGAGGACATCGGCGTGCGCGCCGTCAAGGTGGGCGGCGCCATTGCGTCCGAGCACCGCGCCGTCATCGCCGACCTGCTGATGCAGCGTCGGCGCTGAACGCACCTGCCGCTCAGACCCCGCGGGCGCGGTCGGCGGCAAATTGTTGCTGGAACGCGGCGAAGCGGCCTTCGTCGAGCGCCTGCCGCACTTCCTTCATCAGGTTGAGGTAGTAGTGCAGGTTGTGGATGGTGGTGAGCATCGGGCCCAGCATCTCGCCGCAACGGTCGAGGTGGTGCAGGTAGGCGCGGCTGAAGTTGGCGCACGTGTAGCAGGTGCAGGTCTCGTCGATCGGGCGCTCGTCCGACTTGTTGCGTGCGTTGCGCAGACGCAGGTCGCCAAAGCGTGTGAACAGATGGCCGTTGCGCGCATTGCGGGTCGGCATCACGCAGTCGAACATGTCGACGCCGGTGGCGACGCCGGCCACCAGGTCTTCCGGTGTGCCCACGCCCATCAGGTAGCGTGGCTTGTGAGCCGGCAGCTTGGGCGAGATGTGGTTCATCACGCGCATCATCTCGTCCTTGGGCTCGCCCACGCTCACGCCGCCGATGGCGTAGCCGGGCAGATCGAGGTCCACCAGGCCGGCCAGGGACTCTTCGCGCAGGTGCTCGAACATGCCGCCCTGCACGATGCCGAACAGCGCGTTGGGGTTCTGCAGGCGCTGGAACTCGGTGATGCAGCGCTTGGCCCAGCGCAGGCTGAGCTCCATCGAGGCGCGCGCTTCCTTCTCGGTGGTGATGTGGCCGAGCGACTTGTCGCCCTTCCAGTAGGGCGTGCACTCGTCGAACTGCATGACGATGTCCGAGTTCAGAATGGTCTGGATCTGCATGCTGATCTCGGGCGTGAGGAACAGCTTGTCGCCATTGACCGGCGAGGCGAAGCGCACGCCTTCCTCGCTGATCTTGCGCATGTCGCCGAGCGACCAGACCTGGAAGCCGCCCGAGTCGGTCAGGATGGGCTTGTGCCAGTTCTCGAACTTATGCAGTCCACCGAACTGCTGCATGATGTCCAGCCCAGGGCGCATCCACAGGTGGAAGGTGTTGCCCAGGATGATCTGGGCGCCCATTTCCTCGAGCGAGCGAGGCATCACGCCCTTCACGGTGCCGTAGGTGCCCACGGGCATGAAGATCGGCGTCTCGACGACGCCGTGGTTGAGGGTCAGGCGGCCGCGGCGTGCGTGGCCCTCTGTTTTCAGCAGTTCAAAGTTCAGCATGGTGTCGTTCGGTATCAGGCTGCGGCGGCGGCGGGGCCGTGCAGGCTGTGCAGGCGCTCCAGCAGGCGCTCGCTGCGGAAGGGTTTGGCGAGCAC
>NZ_CANBCC010000124.1 GCF_947366995.1 uncultured Aquabacterium sp. | reverse complement strand
CCTGGAATCACCATGAAACTCGCACAAGAAATCCGCGCTGGCAACGTCATCATGCAGGGCAAGGACCCGATGGTCGTCCTGAAGACCGAGTACAGCCGCGGCGGCCGTGGCGCGGCCACCGTCCGCATCAAGATGAAGAACCTGCTGAACGGCGGCGGCGCCGAAGTGGTCTTCAAGGCCGACGACAAGATGGACCAGATCATCCTCGACAAGAAGGAGTGCACCTACTCCTACTTCGCCGACCCGATGTACGTGTTCATGGACGCCGAGTACAACCAGTTCGAAGTGGAAGCCGAGAACATGGGCGACTCGGTGAACTACCTGCTCGACGGCATGGAAGTCGAAGTGGTGTTCTATGACGGCAAGGCCATTTCGGTCGAACTGCCCACCACCATCGTGCGCGAAATCGAAACCGAGCCGGCCGTCAAGGGCGACACCTCGGGCAAGGTCATGAAGCCCGCCCGCATCGTCGGCACCGGCTTCGAAATCTCCGTGCCCCTGTTCGTGGAATCGGGCGACAAGATCGAAATCGACACCCGCACCAACGAATACAAAAAGCGCGTCTGATCCAGACCGGCCTCGAAAAAGCACCCTGCGGGGTGCTTTTTTTCGTCTGAGGTGCGTGAAAGCTCCAGTTTTTCACGGTCTGGCCGATAAACACGCGTCCCCGCTGTACCCGCTCGTCCATGCCCGCCTCACCGATGCACGTCCTGCTGGTTGAAGACCAGCTCTCGGTTCGCTCCTCACTGCGACGTCAGCTGGAAGCACATGGCCACAGCGTGACAGAGGCCGAAACCGCCATGGAAGCGGTGGCCGCCTTCCAGCGGCAACGCCCTGACCTCGTTCTCATGGACGTGGTCCTGCCCGTCGAAGATGGCTACTGGGCCGCCCGCGAAATCCGCAGTCTGGAAGGCAGCGACTGGACACCCATCATCTTCCTGTCGGCCCGCGACCACGAACTCGACCTGTGGCGGGGCATCGAGTCCGGCGGTGACGACTACCTTGTCAAGCCCGCCTCGGCCGTGGTGCTGGCCGCCAAGCTGCACGCCATGTCGCGGCTGCAGCGCATGCGGCAGCAGCTCATTCACACTTCGGAAGCCCTGCGCACGGCGAACGAGCGCCTGGCGCACCTCACCACGCTGGACGACCTCACCCAGCTTGGCAACCGCCGGGGCTTCGATGAGCGGCTACACACCAGCGTGCACCAGTGCGCGCGCGACAAGCAGCCGCTCAGTCTCATCCTCTGCGACATCGACCACTTCAAGAGCTACAACGATGCACTGGGGCACGTGCAGGGCGACGCGTGTCTGCAGCGTGTGGCCAAGGTTCTGCGCTCGGTGTGTCGCCGGCCACTCGATTACGTCGCCCGCTACGGTGGAGAGGAGTTCGGGCTGATCCTGCCGAACACGCCCCGTTCTGGCGCCATGACCTTTGCCCGCGCGTTGCAGCAAATGCTTGCCGCGCATGCCGAGCCCCACGCGGCCTCCCCGTTCGGCGTCGTGACGCTGTCAGGCGGCATCACCACCGTGGTGCCCGACGCCAGCACCACCGCGCAAAGCCTGCTGCTGCGGGCCGATGAAGCGCTCTACAGCGCCAAGGCCCAGGGCCGCAACCGCTTCTTCAGCTTCGAGATGCAGGTCGATACGGTGACCCACCTGCACGGCGACAGCCAGGCGGGCTGACAGCCAGGCCGGGCAGCCCCGTGTTCTCACGGGTGGTATCGACGACACCGCTGAGGCACACTTCGTGCATGCGTTCACGTTTCCGTGGGCACCGGAACCCGTTAAAGCATGCACAATGCCCCGCTGCGGGTGCTGGTCGTCGAGGACCAGCCCCTTCTCCTCGCCCGCCTGAGCCAGCTTCTGCAGAAGGAAGGGCATCAGGTCCTGGAGGCGTCCTCGTTTCATCAGGCCTGGCGCCTGTTCGACGAGCAGCGCCCTGACATGCTGCTGCTCGACATCCTGTTGCCCGACGGCAGCGGGCTGGAGCTGGCGCGCCGCATCCGTGCGGGCGCCAAAGGCCCCTGGACACCGATCATCTTCGTGTCCAGTCTGGACAGCGAGACCGACCTGAGTGCCGCCATCGAAGCTGGCGGCGACGACTACCTCGTGCAACCGGTGTCGCCACTGGTGCTCAAGGCCAAGGTGCACGCGATGCAGCGCCTGCTCGAAGCCCGGCAGGAGCTGAACGCGACGGCCGTGGCCTTGCAGCAGGCCAATGAGCAACTGAGCCGGCAGATCCGGCATGACCCACTCACCGGCCTGGGCAATCGCAAAGGGCTGGATGACCAGCTGGCCCGCGCGCTCGGCGATGCGCGGCGCGAGCAACGTCCCCTGTCGATGATCTTGTGCGACGTGGACTTCTTCAAGCGCTACAACGACCGGCTGGGCCACCTGGAGGGCGACCAGTGCCTGCAGCAGATCGGTCGCATCCTGCAGCAGGTCTGCCGTAGGCCAATGGACTACGCGGCCCGCTACGGCGGTGAGGAATTCGTGCTGCTGCTGCCCTACACGCCGCCTGAAGGGGCGCTGAGTTTTGCACTGGCCCTGCTCCACCACATGGAGCGCGACAGCCTCTATCACCCCGATTCCCCTGTGGCCCGCCACGTGACGCTGTCAGGCGGCATGGTCAGCGGCATCCCGGCGGAAGGCGAAGACGCCCCCGGGTGGCTGCAGCGTGCCGATGAGGCGCTGTACGCGGCAAAGCAACGGGGTCGCGACCGCGTCGTCAGCCTGCAACACGGCCACGACACCGGCGAGATCCTGGCACGCCGGCCGCCAGCGGGCCAATTCTCCGGTCGCGTGGCCTGAGCCTGCTCAGGCCGCGACGCCGTCCGCGCGCCGGGGTGGGCGGACGTGGGCCTGCTTCATCACCGCGGCCGGCGGCACGTTC
>NZ_CANBCC010000123.1 GCF_947366995.1 uncultured Aquabacterium sp. | reverse complement strand
CCGCTCAATGCTTGAGCGGCTAAGGCAGTACTGACGCCAAAGTAGCGCGAGCCCACAGAGGGGCTCGCGAGATGTAGGACTGAAGGCGCTCTGCCTTCATGGAAAGGCCCAAATCAGGCCGGGTTGATTTCCAACGAGCCACGGTTGATCTGGTCGCGTTCCATCGACTCGAACAAGGCACCGAAGTTTCCTTCGCCGAAGCCCTCGCGGTAGTTGCCCTTGCGCTCGATGAACTCGAAGAACACCGGGCCAAGCAGCGGCTCGGAGAATATCTGCAGCAGCAGGCGGGGCTGGCCGCCTTCGGTCGTGCCGTCGAGCAGAATGGGGTCGTCTCAGAAAACGGAAAATAAAGCACGCTAAGCCGGTTGCAGCGGCCGTAGCGGCCTGAACTTGCCCGCGCCGATCTTGGCGCTGCTGCGCCAGAGGTAATCGCCGGTCAGGTTGATGTGCTCCCAGCCGAGCGGCGACAGGTACTGCAACAGGCCGTCATCGACGGCTTGACCGTGGCCACGCAAGGCGTTCGCGGCCCGCTCCAGATAGACCGTGTTCCATAGCACGATGGCCGCCGTCACCAGGTTGAGGCCGCTGGCCCGGTAGCGCTGCTGCTCGAAGCTGCGGTCGCGGATTTCCCCCAGGCGGTTGAAGAACACGGCGCGGGCCAGCGCGTTGCGCGCCTCGCCTTTGTTCAGCCCGGCATGCACGCGGCGGCGCAGCTCGACGCTTTGCAGCCAGTCCAGGATGAACAGTGTGCGCTCGATGCGTCCCAGCTCACGCAGGGCGACGGCCAGGCCGTTCTGGCGCGGGTAGCTGCCAAGCTTCCTGAGCATCAGCGAGGCCGTCGCCGTGCCCTGCTTGATCGAGGTGGCCATCCGCAGGATTTCATCCCAATGGGCGCGGACGTGCTTGATGTTGAGCGTGCCGCCGATCATCGGTTTCAACGCCTCGTAGGTGGCATCGCCCTTCGGGATGTAGAGCTTGGTGTCGCCCAGGTCACGAATGCGCGGGGCGAAGCGGAAGCCCAGCAGGTGCATCAACGCGAAGACGTGGTCCGTGAACCCTGCCGTGTCGGTGTAGTGCTCCTCGATCCGCAGGTCGGATTCGTGATACAGCAGGCCGTCGAGCACGTAGGTCGAGTCGCGCACGCCGACGTTCACGACCTTGGTGTGGAACGGCGCGTACTGGTCGGAGATATGGGTGTAGAACGTCCGCCCTGGGCTGCTGCCGTATTTCGGATTGATGTGGCCGGTGCTCTCGGCCTTGCTGCCGGTGCGGAAGTTCTGGCCGTCCGACGATGACGTGGTGCCGTCGCCCCAATGCCCGGCGAAGGGGTGCCGGAATTGGGCGTTGACCACCTCGGCCAGCGCTGTGGAATAGGTTTCGTCTCGGGTATGCCAGGCTTGCAGCCAGGCGAGCTTGGCGTAGGTCGTTCCGGGGCAGGACTCGGCCATTTTCGTCAGCCCCAGGTTGATCGCGTCGGCCAGGATCGTGGTCAGCAACAGGTTCTTGTCCTTGGCCAGATCGCCCGATTTCAGGTGTGTGAAGTGGCGAGTGAAGCCCGTCCAATCATCAACCTCCATCAGAAGCTCGGTAATCTTGACGTGCGGCAAGATCATGGCCGTTTGGTCGATCAACGCCTGCGCAGTGTCCGGCATTGCCGCATCGAGCGGCGTGATTTTCAGGCCCGACTCTGTGATGATGGCGTCCGGTAGGTCGTTGGCCGCCGCCATCCGGTTGACCGTGGCGAGCTGCGTTTCCAGCAACGTCAGCCGTTCATGCAGGTACTGGTCGCAATCGGTGGCCACGGCCAGCGGCAATTCGCTGGCCTGCTTGAGGCTGGCAAATTTCGCTGGCGGCACCAGGTAGTCCTCGAAATCCTTGAACTGGCGGGAGCCTTGCACCCAGATGTCGCCGGAGCGCAGTGCGTTCTTCATCTCCGACAGCGCGCACAGTTCGTAGTAACGCCGGTCGATTCCGGCGTCGGTCATCACCAGCTTTTGCCAGCGCGGCTTGATGAAATCGGTTGGCGCATCGGCGGGCACCTTGCGGGCGTTGTCGCTGTTCATGTTGCGCAGCACTTCGATAGCGTCGAGCACGTCCTTGGCGGCGGGCGCGGCCCGCAGCTTGAGCACGGCGAGGAATTCCGGCGCGTAGCGGCGCAGCGTGGCATAGCTCTCGCCGATGCGGTGCAGGAAATCGAAGTCCTCGGGCTGCGCGAGTTTCTGCGCCTCGGTGACGCTCTCGGCGAAGGCATCCCAGGACATGACGGCTTCGATGGCGGCGAACGGATCGCGGCCGGCTTGCTTGGCCTCGATCAGCGCCTGGCCGATGCGTCCGAATAGCCGCACCTTGGCATTGATCGCCTTGCCGGATGCCTGGAACTGCTGCTGATGCTTGTTCTTGGCGGCATTGAACAGCTTGCCCAGGATGCGGTCATGCAGGTCGATGATTTCGTCGGTGACGGTGGCCATGCCCTCGATGGCGAGCGCCACCAGGGTCGCGTAACGCCGCTGCGGCTCGAACTTCGCCAGGTCGGCGGGCGTCATCTGGCCGCCCTCGCGGGCGATCTTGAGCAGCCGGTTCTGGTGAACCAGCCGCTCGATGCCGGAGGGCAGGTCGAGCGCCTGCCACGCCTTGAGGCGTTCGATGTGTTCCAGCATGTGCCGCGAGTTCGGTTTGACCGGGGATTGCCGCAGCCAGGCCAGCCACGTCGTCTTGCCGTTGTCGCGGCGCTTGAGCAGATCGTCGAGGCGACGGCGATGCATGTCCGATAGCGGTTCGGCCAAGGCGTCGTAGATGCGCCGGTTGGCGCGGGTGATCGCCTCGGCGCTCGCCCGCTCGACGGCGTTGAGAGCAGGCAGAATGACCGACTGCCGCCGCAGGCCCTCGATGAAGGCGCTTGCCAGCACAATGCCCTTGTCGGTTTGCATGGCCAGCTCGGTCAGCGTGTGGACGGCCTGCCGGTAGTGGCTCATGGTGAAGGGCCGGAAACCGAAGACGGTTTGCAGCTCGATCAGGTGCTCACGCCGGGTCTGCTCCCGCTGTCCGTACTTGCCCCAGCTTTCGATGCTGACCTTGAGCTGGTCGGCGACCAGTTTCAGCAAGGGCGGGAACGGCGGTTCATCAACGCCCAGTATGACGCCCGGAAAGCGTAGGTAGCAAAGCTGCACCGCGAAGCCCAGCCGATTGGCCGGGCCGCGCCGCTGTCGGATAATCGAGAGGTCGGTATCGCTTAATG
>NZ_CANBCC010000122.1 GCF_947366995.1 uncultured Aquabacterium sp. | reverse complement strand
CACCACGGAGTAACCCGCAAGAACCTGAAACTAGTGCGTCTACCAATTCCGCCACCTGGGCAGGTACTCTATATCGACTGACCTGCTGCTTGTCTGAAAAACGTTGCAGTGATCAGCGAAGAATTGAATTCTAGCATCAAAATGCGAGACATGACAACACCCCCCACACTTTTTGTGAATCTCATGAGCGAAATCGTTGGCACTGTGCAGGGCCACCGGGATGGCCATGGCTTCGTCCACGCCGATGAAGGCGATGCGACCATCTGGCTTTCGCCACAGGAGATGCGTGCGGTGATGCACCGCGACCGCGTGCGGGTGAGGGTGATGCGCTTCGACCGCAAGGGCCGCCCGGAGGGGCAGGTGCTCGACATCCTCGAGCGTCGCAAGACCCCCATCATCGGCAGACTGCTGCATGAAGGGGGCGCCTGGCTGGTGGCGCCAGAGGATCGCCGCTTCGGCCGCGACATCCTGGTGCCTGCCAAGGCGATCGGCAAGGCAGAGCCCGGCCAGGTGGTGGCGGTGGAGTTGACCGAGGCGCCGTCGTTGAACGCGCAACCGGTCGGGCGCGTCATCGAGGTGCTCGGCGGCATCGACGATCCCGGCATGGAGATCGAGATCGCGGTGCGCAAGTACGAGGTGCCACATCGCTTTGGGGATGACGTCCTGGCGCAGGCAGCGAAGCTGCCCGAGAAGGTCCGCCCGGTGGACAAACGGGGTCGCATCGACATTTCCGATGTGCCGCTGGTGACGATCGACGGAGAGGATGCGCGGGACTTCGACGACGCGGTGTACTGTGAGCCGGCCCGCATCGGCCGAGGCAAGGTGCCGAACGGCTGGCGCCTGATCGTCGCCATTGCCGACGTGAGCCATTATGTGAAGCCCGACGCGCCGCTGGACCGCGAGGCGTATGAGCGGGCCACCTCGGTGTACTTCCCGCGCCGCGTCATTCCGATGCTGCCGGAGAAGCTGTCCAACGGGCTGTGCTCCCTCAATCCCGAGGTCGAGCGACTTTCGATGGTGTGCGACATGCTGGTGACAGGGGAGGGCGAAATCCACGCCTACCAGTTCTTCCCTGCCGTGATCCGCTCGCACGCGCGGCTGACCTACACCGAGGTCGCGGCCGTGCTGGGCAACACCCGAGGGCCCGAGGCCCTGCGCCGTGCCGACCTGGTGCCCCATCTTCTGCACCTGCACGAGGTGTACCGCGTGCTGCTCAAGGCCCGCAGTTCGCGGGGCGCGGTGGATTTCGAAACCACCGAGACGCAGATCGTCTGCGACGAGAATGGCCGCATTGCCAAGATCGTGCCGCGTACGCGCACCGAGGCCCACCGACTCATCGAGGAGGCCATGCTGGCGGCCAACGTGTGCTCCGCCGACTTCATTCTGCGTGCCAAGCACCCGTCTCTGTACCGTGTGCACGAAGGGCCGACGCCTGAGAAGCGCACCCTGCTGAAGAACTATCTGAAGGCGCTGGGGCTGGGTCTCACATTGGGCGAAGAACTGCAGCCTGGCGACTTCCAGGCCATCGCACAGGCCACCAAGGACCGGCCCGACGCCGCGCAGATTCACACCATGCTGCTGCGCTCGATGCAGCAGGCGATCTACACCCCGGCCAACAGCGGTCACTTCGGGCTGGCCTACGAGGCCTACACACATTTCACCAGCCCGATCCGGCGCTACCCCGATCTGCTGGTGCACCGCGTGATCAAGGCGCTGCTCGGGCGCAACCGGTATGGGTTGAAGCTGCCGCCGGTGCAATCGTCTGTGGGCAACTTCAAGCGCAAGGGCGGGCAGGGCGGCCTCACTCGCGGCTTGCCTGTGGCCCCGGTCAAGGGCGCAAAGATCAAGCTGCCGCCGGAAGAGGCGATCGCGTGGGAGACCGCCGGCATCCACTGCAGTGCCAATGAGCGGCGCGCCGACGAGGCCTCGCGCGATGTCGAGGCGTGGCTGAAGTGCATGTTCATGCGCGAGCGCCTGGGCGAAGAGTACGGGGGCACCGTCAGTGCGGCCACGAGCTTCGGTCTGTTCGTGCAGCTGGATGGGCTGTATGTCGAGGGCTTGGTGCACATCACCGAGCTGGGCGGCGAGTACTACCGGTTCGACGAGGCGCGTCAGGAGCTGCGTGGCGAGCGTTCGGGTGTGCGTTATGGCGTCGGTGCTCGCGTTCGGGTGCAGGTCAGCCGCGTGGATCTGGATGCGCGCAAGATCGATTTCCGCCTGGTGCGGGAAGATGGCGGGGCCACACCGCGGACGCAGCAGGGGCAGGCGGGCAGTGGGCGGACTGGGCGCAAGGGGCGCTCGGCCAACGAGTATTCGGCGCAGGATGAGCTGTCGGAGATTCAAGAGCTGGACCGCCAGGTCCGCCGAGGTGCACGTGATGCGCGCACCGGCAGCAAGGCCGAGCGCCATCCCGCTGCCGAGGCCGGCGGTCGGGGTGGCAAGCCTGCTGCAGGCAAGAAGGCGCCGTCACGCAAGAGCGCCCGCAACAAGCGGTGACGTGGGTTGGGCGCTGAACAGGCGCCGGAAGCGTGCTAGAATCGCAGGGTTTGCCCGGAATGGTCCGGGTGAACACTGTTGAAACCGCGAAGCCGTCAATCCAAGGTGTCGGTCCTGTCCTGCAGAAGGGCGCCCGATCGCTGTCGGCTTCTAGATCCAACCTCTGGAGCAAAAATCATGTCCGTGTCCATGCGCGAAATGCTGGAAGCAGGTGTCCACTTCGGTCACCAGACCCGCTTCTGGAACCCCAAGATGGCCCCCTACATCTTCGGCCATCGCAACAAGATTCACATCATCAACCTGGAAAAGTCGCTGCCACTGTTCCAGGAAGCCCAAAAGTTCGCCAAGCAACTGGCTGCCAACCGCGGCACGATCCTGATGGTCGGCACAAAGCGCCAAGCCCGTGAAATTCTGGCTACTGAAGCGCAACGCGCTGGCGTGCCTTTCGTGGACCAGCGCTGGTTGGGCGGCATGCTCACCAACTTCAAGACGGTGAAGACTTCCATCAAGCGCCTGAAGGACATGAAGGCCCAGCTGGAAACCGGCCTGGACAACCTGAGCAAGAAAGAACAACTGACTTTCAGCCGCGAAATCGCCAAGCTGGAAAAGGACATCGGCGGCATCCAGGATATGGCTGCTTTGCCTGACGCCATCTTCATCATCGACGTGGGTTTCCACAAGATTGCTGTGGCTGAAGCCAAGAAGCTGGGCATTCCTCTGATCGGTGTGGTCGATACGAACCACTCCCCAGAAGGCATCGACTACGTGATCCCCGGTAACGACGACTCGGCCAAGGCTGTGACGCTGTACGCCCGCGGCATTGCTGA
>NZ_CANBCC010000121.1 GCF_947366995.1 uncultured Aquabacterium sp. | reverse complement strand
CACATCATCATCGCGGTCAGGCCGTCGACCATGAAGCCGACTTCCATCTTCAGCGAGCCCAGCGTCATCCATTCGTAGACGGTCTGGTTGAAGGTCGCGCCGTCCACGGCCACGGCCTTCAGCGTCATCGCCGAGATGATGAACGCGATCAGCACCCCGAGGATGGTCAGCAGGTGCGCGCCGCGCCGTCCGATCGCCTTGCCGAACAGGCCGGCGGCAATCGAGCCGACCAGCGGCGCCAGGGGCACCGCCAGCAGCGAGTTGAGAGAAAGTTCTGTTGTCATTGTTGTGTCTCTCCCGATCAGCCCTTGAGCGTGTCGAGCTCGTCGACATTGATCGACTGACGGTTGCGGAACAGCACCACCAGAATGGCCAGACCGATGGCGGACTCAGCTGCCGCGACGGTCAGGATGAAGAAGACGAAGACCTGACCGTCCATGTTCCCCAGGTAGTGGGAGAACGCGACGAAGTTCATGTTGACGGCCAGCAGCATCAGCTCGATGGCCATCAGCAGCACGATCAGGTTCTTGCGGTTCAGGAAGATCCCGATCACCGACATCGCGAAGAGGATCGCGCCCAGCGACAGGAAGTGCCCGAGGGTGATGGACGTGGTCATGCCTGGCCTCCGGTCTGGTTGCTGGCGTCGGCAGCCGGTGCATCGACCTGCGGTGCAACCTTGACGATGCGCAGACGATCGGCCTTCTTGACGCGGACCTGCTCGGACGGGTTCTGGTACTGCGAATCCTTGCGACGACGCAGGGTCAGCGCGATGGCCGCCACGATGGCCACCAGCAGGATCACCGCAGCGATCTGAACCGGGAACAGGTAGTTGGTGTAGAGCTCGATGCCCAGCGCCTTGGTGTTGGCCACCTGAGCGACCTCAGGCGGGAACGGGCGTGCCTCAGGCAGGTCGAAGCCGCGGGTCAGCACGAAGGCCATTTCGATCGCGATCAGGGCACCGATGATGCCGGCGGCCGGGAAGTGCTTCCAGAACCCCTGGCGCAGGGCGTCGACGTTGATGTCGAGCATCATCACGACGAAGAGGAACAGCACCATCACGGCACCGACGTAGACGAGCACCAGCGCAATCGACAGGAACTCGGCCTGCAGCAGCATCCACACGCAGGACGCGCTGAAGAAGGCGAGCACCAGGTGCAGCGCGGCAGTGACAGGGCTCCGGGCGGTGATCACGCGGAAGCCCGCGTAGACCAGCACCAGGGCGAACAGATAGAAAAGTAGGCTGAAGGTGTCCATGGTGGGTCAGCGGTATTTCGCGTCCGCCTCCTTGTTGGCTGCAATGTCCTTTTCGTAGCGATCCCCCACCGCCAGGAGCATGTCCTTGGTGAAGTAGAGGTCACCGCGCTTTTCGCCGTGGTACTCGAGGATGTGGGTCTCCACGATCGAGTCCACAGGGCAGCTTTCTTCGCAGAAACCGCAGAAGATGCACTTGGTCAGATCGATGTCGTACCGCGTGGTGCGGCGGGTGCCGTCGTCACGCACGTCCGACTCGATCGTGATGGCCATGGCAGGGCAGATCGCTTCGCACAGCTTGCAGGCGATGCAGCGCTCTTCGCCGTTCTCGTACCGGCGCAGGGCATGCAGGCCACGGAAGCGCGGGGACATCGGGGTCTTTTCCTCAGGGAACTGCACCGTGATGGACGGCTTCAGGAAGTGGCGGCCGGTCAGGGCCATTCCCTTGAACAGTTCGATGAGGAAGAAACTGGAGACGAATTCCTTAAAGGAGGTCGCAGACATGGGTGGCCTTCCTTATTTCCAGATGTTCCAGGGCGACATCATCCAGACGCCGACCACCACCAGCCAGACCAGGGTCAGCGGGATGAAGATCTTCCAACCCAGACGCATGATCTGGTCGTAACGGAAGCGGGGGAACGATGCGCGCACCCACAGGAACAGGGTGACGATGATGAAGGCCTTGAGGCCCAGCCAGATCCAGCCCGGAATGAAGCTCAGGGCGTCGATCGGGGGCAGCCAGCCACCGAAGAACATGATGGCAGCCAGCGTGGACACCAGGATCATGTTGGCGTACTCGGCCAGGAAGAACATCGCGAACGACATGCCGGAGTACTCGATCATGTGACCGGCCACGATTTCCGATTCGCCTTCCACCACGTCGAACGGGTGGCGGTTGGTTTCAGCCAGACCCGAGATGAAGTAGATGACGGTGATCGGCAGCAGCGGCAGCCAGTTCCACGACAGGAAGCTCAGGCCCATGTCGGCGAACTGACCCTTGCCCTGGCTCAGCACGATGTCCGTCATGTTGAGCGAGCCGGCGGTCATCAACACGATCACCAGACAGAAGCCCATCGCGATTTCGTACGACACCATCTGGGCCGAAGCGCGGATGGCGCCGAGGAAGGCGTACTTCGAGTTCGAAGCCCAGCCGGCGATGATCACGCCATAGACTTCCAGCGAGGTGATCGCCATCAGGAACAGCAGGCCGGCGTTGACGTTGGCCAGCGCCACTTCCGGACCGAACGGGATCACCGCCCAGGCCGCCAGGGCCGGCATGATCGTCATGATCGGGCCCAGGAAGAACAGGCTCTTGTTGGCCGCCGACGGAACGATGATCTCCTTGAAGATCAGCTTCACGGCGTCGGCAATCGGCTGCAGCAGACCGGCCGGGCCGGTGCGGTTCGGGCCCGGACGAATCTGCGACCAGCCGATGGCCTTGCGCTCCCACAGCGTGAGGTAGGCCACGCAGCCCAGCAGCGGCAGCAACAGCGCCACGATCTTGATGAGCGACCAGACCACCGGCCAGGCACCGCCCAGGCTGGCTGCGCCAGCGTTGTACAGGGTGTCAATCATTGAGTGTCTCCCCTACCCTTCAGGCTTTTTCGACGCGGATCGCGCCGAAGGATGCGCCGAGGGTGGACGTCGCCGGCGTACCGGCGGGCACACGCACCACGTTGGCCGGCAGGCTGGGGTCCAGCACGGCGGGCAGCACGGCCGCGCCACCTTCCTGCGACACCTTGACCTGCGCCCCTTCGCTCAGACCCAGCTCGGCCCACAGCGCCTGCGGCAGGCTGGCGACGGGCGGACGGGCATCGGCGGTAGCCTGCAGCGACGGCGCGCGGCGAACCAGGGCGTCGGCGCTGTAGATCGGCAGGTCGGCCAGGCGCTCGAGCGCACCGGTGCCGCCCGTCAGCGTGATGGCAGCTTCCGTCTCGTTGTTCAGCTTGGCAGGCAGTGCGGCCAGGTCACCCAGCGCACGGGCCTTCACCTCTTCCGAGGTTTCGAAGGCAAAGCCGTCCAGGCCCAGCATCGTGCCCAGGACGCGCAGCACCTTCCAGGCCGGACGGGTCTCGCCCAGGGGCTTGACCACACCGTGGAAGCTCTGCACGCGGCCTTCCGCGTTCACGAAGGTGCCCGACGTTTCGGAGAACGGCGAGATCGGCAGGATCACGTCGGCGTACTCGGTCGCGGCCGTCTTGAACGGGCTCATGGCCACGACCATTTCGGCGCCGAGGATGGCGGCGGCCGCAGCGGTCGGGTTGGCGCTGTCGAACTCGGGCTCGACGCCCATCAGCACGAAGGCCTTGAGGCCCTTGCCGGCCAGCATCTCACCCGCGTTCAGGCCGCCCTGCTGGGGCTGTGCCCCCGCGAGCTGCGCGCCCACGGTATTGGCCGATTCGCCCAGGAAGCCGAAGCGGGCGCCGGTTTGGCTGGCGATCCACTGGGCCAGCGCCTGCAGCGACGAGGCCTGCGGGTGCTGCGCTGCGGCGTTGCCTAGCAGGATGGCCTTGCTCTGACCCGACATCAACGAGGCCGCGATGGCCTTGGCGGCTTCGGTGGCGGTGCCGTTGCACGGCGCGGTCACGTTCAGCTCGCCGGCGATGGCCACGGCCACGTCAGCCAGGGCCTGGGCCCAGGCGCTCGGCGCCACGGTCACGCGCTGAGCCAGCGAGATGGCCCAGTCGTCGTTGGCGCTGCCGATGGCGGAGATCTGTGCACCACGGCGGGCTGCCTGACGCAGACGCGAGTCGAACATCGGGTGGTCCTTGCGCAGGAACG
>NZ_CANBCC010000120.1 GCF_947366995.1 uncultured Aquabacterium sp. | reverse complement strand
TAGTGGCTCAGTTTTGGACGTGACGCCTGGCTCAGTTTTGCTCGTGATTCAACACGTCCATGGCCTGGCGGTCGCGGTGGCAGGCTTCCAGCAGCGCCTGCTTCAGCGCCAACTGCTGCTCGGGGTGCTCTTCGCCCGCCCAGTGCAGCAGGCGGTGGGCATGGAAGGTGTTGTAGATGCGGCCGCGGCCTTCGGTGTTGAAGGTGAAGCCCAGCTCGGCCCCGCGCTGGCGGATGGTCTCGCGGATCTGCGCCTGCTGTTCCGGCGTCGAGCCGTACTTGCGGGTCAGGTGCTCGCCGATGTCTTCGCCGCCGGGCGGCATCTGCGGGTTCAGCTCGAACGGCTGGAAGCGCAGCGTGAACTGCATCTCGTCGGCCAGCTGGGCCATGGCCTGGCGCAGCGAGGCCAGGCCAATGGCGCACCACGGGCAGGACACGTCAGAGACAAAATCGAGTTGCAGCGTGGTGGCCATGGGAGTGAAGCTCCGGTTCAGCGGGCGAGTTCGGCGCGCATCGCGTCGATCACGGCCTTGTAGCTGGGCTGGCCGAAGATGGCGCTGCCGGCCACGAAGGTGTCGGCGCCGGCGTCGGCCACGCGGCGGATGTTGTCGACCTTGATGCCGCCATCGATTTCCAGGCGAATGTCACGGCCCGATGCGTCGATGATCTTGCGCACCTTCTCGGCCTTGCGCAGCGTGCTGTCGATGAAGCTCTGGCCACCGAAGCCGGGGTTGACGCTCATCAGCAGCACCACGTCCACCTTGTCGATCACCCATTCCAGCACGTCCACCGGCGCGGCCGGGTTGAACACCAGGCCGGCCTGCACGCCTTCGGCCTTGATGAGTTGCAGCGTGCGGTCGACGTGCGTGGAGGCATCGGGGTGGAAGGTGACGATGTCGGCGCCCGACTTGGCAAAGGCCGTAGCCAGCGCGTCGACCGGCTGCACCATGAGGTGCACGTCAATGGGCACGGCGGTGCCATCGGCGCGCACGGCGTGCTTGCGCAGCGCCTGGCACACCATCGGCCCGAACGTCAGGTTGGGCACGTAGTGGTTGTCCATCACGTCGAAGTGGATCCAGTCGGCCCCGGCGTCGATGACGTGGCGCACTTCCTCACCCAGGCGGGCGAAATCGGCGGACAGGATGCTGGGGGCGATGCGGAAGGTGCGCGACATGCAGGAAACCTCGGGGGGACGGACAAACCGCCATTGTAGGAAGGCGGCCGAAAGGCCGGGCCGGGCCATCGACCATGACGGCGCCATGGACAGCCCCACACGATGCTGGGTTTTGTGACGGACGTCACGAACGGGCTTTCCCTAGAATGGGTCGCATGAGCCTGCCTGAATTCACCTGCTCCGTCCGGCCCGAGTACCTGGCCGAGCAGAGCAACCCCAGCCGCAACGAGTACGCGTTCAGCTACACGGTCACCATCCGCAACACCGGGGCGGTGACGGCGCAGCTGGTGGCGCGGCAGTGGCTCATCACCGATGCCACCGGCCGCACCCAGGAGGTGCGCGGGCTGGCCGTGGTGGGCCACCAGCCGGTGCTGAAGCCGGGCGAGCAGTTCGAATACACCAGCTGGACCAGCCTCGACACCCCGCATGGCGTGATGCAGGGCACCTTCTATTGCATGACCGAAGACGCCCGCCCGTTCGAGGCGCCCATCGCGCCGTTCACGCTCGCGCGGACCCAATCCCTTCATTGATGGCCTGGCTCAAGACCCTGCTTCGCCCCCTGACCCGTCAACGCTGGTGGCCGCGGCCCGGCAACGGGATGTCTCTTGAAGCGCTGCTGGACAGCGCCGACCCGCATGCCCCGCTGGTGGAGCGCCACCTGTGGTTGATCCAGCTGATCGACTGGGTGCGCCGCGGCGAACGTGTGAGTGGCACGCAGTACGTGGTGCGGCTGCTGGCGATGCAGCCCGAGCGGCGCGCGCGCGTGGTGGCCCTGCTCGCCGCCTTCTGGCGTGACACCGATGTGGCGGCGCTGCTGGCGGATTACGGCTTTTCTCCGCGAAGCTCCTTCCTGAACGAACTGGGCGAGCGCCTGCGCCGCAAGACGCTGCCCGGCACGCCGGACACCGGCGACCTGGCCCGCCTGTTCACGCTGCTGTTCGACGACCCCCACGACGCCGCCTGGCTGGAGCGCCTGGACGCGGCCACGCTGGCCGAGTTGGCGGCGCTGTGGCGCGAGGCCCTGGCCGAGCCCACGGTGTCCGCGCGCACAGCGGGCTGGCGCGAGCCCTTTCTGGATGCGATCGCCTACCTGGTTTCGCAGGTGCGGGCTGCCGGCATGTCGCCCGCGTTTCGTGGGCGGCTGGGCACGCGGGTGGACGACGGCATCCCCGATGAGCGGGATGCAGGCCTGCCTGCGCAAACGGTGGCCGCGCAACTCAACGACGAGCAGCTGGGCCGCCAGGCCTTCCGGCAGCTGGGCCGGGCCGCCGAACGCCTGCACGAACTGGCGCTGACCGAGGCCGAACGGCCCGATGGGGACGACCACGGCCCCTCGACCGCACTGCTGCAGGAGGCGCAATACCTGCGTGCCTTGCTGGACCGCTGTGCTGCGGCGGCCAGCGGCCTGCACGGCCACCTCGAGGCGCAGGGCATCTCGGTGGACCTGGTGTTCCAGATCGACCAGCTGTGCGCGCGCTGCCGGCGCGTGGAGCAGCTGCTGGAGGTGATTCTGGCGCCCCAGCCGGCCCCGGTGCTGCGCAACCTGCTGTGCGAACTGCTGGAGCAGGGCCAGCGGCGCCGCAGCGTGCGCGCGCTGTTCTCGCGCCATTACGCGATGCTGGCGCGCAAGGTGGCCGAGCGCAGCGCTGAAACCGGTGAGCACTACATCACCCGCAACCGGGCCGAGTACCGCGACATGCTGCGCCGCGCGGGCGGCGGCGGTGTCGTGATCGCCGGCACCACGTACATGAAGTTCGCGGTGATGGCGCTGGGCCTGTCGCCCTTCTGGGCCGGGCTGGGCGCAGGGCTGAACTACGCGGTCAGCTTCGTCATCGTGCAGCTGCTGCACTGGACGGTGGCCACCAAGCAACCGGCCATGACGGCCCCCGCCATGGCGGCGCGCCTGTCCGACACCCGCACCGACGAGGCCATCGAAGGGTTCGTGGACGAGGTGGCGCACCTGATCCGTTCGCAGGTGGCCGGCATCGTGGGCAACCTCGCGCTGGTGGGCCCGCTGGTGCTGCTGGCCCAGGTGATGGCGTGGTGGGCACTGGGCAAGCCGCTGATCAGCCCCGCCAAGGCCGAGTACGTGCTGCATTCGCTGACGCTGCTGGGCCCCTCGCTCTGGTATGCCGCCTTCACCGGGGTGCTGCTGTTTGCCTCCAGCATCATCGCGGGCTGGGTGGAGAACTGGTTCGTGCTGCACCGTCTGGACAGTGCCCTGCGCTGGAACCCGCGGATCCGGCTGTGGCTGGGCGCAGACCGCGCCGCCTACTGGGCCGGCTGGTGGCGCGAGAACATTTCGGGGCTGGCGGCCAACGTGTCGCTGGGGATGATGCTGGGTCTGGTCCCGGTGATCGCAGGCTTTCTGGCGCTGCCGCTGGACGTGCGCCACGTGACGCTGTCGATGGGGCAGCTGATGGCCGCGGCGGGCACGCTCGGTCCCGATGTGATCCACCACCCCGGCTTCTGGTGGTGCGCGGCCGCCGTGCCGCTGACCGGGCTGCTGAACGTGGGGGTGAGCTTCGTGCTGGCCCTGCGCGTGGCGGTGCGTTCGCGCGAGGTTCGTGTAAGCGACCGGGCGCGTTTGCGCAAGGCCGTGTGGCGCCGCGTGCGTCGTCAGCCCTTGAGCTTCCTGTTCCCGCCGCGGGAGGCCGCGTCGGCCTCGCTGGCCGGCTCGGCCACCGGGCCGGTCGAGCCGCGGCCCTGATCCTCGTCGGCCACGGGCCCACCGGGCCCGTCGTCGTCGAGCTCACCGCCGCGTCGGCCCGAGAACATCGTCCACCACACGACGAAGCCCAGCAGCGCCAGCGCGGCAGCGGCTTCCAGCACAATCAGGTCCATGATCGTTCGTCCGTTGAAACCGGGGCGCACCGGCCTGCTCGCGGCCATTGTAGGCACCCTCGCCGCCTGCACCAGCGTGCCCCTGCCCCCGCCGCAGAAACCTGCGCCCGTGGTCACTCCCACCCCGTTGCCCCCGCCCGCCGTTCCCGTGCCGGGCCGCACCGGCCCCATTCCGGGCGCGCTGCAGCGCACCAAGTCG
>NZ_CANBCC010000119.1 GCF_947366995.1 uncultured Aquabacterium sp. | reverse complement strand
TGGCCATCATCAACCAGTACGGCGGCAAGATGAAGGAAACCTACGGCGTGCCCGTCGAGGAAATCCAGGAAGCCATCAAGTACGGCGTGCGCAAGATCAACATCGACACCGACATCCGCCTGGCCATGACCGGTGCCGTGCGCAAGTTCCTGTTCGAGAACCCGGACAAGTTCGACGCCCGCGAATGGCTCAAGCCCGCCCGCGAGGCCGCCAAGCAGGTGTGCAAGCAGCGTTACATGGAGTTCGGCTGCGAAGGTCAGGCCGGCAAGATCAAGCCCATCGGCCTGAGCGAGATCGCCTCGCTGTACGCTGCGGGCAAGCTGGCCCAGATCGTGGCCTGATCGCCACCACACCGCGCCGGCCGAAGGGCCGGCCATCAGGCCGACAGGGCGCAGGCGCTGTCGGCCTTTTTCGTGGCTTGCCCCGGTCGCCGTGCGGGGTGCGCGACGGTGCTCGCCCACGGCGCGGCCGCTGTGCTACAACCGCGATGGAGGTCTGTGCCTTGCACCAGCATGAGCAGGATCCCACACACAAAATGAGGAGAGGCGTCATGAAGAACGACGTCCGCGCACGCAACCACGTCACGGAAATCGGGCGGGGCGAGCGCGTGCTGGTGCTGGCGCACGGCTTCGGCTGCGATCAGCGCATCTGGCGCTTTGTGGCCGCGGACCTGGCTCGCGACCACCGCATCGTGCTGTTCGATTACGTCGGCAGCGGGCGCTCCGACCTGTGCGCCTGGACACCCCAGCGCTATGGCAGCCTGGAAGGCTACGAGCAGGACCTCATCGAGGTGCTCGACGCCCTGCGGCATGAGCAGGTCGTGCTGGTGGCGCATTCCGTCAGTGGTTCGATCGGGGCGCTGGCCAGCATTGACCGGCCGGAACTCTTCGAGCGCCTGATCCTGGTCGGCCCGAACCCCTGCTTCATCAACGATGGCGAGTATGTGGGGGGCTTCGAGCGGCAGGACGTGATGGACATGCTGGACCTCATGGACCGCAACATGGTGGGTTGGGCCGACATGCTGGCCCCGCTCGTGGTCAAGACGACCGTGTGGCCCGAGCGGGTGGCCGAGATGCGCGAGAACCTGTGCGCCGGCGATCCAGCCATCGTGCGACGCTTCGCCGAAGTGGTGTTCACGTCCGACATTCGCCAGCACCTGCCGCGCATCCCTGTGCCGGTGCTCATCATGCAGTGCGCCGACGATGCCGTTGCCCCGTCCTCGGTGGGCGACTACCTTCTTCGGCACATCCCCCGAGCGCGGCTCAACCGCATGGCAGCCACCGGGCATTGCCCGCACCTGAGCCATCCCGACGAGACGATTGCGCTGATTCGCAATGACCTGCGCCGGCCAAAGCGGGCAGCCACACCATGACAGACCGATGGGGTGCCGACGTCGAACTCGGTGACGTGCTGCCGTGCGGGTTGGTACGCCTGGACCGTGACGGGCTGGTGCGTGCAGCCAACGTCACACTGGCCGGCTGGCTGGGCGTGGCAGGGCCGGAAGAGCTGCACGGCCGGGGCGTGACGACGCTCTACCCGCAGGCGGGGCGCCTGATGTGGCACACGTATGTGCAGCCGATGCTCGCCGCGCAAGGCGAGGTGGAAGAGGTGTCGATGCTGCTGCAGCGGGTGGATGGCACGGTGGTCGACGTGCTGCTCAACGCACGGCGCGCCGACGCCGACGGCGGGGCGCTGGTGGTGTTCATGCGCATCAAGGAGCGCCGTCGGCTGGAGTACCAGCTGCTGGCCATCAAGCGGGTGGCCGAAGAAGCACCGGGCATGCTGTTCCAGCTGCGGCGATCCTCGCAACCCGAGTCGCACCTCGCCTTCACCTATGTCACCGAAGGCGTGCGCCCGCTTTTCGGGGTGACGCCCGTGCAGGCGCTGGCCGACGCCAATGCGCTGTGGAGCGTGATGCACCCGGACGACCGGGCGCAGCTGATGGCCGCGGTGGCGCAGTCGGCGGCGTCGCTACAACCCTGGCGCCTGGAGTACCGGGTGCTCCTCGATGGCCGCGAGCAGTGGCGGGAGACGCATGCGTCGCCGCATGGGGAGCCGGACGGCACGGTGCTGTGGCACGGCTACGCGCAGGACATCACCGGTCGCCGCGAAATGGAGCACCACCACCACGAGCGCGAAGCTGCCGAGCGGGCCAGCCAGGCCAAGAGCGCCTTTCTGGCCCGCATGAGCCACGAGCTGCGCACGCCGCTCAACGGCATCCTGGGCTTTGCGCGGCTCATGCGCACCCAGGGTGCCCCGCTGGATGCCGACCAGCGCCGCAAGCTCGGCTACATCGAGGCCGCGGGCGACAGCCTGCTGCACCTGGTCAACGAGGTGCTCGAGCTGTCGCGCATCGAGGCCGGGCACACGAGCATCCACGTGCAGCCCATGGAGGTGGACCCGGTGCTGCGCCAGGCGATGCGGCTGGTCGAGCCCCTGGCGGTTTCGCGTCACGTCGTGATCGTGCCGCCGGTGCAGCAGGGGTGGTCGGCCCTGGCGGATGACAACCGGCTCCTGCAGGTGCTGCTCAACCTGCTCTCCAACGCGATCAAGTATGGCCCGCTGGGCGGCGCGGTGACGGTCGACGTGCGCAACGAGGGCGGCCGCGTGGTGATCGCCGTGCAGGACGAGGGGCCGGGCTTGAGCGAGGCGCAGCAGACCCAGCTCTTCCAGCCCTTCAACCGGCTGGGTGCAGAGCGCAGCGGCGTGGAGGGCGTGGGCCTGGGCCTGGTGATCACGCGGGGGCTGGTCGAGCTGATGGGCGGGGAGTTGCAGCTGCGGTCTCGACCCGGGCTGGGCGCGTGTTTCCAGGTTGCGTTGCAGCCCGTGCCCGGCACCCAGGACGACCAGCACAGACATGACCCGTGGGCCCCGACCGGTGCAGGGGCTCTGGACCCGCTGGCGCCCGCTGGGGACGGCACGATGGCGGCCAGACTGCCGGCCACGGCTCGCGTGCGCGAGGTGCTGTACGTCGAGGACAACCGGGTCAACGCCATCCTGATGGCCTCCGTCTTCGAGGACCGGCCGGACTTCCACCTCACGGTGGCCGAGACCGGTGCCGACGCGCTCGAAGCGGCACGCACGCTGCGACCCGATGTGCTGCTGCTCGACATGCACCTGCCCGACACGGACGGGCTGGCTCTGCTGGCCGCCTTGCGCCGCCTGCCCCACCTGGCGCAGGTGCCGGCGGCCGTGGTGTCGGCCGATGCCATGCCGGCCGACATCGAACGGGCGCTGGCGGCCGGCTTCGCCGCCTACTGGACCAAGCCCCTCGACATCGGTCGCCTGATGGCCGAACTGAGCGAGCTGGTGGCCGGGGCGCCGGAGCAGGGGGATACGCCGCCAGCGGCGTGAGGCGACGGCGAGGTCAACAGGCGGCACAATGTCGGTTTGACGACCGGGCTGCGTGCCGGCCCGCCGCGAACCCTTCTGGCGCCTTTTCCATGACTTCTGCCCTCCACACCTCCGCCATCACCTCGCTGCCGCTGCTGGCCCGCGGCAAGGTCCGCGACAACTACGCCGTCGGCAACGACCGCATCCTGATGGTGGCCTCCGACCGCATCAGCGCGTTCGACGTGATCATGGGCGAGCCGATTCCGGGCAAGGGCGCGCTGCTGACGAAGATGGCGCTGTTCTGGTTCGACCTGCTCAAGGACGTGGCCCCGAACCACCTGACTGGCGAAGACCCGCTGAGCGTCGTGACGCCCGAAGAGCGCCCCCAGGTGGAAGGCCGCGCCATGCTGGTCAAGAAACTCAAGCCCCTGCCCGTGGAGGCGGTGGTGCGTGGCTACCTGGCTGGCAGCGGCTGGAAGGAATACCAGGACAACGGCGAGGTGTGCGGCGTGAAGCTGCCCGCCGGCCTGCAGAACGCCAGCAAGCTGCCCGAGCCCATCTTCACGCCGGCCACCAAGGCCGAAGTGGGGGAGCACGACGAGAACATCTCGTTCGACAAGATGAGCGAGATCATCGGCGCCGAGATGGCCGAGAAGGTGCGTGCGCTGGCGCTGAAGCTCTACAAGACCGCTGCCGACTACGCGCTGACCAAGGGCATCATCATTGCCGACACCAAGTTCGAGTTCGGCCTGGACGAGCACGGCACGCTGACCGTGATGGACGAGGTGCTGACGCCGGATTCCTCGCGCTTCTGGCCTGCCGAGGGTTATGTGGAAGGCCGCAACCCGCCGAGCTTCGACAAGCAGTTCCTGCGCGACTGGCTGGAGCAGGCCACCGTCAACGGCCAGCCCTGGGACAAGACCGCACCGTCGCCGGCGCTGCCGCAGGATGTGATCGAGAAGACCGCGGCCAAGTACCAGGAAGCGCTGACACGGCTGATG
>NZ_CANBCC010000118.1 GCF_947366995.1 uncultured Aquabacterium sp. | reverse complement strand
GCCAGTGCTAGCTTTTCGTACCGTCACTTATTGCACTGAAAACGAGGAGACCCCGTCTACGGCCTTTGCCACCGTGGTCCAGCGCGGCTATTCCCGGCAGGCGGAAACGCTCGCCGACGGACATGCCATCGCCGCAGTGAAGAAACTTTATGGTCACGCCGGCGGCGGCGCTTCGGTATTCGAGACTTTTGCGGCTTATCACACCGAACACGGCGGTGAAGCACCGTCCCTGCTCTCGACGCATCCGCTGGACGCCGAGCGCATCGAGCGGCTGCGGCAGGCCGCCGCGGATTGGGACCCTGTCCGTCAACCCCTGCGGCCACTGGCCCTGCCCATGCCGCCCCCTCAGTAAGGCTCAACCGGCCGCCGCCTGTCGCGTACGTGCCGGCGCGTGCCCGGTCCAGCGCTTGTAGGCACGCGCAAAGGCGCTCTGCTCGGAATACCCCAGCAGAAAAGCGATGTCCGTGAGACTCAGCGAGGCATCTTCCAGATAGCGTTCAGCCATTTCCTTGCGCACGCCATCGACCAGCTGGGTAAAACTTTCACCATGCTCCTGGAGCTTGCGCTGGAAGGTCCGTGGCGAGACGTGCAGCGCCGAGGCGACATGACTCAGCTCCAGTTCGCCATCTCCCAGCCGCTGCGCGATCAGGCGGCGGGCGCGGACCAGCGGATCGTCCGTGCGCGTGAGCGTCAGCAATTGCTGCTGGGCCAGGCGATCCATCAACTGGCGCATGGCGGGGTCCGGCTGGATCAGGCCCAGTCCCTGCCACGACTTCGGCACGATCATGCGGTAACTGTCCTGCCGGAAGCGTATCGGGCAGGCGAACACACGGCGCTGCTCGTCCAGGCGCTGCGGCGCCTCGTATGTGAAATCGACGCCCAGCGGAGAGATCGCCTGTCCGGTGATCCAGCGCACAAAAGTCAGCATGCCGGCGAGATTGAACTCCGCAAGCTGGCGGTAGCGGAGATCGGTCGAACGGTTCCAGCTCAACACGATCGCTTCGGCGTCGATCCGCACGTCCACCGGCGCAACGGTGATCACCAGCCCCTGATAGCGCTGCTGGGCGAGCATGGCCTCGCCCAGGGTCGTACAGGCCATGGCGACATAGCCGAGAACGCCGTAATGCCCTGGCCGGATGTGCTCGGCAACATGCACGCCGAGATCAGGATCCTGGGCCAGCACGGCGGCGCGATTGAACAATTCAGCCGCCTCCAGCTCGCTGACGCGCGCATCGCGGTCGTTGAGATCCACGTTCAGGCTCCGCTGCAGTTCGGTCGCATCGATCTGCCGCAGGCGCAAATAGTCGAACAAGGCCAGCAGATAGCTGACCGCGGTGCTGGGCGCGAGGGCCGCAGGGTCGTCGACTCCGGTCTTGGCGCGTGCTGTCATACAGATTGTCGTGCGGGGTCAAGCGGCAAGTGATACACAATGGAGAGAATGCTAACAGTCAATACATCGTGCGAATCGAGGAGCTTATGGAAACGCTGGACTGGTGGGCCAAAAACATCTTCTACATCGCCATGCCCTATTTTCTGGTCCTGATGGCCTGGGAGTGGTTCGCCCTGCGCCGCGCCAAGAGCAAGGGCAAAAGGGGCTACGAGATCAAGGACAGCAGCGTCAGCATCTCGCTGGGCCTGATCAAGCTCGGCATGCGGGCCCTGTGCGCAGGCTATACCGGCTGGCTGTTTGCTTTCGTCTATGAACATCGCCTGTTCACGCTCTCGCCCCTCGTCTGGTGGACCTGGGTGCTGCTGTTCTTCGCCGACGACTTTACCTATTACTGGTATCACCGCAGCGCGCACCGTTGCCGCCTGTTCTGGATGGAGCACGTCAATCATCATTCCAGCGAGCACTACAACCTCAGTACTGCGCTGCGCCAGTCGACCCTGGGCCCGGCGTATACCTTCGTGTTCTACCTGCCGCTGGCCTTCGTCGGCTTTCACCCGCTGGCGATTGCGGTGCAATTCGGCATCAGCCTGATCTACCAGTACTGGATCCACACCGAGGCCATCGACCGCCTGGGCTTCCTCGAAAAGTTCATGAACACGCCCTCGCATCACCGCGCCCACCACGGCAGCAACGGCATCTACATCGACAAGAACTACGCTGGCATCCTCATTATCTGGGACAAGCTGTTCGGCACCTTCCAGGAAGAGCGCCGCGACGTCCCGGTGAAATACGGCCTGGTGCACGACCTCAAGACCTTCAGCCTGCCCACCGTGATTTTCCACGAGACCGCCTTCATGCTGCGCCAGGTCTGGAACGCCAAGGGCTGGCGCAACAAGCTGGGCTGGATTTTCGGCCCGCCGGAGTGGTCGCCGGACGGTCCGCAATATCCGCCGGATCACCCCTACTGGCAGACGCAAGCGGCCACCAAGGCAAGCTGAAATCGCCGGCATGCGGGCTCACACGATTGCAGGATTCGCCCGCACATTGCCGTCTGCTTCAATAAACCAGATTCCTCATACGGAAACGCCATGCGCTTCGACAATCAGGTGGTGATGATTACCGGCGCGGCCGGCTCTCTCGGCAAGGCGGTTGCCGCAGGCTTTGCTGCTGGTGGCGCCAGGCTGGCGCTGGCCGACGTCAGCGAGGCCGTGCTGCAACAAGCGTATCCCGGCACCGCCGACACACGCCTGCTGCTGCCGGCCAACCTGCTCGACTCTGCCTCGGCGCAGAATGCGGTTAACGCCGCGATGCAGAAGTTCGGCCGTCTCGACGCCCTCTGCAACATCGCCGGCGGTTTCGCCATGGGCACCCCGGTGCATGCCACTGCGGCAGCCGACTGGCAAAAGATGCAGGACATCAACGTCGGCACCCTGCTCAATGCCGTGCGCGCCGCGGTACCGGCGATGCTGGCGGGCGGCGGCGGGAAGATTGTCAACGTCGGCGCTGGCGCCGGCCAGAAAGGCGTGGCGCAGATGGGGGCCTACAGCGCCTCGAAGAGCGCGGTGATCCGCATCACCGAAGCCATGGCCGGCGAACTGCGCGAGCAGAACATCAACGTCAACTGCGTGCTGCCCAGCATCATCGACACGCCACCGAATCGCGCCGCGATGCCAGACGCCGATCCGAAGAAATGGGTCGCGCCGGGCGATCTGGCGGCAGTCATCACCTTCCTCTGCTCCGAGCAGGCGCGCGCGGTGCACGGCGTCGCGCTGCCGGTCGTGGGATTGAGCTGATGAGCGGCAAGACGCGCGAACAGCAGCTCGACGAACTGCTCGACAAGCAGGCGATTTACGAGCTGATCATGGCCTACTGCAACGCTGCCGACCGCCACGATCACGTCAAGATGCGTACGCTCTATCACGAGGATGCGATTGACGATCACGGCCACTTCGCCAAGGGCCTGGCGATGGAATTCATCGACAAGCTGCCGGAAATCCAGAAGGCCATGGAAATCCTGCATCACAACGTGACGACCGTGAACCTCAAGCTAGCCGGCGACCGCGCCGAGGGCGAGGTCGGGTATAGGAAGTTCAACCGCCCTTTTTTGCGAGTCTGGCAGGTAGGAAGCGGCCGCGCAAGCGCCGCTTTGGGCACAGATCGGGCACAGATCGGGGGTTCATGCGTGGGTTTTCGACATCGCGGGGCCACGCAGCGGCTCAGTGCGTAGCCATTTCTCACCGAATCCCGGCACAGGGCCGAGCGCAGCCCTGCGGGGTCGTGGCCGCATCGGATCGGACTCTGGCTTGGCTGCCGGCTGCGTGGCCGGCACCTCGTCACGCGGCCGGCGGCGGGGCGCGCGCTGCGGGCCGGTAGTGCGCTTGCTCCAGCGCGCCGTGTTTCTCGAAGTGGGCGAGGATGGCGCGAATGGCCTTGGGGTCTTCGATGCTGGCGACGATCCGCACCGCGCCGCCGCAGTGGGCGCAGGTGGTGACGTCGATGGAAAAGACCCGCTTGAGCCGTTGCGCCCAGCTCATCGCACGGCGCTTCTGCTCGGGGCTGCGCGGTTCGTCGTGGGCGCTGACGTCCACCGGCACTGCATCGCTCGCAGGCCGCTTGCCGCGCCCCGATGGCGTCAGCTGCGCGCGCAGGTTTGCATTCGGGGCGAATACGCCGTGGAAGCGGGTGAGATGCGCGCGAGGTGGCGGGACCAGTGCCGCCAGCTTGGCGATGAAGTCCACCGCATCCCATTCGACATGCGTGGTCCCATTGCGCCACGGCGTCTTGAGCTGGTAACGCACCCTACCCTGCGGTGAGATCGACAGCCGCTGCTCGCTGATCGCCGGGCGCGTGATGTAGCGGCACAGCTTTTCGAGCTTGTGGCTCTCGTGTGCTTCCGCGGCCACGCCGGCATGCAGCGAGAAGCCGCCGACCTTGCCGGCATCGCCCTCCAGCGAGCCTGCGTCACCGGGCAATGTTTGCAGCGTGACGACCTTGCGGCCAGCGTCGCGACCGGTGGCGATGCGGTAGGTCATCGAACTCATCCGCAGCCCATCCATGCCGTCGTCGCTACCCGCGCTGTCGGACAGAAACACGGATTCGTCCTCGCCTTCCAGCCAGCCTTTGCGCGTCAGGTGCCGGCACACGCGATGCGCGATGGTGTTGGCCAGTTCCGTCAGTTGCGCCGATGTGGGGTCTCCTCGTTTTCAGTGCAATAAGTGACGGTACGCAAAGCTAGCACTGG
>NZ_CANBCC010000117.1 GCF_947366995.1 uncultured Aquabacterium sp. | reverse complement strand
CGCCAGTGCTAGCTTTTCGTACCGTCACTTATTGCACTGAAAACGAGGAGACCCCCTCTTCCATCGTTTGCAGCTCGTGTGCCATCCGCGCAATAACGCGCAGTCGCGCGTAGGCCCGGTCCGCATCACTGCTGAACGGTTCATTGGCGACGATACCGACGACATGGCTAGCGTTTTGTTGTACTTCCTGGGCAAAGGCTTGCCGGGCTGCATGAAGGCTTTCGCCCGCCAGCTGCAAAGAACGCAAAGTGTTCGCTGAAATAGACATAGAGACTCCCAAGGTTGCATCTTCGCCCTCGGCACTGCGCGATGCAAGTTTTGTCAAAGACCTGAGTGTAGAGAAACACCCATTGGCGAAGAACTGGGGTACGTCAATGCAGATGGACTGCCGGTTCAGCCGCGCCGCGCTGTCGAACTAGAGGGCGCGAGAAAAGAAGGGTCGCGCATACGAGGGGAATTAGCAGTGCAGCGGCGTGCGGACCACGTCAGTCCTGCAAGCACTCATCGCGACGCCGATTTGAGCAGCCTTGAGGGCGGGTACGTCGTTGACGCCGTCCCCAGTCATCGCGACCACATCGCCTTGTTTGCGAAAACCCTGCAACAGCCGAATTTCCTGTTCGGGCTGCACCCGACAAAGCACGTGAGTGTCAGCTAGGCGCGCTGCCAGTGCTGTGTCATCCAGTTGGTTTAACTCTGGGCCTATCACTGATCGCCCGTCGGCGACCAAGCCTGCTTGTCGTGCGATGGCCAGGGCTGTGTGGGGATGGTAACCCGTGATCATCACGACCCGGATACCTGCACATCGGCACTCGGTGATGGCAGCCGGCACATCCGGTCTCACTGGATCCTTCAGCGCAACCAGTCCCACGAACTCGATGTCGTGCTGGCCGCTGGGCAACTCACCTGAGGGAAAGAAGGAGCAGGTGATCATCACCTATTGGGAACGGCTCTACTGTGAAGGGCGTTGGCCGCTGCACGAATTCGTCATCGTTGCATCAGCGATGTTGATGGACTGGGCAGGCTGATTGCATCGCCAGCGCGCTGGCGGTGCACCGCGGCGAAACGAGCAGGTGGTATGCGTCCCAGCCACTCCTCTGAGCCCGCATCTCTGTCTCCTGACCGTGCAGCACGGCTGCTTGCGTTGGAATATTTCGTTGAGATTGCCACCGGTCCCGCGAAGACGGTGCACCAAGAGTGAATCCACATCCGCGCCAATGTGGACCATCCTACCGAAGGACTGGTTTCCAGTCTTGCCTTGATGCATCTCGGGATCGCGCTCCCCGCTTTCATCTTGAGGGTTCATGCCCGGCGCATCAATGGTGCTCATCAACTGGCGCAACCAGGCACCCGGGCTGTGCAACTGCCTTGGCACAGTCCTTGCTTACGTTCTTGTATCCAAGATTGAATTCTTCAAAATGGTGCATTCCAACCTCCGTTCTTCAGACAACGCCTCTTCCATGGAGGGCATAGCGTCTCAGTTTGCTAAGGAGGCCTGGCTTCTACGCTGCGAGCCAGCGTTAGCGGGCACTGCTGGGGGGCCGCTCAGCGGACTTCGTTTTGCTGTCAAGGACAACATTGATGTTGCGGGCCTGCCAACTACAGCCGCCTGCCCCGCTTTCGCGTACAGCGCAGCCGCCCACGCGGTGGTCGTGCAGCGCCTTCTGGAGGCCGGGGCAACGCTGGTCGGCAAGACCAACATGGACCAGTTCGCCTGCGGGCTCAATGGCACGCGCACACCGCACGGTGCAGTGCCCAATGCATTCAACGCTGCGTATGTGTCGGGCGGGTCGAGCTCCGGCTCGGCTTACGTGGTGGCAACCGGCCAGGTGGACTTTGCGCTGGGCACCGATACGGCCGGCTCGGGCCGGGTGCCTGCCGGCTTGAACAACATCGTGGGCCTGAAGCCGACCAAGGGCCTTATCAGCGCCCGCGGGGTGGTGCCGGCTGCACAGAGTGTTGATTGCGTTTCCATATTCGCGCGCACGGTGGATGTGGCCGCCTCCGTACTGCAAGTCGCGCAGGGGTATGACGCCCAGGACCCCTACAGCCGGCAACTCGCATTGGCATGTCAGCCCGTGCCCGAAGGCTTTCGCTTTGGCGTGCCGGATGTGCTCGATTTCCTTGGCGACGGCGCTGCCGAAGCGGCGTTTGCCGAGGCGGTGAACCGGCTGCGTTCGCTGGGCGGTACGTCGGTCCCCATCGCCTATGAGCCGCTGGCGAAGACCGCGGCCCTGCTGTACGAAAGTGCACTCGTTGCCGAGCGCTACGCCGCGGTGCGCTGCTTCTTTGATCAAAACGCCAGCGAAGTGGTGGAACCAGTGCGAAGCATTCTGGCCAGCGGGCGCAGCTACAGCGCGGCAGATCTGTTCGATGCACAGACTCGCCTGCGGGCGCTGGCCCAGCAGGTGGCACCGCTGTGGCAGGGCCCAGACGCAGTTGATGTGATGCTGCTGCCTACGGCCCCCACACACTACACCATTGCAGCGATGGACGCGGACCCTGTAGCACTCAACCGCAATCTGGGCGCGTACACGAATTTTGTCAATTTGCTGGACTATGCCGCCATCTCGGTGCCAAGCAGCCTGAGGCCCGATGGCCTGCCGTTTGGAATCACCCTCGTCGGCCCGTGCGGCAGCGACTGGCGGCTGGCTGAACTTGGCCAGCGCTACCACCAGGCCACCGGTCTGACACAAGGTTCCACCGCCCAGCCGCTGCCTGCACCGGGCGCCATTCCCGGCTTGGTCGCGCCGGCCACGGTACGGGTCGCCGTGGTGGGCGCGCATTTGTCCGGCATGCCCCTCAATGGCCAGCTGACAGAGCGTGGCGCGCGCCTGCTGGGCCCTGCCGAAACGGCGCCCGACTACCGTTTCTTTGCCTTGCCCGGGACCGTGCCGCCCAAGCCCGGGCTGCTCCGAGTGGAGCCGGGCGCGGGCGCACGCATCGCACTGGAAATCTGGGAGATGCCGGCCGAGCATTACGGCTCGTTCGTGGCGCTGGTGCCCGCGCCCCTGGGCATCGGAACCCTGGCGTTGGACGATGGGACCACCGTTCAAGGATTTGTCTGCGAGGCCCTTGCCACAGCGGGCGCGCAGGACATCTCGCATCTCGGCGGCTGGCGTGCCTATCTGGCTTCGCTACGAAGCAACGCCTGAGCTGCCCTGCAAGTCTCCCCTCACGTTCACCACCCCCCCTTCTACGTATGACGACTCGAAATAATATACTATCAGTCCCTCCTGGACTACGCCTCTTTCATCGGGGGGATCTCGACGGGTTCTTTGCTCTTGGGCTGGATAATATGCTCATGCTGATATTGATGAGCAACTTTTGCCTCGGTTTCCCGCTCTATATGCCCCGGGAGTTGTTTTTTGAGCGTATTTTACCTGCAGCCGCGTTGGGTCTTGTCATCGGCAACCTCTATTATGCGAGACAGGCTTGGAGGCTTGCGCAGCAGGAAGGGCGAAGCGACGTCTGTGCACTGCCGTTCGGCATCAACATCATCTCCTTAATCGCCTTTGTTTTCCTCGTACTTTACCCAGCGAAATTCATCGGCGAGGCACAGGGATTGACCGGGGATGATGTCGCTATCTTTGCTTGGCGGGCCGGTATACTGGCTTGTTTCGTCTCGGGGCTCATCGAGTTCTTCGGCAGTTTCGTGGCGGAGAGTATCCGTCGATTTACGCCACGGGCTGCGCTGCTCGCACCCGTTGGAGGCATTGGCCTCTGTTTCCTTTCGATGGACTTTTTCTTTCGTGCCTACGCCTCTCCGCTTCTCGGGCTCGTCACACTCGGTGTCACATTTCTGTTCTATTTTGGACGGCTTAGCATCAAGGGTGGGATCCCTTCCGGCCTGATCATCCTGGTGACCGGCACTGGCCTAGCGTGGATGCTCCATTTTGTCCAAGGCGCGCAGGTAGTCCCGGTCGGAAACCTCGCTGATGCCCGCCTCGCTTTCTATCCGCCAGTTCCTGTGTTGGGCGATCTGGTCGCTTCGTTCTCGATGCTTCCCCTGTTTCTGCCTGTAATTCTCCCCATCGGATGCATCAGTGTGATCATGTCCCTGCAAAACATTGAATCTGCGACGGCCGCCGGGGATCGCTACCCGATGCTGCCTTCAATGCTTTATAATGGCGTATCGTCGATTCTCACGGGCGCGTTCGGCAGCCCGTTTCCGACGAGCATCTACATCGGGCACCCGGGTTGGAAGGCGATTGGGTCGCGAGTGGGTTACTCTGTGCTCAATGCGGTGTTCGTATCTATTCTTTGCCTGACAGGTGCCTTGAGCTGGGTGGTCTACTTCGTCCCCGTGGAAGCGGGCATGGCGATCCTGATCTGGATTGGGGTGGCAATGGCCTCGCAGGCTTTCGAAGCGTCTCCTGCGCGGCACATTCCAGCTGTGGTGGTCGGAATGATGCCCGTGCTCGCGGCATTTTGTGCGCTCCTTGTGAAAAAGACCCTTGTCTCCCTAGGCTTCGGCGGCGCGGACAAACCGTTTCCAACGGACATGGGTGACACGTTCGTCTCGACGACCGATTTTTTTGTGCAGGGCATGCTCTCGCTGGAGCAGGGCTACGTATACACCTCAATGGTTCTTGGTGCTGCGACCGTATATATCATTGAGCGGCAGTTTGGCCGAGCGGCCATTTGGTTCTTGATCGGGGCTGCACTCTCAGGGATCGGCTTCATCCACAGTTTTGTGATTGAACAAGCGGATGTGGTGGGGCGGATAGGGTTCTTTTTCACGGCTCCGGCC
>NZ_CANBCC010000116.1 GCF_947366995.1 uncultured Aquabacterium sp. | reverse complement strand
GCTGCGCTGGGTGTCCCGCGCCGGCCTCAAGCTCGAAGGCGCGCTGGCCCACATCGGACTCGACGTGTCGGGAATGACCTGCCTGGACGTGGGGCAGAGTACGGGCGGCTTCACCGACGTTCTGTTGACGCAGGGCGCCGCCCGCGTGGTGGGCGTGGAAGTGGGCCATGGCCAGCTCCATGACAAGCTGAAGGCCGACGACCGCGTGGCCTGCCTGGAGAACGTCAACGCCCGCGAGCTGGACGCCAGCCCGCTGCGCGAACACGCCCCGGCCGACGGCTTCGACCTGATCGTGGCCGACCTGTCCTTCATCGCGCTCTCCAAGATCGTGCCGCACCTCGGCCCCTGGCTGAAGCCGGGTGGTCAGGTGGTGATGCTCATCAAGCCGCAGTTCGAGGTCGGCAAGGAGCACGTCGGCAAGGGCGGCGTGGTCAAGGACCCGGCCCAGCACGCCCGTGCCCGCGACATGGTGCGCCGCGCCTGCACCGACCTGGGCTGGAAGGTCCACAAGGGCTTTGCCAGCCCGATCGCGGGCGGCGACGGCAACCTCGAATTTTTCATCTGGGCGCAGTCGCCCGTGCCCGACCAAGAGTGAGTCCATGACGACCCAGACGCGTTCGCAGCCTGCGCTGCCCATCAGCATGGAGTTCTTCCCGCCCAAGACCCCCGAGGGCGTGGACAAGCTGGCCGCCGTGCGCCAGCAGCTCTATCCGCTGAAACCCACTTACTGCTCGGTGACGTATGGCGCCGGCGGCTCCACCCAGGACGGCACGCTGCAGACGGTGTGTGCCATCCTGCGTGAAGGCTTCGATGCCGCGCCGCACTTCTCGTGCATCGGCGCCAGCAAGGACGGCGTGCGCGCCCAGTTGCAGCAGTTCAAGGCCGAAGGCATCCGCCGCATCGTGGCCTTGCGCGGTGATCTGCCCAGCGGCTACGGCGGCTTCGGCGAGTTCCGCTACGCCTCGGACCTGGTGGCCTTCATCCGGGCCGAAACCGGCGATCACTTCCACATCGAAGTGGCCGCCTACCCCGAGATGCATCCCCAGGCCCGCAACCCGCAGGCCGACCTGAACGCCTACGTCACCAAGGTGAAGGCCGGTGCCAACGCCGCGCTCACCCAGTACTTCTACAACAGCGATGCCTACTTCCGCTTCGTGGACGAGGCCGCGGCCCTGGGCGCCGACATCCCGGTCATCCCCGGCATCATGCCGATCACCAACAGCAGCCAGCTGCTGAGGTTTTCGGACGCGTGCGGCGCCGAGATCCCGCGCTGGATCCGCAGCCGGCTCGAAGGCTTCGGCGACGACAAGGCCTCGATCCAGGCCTTCGGCCTCGATGTCGTGACGGACCTGTGCGACCAGCTGCGCTGCGCGGGCGTGCCAGGGCTGCACTTCTACACAATGAACCAGGCCGGCCCGGTGAAGGCCATCTGTGAGCGCCTGGGCCTCACGCCTTCCGCGTGAGCCGCGCTGCCGGGCGGCGTGTCGCCCGGCGTTGCGCGGACGCATCACGGATGTCTGATCTGACGCAAAGCACCCGGGGCGACGCCCCTTGCGCGGCCCCGGCCCGGGTGACGACTTGATGCAGCACAAGTCCGAGCGACGTTCCGCTTGCTGCAATGACGTCATGGAAAGCCCGCCGGCGATCCAACAGCCACTGAACAAGAAGGAACGACCATGAGCACCATCTTCACCCGCTCGAGCCTGATCGCCGCAGTTGCCCTGGCCTGCGCCGCCCTGACCCCCGCCGTCTCGCAAGCCGCAGCCGGTGACATCGTGGTGCGTGCCCGTGCGCTGTACCTCGAGCCGTCCAACGGCAGCGATGCCATCCCGTCGCTCGACGTGCCCGAAGACGCCATCCACGTCAACAGCAAGTACATCTGGGAAGTCGACGCGTCGTACTTCGTGACCGACAACGTCGCCCTGGAACTGATCGCCACCTCGCCGCAGAAGCACACCGTGTCGATCGGCGACACCAAGCTGGGCACCGTGCGCCACCTGCCGCCCACGCTGACCGTGCAGTACCACTTCGCTCCGACCAACCCGGTGGTGCGTCCCTACATCGGCGCGGGCCTGAACTACACCCGTTTCTCGGCTGTGAAACTGGCCGTGCCTGAAGTCGCCGAACTGGAACTGGAAAAGAACAGCTGGGGCCCGGCTTGGCAGATCGGTGCTGACTTCCCGATCACCGACCGCCTGTCGCTGAACATCGACTTCAAGAAGATCGACATCCGCTCGGACGTGAAGATCAAGGGCACCGACACCGTCGTGACCCGCGTCAAGATTGACCCGGTGGTCTTCGGCATCGGCCTCGGCTACCGCTTCTGATGGCGCTGCACCGGCCCGGCCGGTGCCTCGCTTGAAACGGCCCCCGCAAGGGGGCTTTTTTGTGTGCGCATGGAACGCGGGGACGAAAGCGCGAGCAATTCCGGCCGGTGGCCGCTCGCGCACGCCCCATGCTTGAGGGGTGTTTAAGGGTCAACGATATGGGGTGGGGCGGACACCCGATGCAGCATGGTTTCAACTGCCTTGTGGCAGTGCCTACCAACAACTGCAATCTAAGGTGATACACATGCACAGCACCCTGACCCGGCTCGCGCAAGCGGGCGTGGCGGTGGCGGCCCTGACGGCCGGCGCGGCCGTTCATGCGGCGGCCTTCACAGCGCCCACCCAGGCCGTCCTTACCCTCAGCTCCGACATCACGCAGCTGCTGACCGGCGCGACCTTCTCGCCCGTCGGCGCCGCCACGTACGATGCCAGCTCCAACACGCTGAGCGAGGCCTTCACAGCCGTCTCGCTCAGCAGCCCCTCGGCGGCCGACTTCCTGGGCAACACCAGCGCCAGTTCGGGCTTCAACCTGAACTACAAGACCTCGGTGCTGAGCATCACCAACATCAGCTACAGCCAGGCGAGCAAGTCGCTCTCCGGCACGCTCGCGCTCGATGGCAGCGTCAAGTACACCGGGCAGCTGCTCACCTCGGCGTCGGCTTCCGTCTCCGAGAACTTCAACGCTGCGCTCGGCACCGGCTACCTGAGCACCGGCCAGCTGTTCCTGACGGACGGCGCGGCCACGGCCATGCTGTCGGCCTTCGGCCTGCCCACGCTGGCCTTCTATGTGAACACCGCCAAGAGCATCAACTTCGGCACGTTCGCAGCCGATGTGACGGGCCCGACCCCGGCCGTCCCGGAGCCCTCGACGTACGCCCTGATGGGCGTGGGCCTGCTGGGTGTGGCCGTCGCCACGCGCCGCCGCAGCCGCTGAGCCGCACCGCGCTCCGCTTGAATCAGGCGCCCCTCGCGGGGCGCCTTTGTTTTGTCTCGCTTTCCGCTGCGCCGACATGCGCTGTCGGCGCGGCCCGCTCAGCCGCCCCAGACCCCGGAGGGGGTCAGCACCGCCAGCAGCGGAATGTCGTGCGGGGCCGGCATCAGCTCCGTTTCTGCCAGCTGCCCTTCGTCCCATGCGAGGCCGATGGCCGTCACACCGGGGTGCGCCGCCAGGTAGCGGTCAAAGTACCCGCCCCCGTAGCCCAGACGAAACCCCGCGGCGGTGAAGCCGAGGCAGGGCACCAGCACCACGTCCGGTTCCACGGTCTTCGTCGTGGCAGGGCTCGGCAGGCCGCATTCATCCAGGCCCTCCGGCTCCCCACCGGCCCAGGGGCGATACGTCATGACCACAGGATCGCGTTGCGCAAAGGGCAGCGCCAGGCCGCAGTGCCATGTGGACAGGGCCGACAAGGCGACATCCCTTGGGTTAAATTCTCCCTTGACTGCCCAGTACAGGCCCAGGGTCTGAGGCTCGAGTTGCGCCAGCACGGCCTGCAGCCGATCGGCCAGGGCCAGTTGTGCCGCTTCGGCGGCCGGGGTGGAGGCCCAGTTGCGCCGTGCCGTCAACAGGCGGCGGCGCAGCAGGGTGCGGGCATCGGCATCGGGGGCAGCGGTCAAGGTCATCCAACAAGGTCCATCAATTGAGCACGTCCCGACAGTATCAGTCCCGCGCGCGGCGCAACCCTGTTTCCTCTGCCCGGCATGGCGGCTGGATCGCTGCCGTCCGACTGGCGTGGGCCGGGGCCACGGCCGGCGTGTTGACCGCGCTGGGCGGGCTGACCGCCCCGGCCACCCTCACCGGGTTGGCCGCGGTGACCCCCACCTCGGCGGGCGCGCAGACGGCCGCAGTGAACGACACGCTCATTGTTGAGGCACGCGAAGCCTGGCGCTTGCGGGATCGTCAGCGGCTGACCAGCGCCCGCGATGGCCTGATTGCCACGGCCCATCCGCTTGCGCCCTGGGCGGACTACTGGCTGTACCTGTTGCGTCAGTCCGAGATCAGCCCGGCCGAGGTCGATGCCTTCCTGGCGCGCTGGCCGGATGCCTACGTGGCCGATCGCGCCCGCAACGACTGGTTGCTGGAGCTCGGCCGGCGACGCGACTGGTCGACCTTCGTGCGCATTCAGCCCGCCTTTCGGATGAATGACGACCGCGAGGTTCTCTGCCTCGGCTTGCTGGCGCGCCAGCAGTTGGGCATCCCGCTGGAGGGGGGCGACCTGCGGGAGCAGGCCCGCCAGGCCTGGTGGGCGCAGAAGGATGCGGATCAGGGCTGTGATGCGATGGCCCAGACGCTGCTGGCAGCCGGCGTGCTGACCCAGGCCGACGTGTGGGTGAAGCTGCGCCTGGCGCTCGAGGCCGACAAGTTCAAGACCGTGCAGCAGAGTGCCCGCCTGCTGGGTGAGCCGCTGGCGCAGGCGGTGGCGCGGGCGATCGGCCAGCCTGCCGCCCTGCTGATGCCCGCTGCAGCCGGTGCCGGCGGAGCCGCCGCGCGAGGCAGCGAGGCGCCGGGCGCCGTCATGGGGGCACCCGGTACGCCTGCGCGCAAGGCGCCGGTGTCGAAGGCGCGGGCCCGCAACCGGCCTGCACCGCAGCCCATTCCCC
>NZ_CANBCC010000115.1 GCF_947366995.1 uncultured Aquabacterium sp. | reverse complement strand
CCGCCACGGTGTCGGACATGCTGACCACCTTGGGGTTCAGGATCGCGGCGCGCCGGCCCAGGCGTTGCACATGGATGCGGTCGGCGATCTCGAACACGTGTGGCATGTTGTGGCTGATGAGGATCACGGGCGGGCCCTTGTCCCGCACGCGGCGGATCAACTCCAGCACCATGTTGCCTTCCTTGACGCCCAGGGCGGCGGTCGGCTCGTCCATGATCACCACATGGCGCGCAAAGGCGGCGGCGCGGGCCACGGCCACACACTGGCGCTGACCGCCCGAGAGCGTTTCGACCGCCTGGGTCATTGAGCGGATGCCCACCTTCAGGTCGTTCATGCGCTCGATGGCCTCGGCCAGCATGCGCCGCTTGTCGATCACCTTGAACAGCTGGTTCAGCGCGCCCGGCTTGAAGAGCTCGCGGCCCAGGAACAGGTTCTCGGCAATCGTCATTGCCGGCGCGACGGCCAGGTCCTGGTAGACGGTTTCGATGCCGTGGCGTCGGGCGTCGATCGGGCTCTTCATGTGTATGGGTTGCCCGTTCATCAGGATCTCGCCTTCATCCGGCACCAGTGCACCCGACAAGGCCTTGATCAGCGACGACTTGCCCGCGCCGTTGTCGCCGATCACGGCGAGGATTTCTCCGGCGCGCAGTTCGAAATCCACGCCGTCGAGCGCGGTGACCTGGCCGTAGCGCTTCACCAGGCCCCGGGCCTGCAGCACGATCGGTGGGGTGGAGGCGGAAGCCCGCATGGTGGCTCCTTCAAAGTCGGCTTGGAGGATGGCAGACACGGTCAGGCTCGCTTGTGTGAGAGTTGGTCGGTGGCCACCGCCAGGATCACGAGGATGCCGGTGATGAGGATCTGGTAGACGGACGACACGCCCATCAGCGTCAGGCCGTTGCGGAACACGCCCACGATCAGCGCGCCGATCAAGGTGCCGACGATGATGCCGCGCCCCCCAAACAGGCTGGTGCCGCCCAGCACCACGGCGGTGATGGAATCGAGGTTCTCCGTCTGGCCGGCCTGCGGGTCGCCCACGCCCGTGCGGGCCACGGACAACAGCGCCGCGATGCCGTAGAACGTGCCGGCCAGTGCATACACCGTCAGCAGCGCGCGCTCGGTCGAGATGCCGGTGAGGCGTGCGGCCTCGCGGTTGTTGCCCACGGCGTACAGGTGGCGGCCGGGGGCCGTGTGGCTGAGGCCGAACCACACCATCGCGTAAAGCGCCAGCATCACCAGCACCCCGCCTGCCACCGGCGTGCCGAGGATCATGATCGGGTCACCCAGAAAGGTCATCGCCTCCGGCAGGTCGGTGATGGTCTGGGCGCCCGAGTAGAGCTGTGTGATCGCAAAGGCGATGTTCATCGTGCCCAGCGTCACGATGAAGGGCGGCAGCTTGATGCGGGTCACCAGCAGGCCGTTGAGCAGCCCGAACGCCGTCGTGGCACCAATGCCAAACAACATCGCCAGCAACGGGTGCAGCCCCATCTCGGTCGCCAGCTTGGTCATCACGATGGAGCCGAGCGCCATCACCATGCCGCACGACAGGTCGATGCCCGCCGTGAGGATGATCAGCGTCTGGCCAATGGCCAGCAACCCCACAACCATCACCTGCTGCAGGATGAGCGAGAAGTTCTGACCCGACAGGAAGTTGTCGGCCTGGGTGGCAAAGAAGGCGCTCGCCGCGAGCAACGCAAGCAAGGGCCCGAGGATGGCCATGGGCGGCAGTGTCCAGTCTTTCATGAGCTCAGCCCGGTTCGGTGAGGTGGAGGTCGCCAGCATGGTGTGCCCCGCTTACTTCTTGCCCCAGCAGAGGTTCAGGCCCGTCTGGGCATCCTTGCTGTCCACGCCAGGGGCGGCCTTGCCTGCAATCAGCGTGACGCCGGTGTCGGTGTAGCCGGCCACCTTCTTGCCCGTCTTTGCGTACTGAACGCCGGCGTCCACGCCCATCGAGGCCATCTTCAGCGGGTACTGCTGCGAGGTTGCAGCTATCTTGCCGGCGGCAACATCCTTCACGCCCTGGCAGCCGCCGTCGACCGAGACGATCATCACGTCCTTCTCCTTGCCAGCGGCCTTCAGCGCCTTGTAAGCGCCTGCAGCGGCCGGTTCGTTGATCGTGTAGACGAGGTTGATGTCCGGGTTCTTCTGAAGGCAGTTTTCCATCGCCGTCTGGCCCTTGGCCTGGTCGCCGAAGGAGTCGGCCATGCACACCACCTCGGCGGGCTTCGACAGTTCGTTCGACGTGGCCGGGTTCGCCGCGAGGCCAAAGCCTTTCAGGAAGCCGTTGTGGCGCTGGGCCCCCACCGGGTGGCCGGGGAACAGATCCAGCGTTGCGATGCGGGCCGGCTTGCCGCCCAGCGACGCTTTTGCGTACTGACCGATCAGCACGCCGGCCTTGTAGTTGTCGGTGGCGAACAGCGCGTCCACGGCCTCTTGCGGATCGGTGGGGCTGTCGAGCGCGATCACCATCACACCCTTGTCACGCGCCTTCTTGATGGCCGGGACGATCGCCTTGGCGTCGCTCGGCGTGATCAGGATCGTCTTGGCGCCGGCGGCCATCATGTTCTCGATGGCGGTGACCTGTCCGGCGTTGTCACCGTCCTGTTTGCCCGCAGCGGTCAGCAGCTTGACGTTGTGTGCCTTGGCGGCCGCCGTCGCACCTTCCTTCATCTTGACGAAGAAGGGGTTGGTTTCCGTCTTCGTGATCAGTCCGATGACAGGCTGATCGGCTGCTGCAGCGAACTGGCTCAGCGTGGCCAGCGCCACAGCGCTCAGGGTGGCAACAAAGGTGCGCGAGATCGGCATGGTGTGTTCCTCGGTCGGGTTGTGTCGTCAAGCCTCGTTGCCCGTCGGGGGACAACGGAAGCAAGTATCTGAACGCTCCATTAATAAATCAACCCGTTTTATTTATGACAAACCCTAGTGTCAGAGGCATGAGCGCAGGGGCACACTCGGCGGCGTTCTGTCCTATCTCCCGCAGGAGAACCCATGTTTGCAGCCCTCGGCGAAGCCCTTGTCGACCTCATCGAACACCCGGACGGCCGGTACGAGCCCTGTCTGGGCGGCTCCGTGTGCAATTTCGCCCGAGCCATGGCCCGGCAGGGGCAGCGCGTCCGCTACCTCAACCCGCTTTCGTCTGACACCTTCGGGCAGCGCTTCGTGGCTCGCCTGCAGAGCGATGGCGTCGACCTGGGTCAAGTGCCGCGCAGCGCCTGCCCGACATCGCTGGCCGTGGTGTCCCTCGGGCCGGGTGGTGTGCCGTCTTACACCTTTCACCGTCAGCACGTGGCCGACCGCGATGGCACGGCAGACGAGCTGATTGCACGCCTGCCGGCGGCCTTGCGCCTGATTCACACCGGTGGGCTGGCATTGGCGCCGGGGGATTGGCCCAAGGCCCACACCGTGCTGCTGGCTGCGCAGCTGCGTGGCGCGGTGGTGTCGGTGGACGCCAACCTCCGGCCGGTGGTCGTCGGCCCCGGCGCAGCCGACCAGGCCGCCTATGTGAACGCGGTGCGCCAGGCCCTCGGCATGGCACAGATCGTCAAGCTCAGTGACGAAGATGTGCGCGCCATGGGCTGGCACAGCGCCGACCTGAGCGCTGTCGGGGCCCAGCTGCTGTCCAACCCCATGACGCAACTGGTCGCCTTCACGCTCGGTGCCGACGGCGCGATGCTGATGACCCGACAGGCGTGCGTGCAACTGCCCGTACCGGCCGCGGTGGCGGTTGTCGACACCGTTGGGGCGGGCGACTGTTTCCAGGCGGGGCTGCTGGCCTGGCTGGCCAACGAGCACCATCTGACGGCCGATGCGCTGGGTCAGCTCACCGCGTCCGATCTGGAAGCCGCCTTGCGCCACGCCATGGCCACGGCCGCCATCAACGTGCAGCGCAAGGGGTGTGAGCCCCCCGGCTGGGATGAAACGCGGGCCTGGCTGCGAGCCTGACTTGCGCCAGGGGCCGGCCACGCTGCGCTAGCATCCCCTGCATGACCGCACCCGAACAGCCTTCCTCCGATGCCGCCGTGCCCGCCGAGCAGCCTGTGGGCCGCGCCACCGGCCTGATTCACCACGCTTACGAGCCGCCGGGCGGTTTCGGCTCGGTGCAGCCCGGCGTCTTCAAGGCCTCCACCGTGTTCTTCCAGGACACGGCCGCGCTGAAGGCGCGCGAGTGGAAGGACAAGAGCGGCTACACCTACGGCCTGCATGGCACGCCGACCACCTTCACGCTCGAAGAGCGCCTCGCCACGCTGGAAGGCGGTCGCCAGTGCCTGCTCGCGCCCTCGGGGCTGTCGGCGCTCACGCTGGTGGCGCAATCGCTGCTGAAGGCCGGCGACGAAGTGCTGCTGCCTGACAACGTCTACGCACCGAACCGCGACTTCACCCGGGTGGAGTTGGCTCACTGGGGCGTCACGCACCGGGTGTACGACCCGATGGACCCGGCCTCGCTCGCCGGCCTCATCAACGAGCGCACTCGTCTGCTGTGGCTTGAGGCGCCCGGCTCCGTCACGCTCGAGTTCCCTGATCTGCAGGCCTTGCTCGCCGTGGCCCGGCAGCACCCGCGGCTGGTGGTGGCGCTCGACAACACCTGGGGGGCGGGGCTCGCCTTCAACCCCTTCGAGCTGGGCGTGGCAGGCGGGCAAGCCTCGTCCGGCGTCGACATCAGCGTGCACGCGCTCACCAAGTACCCATCGGGCGGGGGCGACGTCCTGATGGGCTCCGTCGTCACGCGCGACGAGGCGCTGCATCTGCAACTCAAGCTCACGCACATGCGCCTGGGTCTGGGCGTGGGCGCCAATGACGCCGAGGCGCTGCTGCGCGGGCTGCCCAGTCTGGCGCTGCGGTACGCCGCGCACGATCGGGCGACCCGTGCCGTGGCGCAGTGGCTCGCTGGGCGGGACGAATTCACCCAGGTGTTGCACCCAGCCTTGCCCGAATCGCCCGGGCACGCTGCGTGGGCCCAGGTCGCCACGCAGGCGGGCGGGCTGGTGTCGGTGGTATTCGATCACCGGCGGTTTGGGGCCGACCGTGTCGACGCCTTTGTGGATGCGCTTCGCCTGTTCCGCATCGGCTATTCATGGGGTGGGCCGGTGAGCCTGGTGATGCCGTACAGCCTGCGTGGCATGCGGCAATTCGGGCCGCTGGCCGGCCGGGGCGACGACACCCTGGTGCGGTTCGCGATCGGCCTGGAGGAGGTCGACGACCTGCTGGCCGACCTGGATCAGGCTCTGAAGGTCTTGGGCTGAGCGACTGAAGCGCCTGGTCGCTTCGCTCCTCAATCCTTTGGATTGGATGAGACCTTCTGTCTCATC
>NZ_CANBCC010000114.1 GCF_947366995.1 uncultured Aquabacterium sp. | reverse complement strand
ATCAGCGAAGACCTAGACTATAGCACAGCTTCCAAAGATTTCCATATCGTTTTGCCGCCGCTCGCTTTGTCGATATCTTGCAACGCTTTCTCGAAGGCCGCGGCTTCTTCGTCGCTCGGGCCGACCACGGGCAGCGTGAAGGCACTGAAGTCGACCGCCGCGACGTCCGACACGCCGCCCTCCCCGCCATCGGCGCCGTCGCTGTCGATCAGCAACGCATCCTGCCCGCGGGTCATGTTGATGTAGACCTCGGCCAGCAGTTCGGCGTCCATCAGGGCGCCGTGCAGCGTGCGGTGCGAGTTGTCCACTTCCAGGCGGCGGCACAGTGCGTCCAGGTTGTTGGACTTGCCAGGGAACATCTCGCGGGCCATCAACAACGTGTCGATCACGCCCGAGATGTGCTCGCGGAACTTGCCCTTGCCGCAGCGCGACAACTCGGCATCCAGGAAGCCGACGTCGAACGCGGCGTTGTGGATGATGACTTCGGCACCACGGCAGTAGTCGAGGATCTCTTCGACCAGCGCGGCGAAGGTCGGCTTGTCGGAGAGGAACTCGTCCGTCAGGCCGTGAACCCGCACCGCGTCCTCGCTGTTGGGGCGCTCGGGGTTGATGTAGAAGTGCAGGTGCCGGCCCGTCAGGCGCCGGTTGACCATCTCCACGCAGCCAATTTCAACGATGCGGTCGCCCGTGTCCGGGCTCAGGCCCGTGGTTTCGGTGTCGAGAAAGATCTGGCGGGACATGGATACGGCAGCAATGAAAAAGGCGGCTGCCAAATGTAGCAGCCGCTCCGACCTCGTCGCAGGGTCACGCCCCCTAGAGCGACGACTGAACCCGTGGACGGGACCGCTTCGTCGGACTCAGGTTCCGAGCAGGCAGGTATAGCCGTTGAACTGCTGATGGGCCTGCACCGACACGTCGGAGGTGACGTCGGCCACCGCCGTCAGACTGCCTTGCTCATCACCGCACGACAGCGTGCCGTCCTGTCGCTGCTTCGGCGCCTTCGCTCTGCCGAGCGAGTTCACGCCGACAAAGGGTTGCCACTGGTAGCCGCTGAGCGTGAGGTCCGTGCCGACATGGATGTGGTCGGCCTGCAATGCGCTGGACAGCACAAACCCCTTGCTGTCAAAGGTGTAGCCGCCGCCCAGTTCGTACATGCCGCTGCGGTGCCCACCCACCAGGCGCAAGCGCAGCTTGTCGAACGCAATCTTGCTGCTGCTGAACGGGAAGGTGGCTTCCAGGCGCGCTCCGGCCACCTTGTGGCTGGCGTTGGTGCGCAGCGCGCGGACTCCGACCACAAGCTCCGGACCGCCGCCAAACGCCCAGTTGATGCCGGCGAACGCCTGGGTGGTGTCGCGGTCACGGGAACCGGTCGTGGTGGTGCCCGTGACAGTGGGCACAAAGCAGTACACGCCGGGGCCACACAGCGAACCCTCTCCAGCACGGGCGGGTGCAGCAGCAAGCCCGAAAGCCGCCGCAGCGACGGCCAGGATGGACAGAAGAGGAGAACGAGACGTCATGAGGAACCTCCTGATGCAGGGCACCCCAGCCGCCTTGCCTTGATTCTGATGTCGTCAGGGCCGCGACACTGGGGGCGCCGCGTCCCGCGTGGCCTCCGTGCGCTCATGCTGAAGAAAGCGGTCGACCGATCTCAAGGCCAGCGCCTGGATGGTCAGTGACGGCGACTCTCCTCCACCGGAGCTCGGGAACACACTGCCATCACAAATTAGCAAGTTGCCCCACTCGTGAACTTGACCACGGTCATTTGTCACGCTGTCTGGCGCCATCTGTCCCATGCGGCAAGTGCCGAAGACGTGCGTGGAGGCGAAATCGTCGTAACTGCCGTACTCCATGCGCAGCGGCCCGCATCCGGACTGCTTCAGCACCGCGCGGCAGGTCTGCGCCATGAAGCGCAGGCGCCGGCAGGCCATCTCGTCCACAAAGCTGTGGATGCGGGCGAGCGGCCGGCCCTGCTCGTCACGCGCCTGTGGGTCGAGGTCGACATAGGACTTCGGGTGCGGCAGGCTCTCGCCGATGGCCCCGACCGCCAGGGCATGGCCCACGGTGCGGCGCAAGCGCTGCTTGTGGGCGGCGCCCCAGCCGTCAACCAGCAACGTGGCGTACTTGATGGGCCCGGCCAGCTCGGCATCGAGCGTGGCGGCGTGGAAGCGCGCGCCGCCAATCACGCCCGGGATGGCGTCGGGCGCGTTGAAGTCCCAGCAGATCGCGTCGGCAGGCAGGCCCGCATGGCTGGCCTGGGGCTCGGGGTGCAGCGCGATGGACGTCCAGTGAAGGGTTTCGAGGAAGTGGCGCCCGACCTGGCCGTGTGCATTGCCGATGCCCTCGGGAGCCGTGGCTGAACGGTTGGTGAGCAGCAGACGGGGCGTTTCGATGGCGCCCGCAGCCAGCACGACCAGGCCCGCGCGCTCGGTGCGCTCACGACCGCGCTCGTCGATGTAGCGCACGCCTTCGACGACGCGGCGTGCGCCGTGCAGCAAAGTCAGGGCGGTGGCACGGGCGCGCACCTCGCATCGGCCGGACGCCAGCGCGTGCCGGATGAACGTCTGGTCGACCGAACCCTTGTCGCGCCGCGGGCAGCCCCGCGTGCAACCGCCACAGTGGTTGCAGGGCGGGCGGCCATCGTAGGGCTGCGACAGCGTGGCGCGGGGGTTGACATGCCACTGCTGGCCCAGCTGGCGCCCGGCTTCCACCAGGGTGTGCGAGCCACGCGACAGGGGATGCGCTGGCAGCGGATACGGGGCGCTGCGCCAGCGGGCACCCGTTGCCTGCGGACCGGCCACCCCCACCAGGCGTTCGGCGTCGACGTAGAACGGCTCGAGCTCGGCATAACCGAAAGGCCAGTCCGCGCCGACGCCGTGCTGGCTTTTCAGGGCCATGGCGGCGGGGTGCAGCCGGTGGGCCTCGCCCACATAGTGCAGGGTGCTACCGCCCACGCCACGCACGTGGCTGTAGCCGGTGCGCACAGCCCGTTGGCCGGTCTGCACCAGCGGGCCCGTGTCGTGATGCCAGCTGCGCAAATCATCCCAGGCAGGGTCGAGGGCCTGCATCTCGCCGTAGCGGTGGTGCCCCTGGCTGCCCGGCTTCCTGGGAAAGGCGTGCGTTTCCCAATCCGGCCGGTGCAGCGCGTAATCGCGGTCCGGATCAAACCAGGGGCCAGCCTCCAGCACCAGCACGCGCGCGCCACGCTGCGTGAGGCGCCAGGCCGCCGCAGCGCCGCCGGCGCCCGCACCGATCACGATGGCATCGAAAGCGCCTCGCACGGCTCAGCCCATTTCGTAGCCCAGCGGCTGCGGCGGGCGGGTGATCGGCAGGCCCCGCCAGGATGCCGGCTGCGCGTAGTACAGCGTCATCCCCCGCTCGCGGGCCCAGTAGAACAGCCGGCGCTGCGGGGATTCCCATGGCGCCCGCGCCATCCAGGCCACCAGCGCCTCACGCTCTTCGAACTGCAGCGAGGCAAAGCCGTCGCCATAGCGGTCCAACCAGGCGCAGCCCACTTCCGCCAGCCGCAGAAGCTCGGGCTGCGTCTGGGCCTCGGCCCACATCTGCTGCGGCACCCGCAAGGCCGAGGCCGCAGGGGTGAGCTCATCTGCCGGAATGAGGTGATCGAGCAAGGCAATGAGGGCCGCGGGCGGTGCAGGCGTCGCCCGTGCACGCGGGGCGCGGCGGACCGACGCGGCCGCATCGGCCCGTGCCAGCCATCCCAGCAGACCGCCAGTCAGCAACGCCCCCAGCAACCAACGCCGCCGCCACTGCGGCAGGCTGGGCCAGGTGGGCGGTGCGTGGCGGGCCATGGCGTGGCGTCAGTGGTTCTCGCGCGCGTGGTTGATCGTGTACTTCGGGATCTCGACGGTCAGGTCCTGACCGGCCACGATGGCCTGGCAGCTCAGGCGCGAGTTCGGCTCCAGGCCCCAGGCGCGGTCCAGCAGGTCTTCTTCGGTGTCCTCGATCTCGTTGAGGCTGTTGAAGCCCTCGCGCACGATGACGTGGCAGGTGGTGCACGCCGCGCTCATGTCGCAGGCGTGTTCGATCTCGATGTGGTTTTCCAGCAGGGCTTCGCAGATGCTGGTGCCGGGCTTGGCCGTGATCTGGGCGCCCTGCGGGCACAGCGTGGCGTGGGGCAGGATCTTGATGATGGGCATGATCGGGGCTCGGTCGGTGAGCGTATTCTGGGGCGGCGCGCGCCGCGTGGTTCAGAGCTGGTCGAGCTGTCGACCGGCCAGGGCCTGGCGGATGCTGCGGTTCATGCGCTCGGCGGCGAACGCTTCGGTGCCCTGGGCCAGCGCCTTGGTGGCCGCTTCGAGGGCCTCCAGGTCACCGCGGTCGCAGCGGGCGCCGATCTGCGCCATCAGCGTGTCGATCTGGGCCCGCTGCTCGGGCGTCAGCAGGTCGCCATCGGCGGCCAGCGCGGTGCGGGTGGCCTCCAGCATGCGCTCGGCTTCCACGCGGGCTTCGCGCAGCGCGCGGTCCTTCATGTCGGCCTGCGCGGTGGTGAAGCCCTCGCGCAGCATGTGGGCCACCTGTTCGTCGCTCAGGCCGTAGCTGGGCTTGACGACGACGGACGCCTCGACGCCCGAGAGCTGCTCGCGCGCCGACACGCTCAGCAAGCCGTCGGCATCAACCTGGAAGCTCACGCGGATGCGGGCGGCACCGGCGGCCATCGGCGGGATGCCGCGCAGCTCGAAGCGGGCCAGCGAACGGCAGTGCTCGACCTGCTCGCGCTCACCCTGCACCACGTGCACGGCCAGCGCCGTCTGGCCGTCCTTGAAGGTGGTGAAGTCCTGCGCGCGGGCGCACGGGATGGGGGTGTTGCGCGGGATGATGCGCTCGACCAGCCCGCCCATGGTTTCCAGACCGAGCGACAAAGGCAGCACGTCAAGCAGCAGCAGCTCTCCCTTGTCGTTGTTGCCGGCCAGCTGGTTGGCCTGGATGGCCGCGCCCAGCGCCACCACCTCGTCGGGGTTCAAGTCGGTCAGCGGCGTCTGGCCGAAGAAGGTGCCGACGGCATTGCGCACGGCCGGCATGCGGGTCGAGCCGCCCACCATGACCACGCCCTTGACCTCGTCGGGCTTGACCTTGGCATCGCGCAGCACGCGCTTGACCGCCGTCAGTGTCTTGTCGATCAGCGGGCGGGCCAGCTGGGCCAGCTCTTCGCGGGTGATGCTGGCGGACAGCATGCCACCGGACAGCGCGCACGCCAGGTGGGTGCTGCCATCCGTCGAGAGCTTTTCCTTGGCGCGGCGTGCAGCCACCAGCACGGCGCGCTTGTCCTGTGGCGTCACCGCCTGCATCTG
>NZ_CANBCC010000113.1 GCF_947366995.1 uncultured Aquabacterium sp. | reverse complement strand
TACACGCCGAACGACACTCTTTCCCTACACGACGCTCTTCCGATCTCTCGCAGGTCCTCGTCAAGAACCTCAAATAACCCCTCACACCTTTCCCTGGACTGACACCATGGCACGCACCATCCAATGCAAGCACCTCAACAAGGAAGCCGAAGGCCTGGACTTCGCACCTTACCCGGGTGAGCTGGGCAAGCGCATCTACAACGAGATCTCGAAGGAAGCCTGGCAGATGTGGCTCAAGCACCAGACCATGCTGGTGAACGAAAACCGGCTGAACCTGGCCGACACGCGCGCACGCCAGTACCTGGCCCGCCAGATGGAGCAGTTCTTCTTTGGTGCCGGCGCCGAGCAGGTGCAGGGCTACGTGCCGCCGGCTCAGTGAGCGACGGCGGGGCGGCTGATCCGCACGGGAAAGACCCGTGTCGGGTGGTCGACCCCCATCCAGCTGGAAGCGGCCTTGATGGCCGCCAGGGCATACACGCTGCCCAGACACTCCAGGCCTTCTTCCAGGCTCAGGGCCACCAGCAGCCCACGGGGTGACCCCTCGCCGACCGCCGCCGCGTGCAACAGGCGCTCCACCACCGCTTCGCCCCCCTGGGCCAGCACCAGCGTGGCGGCCGACATCACCAGCAGCTGTCCATCGGCATGGCGCCACCCCTGCTCACGCAGCAGGTAGCGCGAGCCGGCCCGCGCGCACGCGCCGAACGACACCAGCACCGCCAGCATCAACCCACCCGTGATCAGGCGGCGCAGCAGGTCGATGTCGCCGTTGACGTAGTACCGCCATGACAGCAACTGCTTGCCGCTGGGCACCAGTTCGGGCGGCAGGCCGGCCTCACGCACGGCCAGCGTCAGGAACACCAGCGCGAACGCGATCGCCACGCCGCGGGGCGCCCGGCTGCGCCACAGCAGGTACAGCGCGGCGCACAGCCACACCCCCACCGACGTCTGTTCGATCACGCCGTCTTCTGCCACCCAGGCCGTGGCGGTCGGGGCGTCGACAGAAAACGGCAAGGCGGCCAGCACGACCGCCACCCCGAACAAGCTCATCAACGCGACACGCAACAACACAAGACAGATCCCGACGGCAAAAAGCCCCGGATGATTGGTCTGTGACGCTTTTGTGTCAAGCCCTGAGCCGGATGGCCCGGGCTGCGCCGCTTCATGCGGGCATCAGGAAGTCCCGGCTGATGCCATAGCCCAGGTCGCTGACGCGGTCAAGGAACTGCGTGAGGTAGGCGTGCAGGCCCGTGGCGAGGATCTCGTCGATGTGGCCATATTGCAGGTCGGCACGCAGGCGGCCCGCCCGGCGCAGGGTTTCGTGGCTCTGGTCATTGGCCACCGCGCGCAGGTTGCTCACCACCTCGTTCATGCAGTGCAGCAGCGAGCGCGGCATTTCGGCGCGCAGGATGAGCAACTCGGCCACCTTCTCCGGTCGGATCACGTTGCGGTAGACCTTGCGGTAGACCTCGAAGGCCGAGACCGACCGCAGCACGGCCGACCAGTGATAGAAGTCGACTTCCTTGCCTTCGTTGCCGGCACCCGAGCCGAAGAACTCGGTGTTGCGGGCATGGAACTTCACGTCCAGCAGGCGGGCGGTATTGTCAGCGCGCTCCAGGAAGGTGCCGATGCGCTGGAAGTGCAGGGCCTCATCCTGCAGCATGGTGCCGACCGTGACGCCGCGCGAGAGGTGCGAGCGGAACTTCACCCATTCGAACACCTCGCCGGGATCGCGCTCGAGCATGCCGTCCTTGAGCACGCGGTTGAACTCCAGCCAGGTCTGGTTGGCGGTTTCCCACACCTCGGTGGTCAACGCCCCGCGCACGGCCCGCGCGTTCTCGCGGGCAGCGCGCAGGCAGTTCAGGATGCTCGACGGGTTGTTGGGGTCGCTCACCATGAAGGTCATGATGTCGCGGGCCGTGATCTCGCCGTGCTTCTTCAGGTAGTCGCTGGTGAGCTCGCTGATGCTCAGCAGGCCCTTCCAGCCGTTCTGCGCCGCCTCCTGGGATTGCGGCAGCAGCGCCGTCTGGTAGTTCACGTCCAGCAGGCGCGCGGTGTTCTCGGCGCGCTCCATGTAGCGGGCCATCCAGAAGAGGTGATCGGCGGTGCGCGACAGCATGGGCTTGGTCTCCGTGTGCGGGGCTGCCGTGCGCCGGGCCCCGGATTCAGTCTCGTTCAGGTGGGAGGGCAGATGGCGTTCGATGCGTTCGTTCAGCATGGATGTCCTCCGATTCCGTGTGTCAGCTTTCCAGCACCCAGGTGTCCTTGGTGCCACCGCCTTGCGAGCTGTTGACCACCAGAGACCCTTCCTTCAGGGCCACGCGGGTCAGGCCGCCAGGCACCATGCGCACCTCCTTGCCCGAAAGCACGAAGGGCCGCAGGTCGATGTGGCGCGGCGCGATGCCGCTCTCGACAAAGGTCGGGCAGGTTGACAGCGACAGCGTGGGCTGGGCGATGTAGTTGCTCGGGTTGGCGAGCAACACCTGACGGAAGGCCTCGACCTCGGCCTTCGTGGCCGCCGGGCCCACGAGCATGCCGTAGCCGCCCGCGCCGTGCACTTCCTTGACCACCAGCTCGGCCAGATGGTCGAGCGTGTACTGCAGGTCGTCCTTCTCGCGGCAGACGTAGGTCGGCACGTTCTGCAGAATGGGCTTCTCGCCCAGATAGAACTCGATCATCTTGGGCACGTAGGGGTAAATCGACTTGTCGTCGGCGATCCCTGTGCCGAAGGCGTTGGCCAGCGTCACGTTGCCTGCCCGGTAAGCGCGCAGCAGCCCAGCCACGCCCAGGGTCGAGTCCTTGCGAAAGACCTCCGGGTCCATGAAGTCGTCGTCCACGCGCCGGTAGATCACGTCCACCCGCTGCGGGCCGCGCGTGGTGCGCATGTAGACGAAGTCGTCCTTGACGAAGAGGTCCTGCCCCTCGACCAGCTCGATGCCCATCTGCTGCGCCAGGAAGGCGTGCTCGAAGTAGGCCGAGTTGTACATACCGGGCGTGAGCACCACCGCCGTGGGCTCGTTGACGCCGGCCGGCGCCATGGTGTGCAGCGTGTCGAGCAGCAGGTCGGGGTAATGGGCCACGGGCGCCACGCGGTGCTCGGCAAACAACTCGGGGAAGAGCCGCATCGACATCTTGCGGTTCTCGAGCATGTAGCTCACACCCGAGGGCACGCGCAGGTTGTCTTCCAGCACATAGTAGGTTCCGCTGCCATCGGGGTTGCAGGCCCGCACGATGTCGATGCCGGCAATGATGGAGTAGATGCCGCCCGGCACGTTCAAGCCCATCATCTCCTTGCGGAACTGGGCGTTGTTGAGCACGGGTTCGGCAGGGATGACGCCCGCCTTGAGAATCGCCTGGTCGTGGTAGATGTCTTCAAGGAAGCGGTTGAGGGCGGTGACGCGCTGCCTCAGGCCCTTCTCCATCTCGCGCCATTCGTGGGCGGGAATGATGCGAGGGATCAGATCGAAAGGAATGAGGCGCTCGGTGCCGTCGCCGGTTTCGTCCTTGTCCCCATACACCGCGAACGTGATGCCGACCCGGCGGAAGATCATTTCCGCTTCGGCACGCCGGGAATTCATCAGGTCCTGAGGCTGTCGGCCGAGCCAGCGGTCGTAGACCTTGTAGTGGTCGCGCACATCGGCGCGGCTCGCGTGCATCTCGTCGAAAAATCGCATCGTTGAATCCCGTTGCGGGGGCAGAAAACCGCGTTTTCGTAACCCTTTGCATGGAGTGTGCCAGCCGTCATCCAAGGCAGGTTGAGCAGGCACAGCTTTCGGGCGCGCCGTTCGCCGCTCGCCACAGCAAGGTGCCTCAGCGTACCGAAGCGGTGCGCGGCGCGTCGAGTTCCGCATACTCATCCAGCAGGCGGGTGGTGACGCGCACCAACAAGGTGTGCCGTCCCCCGCCACGGATGACGCCGCGCAGCGGCGTCACGTCGCCGAAATCGCGGCCGTGCGCGACGCGGACATGGTGCAGCGCCGGGATGCAGTCGTTGGTGGGGTCGAGGTCGAGCCAGTCGCCAGCGCGCTCGGGCCCCAGGCCGGGCACCCAGACGCTCAGCCACGCGTGGGACGCATCTGCACCAACAAGGGGCGCCTGCCCCGGCGGCGGTCGCGTCAGCAGATAGCCGCTGACATAGCGTGCGGCCACACCCCAGGCACGCAGGCAACCGATCATCAGGTGGGCGAAGTCCTGGCAGACACCCTGGCGGCGGTCGAAGACATCAAGAATGGGCGTGGAGATGTCGGTGGACGCGGGCGCGTAGGTGAACTCGGTGTGGATGCGGTGCATCAGCTCGATCGCCGCCTCGGCCAACGGGCGACCGGGCTGCAGCGACACGCTGGCGTAGTCTCGCAATTCGGCGTGCAGCGGCACGTAGGGCGAGGCGTAGACGTACTCGCAGGCTGGCTCGAAGGGTCGATGCGCCCGGTAGGCCAGACGGGAGCGCACGCGTTCGCAGTCGGGGCCGTCGGCGGCATTGAGGCCCGGATAGCGATCGCGCACCTGCACCGTGCTGCGGGCCACCACGCGCAGTTCGCTGTGCGGGGCATGCAGGGCAAAGCAGGCGCGGCTGTTGTCGTGGCTGTCGCGGTGCACGCTGTGCTGCGAGGGCGATGGCGACACGGTCATGTCGAACGCTTCGAGCGTCTGGCCGGCATCCGTCAGCGGCCGCAGGCAGGCGATGTGCTGCGCCTGCTCGACGGGGCTGGCGTAGGTGTACAGCGTCTCGTGCTCGACGGACAGGCGGGCCATCGTCATGCGCTCACCATGGAGTCGGTGGGCTCGGCGTGCGCGAAATAGCGCAGGCCGACCTCGTCGGACAGGCGCCAGCTGGCGTCGATCAGGCGATCGAGCAGGGCCAGCACACGGGCATGGCCGTGCTCGGGATCGCACAGCTCGGCCAGCGTGGCACCCACACCTTCGTGCGGCAGCAGCGCCAGCAGGTCACCGCCCCGATCGGGTCGGGCCGGCAGCTTGCCGAGCTCGGTACGCAGGCGCCGCAACACGCAGGCCAGCGCCCGCGGGTTGGTCTCATCCAGCACCAGCAAGGCCAGCAGCGCCGGGCGCTCCAGCCTGCGCTGGTAGCGCGCCCGGAAGGTGATGATGCTGTCGAACAGCGTCAGGATCTGGTCGAAGCCCTGGGGGTGGCGCAGCGCATCGGTCTCCCAGAAGGCCTTGAGGAACGCGCTGTAGCCCTGAAGCCGCTCGATCAGGCGGCCCACGGTGAGCAGGCGCCAGCCCGGGTCGCGCGTCATGCGGTCGGTCTGCGCGCCGGTCACGGCAGAGAGGTGCATGCCCAGCTGATCGAGCGCGTGCTGGGCCAGCGAGAAGGCCAGCGGGTTGCCCGGGCGCAGGGCCTCTTCAAGCTGACGCTGGAAGTCGCTGCCCATGCTGCGCAGCAGGCGGCTGTGGTCGGACGACAGGCGCTCGCGCAAGACCTGAGCGCAACGCTGCAGGGCGCCCAGGTTGAAGGCCAGGCTGTAGGCGCCCTGCGCGGCCTGGGCGTCGGCCAACGCCTCCAGCGCTGCGCGTTCGAACA
>NZ_CANBCC010000112.1 GCF_947366995.1 uncultured Aquabacterium sp. | reverse complement strand
TACGACCACCTGGTGCAGCAGTTCAATCCCTACGACGACCTGCTCCAACAAGACACGGCGCAGGCCTTGCGCTCGTCCATGTCCACCGCAGTGGACCGCCAGCCCGATGTCGAGGCCCGGCTGCAGACCCTGGCGCGCGATTACCAGATGCCGGTCGAGGCCGTGCGCGTGCGGCAGACCGAGATCGAGCGCAAGGCCCGGCTGGATGCGGTCGACTACGACACCCTGGCTCGCGAGTTCCCCAAGACCGCCAACACTCTGGCCGACCCCATGCGCGCCGGCGTCGCCCACGACGACGTGGACAACATGACGATGCTCGAGCGGGGGCTCCGACAGTTCAGCGGCGGGCTGGTGGACTGGGCGGGCGGCCGGATCAACGGCGTGGGAGTGGCACTCGACATCGCGCACCGCAACATCACGGGTGCCTTGGTCGACATGCTGCCCACCCCGCGCGGCGGAGCGATGACCGCGGGCGCCAGACAGGCCGCAATGGGCCCCAGCCTCGGCACGGATTGGCGCACCACTGGGCAAGCGGTCAGGGGCTACGCCAGAGAAGATCTGATGGTTCCCGCGGCGCGGCAGTCGTTCGGGGATCATGTGCTCGCGGGCCTGGGCCAGATCGCGGGCCAGGTCGTCACCTACCCGGTCAGCGGAGGTGCGGCGGGCCTGTACCTGGACGGCCTCACCGCGATGGATGACAAGGTGGGCAAGGACGACGCGAGTCAGGGCACCAAGGACTTGGCCACGGTCGGCGGGGCCGTCGTCACTGCGGTTTCGGAAAAGTGGGCGCTGGATAAGCTGCTTGGGCCCGTAGCCGCGCCCGCCAAGAACGCGCTTGTCGGTGCGCTCACCCGCATAGGCATCGCCTCTGCGTCCGAGGGTGCGCAGGAAGCCGCGGAGAGCGTTGCGCAAGACCTGCTGCGCCAGGCCCTCACCAATCCCGATGCCAAGGTGGCCTTGGCTGAAGCCGCAGATGAGGGCAGTGTGGGGGCTGCTGTGGGCGGCATCGTCCGCACCCTGGTGGAGTCGGCGCTGCACGTCCGCGCTCGCCACGGGTACCGGACAGCGGAAGCCCTCGCGGCGGAGGTGCGCGCCGGTGCCTTGGAGGATCTGACCCGCGTAGCGCAGGCCAGCAAGCTGCGGGGCCGTGACGTTGCAGCATTCGAGCAGTTCGTGCAGGACGCTGCACGCGAGACCGGCCTGGAGGAGGTCTACATCTCGGCACAAGCTCTCGCGCAGTCCGGCAAGCTCGATGAGATCTCGGCGGCGTCCCCATCCGTGGCTCAGCAAGTCGAGACTGCACTCGATACGGGCAGTGACATCCGGATCCCCGTTGAGGAGTTCGCAGCCAGGATCGCCGGCGCCGGGCTTGCCCAAGACCTGCTTGGCGACGTCAAGACCGAGCCGGGGGGCATGACACACAACGAGGCCCGGGCCTTCGCACGTGACCAACTTGAGGGCATCACCGAACAGCTGGCCGAGCAGATCCAGGCGCGGCAACGCAACGAGGCGGCCGAGCAGGACGCGCGCGCAATAGAGGCCGCAGTGCTTGACCAACTCAACGCCGCCGGCCGCTTCTCGCCTGCGGTGAACAAGGCCTATGCGCAGCTCCCGCGGGCCTTCTTCGAGACGCTGGGCCAGCGCATCGGCGTGAACCCGCGCGAGCTGTTCGAGCACTTCGCTCCCACCATTGCGGCCGAGGGTGTCACCGGGCCAGCGATGCTCGACCAGAGCGCAACGCTGGACGAAGTGCGCCGCCAATGGGACGAGGCAGGCGTGCAACACAGTCTGCTGGAGTCCGGCGACACCATCACGCTGGCCAAGATCGTCGTGCCCGAGGATGCGCGCAGCACGGGTATGGGCACGTCCGCCATGCAGACGCTGGTCGACTATGCAGATCGCACGGGCAAGAACATCGTGCTGTCACCTTCTGCTGACTTCGGCGGCAACAAGGCCCGGCTGACCAACTTCTACAGGCGGTTTGGCTTCATCGAGAACAAGGGGCGCAATCGCGCGTTCACCGTGTCCGAGGGTATGTATCGCCCTGGGCCCGGCAAGGTGCTGTATCAGTCGCAGCGCGGGGGCTTCGTACCCGCAGAATTCACCAAGGACGGCAAGCCTGTCATTGCGCTGTTCAAGGGGGCAGACCTGTCCACGTTCCTGCATGAGGCAGCGCATTGGTTCCTGGAAACCTATGCGACCGTGGCTAAGGACGCGGCCCTGCTGCAAGGCGACATGCAGATCCTGCTGGACTGGATGGGCGTCCAAGACCTGGCCACCTGGCAGGCGATGACCCTGGAGCAAAAGCGTGTCCACCATGAGCAGTTCGCCCGGGGCTTCGAGAAGTACCTGGCCGAGGGGCGCGCGCCGTCGTTCGAACTGGGCCAGATGTTCGCCCGCTTCCGCGACTGGCTGGTCGCGGTGTACCGCAACCTCGCCGGCCTGAATGTCGAACTGTCGGATGAGGTGCGGGCCGTGATGGCTCGCATGCTGGCCACAGACGACCAGATCCGCCAGGCCGAGGCCGCGCGCAACATGGCGCCGCTGTTCAAGTCCGCGGAGGATGCCGCCGAGCACGGGGTGGACTGGCGCGAATACAAGAGCCTGGACAAGCACGCCACAGCGCAAGCTGTGGAGCAACTGGAAGCCCGCAGCGTGCGGGACATGGCGTGGACATCGCGCCTGCGCGCGGACACTGTCCGCAAGCTCAACAGGGAAGCTATCGAGATCCGCAAGCAGGTGCGTGCGGAAGTCGAGGCCGAGGTGCAAGCCTGGCCGGTGTACGCGGCCGCCCGCTGGCTCAAGCGAGGCGAGGTGACAGGGGCCGATGGCGAGCAGATCAAGGCCGAAGCCGGCCACCGGTTAAGCATCCCAGCCCTGCGGCAGATGTACCCCGAGGGTGCCCTGGGCGCGATCGAGTGGCAGAAACTTGGCTATGGCGCCTACGGCATGCTGGCCGAAAACGGGATGCACCCCGACCAAGTTGCCGAGATGTTCGGCTTCGGGTCGGGGGACGCCATGGTGCGCGAACTGCTGGACGCCCAGCCGATGCAGACCGTGATTGACGGCATGACGGACCAGCGCATGCTTGAAGAGCACGGCGACTTGTCGAGCCCGCAGGCAATCGCCCGGGCCGCCGACGAGGCGATCCACAACGACGTGCGCACGCGCTTCCTCGCCACCGAACTGGCAGGCCTGCGCAAGGCAGTGGGCGGGGCGCGCGAACTGGCGCGCATGGCCAAGGAGCAGGCGGCCCGCATGGTCAACAACACGCCGGCCGGCAAACTGCGCCCCGCACAGTTCGCGGCGGCTGAGTTGCGGGCTGGCAAGGCCGCGGAGGACGCGCTGCGCCGCGGTGAGGTGGACGAGGCTGTGCGCCAGAAGCGATACCAGCTGATCAACCACGCGGCGACGCGGGCGGCCTATGAGGCACAGGCCGAGGCGACCAAGACCCTGGCGCTCTTTCGCTCGATCGCGGAAGGCAGCGCGGAGACCGCGGGCAAGAGCCGCAACATGGATCTGGTCAACACGGCGCGCGCCATCCTGGCCGAGTATGGCGTCGGCATGCGCGGCAAGAACCCGCGCGCCTACATGGACGCGGTCAAGGCCTACGACCCCGAGCTGTTCGCCACGGTCGAGCCCATGCTGCAGGAGGCTGAGCAGAACGCCAAACCGCTGGACCAGTTGACGATCGGCGAGCTTCGGGCGCTGCGTGATCACATCGACTCGCTGTGGTACCTGGCACGCCGCGAGAAGCTGGTGGAGATCGACGGCCAGATGATGGAGCGCGGCCAGGTCACCGAGGCACTGGCGGCCCGTTTGGACGCGCTCGGCGTGCCCGAGACAGTGCCCGGCGAGGGTCAGGCAGTCACGGAAGGCGAGAAGCGCGTGCGCTACCTCATGGGCGCCCGTGCGGCGCTGCGCCGAGTGGAGTCCTGGGTGTCCCGAATGGATGGCCGGCGCGCGTCCGGCGTCTTTCGTCGGTTCGTCTTCACGCCCATCAGCGAGGCCGCCGACGCCTACCGGGCTGACACGGGGGCCTATCTGAAGCGCTATCGGGATCTGCTGCGCGCCATTGAGCCGACGCTGGTGGCCGGGCGCATAGACGCCCCGGAGCTGGGCAGCGGCTACACGTTCGGCGCCTCCAAGGGTGACGCCGGCATGGCCGAACTGCTGCACGCGGTCCTCCACACCGGCAACGAGTCCAACCGGCGCAAGCTGCTGCTGGGCCGGGGTTGGGGCTCGGAGACGGCCGAGGGCGGCCTGGACACCCGCGCCTGGGATAGCTTTGTGCAGCGCATGATCAGGGAGGGCAAGCTCAAGCGCGAGCACTTCGAGTTCGTGCAAGGCGTCTGGGATCTGCTGGAGGAGACCAAGCCGCTCGCGCAGCGCACGCACCGCGAGGTGTTTGGCCGCTACTTCGATGAGGTCTCTGCCGAGAGCTTCACCAACCAGTTTGGCACCTGGCGCGGCGGCTACGTGCCGGCCATCACGGACACGTTCGAGGTGCAGGACGCCGCGATCAACGCCGAACTGGAGGCGGTGAACCAAGGCAACGCCTACATGTTCCCGGCCACCGCGCGCGGCTTTACCAAGTCCCGTGTGGAGTACAACCGACCGCTGGCGCTGGACCTGCGTCTTCTGCCCCAGCACATCGACAAGGTGCTGCTGTTCGCCCACATGGAGCCCAAGGTGCGCGACGTGATGCGCACACTGCGCGCCAGGGGACTGGCCGGCAAGCTCAACCGCTACGACCCGGTGGCCTACACGGACTTGCTGCTGCCCTGGCTCAACCGGGCGGCCAAGCAGACCGTGGAGACCCCTTCCACCGGTTGGGGCGGCAAGTTGGCCGACCGCTTCTTCCGGGCGGCTCGATCGCGGGCGGGCATGGCTGCGATGTTCGGCAACCTGACGAACGCCATGCAGCAGGTCACCGGCTTTACTGTGGCCGCGGTTCGGGTCAAGCCGGGGCTCCTGGCCAGCGCCTCTGTGCGCTACATGCGGGCGCCTGCAGAGGTCTCTGCCGAGGTGGCTCGGCTTTCGCCGTTCATGGCCAACCGGCTGGACGGCCAGGCTATGCGCATGCGTCAGGACATCGAGGAGCTGCTGGTCAACCCCGGCCCCTATGAGAAGGCCCAGACCTGGACCGCACGGCATGCCTACTTCCTGCAGTCGGCCTTCCAGAACGTGGTGGACGTCATCACCTGGTCGGGCGCCTACGATCAAGCTCTGGCCGAGGGCAAGGCGGAACGCGAAGCGATCCGGGAAGCCAACGCCGCGGTGCGGGAGACCCAGGGCAGCATGCAGCCCGAGGACATTTCCCGCTTCGAGTCCGGGCCCGCGTTCACCAGACTGTTCACGCAGTTCGCCGGCTACTTCAACAACATGGCGAACCTGCTCGGAACTGAGTTCGCCAGCGTTTCTCAGGAGATGGGCCTACGCAAAGGCGCCGGGCGGCTGTTCTACGTGTTCCTGCTGGGCTTCCTCGTGCCAGCCTGGCTCTCTGAGGCGATCGTGCAAGCCATGCGCGGCGGCCCAGACGATGAAGAGGGGGACGGGTACCTGGACGAGTTTCTGCAGATGCTGATCGGTGCGCCCCTTCGTACGGCGGCCGCAATGGTGCCGGTGGTCGGCCAAGTGGGCACCGTGGCGGTGAACTCGTTCAACGGCAAGCCGTATGACGACCGAATGAGCACGGCGCCGGCTGTCAGCATGATCGAGTCGGCAGCCCGTGCGCCGCAGTCGGTCTACAACGCTGTGCTGGAGGACGGAAGCGCCAAGCGGGCACTGCGCGACAC
>NZ_CANBCC010000111.1 GCF_947366995.1 uncultured Aquabacterium sp. | reverse complement strand
GCGGCTCTCGGGCGACAGGTTGTGCACCAGCTCCTGCAGCATCTGCGCATCGGCGGTGTGGATGGGGCGCACGGTGTACTCGCCACCGCCGCGCATCGGCCAGACCTGCTCGAAGCGCGCCGGGTACGGCAGGATGGGCAGGTGGCCGTAGGCGCTGGACCGGCCACCAATGGCCTGCGGCGCACTGTCGATCACGATGCGCGCGTCAACCGCCACGGCGCCGTGCTCGTCGATGATGATGGGGTTGATGTCCATCTCGCGCAGCTGCGGCAGCTCGCACACCATCTCCGACACGCGCAGCAGCACCTGCTCGAGCACCTCCAGGTCGACCGCGCTGGCGCCACGCCAGTCACCCAGCGTCTCGGCCACGCGCGAACGCTCGATGAGCCGCCGCGCCAGATACTGGTTCAGCGGCGGCAGTTCCATCGCGCGGTCGTTGATCAGCTCGATCATCGTGCCGCCCGCACCGAAGGCGATCACCGGGCCGAACGGGTCGTCGGTGACCACGCCGATGTAGATTTCACGACCGCGCCGCGCACGGGCCATCTGCTGCACCGTGACGCCATTGATGCGCGCCTTGGGTTGCAGGTGGCTCACGCGCTCCATCATGTCGTTGTAGGCGTCGCGCACCGCGGTGCCGTTCATGATGTTGAGCACCACGCCCTGCACGTCAGATTTGTGGCTGATGTCGGGCGAGTCAATCTTGAGCGCCACCGGAAAGCCCATCTGCGTGGCGATCATCATCGCCTCGTGCGCGCTGCGCGCCAGAATGGTTTCCGTCACCGGAATGTGGAAGGCCGACAGCAGCGTCTTCGACTCCATCTCGGTCAGCACCTTGCGGCGCTCGGCCAGCACGCTTTCGATCACCAGGCGTGCGCCCTCGATGTCGGGCTTGGCCAGCGTGGTCAACGGCGGCGGAGTCTGTTGAAGCAGCAGCTGGTTCTGATAGAACTGCGAGAGGTTGCCGAAGGCCCCCACCGCCGCCTCGGGCGTGCGGAAGCTCGGGATGCTGGCATCGTTCAGCGCCACGCGGGCCTCACCCACCGAGGCATCGCCCATCCAGCACGACAGCAGCGGCTTGGCGATCGAGGCCTTGCACCGGGCCACGGCCTGGGCCACGGAGAGCGCGTCGCCCCCCACCTTGGGCGAATAGATCACCAGCAGGCCGTCGATGGTGCGATCGTGGTTGGCCGCCTGGATGGCCGCCTCGTAGTGGTCGGGGCCGGCATCTTCCGACAGGTCGATCAGGTCGGCCAGCGACGCGAGCTCGGGCAACTGCGGGCGCAGGGCTTCTGCGGCCTCGGGCGACAGGCGACCGAGCTGCAGGTCGATCTCGTTGACCCAGTCGGCGGCCAGCACGCCCGGCCCGCCGCCGTTGGTGACGATGGCCAGGCGCTTGCCCACCGGCCGGTAGCGCGAGGCCAGGCACTTGGCCGCCGAGAACAGCTCGACGAAAGACTTCACGCGCACGGCGCCCGCGCGGCGCAGGGCTGCATCGAACACGTCGTCGCTGCCCACGATGGCGCTGCTGTGGGTCTGCGCAGCCTCGTTGCCTTCAGGGCGGCGGCCGGACTTCAGCACCAGCACCGGCTTGGCGTTGGCAGCCGAGCGCAGCGCACTCATGAAGCGGCGCGCGTCCGAGATGCCTTCCATGTAGACCAGGATGCTCTTGGTGTGCGGGTCGCTGGCCAGGAAATCGAGCGTTTCGGCCAGGCCGACGCTGGTGTGCGGGCCCAGGGACACGACCGACGAGAAGCCCACGGCGTTCTTCTCGGCCCAGTCCAGCATGGCCGCCGTCAGCGAGCCTGACTGCGACACCAGCGCCAGCGGGCCGGCTTCGGCCAGGTTGCCGAGGGCCCCGGCGTTCAGGCCCAGCACCGGGCGCTGGAAACCCAGGCAATTCGGGCCGAGCAGGTACAGCCCCTCGCGCCGCGCCAGGCGGTGCAGTTCACCGGCCAGCTCGGCTCCGATTCCGCTGGACAGCACCATCACCGTGCGGCACGCCATGCGCGCCGCCAGCTCCATCGCCGCCGCAATCTCGGCCGGCGGCAGCGCAATCAGCGCCAGATCGGCCTTGACCTGCGCCAGATCGGCCAGCGTGCCGCTGGTCTGCGTGTCGACGAACTGCAGGCTGCCCTGGTAGCGCTGGGCTTTCAGGGCCTTGAGCAGCGCCCGGGCGTGGGCCGACAGCGCCTCGGACTCACCGGCCTGGCCGGCGAAGACAACGATGGAGCGGGGAGAGAAAAGCGGGGTGAGATAGTGCTGGTCCATGTGCAGAGTCAGTCCGCACCGATCAAGGCCTTGACGTGTGCGGCTGCCGAACGGCCCAGGGGGCTAAGCACATAGCCGCCCTCCAGGCAAGAGATGACACGCCCTTGACCATGGCGTTTGGCCACGGCCAAGAGCCGCTGCGTGACCCATTCGTAATCGGCTTCGACCAGACCGAGGTTGCCCATGTCGTCTTCGCGATGGGCATCAAAGCCGGCGGAGATGTAGATGAGTTGCGGGCGGAAAGCATCGAGGGCCGGAATCCAGTGGGTCAGTACGGCATCGCGGAAGGCATCGCTGCCCGACCGCGTCGGCAAGCCCACGTTGACCATGTTCGGGCCGACCGCGTTCTCGCCATTGAAAGGATAGAGCCCTTTTTCATAGATGGAGCACATCAGCACCCGGCTGTCGCCCTGGAAGATGTCTTCGCTGCCGTTGCCGTGATGCACGTCAAAGTCGATCAGGGCCACCCGTTCGAGCCCGTGGACATCCAGTGCATGGCGAATGCCCACCGCCACGTTGTTGAAGAAACAGAAGCCCATGGCGGCGGCACGCTCGGCATGGTGCCCGGGCGGACGCACGGCACAGAACGCCGCCGGCACCTCGCCTGCCAGAACCAGGTCGGTGGCCTGCACCGCCGCACCGGCTGCCCGCAGTGCCGCCTTCAGCGTGTACGGGTTCATGCTGGTGTCCGGGTCGACCTGCACATGGCCTTCGGCGGGCGCCATGGCCATCAGTTCCTGCACGTACAGGCTGGAGTGCGCGCGGCCCAGCTGCTCTTCGGTGGCGAGCGGCGCGTCGTACGGCAGCATGTAGTCGAGCAGGCCCTTGACCAGCAACTGGTCGTTGATGGCGCCGAGGCGCTCGGGACACTCCGGATGCTGCGGGCCCATCTCATGGCGGGCGCAGTCGGCGTGCGTGATGTAGGCAGCCAGCATGAAAAGTCTCCTTCGGGCCGTCTGGGCGGCTCCTTGTGAAGACCAGTTTAGGACGGGGGGTATGAAACGCAATGCCTCAAATTGACACAGCAGCGGGCATGCCGTCAAGCGCCATCAAGGTGTGCGCCAGGTCAAAACCCTGCGTCCCGCCCGCCGCTAAGGTCTGCGGACTCACCACCCCACAAAACGGACCCCGGAGGCCCCAACGATGAGCACCACCACCTTCTTCATCCCCAGCGTCAACCTCATGGGCCGCGGTTGCCTGACCGACGCCGTGAAGCAGATCGCCGAACGCGGCTGGCGCAAGGCCCTGGTTGTCACCGATGCGCCGCTGGTGCGCACGGGGCTGGTGGGGCGCGTCACCGAACTGCTGGGGCAGCACGGCGTCACCTCGGTGGTCTTCGACCACGTCAAGCCCAACCCGAACGTGGCCAACGTGGAAGACGGCCTGGCGCTGCTGCAACGCAGTGGCTGCGATGCCGTGATCTCGCTGGGCGGCGGCTCGCCGCATGACTGTGCCAAGGCGATTGCTCTGGTGGCGGCCAACGGGGGCCACATCACCGACTACGAAGGCGTGGACAAGTCGGCCAAACCGCAACTGCCGCTGGTGGCCATCAACACCACGGCCGGCACGGCCAGCGAGATGACCCGCTTCTGCATCATCACCGACGACCGCCGCCACGTGAAGATGGCCATTGTCGACAAGCACACGACGCCGGTGCTGTCGGTCAACGACCCGGAGCTGATGGCCGGCATGCCCGCGGCACTCACGGCCGCCACCGGCATGGACGCGCTGACGCACGCCATCGAGGCCTATGTGTCCACCGCCGCCACGCCGATCACCGACGCCTGCGCGCTGCAGGCCATCACGCTGGTCGGGCGCCACCTGCGCCAGGCCGTGCAGCATGGCGACGACCTGATCGCCCGCGAGCAGATGGCTTATGCGCAGTTCCTGGCCGGCATGGCGTTCAACAATGCCTCGCTGGGCTATGTGCACGCGATGGCGCACCAGCTCGGCGGCTTCTACGACCTGCCCCACGGCGTGTGCAACGCCATCCTGCTGCCGCATGTGCAGGCCTTCAACGCGCGCGTGGCGGGCCGCCGGCTGGCCGACGTGGGCCAGGCGCTGGGCGTGGACGTGCGCGGCCTTGACGCGCAGGCCGGCGCCGATTGCGCGCTGCAGGCGATCCGTGAACTGGCCCGCGACGTGGGCATTCCCTCGGGCACGGGCGAACTGGGCGCCAAGGAAGCCGACATCCCGACGCTGGCCCGCAACGCGATGAAGGACGCATGCGGCGTCACCAACCCGGTGCAGCCCACGTTCGAAGAGGTGTGCGAGATCTACCGCGCAGCGCTCTGAGCGCGGGGGGATGACTCAGGCGCGCTCGATGCGCCACCACGACGGCAACAGCCGCTGCACCGCGCGGCGGCCATAGCGGTCGTCCATCAGCACCACGGTGCCCTGGTCGTCCGGCGTGCGGATCACGCGGCCGGCGGCCTGCACCACCTTCTGGATGCCCGGGTAGAGGTAGACGGCATCGTGCCCCTGCCCCGGCCCGAGCAGCGCATCCAGCCGCTCGCGCAGTGCCTCGTTGACCGGGTTGACCTGCGCCAGCCCCAGCGTGGCAATGAAGGCCCCAATGAGGCGCCGGCCCGGCAGGTCGACGCCTTCGGCAAACGCACCGCCCAGCACCGCAAAACCGATGCCCCGGCCCTCGGGCTGAAAACGTTGCAGGAAAGCGGCCTGTTCAGGCTCGCTCATCCGGCGAGCCTGTCGCCAAACGGGGATGTCGGGGTGCGCCCGCTCGAAGGCATCGGCCACCTGCTGCAGGTAATCGTGGCTGCTGAAGAAGGCGAGGTGGTTGCCGGGATGCTGGTGCCATGTGTCCGCCATGAGGGCCACGATGCCGGGCAGCGAGGCGGCCCGGTCCTTCCAGCGGGTGCTCAGCCCAGCGGCCACGCGCACCTGCAATTGCTCGGCGCGAAATGGCGTGGGCACCTCCATCACCACCGTGTCATCCGGCAGGCCCAGCAGGCGCAGGTGGTGTGCCGGGGGTTGCAGCGTGGCCGAAAACAGTGTGACCGTGTGGGCTGCCGCAAAGCGGGGCTGCAGGTAGGGCGCGGGCAGCACGTTGCGCAAGGTCAGGGTGGTGCTGCGCCGGGTGCCGGTGCTGCCGGGCTCCAGGCCCAGGTCGACCATGGCATGCGGGCCGTGGGTCTCTGCCAGGCGCACGAAGCCGATGGCATCGAGATAGAAGCGCTGCAGCGGCGGCTCGACCTCGGTGGGGTGGTCGGCCTGCCAGGCGCCGATGTCGGCGACGGTCTGCTGCAACGCGCTCAGCCAGCGGGTGGGCAGATCGGGCAGCACGCGCCACTCGCCCGGGTCGTCGTCGGTGGCGCCGAGTGACTGGTTGAGCGTGCCCCAGGCCCGCTGCAGCCGGCTCAGCGTGCCCTTCAGCGCCGCGGGCGCCACCGTGCGCAGCCCCCGCAAGGCCGATTGCGACAGCGCGGCCGAGTACATGCCCCGCGCCCGGTCAATGAGGTTGTGGGCCTCGTCGGCCAGCACGCCCACGCGCCAGCCTTCGGCCTGCGTCAGCGCATGCAGCAGCGCGTGCACGTCAAACCAGTAGTGGTAGTCGCCCACGACCGCGTCGGCCCAGCGGGCCAGTTCCTGCGTCAGGTAGTAGGGGCACAGCCCGTGCGCCAGGGCCAGCTGGCGCACACGGTCGCGGTCCATCTGCGGCAGCGCCATGGCGGCCTGCCGCGCGGCAGCCAACCGGTCGTAAAAGCCCCGGGCCAGTGGGCACGATTCGCCGTGGCAGGCCTTGTCCGGGTGCTCGCACGCCTTGTCGCGCGCAACCAGCTCCAGCACGCGCAGGCGCGCGCCCGGCTCCCCCGGGGGTTGCAGCTGGGCCAGCGCTTCCAGGAACAGCCCCTTGCCGGCGCTCTTGGCGCTCAACGCAAACACCTTGTCGAGGCCTTGCCCCGGCATGGCCTTGAGCAGCGGGAACAGGGTGCCCACCGTCTTGCCGATGCCGGTGGGCGCCTGCGCCAGCAGGCAGCGCCCCCGCACCGCCGCGCGGTAGACGGCCTCGGCCAGTTCGCGCTGCCCGGTGCGAAAGCCCGCATGCGGAAACGCGAGCGCCTGCAGGGCCGCATCGCGGGC
>NZ_CANBCC010000110.1 GCF_947366995.1 uncultured Aquabacterium sp. | reverse complement strand
AGTAGCGGGCTTCGGAGAGGTGGATGAGCGGTTTAAGTCGCACGCCTGGAAAGCGTGTGTAGGTTAATAGCCTACCGCGGGTTCGAATCCCGCCCTCTCCGCCAGTTGCAAACCCCAAGTGATTCGATCGCTTGGGGTTTTTTGCTTTCTGGCTCAGGGCCTCGGCAGCGGGAGGCTGCGCGACTCCTTGACCATCTCCATGACCACATAGGTGTGGGTCTGCTTCACGCCCGGCAGGCCGGAGATGTGCTCGCCCATCACGCGGCGGTACTCGTTGATGTCGCGGGTGCGGACTTTCAGCAGGTAGTCGAAGTCGCCCGCGATCATGTGGCATGACTCGATCTCGGGGATGCGTTGCACGGCTTCGTTGAATCGCCGGAGCTCGTGCTCAGTGGTGCCGGCCAAAAGCACTTGCACCACGACGATGTGACCGGCTCCCACGGCGTCGGGATCCAGATCGGCGTGGTACCCACGGATCACCCCCGTTTTCTCCAGCCGCCGGACCCGCTCGGCGCACGGCGTTTTGGTGAGGCCGACTCGGCGGGACAACTCCACGATGGACAGGCGTGCGTCGGCCTGCAGTTCGGCGAGGATCTTGAGGTCGATGCGGTCCATCTGCGCGACAGTCTTTATGGCTTTGAAACGTACTTTGAAAAGTCATTATGACTTTCAAAAGTAAAACTTTGGAGACATTTACTGCGGCGTTTCGCAAACAATTCAGTCCATCTGGCGGACCCGTTCCGCCTGTTTCCCGACCGCAGCTGCGCAGCCCCCTCGCGCCGGCCCTTCAGGAGTACCCGGACATGACCGCCACCATCCCCACCAGCCTCTGGCCCATCGGCGCATTTGACGCCTCGGCCACCGCCTTGCCCGCTGCGCCCCGCAGTGAAGTTCGCCGCAGGATTGACGCCGCGTGGCGCACGCCCGAACCGGTCTGCGTGCCGGCCCTCGTCGAGGCGGCGCGCATCCCGGCGGCATTGCGTGAGCCGGTGCGTGGCCTGGCACACGACCTCGTCAGCGGCCTGCGCGCCACCCGCTCGCGTTCGTCTGGCGTCGATGCGCTGATGAAGGAGTTCTCGCTCTCCAGCCAGGAGGGCGTGGCGCTGATGTGTCTGGCCGAAGCGCTGCTTCGCGTGCCGGACAAGGCCACGGCAGACCGCCTGATCCGCGACAAGCTGGCCGACGGAGACTGGCGTTCGCACATCGGCAACAGCCCTTCGCTGTTCGTCAACGCGGCCACCTGGGGCCTGCTCATCACGGGCCGGCTGGTGTCAACCAGCAGCGAAGAGGGCCTGTCTTCGGCGCTCACCCGCCTGGTGGCGCGCGGTGGCGAGCCGCTGATCCGCAAGGGCATGGACCTGGCGATGCGCATGCTGGGCGAGCAGTTCGTCACCGGCCGCGACATCGACGAAGCCTTGCGCCGCGGCCGTGCCCACGAGAAGAAGGGCTACCGCTACTCGTTCGACATGCTGGGCGAGGCCGCCATGACGGCTGCCGACGCCGACCGCTATTTCGGTGACTACGAGCGGGCCATCGAGGCCATCGGACGCTCATCCGCCGGGCGTGGTGTCGTCGATGGCAACGGGATCTCGGTGAAGCTGTCTGCCCTGCATCCGCGCTACACCTGGTCTCAGCGTGAGCGTGTGATGGCCGAACTGCTGCCGAAGCTGAAGACCCTGTGCCTGCAGGCCAAGGGCCACGACATCGGCCTGAACATCGACGCAGAGGAGGCCGATCGCCTCGACATCTCGCTGGATCTGCTGGAAGCGCTCGCACTGGATCCGGCGCTGGCTGGCTGGACCGGACTGGGCTTTGTGGTGCAGGCCTATCAGAAGCGTGCGCCCTTCGTGCTCGACTTCGTGATCGACCTGGCGCGCCGCAGCGGTCGCCGCATGATGGTGCGCCTGGTCAAGGGCGCTTACTGGGATGCCGAGATCAAGCGGGCGCAGATCGATGGGCTCTCGGGTTACCCGGTCTACACCCGCAAGGTGTACACGGACGTGTCCTACCTGGCGTGTGCCAGGAAGCTGCTGGCTGCGCGCGATGTGATCTACCCGCAGTTCGCCACGCACAACGCGCACTCGCTGGCCGCCATCTTCCATCTGGCTGCCGCCGAGGGGCGTGCGTGGCAGCCCGGTGACTACGAGTTCCAGTGCCTGCACGGCATGGGCGAGCCGCTGTACGACCAGATCGTCGGTCAGGCCGAGCGTCACCGCATGGTGCGCATCTATGCGCCGGTGGGCAGCCATGAAACCTTGCTGGCCTACCTGGTTCGCCGCCTGCTGGAAAACGGCGCCAACACCAGCTTCGTCAACCGCATCGTGGACGAGCGCGTGCCGGTGGAGGAGCTGATTGCCGACCCCGTGGAGCAGGCCGCGCCGCTCGCTGGCGCGCCGCACCCCAGGATCCCGCTGCCTGCCGAGCTGTTCGGCACGCTGCGCGCCAACTCCGAGGGCCACGACCTGGCCAGCGAAACCGTTCGCGAACGCATTGCCACGGCGCTGGCCGCCTCCTGTGAGACAGCGTTCCGTGCAGGTCCGACGCTGGCCGCTGACGTTGCACAGGCCATGCCGCAGCCGGTGTGCAACCCGGCCGATCACCGCGACGTCGTGGGCCATGTGGCCGAGGCCACCGCCGCCGATGTGGCGCAGGCGCTGCTGGCCGCCGATGCGGTGGCACCGGAGTGGGGGGCCACCCCGGCCGCCGTGCGCAGCGACGCGCTGGTGCGGGCGGCGGCGCTGTTCGAGCGCGACGCCGACATCCTGCTGGCGCTGACCGTGCGCGAAGCGGGCAAGTCGTGGGGCAACGCGGTGGCAGAGCTGCGGGAAGCCGTTGACTTCCTGCGCTACTACGCCCAGCAGGCGCGCGGCTTTGATCCCGCCACCCATGTGCCGCTGGGGCCCGTGCTGTGCATCAGCCCGTGGAACTTCCCGCTGGCCATCTTCACCGGGCAGGTCGCTGCCGCACTGGCTGCGGGCAACCCCGTGCTGGCCAAGCCCGCCGAACAGACGCCGCTGATTGCCGCGTTCGCGGTGCGCCTGTTGCATGAAGCTGGTGTGCCGGTGGCGGCGGTGCAATTGCTGCCTGGCCGTGGCGAGACCGTGGGTGCCGCCTTGGTGGCGGACGCCCGTGTGCGCGGTGTGATGTTCACCGGCTCGACCGAGGTCGCGGCGCTCATCAACCGCACGCTGGCTGCACGCGGCGGCAACGTGCCGCTGATCGCCGAGACTGGGGGGCAGAACGCCATGATCGTCGACTCCACCGCGCTGCCGGAGCAGGTGGTGGGCGATGTGCTGGCCTCGGCCTTCGATTCGGCCGGCCAGCGTTGTTCGGCGCTGCGCGTGCTGTGTCTGCAGGAGGACATCGCCGACGGCGTGCTGCACATGCTGCAGGGCGCGCTCACGGAGCTACGCCTGGGCAACCCGGCCGACGTCCGCATCGACATCGGCCCGGTGATCGACGCCGAAGCGCGCGACGGGCTGCAGAGCCACGTGGCCGCGATGCAGCACAAGGGCGCCCGCGTCACCCAGCTGACACTGCCAGCCGAGTGCGCGCAGGGCACCTTCGTCGCCCCGACCATCATCGAGATCGGTGCGCTGTCGGAGTTGGGGCGGGAGCAGTTCGGGCCCATCCTGCACGTGCTGCGCTACCGTGCGGCCGACCTGGACAGCCTGATCGACGCCATCAATGCCAGCGGCTATGGCCTGACGATGGGCGTGCACACGCGCATTGACGAGACGGTGGAGCGGGTGGCCGCGCGCGCGCATGTCGGCAACCTCTATGTCAACCGCAACGTGATCGGTGCGGTGGTGGGGGTACAGCCTTTCGGTGGCGAGGGCCTGTCCGGCACCGGGCCGAAGGCGGGCGGGCCACTCTACCTGCATCGCCTCCTGGCTCGCACTTCGGGGCCTCTTCTGCACAACGGCGCCATGTCGGTCACGGAAGGGGATGAGACCCGGTCGGCCGACCAGGCTTTTGCCACGTTCCTGAGCTGGCTGGACGGCGCCGGGCGCGCGCTGCTGGAGGGCGACGAACTGGCCGTGCTGCGCGACCGCGCCGACGCCTGCCGTGCGCGCCGCATCAGCGGCCTGCGCATGGCCTTGCCCGGCCCCACCGGTGAGGACGACAGCCTGCGCTTCACTGCGCGCGGCACGATTGCCGGTGTGGCCGACACCGCGACCGCCGTGCTGCATCAGGTGATGGCGGCGCTGGCCAGCGGCAACCACCTTGTGGTGGCAGAGGGCCATGCGGCCCGGGTGGTGGTGGCGTCGCTGCCAGCGCCCCTCCGGTCTCACGTGACGCTGGATGCGGCGTGGTTCGAGCGCGAGCTGGGTGCGGTGCTGTTCGAGGGCAGCGAGGCCGACGCCGATGCCTTGCGTGTTCGCCTGGCGTCCCGCCCGGGCCCGATCCTGCAGTTGCTGCAGCCGACGCCGGACTACGACCTGAGCCGTCTGGTGCACGAGCGGACGTTGTCGATCAACACCGCCGCGGCCGGTGGCAACGCCAGCCTGATGGCCATGGGCGCCTGACGCGAAGCCCCTGCGCCCAGGCGCGGGGGAGCGTCTTGCCTCACGGCTGTTGCTTCGCCTGCCTGTCCAGCCAGCGCAGCGCGCCGTAAAACACCGTGGCGACCCCCGCGCCGGTCGCCAGGGTCATCTTTGCTGCCACCGCAAAGCCCCCCAGGTACCACGCGATCGCGCCACCCACTGGCAGGCTCAGCGCGCTGACCACGCCCGCCATCAGGATGGTCAGCCCGTTGGCACCATTGATCCGTTGCCGGATGGCGCCGTATTCCATCCACGTGGCCACAGACAGGATCAGGGCCAGTGTGCCGGCCCACAGCAGCCAGAACGTGTTCATCGTTCTCTCTGGCTGGCTTACTTCTTCTCGATGGCGGCCACGATGCCGCAGAAGCCGTTGCGGACCACCTCTTCGGTGGTCACCTGACCGAAGCCGTTGCGGAACGTCATGCGCACTTCAAGCCCTCCCTTGGCCGGCTCGAACGTCACCACCAGAGGCACGGTGTCGCCCTTGCCGGCGATCACCTTATTCGCAGCCGCAATCATTCCGCCTTCACGGTCCATCGTCGTGATGGTCAGGCCGTCCTGCGCGATCTGCTTGCTGGCCTTCGTCATGGCGGTCGCCTTCGACACGCCGGCGACGGTGACAGACGACGTGTAGGTCGTGCCGCCCAGGCTGAGTGCCGAACCCGACACCGCGAAGTTCTTTGCACAGAGGCGGGTGTCGGCTGGAGCGGGCTTGTCGGCGCTGTTGCTGCCGACGGCGGGCAACTGCGCGCAGCCCGAAACGAGAAGGAAGAGGCCTGCTGTGGCGACGCCACGGGTGATGCTGTTCATTGTTGACTGCCCTGATTGGTCGTCCTGTTGACTGCGAAACACCGACGGTCCGGACGCCATGGACCATGCGGCGGTGCATTGTCCCATCTGACGGCGTGCGATGACCCTGTCGAGACCTTGACCAACCGCACGGAACGTGCGCGCCGAACCCCGCCCTGCCAGACTGGCGCCGTGTCTGTTCTTCCCGTGTCCCGGCCCGTCAGGATGCCGTGCTGGTCCTGTCAACATTTCGGCGGCAGCCCGCGGCAAGCCCCTTCGCGTCTCGTCGGGATCTGCTTGCGTGCCGACCCGGCGGTGCAGCCCGAAATGGCGTCAGGTTGCAAGCATTGGTCCGCCGCCGATCGACCTCCTTTGCGCGTTCTGGTGTGTGGGGGGCTGGAGCTCGACGACCAGCATGCGGTGTTTCACGCCTTGGACCTGGTGTTGACGCGGTATCGGGTCACCGCGCTCATCCATGGCGCCGCACGGGGTGCCGACACGCTGGCCGACCAGTGGGCGGTTGCGCGGGGCATCGAGCGTCAGGTGTTTCCCGTCCCGCCTGAGCAATGGGAGCGGGTCGGTCTGGCTGCGAGCCCGCTGCGCAACACGCGCATGCTGGTGGCCGGGAGACCGGACGCGCTCGTTGCGTTTCCCGGTGGGCCCGGCACCGAAGACATGGTCAACCAGGCGCGGGTGGCCGGCCTGCCGGTCTGGCGGCCCTACGGTTGATGCGGCAAGGCGGAAAAAAGAAAACCCGTCGCACGCAGGCACGACGGGTTCGGCGGTCAGGCTCACTGCCTGACCTGGCGCGCCCGGGTGATCCAGCTCCGCCGCTTTCCCTGATGACAGGGCCGCCTCACCGGCGGTCGGGCCGAGGCGGGATCACCCCGCCTGTGCCACCCGAGGGCGGCACCGTGCCCGGTCAGACCCCCGATGTCCGGCGGGTCACGCTGTGCTGGGGGCTTCTGCCCCCCGCGCAGCACTTGCAGTGTGCGCTGAAGCGAGGGCGCGCAGGTGTGATGCCTGCACGCTTTGCCGGCGAAATGCGCTCAGCGGTTGCTTTCCCGCACGATGACCCAGGCACCCCCCTGCAGGCGCCAGGT
>NZ_CANBCC010000109.1 GCF_947366995.1 uncultured Aquabacterium sp. | reverse complement strand
CACGCCGAACGACACTCTTTCCCTACACGACGCTCTTCCGATCTGGCCCAGGGGCCGGTTGCAGGCCGGGACCAGCACACGCGGCGCATGGCGCGGCAGCGGGCTGTTGATCGGGGCGACGTCAGGGGAGACCATGATTGCCTGTGGGGACGATGTGACGTCACGATAGCCGCGCAGTGGTCCATCGGGAAGGGCCACTTGGCGCGCAGTCGCCGGTCCACTTCTTGCTTGAGTTTGCTGCGGGATAACCCTGATCCCCATGTCGGTGCGCGGGCACCGACCCGTGCAGTCTTTTTCCGTTCTATGCAGACAGCGGCCCTTCACGAATGGCTCCAGCAGGAGCTCCAGCGCGCGCAGCCCAGCCAGCGCGCGTCCCAGCCCGGCGCATTGATTCTTCATCTGGTGCGCCGCGCGGTGCTGGAAGGCGTGCTGGTCCCGGGCGTCCGGGTGCCGTCATCGCGCGAACTGGCCCGCGAACTGGGGGTGGCACGCAACACCATCGTGGCCATCTACGACCAGCTCAAGAGCGAAGGCATGCTGGTGGCGGGGCACGGCTCCGGCACGTTCGTGTGCCGGGTGCAGGATGCCTTGCTGACCCCGCACCTGGGTGCGCTCGCCAACGGCGCCCCTCGCTCATCGAATGAGCTGGAAGCGGCGCTTCCAAATTCCGTTGCAGAGGCCGTCCGGCCCCTGAACCTGTCGCGGCGCGGCCTGAGCTACCAGCGGCACCCGGTTCACCAGTTCTGGCGGCCGCAAGCTTTCTGCTCCGGGCAGCTCGACCTTCAACTGTTCCCCTTGTCGACCTGGAACCGCCTGCAACGCAAGCACCTCAGCCAGGGTGATGCAGCGTGTCTGGAACAAGGCGAGCCCGGGGGCGCGATGGAGTTGCGCCGCGCCATCGCCGACCACATACGCACCATGCGCGGTGTGCGCTGCCAGCCGGAACAGGTGATCCTGACGGACGGGACCGTGGAGTCACTCGAACTGGTCGCTCGCCTGCTGACCGACCCGGGCGACGTGGCACTGATGGAGAACCCCTGCTACTGGGGCGCGAGCCACGTGCTGGGCGACCACGGTCTGAAGACCTGCGCGCTCGACGTCGATGCAGAAGGGCTGCCGGTGCCACAAGCGGGGCAGCTGCCAGGCCCGCCGAGGCTGGTCTACATGACGCCCTCGCACCAGTTCCCGATGGGCCACGTGATGACCCTGGCGCGGCGGCTGGCCTGGCTGCGGTATGCCGAGGCCCACGATGCCATCCTGCTGGAGGACGACTACGACAGCGAATTCCGCTACACGGGCAAGCCCTTTCCGTCGCTGCAGGGGATGCAGGACACCGGTCGTGTCATCTACCTCGGCACCTTCAGCAAGACGCTGTATCCGGGCATCCGCATGGCGTACCTCGTGGTGCCGCAGCATCTGCAGCAGGTGTTCGCCACCGCCTCGTCAGACTTCTACCGCGATGGCGACGTGGTGCAGCAGCGCGTGCTGGCCGACTTCATCCGGGAAGGCCACTACGCCGCCCACGTGCGCAGCACGCGGCGTGAATACGGCCTGCGGCGCGAGGCGTTGCTGGCTGCCCTCCGTGAGCACCTGGGCGCGGAACTGGCCGATGGGCGCATCGCGATCTCGGGCGGGGCAATGGGCATGCACCTCACCTTGCTGCTGCCTGCCGAGGTCGACGACCGCGGCATTTCGCGCGCCACGGCCTGCCTGGGGGTGACGCTGATGCCGCTGTCCGTGTACTGCGTCGGGGCGCGGCGCAGCGGGCTCATCCTCTCGTACGCGGCCGTGCCCTGCGATCAGATGGGCCCCAAGATCGCGTTGGTCGCCCCGCTGATTCGGCAGGCTCTGACGGCGCCACCGAGCGCCGCCCTCACTGCGGCGGCGCCGCCTGCGTGCTGGGCAACTGCGACAGGATCGTCAGCAGGCGGTTGATCTGCAGGGGCTTGACCAGGTAATGGTTGAAGCCCGTCTGCAGCGCGCGGGCGATGTGCTCGGGCAGCGCATCGGCACTCAGGGCAATCAGCGGCAGCTTTTTGAACGCCGCCTGTCCCCGCAGGCGCCGGCACAAGTCCAGCCCGCTGCCGTCCGGCAGGTTGATGTCGACCAGGGCCACGTCGGGGTGGGTGGCCTCGATGCTGGCCATGCCCTCGGCGGCGGTTTCGGCCGAGTACAGGCGCACCTGCGGGTAGGGCGAGAACAGCGCCTCGACCAGGCTGCGGTTCAGGGCGTTGTCCTCGATGTGGACCACGCGCAGCGGCGGCAGCATCACCGCGGGTTCGGCGCTGCCTCGCAGCTGGCCCAGGCGCAGCGCCCCTGGTCCCTCTGCCAGCGGCAGGTGCAGGCTGAAGGTGCTGCCCTTGCCGAGTGTGGAACTCACCTCGATGCGACCGTGCATCAACTCGGCCAGCCGTTGCGACACCGCCAGCCCGAGGCCGTTGCCCACGGGCTGGCCCGGTGAGGTGTCCAGCCGCGTGAAGGGCTGGAACAGGCGGGGCAGGTCATGCTGCTCGATGCCAAAGCCCTGGTCGCGCACCTCCACGATGCCGACGCGCTCGTCCTGCGCCACGCGGCCCTGCAGCCACACGGTCGCGCCGCGCGGGCTGAACTTGATCGCGTTGCTCATCAGGTTGAGCAGGATGGAGCGGGTGTGCTGCGGATCGGCCCACAGCGGCGGGCACTGCGAGTCGACCACGACGGTGATCTCCTGGGCCTGCGCGTCTTCGTCCAGGGCGGCGCGCACCTCCCGCAACAGCATGCTCATGTCGACGCGTTGCGGGCGGATCCCAAGCGGGCGCTCTTCCAGACGGGCGTATTCCAGAGCCTGGTCCAGCAGCGACAGCAACTGTTGCCCCGCCGTGTGGATGTGGCCGATCTGCCGGCGCTGGGCCTCGGGCAGGTGGCCGGTGTCGTGCATGTCGAGCAGCTGCGTGAAGCCGAGAATGGCATTCAGCGGCGAGCGCATGCTGTGGCTCATCCGGCTGAGGAACTCGGACTTGGTGGCGAGCGCCACCTCGGCCTCGAGCCGGCGGTTGTGCTCGGACTCGGCACGGCGGTGTTCGCTGATGTCGTGCAGCACCTCGATGTAGCGGTTGATCTGGCCGTCGTGGCCGTGCAGCGGCTGCACCGAGCGGCTCACCCAGAACGGCTCACCGTCCTTGCGGTGGTGGCACACCTCCAGCCGTTCGACGGTCGCACCCTGGGCCAGCATCTGGTTGATGCGGGTGATGGTGGCGGTGTCGGTGTGCGGTCCGCTGAGCAGCTCTTCCGGCTGCTGGCCATGGCTTTCGGTGAGGGAGAAGCCCGTCAGGCGCGTGAAGGCGGGGTTGACCCAGGTGATGCAGCGGCGTGCATCGCAGATGAGGATGGCATCGGTGGCGCGGTCGGCGACGAGCGCCAGTTCCTGGTTGGTGGCCTGGGCGCGGGCGAGCGCGGCCTGCACCTGACGCAGCACCTGGCCCTGCTGTTCGAAGGCTTCCTGGCGCTGGTGCAGCTCTTCCAGCAGGCGGTCGGCATCGTCCGCCATCGAAGGCGAGATGCCGGCGGGCAAGGCGCGACGGCCTACCGGTCGCCAGGTGGGCGGGGTGCCCAGGTCGCCTGGCGGGAAGGGGGATGCGCCCGGTTCGTTGCCGGTCGGTTCTGGCATGGCCTGCTCCTCGGATCGGGTGTCCGTGGTCGGTACAGCACCTGGACTCGTGTGGAATCGGCGCTGCCCTGACACGAGGCGCGGGCCGGGTGGGCCCGCGCTGCGACCGGCGGCGCAAACGGCCCACCAGTGTAGGCATTTCGGGTGAGCTTGGGCAGCGGGCGACCCTCGGCAAAACCCGGGATCAACGCGCCGTGTCGGCTTGGCGGGCCAGCCGCTCCAGCCATTCGGCAACCAGCTCCAGGCGCCACAGGGGGTTGTCCAGCGTCATCAGCCGGTGGCGCTCGGCCGCGGTGATGGGCAGCAGCTCGCTCCAACGGTTGGCCAGCCAGCCGGCGTCGCGCCAGCGTGCGTCGGAATGCGGCACGGCGGCGGCCACCGGCGCATCGTCGCCGAGGGCGCGCAGGGCATCCTGAAGGCGGGGCGCCAGGCTGGCCAGATCGGCCGGCACGGCCGCTGCGGCGTCATCGGGCAGGAGGGTGGCCTGACCAGTCCACAGCCCATGGGGCCGCTGCGCGTGGCCCGCCAATGTGAAGCGCGGGCCGCCGCGGCACTGCACCAGCATCAGGCCGGGTTGAGGGCGCTCGACGCGCTCGAGTGTGGCCAGCGTGCCCACGTCGGCAAAGGTCTCTGCGGGCTGCGAGCCAGGGCCCCCCGCGGGCGCGCGCCGCACCTCGCTGCCGCGCTGCAGCGTCACGACGCCAAAGGGCTCGCCGCTGGCTTCGCAGCGTTTCATCAGGTCGAGGTAACGCACCTCGAAGATCTGCAGTGGCAGCAGGCCGCCCGGAAACAACACGGTGTGCAAGGGGAACAGGGGCAGGTCGTCGAGGGACATGGCGTGCTCCTAGCGGGGCAGGGGGTGGCGGGCCAGAAAGGCGGACACGGCTTCGACCGTGGCCGGCAGGTGGCTCCAGAAGGGCGCGTGGCGGGCGCCTTCGATCCAGGCCAGCTCGGCGTGGGGCAGGCGTTCGGCCAGCAGCCGGGCGTTGTCGGGCACGTTGACCGGGTCCTGTGTGCCGTGCAGCACCAGAGTGGGCGCCTCGGCGGTGGCGAGGCCGACCCAGGCGTCGTGTGCTTCGCTGGCCTCGTAGTAGCGACGCAGCACAGGCAGCGCAATGGGGCGGCGGCGCATGAGGCCGGGCAGGGCGTCGGCATGCGCCGCAGCCCAATCGGGCGGCACCATGGTGCCCGCGAGCGCGGCCAGGTCGCCGCGGGCCAGCATCGCGCTCACTTCAGGGTCGCGCGGCACGCCGTGCGCGTTGCCTGGGGTGGTGCCTGCAAGCACCAGCGCCCCCAGCCGATCGCCGTGGTCGACGGCGAACCACTGCGCCACGCGCCCGCCGAGCGAGAAGCCGATGAGGTGCGAGCGAGGCAGGCCCAGCGTGTCGAGCACGGCGACCAGGTCATGCGCCATGTCGCGCGTCTGCCAGGGGCCGGTGTCGGCCGGGGGCAGCGGGTCGCTGTCGCCGATGCCACGCGGGTCCAGCGCGATCGGGCGCCAGCGACCGGGTGCCGCGGCCATCAGCGCCTGGCTGAAACCTTGCCAGAAGTGGCGATCCTGGCCCTGGCCGCACACGAGCAGCACGGGCTCGCCGGGGCCGCCCGCGTCGTCGAGGGCCAGCCGGGTGCCGTCCGGGGTGCTTGCATAGGTCGTCATGGCGCCATGATGCCGCGGCACCCGACCGACGGCGCGCAGTCGGCCATTTGTCCCTGATCAAAAAGGCCTTGCAGCGGCGCGCGCGCCCTCTTGAAAGACGCCGCGGGGGCGCCCATTCTGAGGGGTGTCGGCATCACGCGGTGCCGCGCTCATCTGAATGCATACGGAGGTCACCATGAACCAAGTCACCCGCTACAGCCCGCTGGACGACCTGTTCCGCGGTTTCTTCGTCAAGCCGATGGATTTCCCCTCGGGCATGCCGACCCAGCAGATCAAGGTGGATGTGAAGGAGCAGCCCGATGCGTACCTGGTGCACGCTGAGCTGCCCGGTGCGAAGAAGGAAGACATCCACGTCGAGATCGAGGGCAACCAGGTCTCGATCCGCAGCGAGGTCAAGCAGGAGAAGGACGTGAAGGACGGCGAGCGCGTGCTGCGCTCCGAGCGCTACTTCGGGCAGGTCTCGCGTGCCTTCCAGCTGCCCTATGAGCTGGACGAGGGGCAGTCCACCGCCAGCTTCAAGGATGGCGTGCTGGAGCTCAAGCTGGCCAAGAAGGTGGCCCAGCCGGCCAGCAAGCGGCTCAACATCGAGTGAGCGTCATGCGGCCTGCATCGCGGTGTCATGCAGGCCGGTCAGAATGAGGGCCATGGCCGATCCAGCAGACACCGAACAGGCCGCGCGGGCCGCGTTGTGCGCGCACGCAGCACAGCCCGCAGAGGCGGTGCTGCGGGCACTGGGTTCGGGCCCTCAGGGCCTGTCCGAGCGCGAGGCGAGCGACCGCGTGCGGGTGCACGGCCCGAACGCGGTGGGGCGCACCCATGCCCCTCCCTGGTGGCGGGTGCTGGCCGGGCGCATCGCCAATCCGCTCAATGTGCTGCTGCTGGCGCTGTCGGCCGTGTCGTTCGCAAAGGCCAATCCCCAGACCGGCGCCCTGATTCTGGCGATGGTGGTGCTCAGCATCGGTCTGGGCACCTGGCAGGAGCGCCGCTCGGGCCGCGCGGCGGCGGCCCTGCGTGCGATGGTGCACACACGTGCTTCGGTGTGGCGCGACGGGCAGCTCCAGGAGCGGCCGATCGAGGCCCTGGTGCCCGGCGATGTGCTGCACCTGTCGGCGGGCGACCTGGTGCCGGCTGACGCCCGCCTGCTGTCGGCCCGTGACTGCTTTGTCAACGAGGCGGCGCTCACCGGGGAAGCCCTTCCCGTCGAGAAGAACCCCGCGCCCCAGACCGACGAAGCCGAGGCCCTGTCCTTGCACAACACCGTGTTCATGGGCACGCACGTGGCCAGCGGCACGGCCACCGCCGTGGTCGTGCACACAGGCTCGCGGGCCGTGTTCGGCGGGCTCGCCGAGGCC
>NZ_CANBCC010000108.1 GCF_947366995.1 uncultured Aquabacterium sp. | reverse complement strand
GCCAGTGTGCAGAACAGCGTGGTGCTCGCCCCGCCAGGACCGAAGACCAGCGACGGCTGCAGCACCACGCCCTCCAGCGGCAAGGCCAGCAGGCAGTCGTCCGCCACATGCTTGCTCTGCAGAAAGGCCGTGTCGGCATCGGCGTCGGCGCCCAGGGCCGACAGCTGGATCACCCGCCGCACACCGATCTGACTGCACGCCTCGAACAAGGCGCACGGGCTGCGCGTCTGCACGTCGGCAAAGCGCTGCTGTGCCGTTTCGCGCAGCAGGCCCACCGCATTGATCACCACGTCCACCCCGCGAAGCAGGCTCAACCAGTGAGCCGGCTCACGGGGCCGGGAGAAGTCCACCGGCACGGTTCGCGCACCGGGGTGGGCACGCTCGAAGGCTGCCGGATCCCGCACCCCGTGCAGCACGCGGTGGCCTCGTGCAGTCAGCGCATGCGCCAGTTGCTGGCCGATGAAGCCGCTGGCACCGCACACCAGCACCGTGCGGGACATGGCCTCAGGCCGCGGCCATCACGCAGTCCTGCAGCATCTGCCGAATGGTCACCACGTGCTCGGCTTCCTGCTGCACTGCGAGGCCAAAGCTGTCTGCCATCTCGCCATGCCCGGTGTGCCGCAGCAGCGTCTGCAGCAACTCCCAGCTGGCGTGGTCGGCCAGTTCGGCCGTCAGGATGGCGTTCAGGCTCTGGGCAAGATCCGTCCGCGGGTCGGTCACGACCTGAAGAATGCCCGCCGACATCTGGGCCCCCACGTCGGCGCACGGTGTCTGCGCGGTCGGGTCGGCGCCCAGCGACTGCAGCGCACCGGCAAGCATCTGAAAGTGCTCGGCCTCCTGGTCATGGATGCGCTGCAGCGTGGTCAGCCGGGCATCGCCTTCCGGCATCAACTGCACGGCCTTCGTCAGCAGGGCCTCGTACAGGCGCGTGCCGGTGCGCTCGAAAGCCAGGCGCTCGCCCAGCTTGTCGAGCAGCATGGCCGGGTTGTCGCCCTTCAGCATCGACACCCCGGTGGTGACCATGCCCTTCAGCGTGCCCGGCAGCGGCACCGAGCCGATGGTGTCGGCTTCGGCGATGGCCTCCAGCCGCATCGCGGTCATCGTGTCTTCACTCTCGAACTCGGACACCGGCGACGCGGCCGCGTACTCCTCCATCGCCGACACATCGATCGGCGACATCTTGGCCCCGGTGCGGTTCATGCCCATGTGGGCACCAGTCTGTTGCGGTTGCATGGGGTGTCCTTTCAGTAATTGACGACTTTGCGGCTCAGCTCGGTGCCCGAGGTCCAGCGATAGCCGGCTGCCACCGCCTGCGACGGCGAGCCCATCGAGTTCAGGTATTGCCGGTACCCCATCGACGCCTCGCTTTCCTGGCCGCGGGGCAGGTAGGCCCTGCCGACGGCGCGGTAGTCCACCTCGGTGGCGAGCACCTTGCGCACGTAGTCGCGCTGGCTCTTGAAGGGCAGGGGGGCGGGCAAGTCACCCACGAGGATCTCGGCCGGGTCACGTCGTTCAATGTCCTTGAACAGGCGGATGGCCAACTGCAGGTGCCCCAGCTCGTAGTCGAGGAAGCGCTCCCAGATGGCCTTCAGCCGCGGGTTGCCTTCCGACATCATCGCGCTGTGGTACAGGTACACCTCGGCCGCCTCCTGAATGAGCCATTTCTCCAGGAAGCTCTCGCCCGGGTCTTCCAGCGAGCCGTACTGCGTCACGTGCTGCTCCTCGATCGAAGCGATCTCGGCATACAGCTCGCGTGCCAGCGGGTCGGCAAAGGTCGGCCCGATGTTCATGTAGTAGTCGTGGGTCTGGTACTCGGCGGCGGTGATGAAGGCCGCGTGCAGCTTGCTGATCAGCGCGGTGCTGTGGCGGTCATAGGGCCGTCGCACATCGTCCATCGGGTGGCGGTGCTCCAGCACGGTCGGCCGGCCCGGCACGATGTCCGTGTAGCCCTGCAGGATGTTGTTCGCGTCCTTGCCTTCCAGCCGGTCCATCAGCGCCGAGTAGCGGTACAGGTGGTCGAAGTCTTCCAGCAGGCCGAAGCGGTAGGTCTGGGCCAGGTAGGGGTCCGGCTCGTTCTGCGCCACGGCCGCGGTCACTTCGATGGCCACCTGCTCGTAGGCAATCGTGGTCTCCAGCGGCGAGTGGTCTGCGGCAATCAGCCAGTTCACCATGGTGGCCTGGTGCTGCTCCACCCGCCGGACCTCGGCCAGCGGCAGGCGCAACTCGCCATTGCAGCGCGCCATCATGTGCTTGAGCCGCAGGCTGTCGAGCTCCATGCCGTTGAGCAGGATGACGCGAACCCGGCTGAAGGCGTCGTCGTCCAGCTTGCTCAGCGGCTTGGGGTTGAGTTCCTTCCACGTGAAGCGCTGACGTTCGACCGGGCAGCCCGGGGTGTTCAACAGGTCGATCTGGGCCATGACGGCCTCCTTTCAGGTCGGTGGCGTTGGCCGCAGTCGCGCGGCCAGCTCTTCGTGCGTCTCGTGCACGAGGTCCTTGTCGAGCTCCCTTTCAATCGCGGCCGCCACGCCTGGGCTGACGGCCTTGCGCAGCAAGCCCAGAAACCGCGGTGCGGCAATCAGGATCAGGCGCGTGTAGCGCCCCTGCTGCAACGCCTTGTCGAGCGCGGCGGCCACGTCGGTGGCAAACGCGTCGGCCTCCTTGTGCTTCTCGTCATCGCCTGCCGACGCGGTCACCGTCATGCCGCGACGGCCGAACGCATCGCGGCGCAGGTCGGATTCCCGGGCGTGGGCGTCCGGGTCGGTCAGTTCCTCGACGGCATTAAGCCCCTTGTCCTCAGGGCGCTGCTGCATGATGCGGGCGATGGCCTCGTCGGCCACCACAACCCAGGTCGTCGGCATATCGGTCTCCCGGTGGTTCGGATGCCTTTCAAGCCGGCAAGCCGTGTGCCGAGCGAAGCAAGCCCGTCGGGCGGTAGTCAGGCTCACGAGATGAGCCTGGCGACTGCTCAGCGCGCGTCGCGGTTGCCGCCCGATTGCTTGCGCGACGTGTCGGCGGGCGATTTCAGCGTGAGGATCCAGGTGGCCAGTTGCTTGGCTTCGGCGTCGGTCACGCCCATGGCCTTGTTCGGTGGCATGGCGACCGGGCCCCAGGCGCCGACACTGCCGTTCAGGATCTTTCCCGTCAGCATGTTGGCCGCATCCTTCTGACCGCCATGGCGGCCAGCCACTTCGCGAAAGGACGGGCCGACCTTGCGTGCGTCGATGTCGTGGCAGGCCACGCAGCCTTTGCTGGTCGCCAGGGTGGGCAACTGTTGCCCGGCGGCGCCACTTCCCGTCTGAGCGCCCGCGGGCAGGGCGATCAACATCAGCGCGAGGGGCGAGAAGACAGGGGAGAGCAAGGACATGGCGCAACTCTTCAAAGGTGGGGGGATGCGCCCCACGCAGCAGGTGCCATGCCCATGAATGCCCGCGCTTCTGACGCGTGCTGTTCCTTTGTGTCCCCAAGGTCCGGCAAGCCGTACCGCCCGCCGTGCCGGGTTTCAGCAAGGATTCCCGGGGTTCCAGTCAGGGTTGGGCACGAGCGGCGGTGGGGCGGGCGGTGTTCGGGCACGGGCGTTGCCGCGAGGGGGCCATCCACCCCTTACCAAGAAAGGACACCCCCATGGTCGACCCTGAAAACTACAGCTGTCTGGAGGCCTGTCAGGCCTGTCAGGTGGCGTGTCTGCAATGTGCGGCTGCCTGTCTGGAGGAAGAAGACCCGGGCACCATGAAGGACTGCATCAAGCTCGATTTGGACTGCGCGGCGGTCTGTGCGCTGGCCGCTGAAGCGATGGCCCGTGACAGCGATTTCGTGCTCGCTGTGTGCGCGCTGTGCGCCGACATCTGCGACGCCTGCGCCGACGAGTGCGAGCAGTACGACATGGAGCACTGCGAAGCATGCGCCGAGGCCTGCCGCCGCTGCGCCGACGCCTGCCGCGAGATGGTGGGCGACGTCGAAGAGGAAGACTGAACGCCCCAGGCGCCAGAAACGACAAAGCCCCACGACATCACATCGTGGGGCTCTGCCTTGCCTTGGCTCCTCGACCTGGGCTCGAACCAGGGACCTACGGATTAACAGTCCGGCGCTCTACCGACTGAGCTATCGGGGAATATGTCGGTTTTGGTTGTCGCTCACCGCATTGCTGCCGTGCTCATCAACCGAGACCGAGACTATAACATCGTTTTTGGGGCGCCAACAGGGCGCGGCATCGTCTGCCCTGCTGAAGGCGTGCCGTGTGAGCGCGATGCAACAGCAACACGGCACCTCGCGCGCGGGTCAGAAGTCGATCTGCGCCGAGACGGTCACCATGCGCCCCGTGATGGGGAACAGATAGGTGTGCCCGCCGAACATCGAGGGCGCCTCACGCCAGCCACGCTTGTCGAACACGTTCGCCACGCCCAGCCGCCACGTGATCGTGCGCAGCGCGTCGCGGCCCTGCACGGCGCGCACGCCCAGGTCCAGTCGAGTCCAGGCAGGCAGGCGCAGCGTGTTGCCCGAGTCAACCCACCGGCTGCCCTCGTGCACCACATCGGCCTGCAGTGTCAGCGGCACGGGAAGGCCCCACGTGTGGCTGCCCGACAGCTTCACGGTCCGCTCGGGCACGTTCACCGGCTGCTTGCCGTTCGCGGTCGGCTCGGTGCTGCCGCGGCGCTCGGCATCCAGCAGCATCGCGCTGGCGGCCAGGCCCCAAGGGCCCATGCGGCCTTGCCAGAAGCCCTCCACGCCGCGATGGCGCGCATCGCCGTTGTAGCGGAAGGTGCTGTCCACCGTCTCGGCCAGCGGGCGAATCGTCTGGAACACGTTGGCGCCCCATTGCGCGACCACCCGTCCGGCGTTGTATTGCCCCTTCACCCCCACCTCGGTCTGGCGGCTCTTCGCCGCCGGCAGGATCTGGCCTGCGTTCAGCAGGGCGGCATTGCGCGGGGCCGCCTTGGTTTCCACGCCTTCGCCCCAGCTCACATAAGCCTGAGTCTGCGGCGCAAAGGTCCACCCCAGCGCGGCCCAGGGGGTGTTGATCGTCTGGTTGATGTAGGTGTTGTCGTCGCCGTCGGTTTCCTGGCTGTGGCGGCTCAGGCTGGTGTGGCGCAGGCCCAGCCAGGCTTGCCAACTGGGCGCGAGCCGGACATGGTCCTGCACTGACAACTCGGTCGAGTTCTCCCAGCGGTTCGGGCTGGCTGATTCCATGACCGGGCTCGGATCGAAGGGCTGATTGGGGTTGGTCAGCACATTGAGCGTACCCACGTAGTTGTAGGCCTGCGGCTTGATGGCGGTGCGGTACAGCGAGCGCAACGCCCCGAAACGCAGGTTGTGCTCCTGATCGCCAAGGCGCACGCGTCCCTCAAGTTGAGCGAGCAGCGACCGGGTGATGCGGCGCTCGTTGTCGGAGCGGTAGTCGTACAGGTCGACGGATCCGTCGCTCTTGAAGTTGTAGTAGTAGGCGTAGTCCTCCGGCCCCGGCCCGACATACTCGTTCCAGCCGAACGGAAACGCCGCCCGGTCGTTCGTCCGCAGATGCTGCTCCCCATACGTCACAGTCGATTTCCAGCCCGCCTGCAGATTCTGCGTCCAGCGTACCGAGCCGGTGCGGCCTTCGAACTGCACCGGCTGGCTCCAGGGCTGGTTGTTCAGGTTGAGGTTGCGGCTGAACGTGCGCGAGGACGGCAGGCGATCGCCCAACAGGCTCAGGCCCGCCACGCTCGGCTGGCTCTGCCAGCTGTCTTCCAGCTCCAGCTCGATCAGCGTGTCGCGCGACACGCGCCAGTCCGTCGCCATCGACAGCAGCCGGCTGTGCCCCTCGGTGTTGTCGACCTGCGTGTTCAGCCGGGCCACGGCGGCATTCACGCGCAGTCCCAGGCTGCGTTGCGGACCGAACCGACCGCCGATGTCCACTGCGGCACGTGCTTCACCCGCGTCGTTCAACGAGAAAAAGGCGCTGTGCACCCGTCCCTCGGGACGCTTCACCTGCATGTTGACCAGACCACCCGGTGCGCTGACGCCCGCCTGAATGCCGCTGGTGCCCTTGAACAACTCCACGGCCGACTTGTTCTCCAGCGGCAGGCGGGTTTCCGCGTTCACCGGCTGGCCCTCACGCCGGTAGTTGTAGGCGTTGTCGAGCGTGAAGCCGCGCACCGTCAGGTAGTCCCAGTAGCCCACGGTGTTGTACGAGTCGGTCGTGCTGGCGTCCAGCCGCGTCAGATCGGCCAGCCGCGTCACGAAGGCGTCCCGCAGCGCATCGCTCGAGTAGGTCTGCGCCTGCGCGGGCGTTTCCCATGCAGGCAGATCGCCCAGCCCGGCGATGCTGGCCTTGGCGCTGCGCTTGATCGCCTGGGCGCTCACCCCGACGGCTTGCACGGTCGCGTTGTCGTCCGCTTGCTGTGCCAGCGCCTGTGACTGTAGTCCGCAGACGAGGAGGGTGGCGCATGCAATCGTGGTGGGGCGCGGCAGGCGGGATGTCGCCTGGGGAGCGGGTCGGTCGGCGGTAGCGGAAGTCAGCATGGCGTGGCACGCGGTGCACCAGGGCACCGTTTCGGACATCGGTCGTCAAACAGGGAGCGACGAGAAGAGTCCACGGGCCATCAGGGGCCTGCGCCAGCCACCACAGAACCGGCACGGACGTGCCTGGCCTGTGGCGGACCACCAGCTTTCCTACGCGAGCATGACCTCGTTCAGGTTCGAAGGGACTCTCTCAGCCCGCGCCTTTGTGTCGGCGGGCACCCCCAGCGGAAACGAGATTTTACGCGACGCCCAGACGTTCACGCAGCAAAGGGCTGGTCGTTGTGTAGAGCAGGTGCTGGGGAGAGCCGGGGTTGAGCGCGGCGGAGGCGGCATGGGCTGCCATCGTTGCCTCGTGGAAGCCGCACAGCAGCAGGCGTTTCTTGCCCGGGTAG
>NZ_CANBCC010000107.1 GCF_947366995.1 uncultured Aquabacterium sp. | reverse complement strand
CAGGGCGACTTTCTTGCTCATGTCCAAAACTTTCTGCGTTCAGTGTCCAAAAAACCGGGGGCGCATGTCCGGCGACATGGCTCGCTCCCACTCACGGGCAAACGCCTCGTGCAGCGCAAATTCTTCTGCCTCGTCCTGGCCCAGCGACGACATCCGCACCAGCAAGCCGTCGACGATCTGGCCCTGAAGACCATAGCGGACCTGCTGCAGCTTGCGACGGAAGCCCGGCACCGTGACGGTGTCGGCCAGCGTGACCCAGTACGTCACCGGCTCATGCCTCTGGTGCTTGGTGCCCACCATGCGCACCGACGGCACGTCATGGCTGGCCAGGGGCAGATCATGCACGCCCCGCCCCACCACCGTGAACCCCTGGGCGTCGTAGCAGAACTCCGGCCGGTGGGCCGCCGTGTTCCACGAGTTCTGGTTCTTGCCGTAGGCCAGCGACAGCATGATGGCCTGCCCCCGGCTGTTCACATACGTGCGCGCCAGGGTCTGCGAGTAGAACTTCGCGAGCGTGGCATCCAGCGTCGGGTCAGACACCACCGGCGCGGCGTCGGCCCGCAGCACCCAGTCGCCGAACCGCTTCGGGATCACCGTTTCCAGGTCGAGCGCCGGCAGTTCATCGGCCAGCACGCGAGACGGCTTCAGCGCCTCCGCGCCGCCCACGGACAGCAGCATCGCAGCCAGGGCCACCACGGTGGCCCCCGTCACGCGGCGCAGGTCATCGAACTTCAGCACGGGCGCCTCCGTCACGGTCAAAACGGGCCGCCAGCAGGCGGTCGAACAGGAACGTCAGCACCAGCGCGATGGCAAACAGCACCATCCCGGCAAAGCCGTGCGCAAAGCCCTGCCCGGCCTCGTCGCCCAGGTGGTAGGTGATGAGCACCAACACCAGCACCCGCGCCACGTTCGACACGAACGAGATCGGCACGATCATCACAGCCAGCAGCACGTTGCGCGCCTTCGACTGGTAGCGCATCACCTTCATGTAGAGCAGGCCCAGCGCCTCGAGCGTGAACAGCGAGTTCAGCCCCGAGCAGGCATCGGCCACCAGCAGCTGGTACGGCCCGATGACGAGCATCACGCCCGAGCGTCCGATCGGGTAGCCGGCCAAGTACAGGACCTTCTCAGCCACCACCGACACCGCGTGCTTGAGCGGCATCGTGATCGCCTGCACCAGCGCCCCGGGCAGCGGCACCGAAAACAGCAGGAACAGGATCGGAAACCAGGCGCGCTTCAACGCCCCCCAGCCATGCAGGATCAGCAGCCCGGATGCGAGCACGATGACCTGCGAGCCGGCCTCAAGCTCGATCACCGACTGCGAGCGCCCCACCATGAAGCAAAGCAGCCCGAAGGCCAGCAGCCCAAAGCCCACCCCCAACGCGGGCCGGGCGGGGCCGGCAAAGATTTCGCCGCGCGCCGTCCACAACAGCCACGCACTGGCTGCGACGATCAGCGGCCCATGGCCCTGCTCGTCGGTCGCCCAGGTCGACACCGCCAGGTGTGCATAGGTCGGGCCATACAGGCAGAAGAACCCGACCAGCAAGAGCACAACGCCCCAACCTTGCCCGGGCAGGGTCAGCGGCGAGGCGGGCAATGGGGTGACCGCACCCGACGGCGGCGTGACTTCAACAGACATGGCGAATTGTTACCTGCCCGATGGATAAGTTCCGCTCGGGCCTGCTACGTGACTACCCTGCCCTGCCGGCAGGTCCCTCTAGCGGCGCGGCCCGCAGCCCGGGCAGCCCCCCGTGATCGAGTGGGGTGTATTTGCCCCAGGCCAGCACCCGGTAGAACCAGCGCTGCGGTAACAGGCGCCACAACACGAACTTGATCAGCAGCTTGGCGCGCTCGCGCCAGACCTCCTGCTCGGCCAGGCGACGACGCAGCACCTTGGTGGCCGTGTAGTTGGATGAGACCCCGCCGAGCGCGAACTCCGCCACCACCGTCGGCAGGAACAACGCCCCCACCTGCTCGATCGCGCGTTTCGTGTAGTCGCCATCGCCCTTCACCGGCAGATCCAGCCGATAGCGGGCCTCAGCAAAGAACGCCCGCGGATAGAAGGTGGACTGGTGCGACGGCGCCCCGAACACGTGCCCCTCACGCCCCAGGCCGGGGCGCAAATAGCGGTCGTTGCCAAAACACTCCACCGCGTAGGCAAGCAACACCCGTGAGCCTCCCCTCAAGTGAGGGACAAGCAAACGCCAATCAAAAAAGGACGAAAACACGTCCCCCGCATTCATGAAAAGAACGTACCGGCCACCCGCCCGATCCAGCCCCTTGTTCATCGCATCGTAGATGCCGCGATCCGGCTCCGACACCCATGAACCCGGCGCAATGGCCTGCTGCAAAAGGAAGTTGCGAATCTCGTCGTTGGTGCTGCCGTCGATGACGACGTGCTCGACAGCCCCCTGCGCCAACGGCTGCCCGAGGCGCGCGCGCAGGCTCGCCATCGTGGCTTTCAGCCCTGCCAGATCGTTGCGGACCACGGTCACGACCGACAGCAGCGGAACCGGGTTCTGTGTTTCACTCATGGCTGGATTATCAGCACGGACCCTAGTCTGCCGATCGGCCACCCGGCGCGCAAAAACCCCTGGTCTTCCGCTGAACGTGACGCCTTACCGAGGCTGCGGCCGGTGACCGAGCACTTTCCCTGAACTTCTGCGTACCACCCCACTCCTAGAATTTGTTGAAGCCCGATCAAAAGGGCGCCTTCAACTGCCCCGCGGGGTACACATGCGACATCCTGATCCCAACTTCGGCTACCCCTCGCTGCCCCTTGCGGACAAGCGCTGGCCCGCGCCGTCCCGAGCCAGCGAGTCGCCGTTGAAAAAGCAAGCCATCCTCAGCCCATTCACCCGACAAGGCGCTTTCGTCCTCGACAGCCACATCGACGCCCTCACCTGGGACGAATGCATCAACCGCATCGCCACCTGGGCCGCCCTGCGTCAGTCCCGCTATGTCACCCTGTGCAATGTGCACTCGGTCGTCACAGCCAGCGAAGACGCCGAATTCCGCCGCGTCATCGAACAGGCCGACCTCGCCCTGCCCGACGGTGCGCCCATCGCCTGGGCCCTGCGCCGTGAAGGCCACCCGGAACAGACCCGCCTCAGCGGCCCCGACCTGATGTGGCGCTACCTGGCCGAAGCCCAGCGCCTCAAGCAGCGCGTGTTCTTCTACGGCAGCACCCCCGAAACGCTCGACAAGCTGCGCGCCCGCATCGTGGCGCACTTCCCCCGCCTGCAGATCGCCGGCATGGTGTCGCCCCCCTATCGCTCGCTCACCGCCGAAGAAGACCAGGCGCACATCGACCAGATCAACCGTTCTGGCGCCCATGTGGTGTTCGTCGGCCTGGGGTGCCCCAAGCAGGAAGCCTGGATGTCGGCCCACAGGGGCCGCGTGCACGCCGTGATGCTTGGCGTCGGCGCCGCGTTCGACTACCACGCCGGCACGCTGGCGCGCGCCCCGCTGTGGATGCAGAAGGCCGGCCTGGAATGGCTGCACCGCCTGGCCAGCGAGCCCCGGCGGCTGCTCAAGCGCTACCTGCACACCAATACGGTGTTCGTGGGGCGCATGCTGAAGCTGATGGTGACCGGACGGAGGTCGGGCAAGGGCCAGGAAGCTTGACCGGCCCACGCCCCCATACCAAAAACGCCGCCATCGAGCGGCGTTTTTACTTTCTGCAACGGCGCACCACCGTGGGGCCCCCTCTCTCGGGTGGCCACGTGTTGCAACTGCCACCAAATCGTCAGCAGGCGTCAGTACACTGGCCCGACTCTTGCGCGCAGGGCAGCACCACTTCATTCAAGGGGGGGAGCGGGAACTCCCTGAGCCGCCTCGCATCCATCCCGCACGACTTCCCCTCACATCCGTTTCATGGAAAAACAAGCGAAGATCTTCGTGGCAGGTCACCGCGGCATGGTGGGTTCGGCCATCGTGCGCCGCCTTCAGCAGAGCGGTTACACCCAGGTGCTGACCCGTGGCCGCCAGGAACTCGACCTCCTCAACCAGCAGGCGGTGCACGATTTCATGCACGCCGAGCGGCCCGACTACCTCTTCATCGCAGCCGCCAAGGTGGGCGGCATCCATGCCAACAACGTCTACCGCGCCGAGTTCCTTTATCAGAACCTGGTGATCGAGACCAACCTGATCCACGCTGCCCACACGGCCGGCGTGCAAAGCCTGATGTTCCTGGGCTCGAGTTGCATCTACCCCAAGCTGGCCCCCCAACCGCTGAAGGAAGACTGCCTGTTGACCGGCCCGCTGGAGCCCACCAACGAGCCCTATGCCATCGCCAAGATCGCCGGCATCAAGCTTTGCGAGGCCTACAACGACCAGTACGGCCGCCAGTACATCAGCGTGATGCCCACCAACCTTTACGGCCCGAACGACAACTACGACCTCAACAACAGCCACGTGCTGCCCGCGCTGATCCGCAAGGCCCACGAAGCCAAGCAGCGCGGCGACGCCAGCCTGGTGGTGTGGGGCACCGGCACGCCGATGCGTGAGTTCCTGTACGCCGACGACCTGGCCGACGCCTGCGTCCACCTGATGGAGCAGGGTTACAGCGGCCCGCTCGTCAACATCGGCACTGGCACCGACGTCAGCATCCGTGAGCTGGCCGAAACGGTGGTCAAGGTGGTCGGCTTCGAGGGCGACCTCACCTTTGACAGCACCAAGCCGGACGGCACCCCGCGCAAGCTGATGGACGTGTCGCGCCTGCACAGCCTGGGCTGGAAGGCGCGCACCTCGCTGGAAGACGGCATCGCGCTGGCTTACCAAGATTTCCTGAGCCGCCAGGCCTGACAGCCACCGCCCGCCTTAACGGAGCAATCTGATGACTTTTGAACAACTGATCGCCATCCTGCGCGCGCGCTGGCTGATCGCACTGAGCACGTTCGTGCTGATTCTTGGCTCCGTCACGACCGCGACGCTGCTCTGGCCGAAGACTTACACCGCGTCTGGCTCGGTGGTGGTGGACATCAAGTCGCCTGATCCGATTGCCGGTATGGTCCTGGCAGGTGTGGCGCAGCCGAGCTTCCTGATGACGCAGATCGACATTCTGACCAGTTCACGGGTTGCACAGCAGGTCGTGCGCAATCTCCGCCTTGCCGACTCAAAAGTGATGCAGGAGAACTGGCGAGAATCTACTGGTGGAGTAGGCGACTTCCAGGCCTGGGTGGCACAGCTTCTCAGGTCGGGCCTGGAAGCCCGGCCCTCCCGTGGCTCGAATGTGATCTATATCAGCTATAAGTCCCCGGACCCGCAGTTCGCGGCCGCAATTGTTAACGGCTTCATTCGCGCCTATCTAGAGACGACTGTCGAGCTAAGAACAGATCCGGCGAAGCAATTCAACGATTTGTTCGGGAACAGCGCAAAGCAATTGAAGGCGAATTTGCTTGAAGCCCAGACGCGGCTTTCGACCTTTCAGCAGCAGCAAGGCTTGGTGGTGACTGACGAGCGCTTCGATATCGAGACCTCCCGACTGAATGAGTTGTCTGCGCAACTCGTTTCGTTGCAGGCGGTTGCTGCAGACTCAGGAAGCCGCCAAGCCGCAGCCGTCTCGCGCGCCGATCAGTCTCCTGATGTCATTGCAAACCCGCTCATCTCGGGTATGAAGGCAGATCTGGTGCGGCAAGAAGCACAATTACAGCAATTCCGAGCCAAGTACGGTGAGAATCATCCCCAAGTAATTGAGTTGCGCTCCAGCGTCACCGACCTCCGTAGCAAGCTTGAAGGTGAAATCCGTCGCGTCGCCAGCAGTCTCGGCGTCAACAACTCGGTGAATGCCTCGCGCGTTGCGCAACTGCGTGCGTCGCTCGAAGAACAGCGTGCCAAGGTGCTGAAGCTGAAAAACATCCGTGACCAGGCTGCCGTACTGCAGCGCGAGGTGGACAGTGCGCAAAAAGCCCTGGACGGCGTGGTCGCACGCCTGCAAAACACCGGTCTGGAGAGCATGGCACAGCAGTCCAACGTCGCTGCGCTGGAAGCCGCCAAAGCGCCGTCGGTCCCATCCTCCCCCCGTCTGCTCACAAATGTTGTACTCGGTGGCGCTGCAGCCTTCGTGGTCACGCTTGCCCTCGTGCTTGGCATGGAACTCAACGACCGACGTTTGCGCACGCTCAGCGAGGTGGAGCCCATGCTCGGCCTTCCGCTTCTTGGTAGCGTCCCATCATTCAAGAAGCGCGACGAAATTCGCGACCTGCCGAAGCGCCTGGGTTTGGGCCGCTCCGACATGAAGGCGCTGCCAAACAACGCTTGAGCATCACATGACCACGAATCCCACCCACTCCATGGACGCCAACGTGCAAGACCCGTCGCTCGGTGAGATCCTTCGGCGCACCAAGGGCCTCACCGGCGAGCAGGTCGATCAAGCGCTCGAATACCAGCGCGCACACGGTATTCGCTTCGGTGAAGCGGTCGTCGCCCTCGGCATGGCGCGGCCTGAAGACATCATCTGGGCGCTGTCCCAGCAGTTTCACTACCCCTACGCCCCGGTCTCCGAGCGCAGCTTGAACGACGAGCTGGTGGTCGCGAACAGCCCGTTCTCGGAGAACATCGAGGCCTTCCGCGACCTCCGCACTCAGCTGCTCATGGGCGTCATGGCCGAAGGTGACAATCGCCGCCCGCTCGCCATCGTGAGCGCCAACTCCGGTGACGGCAAGAGCTTCATCGCAGCCAACCTCGCGGTGGCCTTCAGCCAGCTGCCAGGCCGCACATTGCTGATCGATGCCGATCTGCGCAGTCCGCGGCTGCACGAAGTGTTCGGCGTTGAGGCCAGCCCCGGCCTGAGCGGCATCCTGGCCGGCCGCACCGAGCCCAACGTCATTAAGCCTGTGGCGCACCTTCCCAACCTGTACCTGCTACCAGCCGGCGTTCAAGCTCCCAACCCTGCCGAGCTATTGCACCGCGCAGCATTCAGTCTCTTGCTGCGCGAGCTGCTCGCCAAGTTTGACCACGTGCTGGTCGACACCCCTGCAGCCACCCATGGCCCGGACGCCCGCATCATCGCCGCCCATTGTGGCGCCGCCATGGTCATTGGCCGCAAGGGCGAGAGCCGGGTCAAGCCAATGCAAGCACTCGTCGCGCACCTGAACAAAAGCAAGATCCAGATCGCTGGGGCGTTGGTCAACGAGTACTGACCTCCGACTCACAGCACACATTCAAGCAGGACACCACTTCCATGACAAAGAAAGTTGCTCTC
>NZ_CANBCC010000106.1 GCF_947366995.1 uncultured Aquabacterium sp. | reverse complement strand
AAAAAGGGCCTCCGTGGAGGCCCTTGTCGCACGTGCCGATGGTGTTCAGTGTCGGAAGTGGCGCGTGCCGGTGAACACCATGGCGATGCCGCGCTCGTTGGCCGCGGCAATCACCTCGTCGTCACGCACCGAGCCACCCGGGTGAATCACGCAGGTCGCGCCCGCGTCCACCACCACATCCAGACCGTCACGGAACGGGAAGAAGGCGTCCGACGCCACGGCCGTGCCTTGCAGGGTCAGGCCGGCGTGCTGGGCCTTGATCGAGGCGATGCGAGCGGAGTCCAGGCGGCTCATCTGGCCGGCGCCCACGCCCATGGTCATGCCGTCCTTGCAGAACACGATGGCGTTGCTCTTGACGAAGCGGGCCACGGTCCAGGCAAACAGCATGTCCTTCATCTGCTGCTCGGTGGGCTGCAGCTGGGTCACGACCTTGATGTCACCCACGATGTCGATGGCGTCGGCCGATTGCAGCAGCATGCCGCCGCCCACGCGCTTGAAGTCCAGGGCGTTGCCCAGCTTGCGGGTGGCGTCGTCCAGCGGCACCTCCAGCAAACGCACATTCTGCTTGGACGCGTAAGCGGCGCGGGCGGCGTCCGTGAACTTCGGTGCGATCACCACTTCCACGAACTGCTTGTTGGCGTTGATGGCGTCGATCACGTCGGCATCGACCACGCGGTTGAAGGCCATGATGCCGCCAAACGCCGAAGTCGGGTCGGTCTTCAGGGCCTTGGTGTAGGCCTCCAGCGGGCCGGCGCCCACGGCCACGCCGCAGGGGTTGGCGTGCTTGATGATCACGCAGGCCGGGGCCTCAAACGCCTTCACACACTCCCAGGCGGCATCGGCGTCGGCAATGTTGTTGAAGCTCAGTTCCTTGCCCTGGATCTGGGTCCAGTTGGCCAGGGTCGACACCACGGGGGCAGCCTCACGGTAGAAGGCGGCCGACTGGTGCGGGTTCTCGCCGTAACGCATGCCCTGCACCTTGTGCAGCTGCAGGTTGAACACAGCGGGGTACTCGGCCTTGGCCGGCACGGCTTCGGTGGCCAGTTCGGCACCGGCTTCCAGCGCCGTCAGGTAGTTGGTGATCATGCCGTCGTAAGCGGCGGTGTGGGCGAACACCTTCTTGGCCAGCATGAACTTGGTCGAACGGGTGATGCCGTCGGCCTTCATTTCCGACAGCACCTGCTCGTAGTCGACCGGGTCGATGATCACGGCCACGTCCTGCCAGTTCTTGGCGGCGGCGCGCAGCATGGTGGGGCCGCCGATGTCGATGTTCTCGATGGCGTTTTCCAGCGTGCAGTCGGCCTTGGCGGTGGCCTGCGCGAACGGGTAGAGGTTGACCACCAGCATGTCGATGGTGTCGATGCCGTGTTCCTTCAGCGCGGCCATGTGCTCTGGCAGGTCTCGACGGGCCAGGATGCCGCCGTGCACGCGCGGATGCAGCGTCTTGACGCGCCCGTCCAGCATTTCAGGGAAGCCGGTGATTTCCGACACCTCGGTCACGGGCAGGCCCTTTTCGGCCAGCAGCTTGGCGGTGCCGCCGGTGGACAGCAGGCGCACGCCCTGGGCGTTCAACGCCTGGGCAAATTCAACGATGCCGGTCTTGTCGGACACGGACAGCAGGGCGGTCAGGGCCATGGTTCTTCCTTCTGGAAAAGAGCGTGGATGCGGGAAATCGATCAAAGAGGCAGCTCACTTGATGAGCTTGTGCTCCAGCAGCTTGCGGCGCAGCGTGTTGCGGTTGATGCCCAGCCATTCGGCCGCCTTGGACTGGTTGCCCTCGGCGCGCTGCATCACCACCTCGAGCATCGGCCGCTCCACTGCGTTGACGACCATGTCGTACACCGCATGCGGCTCGGCGCCGCGCAGGTCGTGGAAGTAGCTCTCGAGGTTGTCCTTGATGCAGTCCTGGATGGTCTTCTTGCTCATGTTCTTGTCGTTCTCAGTTCGCGTGGCAGGCGGCGTGTTCGGCCGTTGCCGCGTCGTCGTCCCCGGCTGCGTCCAGGTCACCCGCCGGCAGGCGGTCGTGCGTCAGGCTGAGGGCGTCGAAAAAGTCGGAAACAGCGCGCACTTGCTCGGCGCAGCTGTCCAGGGTGTTCATGTGGGCGCGAAACGTGTCGCCGCCCGGCAGGCTGCGCACGGCCCAGCCGATGTGCTTGCGCGCCGTGCGCACGCCGGCGAACTCACCGTACAGGCCGTAGTGGTCCTCGAGGTGGTCCAGCAGCCAGCGCTTCACCTGCTGCGTGAGCGGCGCGGCGCGATGCTCCCCGGTGGCCAGGTAATGCGCGATGTCGCCGAAGATCCAGGGCCGCCCCTGGGCCGCGCGGCCCACCATGATCGCGTCGGCCCCGGTGTGGCGCAGCACGGCCAGTGCCTTCTCGGGCGAGGTGATGTCGCCATTGGCCACCACCGGCACGCCGACGGCAGCCTTCACCGCCGCAATCGTGTCGTACTCGGCCTGGCCGGTGTAGCCCTGCTCGCGCGTGCGGCCATGGACCGTCAGCATGGCCACGCCCGCCTGCTCGGCCGCCCGGGCGATGCGCACCGCGTTCTTGTTCTGCTGGCTCCAGCCCGTGCGCATCTTCAGCGTCACGGGCACGTTGTGCGGCAGGCAGGCCGCCACCACGGCTTCAACGATCTGCAGCGCGAGCGGCTCGTCCTGCATCAGCGCCGAGCCGGCCCATTTGTTACACACCTTCTTGGCCGGGCAGCCCATGTTGATGTCGATGACCTGCGCGCCGCGGTCGATGTTGTAGGCGGCGGCCTCGGCCATCATGGCGGCGTCCGTGCCAGCAATCTGCACGGCAATCGGCGCCGTCTCGCCGTCGTGGTTGGCGCGGCGCGAGGTTTTCAGGCTGTGCCACAGGTCCTTGCGCGAGGTGACCATCTCGCTGACCGCGTAGCCCGCACCGAGCTGCTTGCACAGCTGGCGGAAGGGGCGATCCGTCACGCCCGCCATCGGCGCCACGAACAGGCGATTCGGCAGCTCGACAGAGCCAACCTGCAGCGCGCGGGCGGTCAAGGGGGCGGGAGACATGGGCGGGAAAGCGGTCAAAGACAGCGCAGCCCTGTCCACGCGGGCGGACAGGGCTGCTTAAAAAGAAGGCAGAAGTATAGCCGGGCGCGGGGGGCTTGTGTCCCTTGCCTGGGGTGCGCAAAAGACCTGTTCCAGCGTTTGCTCGCTCGGTTATGCGGGAAACCCCTGATAAACATTGCATTACAAATGCAACCATTGCATAGAGAATGCAATGGTTGTGCGGTACCTCCGCGTTCCACTCGTGATTGACATGAAGCCGTTCCACCTTTCCTTGCTCGCCGCCGCCATCCTCGCGCTGCCGGCTGTTTCTGTTGCCGACACCGATGCATCGCCGTACACCGTGAAGATGGGCGTGGCGCGCATCTTTGCGCGGGCCACCAGCACCGACCTGAAGGGCACCCTGCCGCCATACGGCGTCGAAGTGCCTGCTGGCAACCAGCTGGAGGTGATGCCCGAGTCCACCGTGCTCTTCACCATCAGCCGCCGTCTGACCGACAACTGGGAAGCGGAACTGGTGCTCGGCGCGCCGCCGACGCACGACGTGAAGCTGCGTGTCGGCAGCGAAACCATGGGTCGCGCGGCACAGTACCAGGCGCTGGCTGCCAATGGCATCCGCACGCGTGACCAGGTTGCGGGGTACATCGCCACGACACGCGGCATCACCGTCGCGCAGGCCACGCCGTCGGCCAACGCCCTCGTGACCGCCGCGCAGGTGGGCAAGTACAACGGCGCCACGGTCGCCCGTGTGGAGCAGGCCGCGCCCACCGCCTTCATCAACTACCGCTTCTTCGAGCGCGGCACGACGCTGCGCCCTTACGTTGGCGTCGGCATCAACTACACCCGCTTCAAGGCCCGCGAGACCACGGCCGGCGCCAACGTCTACATGGACGGCCCGGTGGACATCAAGCTGAGCGACTCCTGGGGCCTCGCGTTCCAGACGGGTGTGACCTACCGCATCGACGACAAGTGGTCGCTCAACGCCGGCTGGATGACCGCCTCCGTCAAGAACAAGATGACCATCACGACGGCCAACGGCGAGCAGAAGGCGTCCTACCGCTTCCACCCGTCGGTGTACACCGTGTCGGTCGGCTACAGCTTCTGACGCATCGCTGGCTGCCCCTGCGCTTGGGGGAGCTCGCGCCGAGAAAGGCCCTTCGGGGCCTTTTTGCGTGGGGTGCCACCTGTGCAGGGTGCCCCACAATCGCGCCATGGAAGCCACCTTGATGACCTGGGTGCAAGCCCTGCTGGCCTGGTTCTCCCTGCCGGAGGTGGGGCTCGGGGCCGTGTTTCTGGTGTCCCTGGTGTCGGCCACCTTGCTGCCATTGGGCTCCGAGCCGGCGGTCTACGCCCTCGTGTCCCTCAAACCTGACCTGTTCTGGCCCACCGTTGCCGTGGCAACCGCCGGCAACACGCTGGGTGGGGCCATCAGCTGGTGGATGGGGCGGGCGGCGCACCGGGCTTCGGACCATCTGCGCCACCGGACGCCCGAATCAGACCTGCCGCCCGGTGCGGGTCAGGCCGAGGGCCGCGCTGCCCGCTGGCTGGGGCGATCCGGGCCTGTCGCCTGCCTGCTGTCGTGGCTGCCCGTGGTGGGCGACCCGCTGTGTGCGGTGGCCGGCTGGCTGCGCATGCCGTTCTGGCCCTGCGTGGGTTACATGGCCGTGGGCAAAGCCTTGCGCTACGTCACCATGACCGCGGCGCTGTTGTGGATGATTTAAGAGCGCATCGGTCGGATGGCCGACCCGCGCAGGCGCTTTTTCCCCCTTCCGGGGGCCTCCCATGAACATGGGAATCATCTTGTAACGATTGCCCTTTCTTTGCGTGCAGATTTGACGCAGGGCGACACTAAACTGCGTTGCGTCAGGTCGGTGAAGAGCGCAGCAAGACGCCGCCCAGCCTGACAAACAAGCCAAAAATCGCTGTCATCAAGAGAAGAGTCAGGTCCGGGGGAGGACATGTCTCGGGAAAAGGGCTCCGGTCTGCCGATCGGGGCCCTTTTTCTTGTCCGTGCACCAGGCGGCGCTCAGGGCCGCGGTGTGATCGAGGTGATCGTGAACTGGCCGCCCACCTTGTCCGCGGTGAAGGTCACCTTGTCGCCCACCTGAAAGCGCTTCAGCCAGGCCGGGTCGCTCACCCGGAAGCTCATCTGCATGGCGGGGATGTCGAGGTTGCGGATCTCGCCATGCTTCAGCGTGATCTTGCCCCCGTCCGGGTCGACCTTGCGGACCTCGCCTTGCACAGGCTGGGCCAGCACGGACAGTGACAGCCCCAGCCCGGCCAGCAGGGTGACGAGGGGGCGGGCGAGAGATGGTTTCACGATGGGGCTCCTTGTGTGCAGGCCATATTGCGGCGGTTGGACCGCCTGGCGGGGTGGGGGTTCCCGCCGCGGGGCGCTGCGGGCATCATGCCCTGCTTCCTTCAACGATCGGATGTGGCACCCGGTTGACCCTGTCAGGGGCTGCGGGCGGGCGGCGTCCGGCGCGGTGGCGAAGCTCCTAAAATACCCGCTTCGCTCATCGCTTTGCCGTGCCCGCCATGCCGAACACCCCCGCCCCGGTCCAGTCCGATTCCGTTGCGCTCATCGCCCCCCGTGACAAGGCCGAGATCCTGGCCCAGGCGCTGCCTTACATCCGCAAGTTTCACGGCAAGACCATCGTCATCAAGTACGGCGGCAACGCCATGACCGATCCCGAGCTGCAGGCCGATTTCGCCGAAGACGTGGTGCTGCTCAAGCTGGTGGGGCTCAATCCGGTCGTGGTGCACGGCGGCGGCCCGCAGATCGATGCGGCGCTCAACAAGGTCGGCAAGAAGGGCCACTTCATCCAGGGCATGCGCGTCACCGACGACGAAACCATGGAAGTGGTGGAGTGGGTGCTGGCCGGCGAGGTGCAGCAGGACATCGTGGGCCTGATCAACGCCGCGGGCGGCAAGGCCGTGGGCCTGACCGGCCGTGACGGTGGCCTGATCCGTGCCCGCAAGCTCAAGCTCAAGGACCTGAAGGACCCCAGCCTCGAGCACGACGTGGGCCAGGTCGGCGAGATCGAGTCCATCGACCCGAGCGTGGTGAAGGCCCTGCAGGACGACCAGTTCATCCCCGTGATCAGCCCGATCGGTTTCGGCTCGAAAAACGAGAGCTACAACATCAACGCCGACCTGGTGGCGTCCAAGCTGGCCGAGGTGCTCAAGGCCGAGAAGCTCATGCTGCTCACCAACATCAAGGGCGTGCTCGACAAGGAAGGCAATCTGCTGACCGACCTGACGGCCCGCCGCATCGACGAGCTGATTGCCGACGGCACCATCAGCGGCGGCATGATCCCGAAGATCGCCGGCGCGCTGGACGCGGCCAAGAGCGGTGTGAACGCGGTGCACATCGTCGATGGCCGAGTGCCGCACGCCATGCTGCTCGAGATCCTGACCGAGTCGGCCTACGGCACGATGATTCGCTCGCACTGACATGGCCCCCCGCTGGCCGGGCGGGGCCGCTTCCCCGTCCGCAGGGCGTCTGGCATGGCCGGTCGCCCTGTTCGTTTATCTGGCCCTGGTGGCCGCCATGCAGGCCGGGGTGTCGCCCACGGTCGAACTCGACCAGGCAGAGCAGCTCATCCTGGCGCAGCGCCTCGATTGGGGCTACACCAACCAGCCGCCGCTCTACACCTGGCTGGTGTGGGCACTGGGCACCGTCACCGGCCTGCCGGTGCTCGCGTTGTGGGCGATCAAGATCGGTCTGCTGGGCGGGCTGGTGCTGGCGTGTGATGGCGCCGCCCGTGAACTGGGCTTGAGCGCCGGCCAGCGCCGGGTGGCCCTGGCCGGCTTGGCCCTGCTGCCCGCCGTGGTGTGGGAGGCGCAGCGCGACCTCACCCATTCGCTGCTGGCTGCCGCGGCGACCGCCGGGGTACTGTGGTCCGCGCTGGCCAGCTTGCGCCAGCCGGCGTGGTGGCGCGACGCGCGCACCGGCCTGTTCGCGGCCGCGGCCATGCTGGCCAAGCACAACGCCATGGTCTTTCTCGTTGCCTTGCCGATGGCGCTGGCGCTGTCACCCGTCACCCGGGGGCGCTGGCGCTGGCGCAGCCTGTTCACGGTCGCGGCCGTGGGCGCGCTGGTGTGGCTGCCACACGGGCTGTGGTTGCTGCAGCATCCCGAGTCGCTCGACCGCACCTTGCAGAAGATCCAGGGCGCCGGGGGGCCGGGCGGGCTGGCCGCCGAGGCGGCCCAGGCCCTGCTGGCCTTCTTCACGCCATGGTGGCTGCTGGCGCTGCCCATGGTGTGGCAGGCGCGTCGCGCGTCCGAGGCCAGCCGCTTCCTGGGCCACCTGGCGCTGGCCGTCGCGGCCGGCCTGCTTGTGTTCACCACGGCGCTGG
>NZ_CANBCC010000105.1 GCF_947366995.1 uncultured Aquabacterium sp. | reverse complement strand
GACAAGATCCGCAAGATCATGAAGATCGCCAAGGAGCCGATCTCCATGGAAACGCCGATCGGGGACGACGACGACAGCCACCTGGGCGACTTCATCGAGGACACCAACAACACCGCGCCGATCGAAGCCGCCATGCAGGCCGGCCTGCGCGACGTGGTCAAGGACATCCTCGACAGCCTCACGCCGCGTGAAGCCAAGGTGCTGCGCATGCGCTTCGGCATCGAGATGTCGACCGACCACACGCTGGAAGAAGTCGGCAAGCAGTTCGACGTCACCCGCGAGCGCATCCGCCAGATCGAGGCCAAGGCCATCCGCAAGCTCAAGCACCCCACCCGGAGCGACAAGCTGCGCACGTACCTCGACAACCTGTAAAACCCCTTGAGGTTTTCCCGCGACGCAACCCGGCTCCGGCCGGGTTTTTCATTGGGGCGTCGCATAATGTTCACCATATCTGTGCAACGTTGCACATTGCTCCAATAGCCAGCGACCTTTCGCAAGCCAAGCGACCTCCTCGCGCCATGGACACCACCCGGGAACGCGCCATCCTGTTTGCCGATCTCCGCGGCAGCACGGCGCTGTACTTGAAGCTCGGCAACACCGAAGCGGCCACCGTCATCACCCACAGCCTGGCGATGCTCGGGCAGATTGTTGCGCGCGCCGGCGGGCGCGTGGTCAAGACGCTCGGCGACGGCCTGATGGCGGCCTTCGATGACGCCGAGCGCGCGGTCGAGGCCGCCGCCAGCCTGCACGACTCGCTCGAACGCATCGTGCCGGTGAACGAGGGGCCGAAGGAAAAGGCCCCGGCCATCAAGCTGAAGGTCGCATTGGCCTGGGGCGAAACGGTTGAGGTGGCTGGTGATTGCTTCGGTGATGCCGTCAACGTGGCTGCGCGCCTGCTCGACCTGGCCGGCGACAACGAAACGCTCACCACAGGCGTGTTGCTGCGCGAACTGCCCAGCGACCAGCAGGAGCGCTTCCGCAGCATCGACAAGCTCTACTTGCGCGGACGCAAGGACCCGGTTCCCGTGCTGCGCATGGAAAGCCTGCGTTTTGGCGACACCGTCGCCACCATGGCGCTCGACAGCCCCGAAACCGACATGCCCGACGGCATTCGGCTGATGTGGTTGTCGACCGAACGGGTCTTCTCGACCGGGAGCATGCCCGTGGTCATTGGCCGCAGCCCGCAGGCGAGCTTCTGCATCGGGGACTCGCGCGTGTCACGCTCGCACGCCCGGATCGAGTCGCATAGCGGACACCTTTACCTCAGTGACCTGAGCTACAACGGTACCCACGTGCGCTTCGACGGCGACGATCAGGTGCTCACCTTGCGTCGCGGCACCTGCACCTTGCACGGCAGCGGCGTGATTTCATTGGGCGCACCGCCCAATGACCCCACCAGCACCCAGATCCGCTTCGATGTGTTGAGCTTTTCCGACACATTGCCTCAGTACTGATGCCGACAGCCTTCGCCATGCCGGCGGCTTATGATCAAGGCATCCTCGGGCCCAGGACGTGGCCCATCTGTCGGTCCGCCGTCGATTCCATAGTGCCAATCGGACATGCCTGAACAGGCCCTGCAGCACCCTCCGGGACACCCAGCCAGCACCCTCGCCCCCCTGCGGGTGCTTTACGTCGAAGACAACCGCATCAACGCGATGCTGTTCGAAGAGGCCTTGCGCCCCCACCCGCAGATCGAGTTGATGGTGGCCGAAGACGGCGAGATGGCGCTGAGCATGGCACAGACCCAGCCCCCGCACGTGCTGGTGCTCGACGCCCATCTGCCCGGCATGTCGGGCTTTGAAGTGCTCGCTGCGCTACGCCGCCTGCCAGGACTCGAGACCACGCCCGCCTTCATGTGCTCCGCCGATGCGATGCCTGAAGACCTGGCCAAGGCCAGGGCGGCCGGCTTTGTGGGCTACTGGACGAAGCCCATCAACATTGTCGAAGTGACGACAACCCTGCGCGACCTGGCCAGCCGAGGCGACAATCGCACGCCATGAGCGTTGCCAAAGAACCCCCTTACACCCACGGCCAGTTGCCCCGCACGGCCGTCCTCCTCGTCAACCTCGGCACGCCCGAGGCCCCCACCCCCGCGGCCCTGCGCCGCTACCTGGGCCAGTTCCTGAGCGACCCGCGTGTCGTCGAGATCCCGCGGGCGGTCTGGATGCCCATCCTGCACGGCATCATCCTGCGCGTGCGCCCGGCCAAATCGGCCGCCAAGTACGCCAGCATCTGGACGCCCGAAGGTTCGCCCCTGCGCGCGTGGACCGAAAAGCAGGCCACGCTGCTGCAAGGCTTTCTGGGTGAAGCCGGCCACCAGGTGGTGGTGCGCCACGCCATGCGCTACGGCCAGCCCTCGGTCGCCAGCCAACTCGATGCCCTGAAGGCCGAAGGCGCCACCCGCGTGCTCGTCGTGCCCATGTACCCACAGTACAGCGGCGCCACCACAGCCAGTGTGATGGACGAGGTGTTTGCCTGGGGACGCCAGACTCGGCTGTTGCCCGAGCTGCGGCACATCAACCACTTCCATGATGACCCGGCTTACATCGAGTCGCTGGCGGCCAGTGTTCGCGAGCACTGGCAGGCTCACGGCCGCGGTGACCGCCTCGTGATGAGCTTCCACGGCATGCCCGAGCGCACGCTGCACCTGGGGGATCCGTACCACTGTGAATGCCAGAAGACGGGCCGCCTGGTGGCCGAGCGCCTGGGTCTGACGAAGGAGCAATACGCCGTCACCTTCCAGAGCCGATTCGGCAAGGCCAAGTGGCTGGAGCCCTACACGGAGCCCACGCTCATCAAGCTGGCGCGCGAAGGCGTGAAGAAGGTCGACGTGGTGTGCCCCGGCTTCGTGGCCGATTGCATCGAGACGCTGGAAGAGATCGCCATGGAAGGCAAGCAGGCCTTCCTGAAGAACGGCGGCCAGGCATTCCAGTACATTCCGTGCGTGAACGACCGGCTCGATTGGATCCGCGCACTGTCAGGCATCGTGCAGCAGCACATGCAGGGCTGGCCGACCCAGGCCGCCCAGCAACCGACGGCCGAGGCGCTGACGATGCAGGCGGCCCGCGCCCGGGCCTTGGGCTGTCCGCATTGACGACAGCGCTTGCTCGCTCACCTCGTCGGCACGGGCGAGGCTGAGGCGAGCGATTCGGCCGCTTCCGGCTCGGCGGCGGCCGCCAGGGGCAGCAAGGAGGTGGTCTGCTCTTCCGGCAGCGATTCGACGTCCTTGAGCGCGCGGTTCATCACCCGGGTGCGCGTCTCGACCGACGAGATGGTGTTGCTCGCTTCTTCCAGCTTCTTGCGGGTGCGCGCCAACACGTCGCCGAACTTGCCGAACTCCGTCTTCACCGCGCCCAGCACCTGCCACACCTCGGACGAACGGCGCTCAAGCGCCAGGGTGCGGAAGCCCATCTGCAGGCTGGTGAGCGTGGCCAGCAGCGTGGTGGGGCCGGCCAGCATCACGCGCTGCTCGCGCTGCAGCGACTCGACCAGGCCCGGACGGCGCAGGGCTTCGGCATACAGGCCTTCCGTGGGCAGGAAGAGAATGCCGAAATCGGCCGTGTAGGGCGCAGCGAGGTACTTCTCGCGGATGGTGCGGGCCTCCAGGCGCAGCCGTTGCTCCAGCGCCTTGCCGGCGGCCTCGACACCGGCCGCATCGGCGCGGTCGTGGGCGTCCAGCAGGCGCTCGTGGTCTTCACGGGGAAACTTCGCGTCGATGGGCAGCCACAGCGGCGCGCTGCCCGCCCCGCCCTGCCCTGGCAGCCGGATCGCAAACTCGACACGGGCGCCGCTGCCCGGTACGGTTTCGACGTTGGCAGCGTACTGGTCGGGCGTGAACACCTGCTCCAGCAGTGCGGCCAGCTGCACCTCGCCAAACACCCCGCGCGTCTTGACGTTGCTCAGCACGCGGCTAAGCGAGCCCACGTCGCTGGCGAGGCGCTGCATCTCGCCCAGGCCCTTGTGCACCTGCTCCAGCCGCTCGGCCACCTCACGGAAGCGCTCGCCCAGGCGGGCTTCCAGCGTGGCGTGCAGCTTTTCGTCGACTGTCTGGCGCATCTGCTCCAGCTTGCGCTCGTTGTCGGCCTGCAGGGATTGCAGGCGTTGCTCGACCGCCTGGTGCAGCCGGGCCATCTGTTCGTTGTGCGTGCGCGCAGTCTCACCCTGCTGCTGAACCAGGGTCTGCTGAAGCTGGCCCAGCGTCATGCCGAGCTCCTGCCGCGTCAGGGCGGCGGTGCGGGCCACGTCGTCGCGCAGCGTGCGTTCAAGGGATTCGGCCACGCGGTGATGACCGTCTGCCAGGTCATCCAGCCGTTGCTGCAAAGCCTCGGTGGGGTCGGGCTGCGGACGCAAGGCCAGCCACAGCAACACGAGCAGGTTCACGCCCAGCAGGGCCCAGGTCAGCCAGTTCATCGGGGGATTGTCGCAGGCGGGTGGCTCAAGGCGTGAGCCTTACGGTCGCTGCGCTGGCCGTCTGTAGCCACAGAAAGGCCGCCTCTCAGGCGGCCTCGTCGGCTCAAGCCATCCCGGCTCAAGCAGGCTGCAGCGCAAACTCCACATGCGCGCCCGTCTTGGTGCGGATTTCTTCCTCGGTCACCCCAGGCGCCAGTTCCACGCACACAAACCCCTTGGGCGTCACGTCCAGCACGCACAGTTCGGTGATGACGCGGTCCACCACGCCCACACCGGTCAGGGGCAGCGTGCACTGCTGCAGCAGTTTGTGCTCGCCGTTCTTGGCGCTGTGCTCCATCAGCACCACCACGCGCGCCACACCAGCCACCAAGTCCATGGCGCCGCCCATGCCCTTCACCATCTTGCCGGGAATCATCCAGTTGGCCAGGTCGCCCTGGTCGGACACCTGCATGGCGCCCAGGATGGACAGGTTGATCTTGCCGCCGCGGATCATGGCAAAGCTTTCGTGGCTGCCGAAGATCGAGCTGCCAGGCAGCGTCGTCACAGTCTGCTTGCCGGCGTTGATGAGGTCGGCATCGACCTCGCTCTCATCCGGGAAGGGACCGATGCCCAGCATGCCGTTTTCGCTTTGCAGCCACACATCGATGCCAGGGGCCACGTGGTTGGCCACCAGGGTGGGCAGGCCGATGCCCAGGTTCACGTAGAAGCCGTCCTGCAGCTCCTTGGCCGCACGGGCAGCCATTTCGTCATGGGTCCAGGGCATGGCTCAGGCTCCCTTCGGGTTCTGTTGGGTGGTGCGCTTCTCGATGCGCTTCTCGGGCGTGGCGTTCAGCACGATGCGGTGCACGTAAATGCCCGGCAGGTGAATCGCATCGGGGTCGAACGTGCCGGTCTCGACAATCTCTTCCACTTCCACCACGGTGATCTTGCCGGCCATGGCGGCCGCCGGGTTGAAGTTGCGTGCGGTGCGGCGGAAGATCAGGTTGCCGCTCTTGTCGGCCTTCCACGCCTTGACCAGTGCCACGTCGGGCACCAGGGCACGCTCCATCACGTAAGTTTCACCGTCGAACTCGCGGGTTTCCTTGCCCTCGGCCACGATGGTGCCCACGCCGGTCTTGGTGAAGAAGGCCGGGATGCCGGCGCCACCGGCGCGCAGCTTCTCGGCAAGCGTGCCTTGCGGCGTGAACTCCAGTTCCAGTTCACCAGCCAGATACTGGCGCTCGAACTCCTTGTTCTCGCCAACATAGCTCGAGATCATCTTCTTGATCTGCCGCGTGTTGAGCAGCTTGCCCAGGCCGAACCCGTCGACCCCGGCGTTGTTCGAGATCGCGGTCAGGTCCTTCACACCGGACGCCTGCAGGGCGTCGATCAGCGCTTCAGGGATGCCGCACAGGCCGAAGCCACCGACGGCCAGCAATTGGCCGTCTTTCACAATCCCAGCCAGCGCACTGGCGGCGTCGGGATAGACCTTGTTCATCCACACACTCCTTGGCAACAGGGGTTGTTCGCTGCACTGCAGCAAGGAAAGCGTACACCGGATAACGCGCAGAAATCCAGCGTACCGTGGATAAATAAGGCAGGGTTAGCGCGGGGGCAAGGCGGGCGGCGCGTCGTTGCCCTTCAATGCGGGCAATTGGCCTTCAAGCGCGCGAATGGGCCCTGGCAGCGGCAAGGGTCGGCCGTCGGCCATGCTGACCCACACCAGGGTGGCCCCACCGGCGGCGTAGGGCGCACCCGGCTCGTCGGCCCGCTCGATGCTGGCGTAGGTGTCGATGCTGGTGCGCCCGGGCGATCCCACATACAGCTTCACCACCACGTCGCCTGGGTACACCAGCGGGCGATAGAAATTGCAGAAGGTGTTGGCGATCACCGGGCCTTCGGTGTCGGACTGCACCTGGCCGCTGATGGCCTCGATCCACGTCACGCGGGCCTGCTCCATGTAACGGAAATAGACCGTGTTGTTGACATGACCGAGTACGTCCATGTCGCCCCACAGGATGGGGAGGCGAACTTCGTGGACCAGGATCTTGTGTTCAGGGATGTCGAGACGCATGGCGGATCAGGAATGCAGACGCACACTCAAATGAAAACCCTTGTCTCAAATGTGGATGAGCCCACGGGTTTTCAAGCGGCTCAGGTGGCAGCCATGCCGTCGTCGGCCGAGATGATGGCGCCGTTGATGAAGTCGCTCTCGGCAGCGCACAGCGTCACGATCAGCGAATCAAGGTCGCGCGGCTGGCCCACGCGCTTGCGCGGCAGCATGTTGATGAGCTTCTGACCCGCCTCGGTTTCCCAGTGGTGGTGGTTGATCTCGGTGTCGATGTAGCCCGGGCAGATGGCGTTGGTGGTGATGCCGAAACGGCCCCACTCGGCGGCCATCACCTTCGTCATGTGAATGACCGCGGCCTTGCTCATGCAGTACACGCCGATCTGCGGCAGCGTGCGCAGGCCCGCGGCAGAGGCAATGTTGACGATGCGCCCACCGGTGTACGTCCCCGGCGCCGAGCCCTTGGCCCGCGCCAGCATGCGCTTGGCTACTTCCTGAGCCACGAAGAAGGCACCGCGCGTGTTGGTGTCGAAGACGTAGTCGTAGCTGTCGCTGGTGACATCGATCAAGCGCTCGGTGGTGCTGACACCCGAGTTGTTGATCAGGATGTCGATGGGGCCGACTTCGGTTTCCGCATGGGCCACGGCCGAGCGGATGCTGGCGACATCGGTCACGTCGAGGCCGACCACGTGAGCGTCGCCGCCGTAGGATTCGAGCTCGGAGCGCAGGGTCTTGAGACGCTCGACACGGCGGCCAGCCAGCACGACGGCCGCACCGGCCTTGGACAGGGTGTGTGCGAACTGCGTGCCCAGTCCGCTGGAGGCACCGGTGATCAGCGCGACGCGGCCGGAAAGGTCGATGGTGTAGCTCATGCGGGGCTCCTCGAGGCCGCTGCTCTGCGCGGCACATGGTGTCTGACAGATGCCGAACTTAGCACGCGAAAACCGCCGCGCCGCCCTGCGTTGCATCGCCCCCAGCATGGCCCAATTTAAATCGAACGATCGTGCTTTTTTCTGCCAGAATACGCGGCGTCCGCTGAGGCGGTGTCACCTTGCGCAGTGTCACTAGAATCGCGGTCTGCCCCGAGCCCCACTTACAGACGTCCGAGAGAAGGAACAACGATGACGCCCCAGGAAATCCTTGAGCAGTTCGGCCCCCGCGAGTCGATGGAATACGACGTCGTGATCGTCGGAGCCGGCCCGGCTGGTCTGTCGACGGCGATCAAGC
>NZ_CANBCC010000104.1 GCF_947366995.1 uncultured Aquabacterium sp. | reverse complement strand
ACCGGCGCCAGCTGGCGGACTGGCAACGGTGGTCCGCCAGCGTCGACGAGCGCTGAACCTCATTTTTTTCCGACAAGGCACATTTTTTGGTGACGGCCTCTTGAAAGCCGCTGCCTGGCCCTGATCTACCCCAGGTTTTCGCATCCAACCCACACAAGCAGAGATGAGCGACACCGCCCACACGCCCGAACAGGCCCCCGAGGCCGCCCCGTCGGCCACGCCCGACGCTGCCTCCTCGATCGAGCAGCAACTTGCCGAGCTGCAGGCCAAGCACGCCGAAGTGGCCGATGCCTACCTGCGAGCCAAGGCCGAGGCCGAAAACGTCCGCCGCCGCGCGGAAGACGAAATCAGCAAGGCCCGCAAGTTCGCCGTCGAGTCGTTCGCCGAAAGCCTGCTGCCCGTGCGCGATAGCCTGGAAGCCGCCCTCGCCACGCAAGCCGCCAAGCCCGACACCCCGGTCGAGACCGTGCTGGAAGGCGTTCAGGCCACGCTGCGCCAACTGGCGTCGGCCCTCGAGCGCAACAAGGTGCTGGAGATCAACCCCGCGCAAGGCGCCAAGTTCGATCCCAATCTCCATCAGGCCATCAGCATGGTGCCCGCCGACCAGGAAGCCAACACCGTGGTGGGCGTCCTGCAGAAGGGTTATTCGATCGCCGACCGCATCCTGCGCCCGGCCCTCGTGACGGTGGCCGCACCGAAGTGACGCTTGCGCAGCCGCTGGGGCGGAGTTTGCTGAAGATCAAATCGGCCGCCTCTTGAAAAACCCCACGGCGCACGCACTTACCCGATCAAGCGGAAGCCATCGCTTCCAGACACACAGATTCAGATTCCGTTAGGAGCAGACCAACATGGGCAAGATCATCGGTATTGACCTGGGCACCACGAACTCGTGCGTGGCCATCATGGAAGGCAACACCACCAAGGTCATCGAGAACAGCGAAGGTGCGCGCACCACGCCGTCGATCATCGCGTATCAGGAAGACGGCGAGATCCTGGTGGGTGCCTCGGCCAAGCGCCAGGCCGTCACCAACCCCAAGAACACGCTGTACGCGGTGAAGCGCCTGATCGGCCGCAAGTTCACCGAAAAGGAAGTGCAGAAGGACATCGACCTGATGCCCTACACCATTGCCGCCGCCGACAACGGCGACGCCTGGGTGGAAGTGCGCGGCAAGAAGCTGGCGCCCCCGCAGGTGTCGGCCGAAGTGCTGCGCAAGATGAAGAAGACCGCCGAAGACTACCTGGGTGAAGAAGTCACCGAGGCCGTCATCACGGTGCCGGCCTACTTCAACGACGCCCAGCGTCAGGCCACCAAGGACGCCGGCCGCATCGCCGGTCTGGACGTCAAGCGCATCATCAACGAGCCCACCGCGGCTGCCCTCGCCTTCGGCCTGGACAAGACCGGCAAGGGTGATCGCAAGATCGCCGTGTACGACCTGGGTGGCGGCACGTTCGACGTGTCCATCATCGAGATCGCCGACGTGGACGGCGAAAAGCAGTTCGAAGTGCTGTCGACCAACGGCGACACCTTCCTGGGCGGTGAAGACTTCGACCAGCGCATCATCGACTACATCATCGGTGAGTTCAAGAAGGAATCCGGCGTCGATCTGACCAAGGACGTGCTGGCCCTCCAGCGCCTGAAGGAAGCCGCTGAAAAGGCCAAGATCGAGCTGTCGAACTCGTCGCAGACCGACGTGAACCTGCCGTACATCACGGCCGACGCCACTGGTCCGAAGCACCTGAACATCAAGCTGACCCGCGCCAAGCTGGAAAGCCTGGTCGAAGAGCTGATCGAGCGCACCATCGCGCCTTGCCGCACCGCCATCAAGGACGCTGGCGTGGCCGTGGGTGACATCGACGACGTGATCCTGGTCGGCGGCATGACCCGCATGCCCAAGGTGCAGGAGAAGGTCAAGGAGTTCTTCGGCAAGGAGCCCCGCAAGGACGTCAACCCGGACGAAGCCGTCGCCGTGGGCGCCGCCGTGCAGGGCCAGGTCCTGTCGGGCGACCGCACCGACGTGCTGCTGCTGGACGTGACCCCGCTGTCCCTGGGCATCGAGACCCTGGGTGGTGTCATGACCAAGATGATCAGCAAGAACACCACGATCCCGACGAAGTTCGCACAGACCTTCTCGACCGCCGACGACAACCAGCCGGCCGTGACGATCAAGGTGTTCCAGGGCGAGCGTGAAATGGCCTCGGGCAACAAGATGCTGGGCGAGTTCAACCTCGAAGGCATCCCGCCCGCACCGCGTGGCGTGCCCCAGATCGAAGTGGCCTTCGACATCGACGCCAACGGCATCCTGCACGTGAGCGCCAAGGACAAGGGCACGGGCAAGGAAAACAAGATCACCATCAAGGCGAACTCGGGTCTGTCGGAAGACGAGATCCAGAAGATGGTGAAAGACGCCGAACTGAACGCCGCCGAGGACAAGAAGAAGCTCGAGATCGTGCAGGCCAAGAATCAGGGCGATGCCATGGTGCACAGCGTGCGCAAGTCGCTGACCGAGTACGGCGACAAGCTCGAAGCCGGCGAGAAGGAAAAGATCGAGGCTGCGATCAAGGACGTCGAGGAAGCGCTCAAGGGCGAAGACAAGGACGACATCGAGGCCAAGACCAACGCCCTGATGACTGCCAGCCAGAAGCTCGGTGAGAAGATGTACGCCGACATGCAGGCCGCCCAGGGTGCCGCCGGCGCTGCTGGTGCCGCCGGTGCCGACGCCGGCGCAGCCGACAGCAAGCCTGCCGACGACAACGTGGTCGACGCCGAGTTCAAGGAAGTCAAGAAGGACTGATCGGGAGCGGGCCTCGGCCCGCGCGTCGGCAGGGCACAGGCCGTGTGAGCAACGCGCTCGCACCCTGTGCCTTTGTCGAATCCGGGGCCCGGCGGCACTGTGCTGCCTGGCCTCCCTTCGCCACCGCCTGGAATCCACATGGCAAAACGCGATTTTTATGAAGTCCTTGGCCTGGCCAAGGGCGCGTCGGAAGACGAGATCAAGAAGGCCTACCGCAAGCTGGCCATGAAGTACCACCCTGACCGCAACCAGGGTGAGAAGGCCAAGGAGGCCGAAGAGCAGTTCAAGGAGGTCAAAGAAGCCTACGAGATGCTCTCCGACCCCAAGAAGAAGGCCGCCTACGACCAGTACGGCCACGCCGGCGTCGACCCCAACATGGGCGGCCGTGGGGGGCCGGAGGGCTTCGGCGGCTTTGCCGACGCCTTCGGCGACATCTTTGGCGACATCTTCGGCCAGGGCGCTGGTCGCCGTGGCGGCGGTCCGCAGGTCTACCGTGGCAGCGACCTGTCGTACGCCATGGAGATCACGCTGGAGGAAGCCGCCGCCGGCAAGGACACGCAGATCCGCATCCCCGCGTGGGATGAGTGCGGCGTGTGCCACGGTTCGGGCGCCAAGCCTGGCACCAGTGCCAAGACCTGCCCGACCTGCAATGGCTCGGGCACGGTGCACATGCGCCAGGGCTTCTTCAGCGTGCAGCAGACCTGCCCGCACTGCCAGGGCACCGGCAAGGTGATCCCCGAGCCGTGCACGGCCTGTCACGGCCAGGGCCGCGTCAAGAAGACCAAGACGCTCGAAGTGAAGATCCCGGCCGGCATCAACGAGGGCATGCGCATCCGCTCGGCCGGCAACGGCGAGCCGGGCACGAATGGCGGCCCGGCGGGCGACCTCTACATCGAGATCCGCATCAAGCAGCACGACATCTTCGAGCGTGACGGCGACGACCTGCATTGCTCGGTGCCGGTGCCGCTCACCACGGCGGCACTCGGTGGCAGCATCGAGGTGCCCACGCTGGGCGGCAAGGCCGAGATCGAGATCCCCGAAGGCACACAGCACGGCAAGACCTTCCGCCTGCGTGGCAAGGGCATCAAGGGCATCCGCTCCAGCTATCCGGGAGACCTCTACTGCCACATCGTGGTCGAGACGCCGGTCAAGCTCACAGAGCACCAGCGCAAGCTGCTGAAGGAACTGGACGAGTCCTTCAGGAAGGGCGGCGAGAAGCATTCGCCGAACTCCAAGAGCTGGACCGACCGCGTGAAGAACATCTTCAAGTGATGAGACACACAGGGCGGCTTGCCCGCCCTGCTCCCTCAACGGCGCCCGCGTGGCGCCGTTTTTCCTGGTGAAACGACGGCCGTATTTCCCAGCCCTCAAGTTCCGTTTCAGCATGCCGAAAAACAGACCGTGGTAGCCCGGGCGAGCCTTCCGCCCATCGGCATGGCGCGCGGCCACAGGCGTGCCGGCGCAGACGAGAGAGTGCCCCTATGGCGATCGTGACCCCCTACTCCCACCTCACCGCACTGATCGTGGACGACATGTCCACGCAGCAGACCACGCTGCGCGGCCAGTTGAACCAGATCGGCATCGGCAAGGCCGACGTGGCCGCGAATGCCGAGGACGCCACGCGGTTGATACGCAGCCGGCGCTACAACCTGATCCTGTGTGACTTCAACCTCAACCACAAGTCCGACGGGCAGCAGTGGTTCGAGTACCTGCGCGACCAGAACCTGCTGCCGGCCGACTGCCTGTTCTTCATGGTAACGGCCGAGAGCGCCTACGCCCAGGTCGCGGCGGCCACCGAGCATCACCCGGACGCGTACCTGCTCAAGCCCATCACCGCCAGCGACATTGAGGACCGCCTGAAGTCGCAGCTGGAAAAGCGCGAGGCCCTGCTGTCCATACACCAGTGCCTCACCAAAGATGACCTGGCTGGCGCGGTGGCCGCGTGCGATCGCATCCTGGGCCAGCGCAGCCGCTGGGCCATGGCCGCGCTGCAGGCCAAGGGCAAGGCCCTGCTGCAACTGGGGCGCCATGAGGACGCCAAGCAGGTCTACCGCATGGCGCTGGAACACCGCCCCGGCCTGATCTGGGCCCAGCTGGGTCTGGCCCGCGCGCACAAGGCCGCAGGCCAGTTCGAAGAGGCCCGCCAGATCGCCCAGGAAATCATCCACTCGCCGGAAGGCGAAAAGAACGTGGCGGCCTACGACGTGGTCGCCGAGGCGCTGGAGGCCCAGGGTGACCCGAGCGGCGCGCTGTGGGTGCTGCGGGACGCGGCGGCCGTGGTGCCGTCTGCGCGGCGGCAGCGGCTGGTGGGCGAAAGCGCCTACCGCAACGGCGACCTGGACACCGCCAGGGAATGCATGCAGAAGGTGGCCAAGGCCACCAAGGGCTCGGTGATCGCACAACCCCAGGACACCCTGCTGCTGGCCCAGACCCTGGTCGACAAGGGCGAAGCCGCAGACGCCCTCAAGGTGCTGAGCGAGGGCGACAGCACCTACCGGACCAACCCGGCCTTCGGCAGCGTCTCTCTGGCCATTCAGACGCAGGCGCACATCCGCAATGGCAATGCGGCGGAAGCAGAAAAGACGATGCGCCGGGCGCGCGAAACCTTGCGCAAGGGCAAGGCCGACTTCGCCACCATTGCGCTGGCCAAGGCCGAGCTGATGGCGGGCAACGAAGAGGCCGGACTGAAGCTGCTGGAATCGGCCGTCTCGGCGGACCACGAAAACCCTCGGGTCAAGCAGATGATCGGCAACGCGCTGCGCGACACGGGTCATGAAGACAAGGTGGAACAGCTGATTGCCGGCGCGGCCGCGGCCCTCGAGAACAAGGTCAAGGACGCCCGCAAGCTGCTGCGCGACAGCCAGGTCGAGGAGGCCGTGCTGGCCATCGAAGAGGCGGTGAAGGACTACCCCGAGAACACCGGGGTGCTGCTGCAGGCGGCGCAGATCAACTGCATGGCGCTGCGCCTGAAGAAGGAGCTCAACCCGGCCCGCGTCGACAAGGTGCGCCTCTACCTCAGCCGGCTCGAGAAGTTGATGCCTGCCAACGACCGTGTCACCATGATGCGCCGTTACTTCCGCGAGACCGTGAGTGCCCTGGAGGGCGACGGTCTCCCGCGCTGATTGCCATGAGCACGCCCCTCGCACTGATTGCCCATGACCTCAAGAATGCCTTGGGGGTGCTCGAGTGCGAGCTGGCTGCCATGATCGACGACCCCACGCCCGTGGGCGCCGAGACGGCCCATCAGCACTGCGCGGAACTGAGGCGCCAGTTCACGCAGTTCCTCACGTTGTACAGCGCCGAGTCGGGTCAGTTGCATGCGCTGTGTGAGGACGAGTCGCCTTCCGACCTGCTGAACTACCTGCAACAGGTCTGGCAGCTCAAGGCCAACGCCGAGGGACGGCCGGTCGAGTTCAGAATCGAAGCCGACCCGCTGGCACCGCCCTTCTGGTATTTCGATCGCCGCCTGGTTCAGCTGGCGCTCGATGCGGCGCTTCACAACGCCCTGCGGTTTGCCACACGCGCCGTGCGGCTCAGCGTCGTCGAGGAAGCTGGCTGGCTGGTCTGGCGCATTCGTGACGACGGTGCAGGGCTCAGCGCGGCCGACCCGGGTGCCACGCATGCCACTGGCCTCGGCACCGCCCTCAGCCGCGCCGTGGCCGAGGCTCACCGCAGCGGCGAGCGCCAGGGCCAGGTTTCCCTGACCCCCGACGCGGCTGGTGGCGCCGCGTTCACGCTACGCCTGCCCTGATGTGCCTCAGGCTTCGGCCTTGACGCAATCCACGTAGTAACGTCGCGCGCCACCCGGCAGCTCTTCCGACACCAGGCCGTGCACATCCGTGGCAAAGCCGGGGAAGGCCACATTGAAGCTCTGCGTGAACTTCAGGAAGTCGACGATCTTGCGGTTGAAACGCTCGCCCGGGATCAGCAGCGGGATGCCCGGCGGGTACGGCGTCAGCAGCGCGGTCGTGATTCGGCCTTCGAGCTGGTCGATGTCGACGCGCTCGGTCTGGCGGCGGGCAATGCAGGCGTAGGCGTCGCTCGGCTTCATCGCCGGCTCCAGGCCCGACAGGTACACGTCCGTCGTCAGGCGCGCGATGTCGCCCTTGGCATAGGCCTCGTGCACGGCCTGGCACAGGTCGCGCAGGCCCATGCGTTCGTACATCGGGTACTTCTGGCAGAACTCGGGCAGCACGCGCCACATCGGCTGGTTGCGGTCGTAGTCGTCCTTGAACTGCTGCAGCGCGGTCAGCATCGTGTTCCAGCGGCCCTTGGTGATGCCGATGGTGAACATGATGAAGAACGAGTACAGGCCCGTCTTCTCGACCACCACGCCGTGCTCGGCGAGATACTTGGTGACGATGCTCGCCGGGATGCCGCTCTTGGCGAACTTGCCCGACATGTCGAGGCCCGGCGTGATGATGGTCGACTTGATCGGGTCGAGCATGTTGAAGCCTTCGGCCAGGTTGCCGAAGCCATGCCACTTCTCGTTGGCCTTGAGCACCCAGTCCGACGGCTTGCCGATGTCTTCGGCCACCAGCTTGTCCGGGCCCCAGACCTTGAACCACCAGTCCTTGCCGTAGTCCTTGTCGACCTTGCGCATGGCACGACGGAAGTCCAGCGCTTCCTTGATCGACTCTTCGACCAGCGCCGTGCCGCCCGGAGGCTCCATCATCGCCGCGGCCACGTCACAGCTCGCGATGATCGCGTACTGTGGCGAGGTCGAGGTGTGCATCAGGTAGGCCTCGTTGAACAGGTGGCGGTCCAGCGGCACCGTCTGCGAGTCCTGCACCAGCACGTGCGAAGCCTGCGAGATGCCCGCCAGCAGCTTGTGGGTCGACTGCGTGGCGTACACCACCGAAGTCTGCGGACGTGCGCGGCCCTTGCCCATGGCGTGGTACATGCCATAGAACTTGTGGAAGGCGGCGTGCGGCAACCAGGCTTCATCGAAGTGCAGGTTGTCGATCCAGCCGTCGAGCATGCCCTTGATGGTCTCGGTGTTGTAGAGCACGCCGTCATAGGTGCTCTGCGTGATCGTGAGGATGCGCGGCTTGGCCTTCTTCGCGTCCACGCCCTTGAGCAGCGGGTTGGCAGCGATCTTTTTGCGAATGGTGTCCGGCTCGAACTCGCTCTTGGGGATCGGGCCGATGATGCCAAGGTGGTTGCGCGTGGGCGTCAGGAACACGGGGATGGCCCCGGTCATGATGATGCTGTGCAGGATGGACTTGTGGCAGTTGCGGTCCACCACGACGATGTCGCCGGGGGCCACGGTGTGGTGCCACACCATCTTGTTCGACGTCGACGTGCCGTTGGTGACGAAGAAGCAGTGGTCGGCGTTGAAGATGCGCGCGGCGTTCTTCTCGGACTCGGCGACCGGGCCGGTGTGGTCCAGCAGCTGGCCCAGCTCTTCCACGGCGTTG
>NZ_CANBCC010000103.1 GCF_947366995.1 uncultured Aquabacterium sp. | reverse complement strand
TTGGAGCGGGTGAGCTTGATGAACATGCCGCAAGTATAGCGCAACACCCCAATTGCGCCACTACAAAGCATTCATGCAGTTGCCACTACAAAACTTCCGCAAAAATGTGCATAAGTCGTTGATTCACATGGAAGCGGCTTCACCAAAAACGCGAAATCGGCATTTTGGTGTCGAACTCGGGTGGCCCGCGGCGATGGCGGTGTCGGCAGGGCAAAAGGCCACGGCCTTGACGGCCACCTGCGGCTCCACCGCCGCCTCGACGGCCAGCAGCGTGACGGACGTCACGCCCTGCGCCGCGTCCACGAGGTTGACCACCGTCGCGCCCACCGCTCGGGCCTGGCGCTTGGCGTCCAGCCAGCGCAGGCCGGTCAGCATCAGGCAGAACAACACGGTCAGCACGATGGTCACGCGCGTCGCTCGCATCCAGCTGCGTTTGACCGCCGGGTCCAGCAGGGCTGGCGCCGCAGTCGTGGGTTGCTCAACAGGTGAGGTGGGGGTCGGATCGGAGGCCATGGGTGGATATCGGCCCCCGCCGCGCGCAAGTTGAGGGCGCAAGGCCCGAGGGTGGTACAAATTCGCCCCATGTCTCGCAGCCGCCCCCACCTCGACTTCCTCAGCTTCGACGCCAGTGGCGACACCGACGGCGTGCACACCTTCGATGCGATGGCGTCCACCTCGCGCGAGCGCCACGCGGCGGTGCTGGCCGAGGTGGAGCAGGTGCTGGCCTGGGCGACGCGGCGCTTCCCCGACGGCCCGGGCGACCTCGACGAGGGCGCGAGCTGGTGCCACGACCTGCACGTCAGCCCGGAAGGCGACTGGGTGACGGTGAGCCTGTCGATCAGCGGCACGCCCTCGTTCGGCGAGGCCTTTGCCCGCGCCTTCGCTGGCGCGATCGGTCAGGGCGAGGACTGAGGCGCGCTCGACGCCGCGCGCAAAGCCGCGTCGTGCGCGTGCAGCAGCGCGACGAACTTTTCGCCGGCGCCGCCCAAGGTGCGGCCGCGCAACCAGGCCGCGCCGAAGCGCACGGACTGCGTCAGCCCCGGCACCGCCAGGGTCGCCAGCCGGCCTGAGCGCAGGTCGTCCTCGGCCATGAAGCGCGGCATGAAGGACAGCGCATCGCTTTCCTGCAGCACCTGGCTGAGGATGCCCGAGCTGTCGCAGGTCACGCCCAGCAGGCCGGGGCGCAGGCGCTCGGGCGGCACACCGGCGGCGGCGGCCAGCGCGGCCAGGGCCTGCAAGGCGGTCTCCGGCAGGTTCGGGCCGGCCAGGGGCCAGTCGAACAGGTCGGCGGTGCGCAGGCTGGGCTGACGCGTCAATGGGTGGCCGGCGCGGGCGACGACGCAGACCTGGTGCGGGCTCAGCGGGGCGCATTCGAAGTCGGGGAGCTGTTCGATCTCGCGCAGCTCGCCCAGCACCACGTCGACCTCGCGGGCGCGGGCGCGCTCGGGCAGCTCCTGCCAGGGGGCGAGCACCAGCTTGAGCTGCAGGCCCGGGTGCAAGGCGTTCAGGCGTCCGACCACCGGCCCCACCAGCACCGAGCCGCCCCAGGGGCCCACGCCCACGCGCAGCTCTCCCAGGTCCAGGCCCTTGGCCAGGCGCAGCTCGCGGTCGAGGTCGCGCACCTGGCCTTCGAGCGCGCCGGCGTGGCGCAGCAGCAGCCGGCCCAGCTCGGTGGGCTCGACCCCGGTGCGGTGTCGGGTCAGCAGGGGCGCGCCCACGTGGGCTTCGAGCGCCTGGATGCTGCGCGTGAGCGCCGGCTGGGTCAGGTGCAGGGCCTCGGCCGCGCGGTGGAAGTTGCCGTGCTGGACCAGGGCGGTGAGGTGCCTGAGGCGTTTGAGGTCGATCACGATGCGCTCCGCTCATCATGCAAATGAAAACAATGCATTGGACACATTGTGCGCCCGCGCCCACGATCCGAGCTGCTTCCCACAACAGCCCTGGAGACCCACATGGCCCCTCGCTCACGCCTGCACTCAGGCCTGCACCCACGCCTTTTGTCCACCGCCCTGCTGGCCAGCCTGTGCCTGGTCGCCGCCGGCTGCGGCACGCCCGCTCGCCCGGCCAGCACCGCGGCTTCGCAGCCCGGCGGCCCGGTGCACCCGGCCGTGCAGCGCGCGCAGGCCGAGGTGGCCCACCAGCTCCAGCACGCCGACGCCAGCGACTTCACCGACGCCCGCCGTGGCTTCATCGCCGCCCCCAGCGGCCAGGTGCGCAACGAGGCCGGCCAGGTCATCTGGGACCACGACGCCTTCGCCTTCCAGCAGGCCGAGGCCGCGCCCGACAGCGTCAACCCCAGCCTGTGGCGCCAGGCGCGCCTGAACAACCAGACCGGCCTGTTCCAGGTGCGCGAGGGCATCTGGCAGCTGCGCGGCTTCGATTTGTCCAACATCACGCTGATCCAGGGCCAGACGGGCTGGATCGTGGTCGACACCGGCACCTCGCGCGAAACGGCCGCCGCGGCCATGGCGTTTGCGCGCCAGCACCTGGGCGCGCAGAAGGTCTCGGCGGTGGTCTACACGCACAGCCACGTCGACCACTTCGGTGGCGTGCTGGGCGTGATCTCGGCCGACGAAGCCAAGTCCCGCAACGTGCCCATCGTGGCGCCGGCCGGCTTCATGGAAGAGGCCACCAGCGAGAACGTGCTGATGGGCACGGCCATGGCCCGCCGCGCCATGTACATGTACGGCAGCCGCCTGCCGGCCAACGCCACCGGCGTGGTCGACAACGGGCTGGGCAAGGCCGTGCCCTTTGGCCGCGTCGGCATCCTGCCGCCCACGCTGCTGGTGCACAAGCCAAGCGAAGAACACGTCATCGACGGCGTGCGCTTCGTTTTCTTCAACGTGCCGGGCAGCGAGGCGCCTTCGGAGTTCACCTTCGCATTGCCTGAGCTCAAGGCCTACTGCGGCGCCGAGCTGATGGGCCACACGCTGCACAACCTCTACACGCTGCGCGGCGCCAAGGTGCGCGACGCCACGCGCTGGGCCGGCTACCTCAACGAGGCGCTGACACAGGTGCAAGGCAGCGAGGTGGTCTTCACCCAGCACCACTGGCCGGTGTGGGGCGCCGAGCGCATCCGCACCTTCATCGAGCACCAGCGCGACAGCTACCAGTTCATCCACGACCAGACGGTGCGCGGCATGAACGCGGGCCTGACCGCGCCCGAGATCGCAGAGACGCTGAAGATGCCCACCGCCTTGCAGCAGGACCTGGCCGTGCACGGCTACTACGGCACCGTCAAGCACAACGTCAAGGCCGTCTACCAGTTCTACCTGGGCTGGTACGACGCGAACCCGGCCAACCTGGACGCGCTGCCGCCGGTGGCAGCGGCCAAGGGCTACGTGGCGCTGGCCGGTGGGGCCGATGCCCTGCGCGCCACGGCGCAGAAGGCCTTTGATGCGGGCGACTTCCGCTGGTCGGCCGAGCTGCTCAAGCACGCCGTCTACGCCGACCCGAAGGACACAGCCTCGCGCGAGCTGCTGGCGCGCAGCTTCGAGCAACTGGGCTACCTGGCCGAGTCGGCGCCGTGGCGCAACGTGTACCTCAGCGGCGCGCTGGAGCTGCGCGACGGCCCGCCCACGCAGGCGCAGTCGCGCGTGGCCTTTGCCGACCTGCTGCAGCACACGCCCATCGAGCGCTTCCTGGAATCGATGGCCGCGTCGCTCAACGCCGAGAAGGCGGGCGACGGCAAGCTGACGATCAAGATGGTCTTCTCTGACCTGAAAGAGGCCTACGTGCTGCGCGTGGCCAACGGCGTGCTGCGCCACGAGGCCATCGAGCCGGGCACGCCCGTGGCCGATGCCGATGCGACGCTCACGGTCACGCACCCCTTCTTCATCCGCATGGTCACGGGCCAGGCCGGTGCGATGGCGCTGCTGACATCGAAGGAAACGAGCATCGACGGCAGCCGCCTGGCGCTGGGGCGCTTCTTCGGTTTGCTCGACAAGCCGACGGGGGTGTTCCCGATCGTCACGCGGTGATCAAGCCGGCGCGATCGGCACCACGGTGCGCGCGCCGGGCTTGGCCAGCTTGTGCGCCGGCAGCACGCTCTCGCGCGCACGCAGCTGGCCGCAGCCACCATCGACGTCCTGCCCGGCCGAGTGGCGCAGCTTGGTGAGCACGCCCCGGCGGTGCAGCCAGCGCGCCATCTCGGCGGCACGCTCCCAGCTCGGGCGCTTGAAGTCCAGCGACTCGACCTCGTTGTAGGGGATGAAGTTCATCAGCGCGTACTTGCCCTTGAGCAGGCGCTCGATGCCTTCGAGCTCGTCGTCGCCGTCGTTGATGCCTTCGAGCAGCGTCCACTGGTACTGGATGGGGTAGCCGGTGGCGCGCGCGTAGCGCTCACCCGCTTCCACGAGTTCTTCGGGCGACATGGCCGTGGCGCGCGGCAGCAGCTCGCGGCGCAGCTCGGCCTTGCTCGAGTGCAGCGACAACGCCAGCGCGGGCTTGACGCGGCCCTGCAGCAGGCGCTCGAACACGCGCGGGTCGCCCACGGTGGAGAACACCAGGTTCTTGTGGCCGATGTTGCCCAACGTGCCCAGCAGCTCGATGGCTTCGAGCACGTTGTCGAGGTTGTGCGAGGGCTCGCCCATGCCCATGAAGACGACCTTCTTGACCGCGCGGCGCGTGCGCGCCAGGGCCACCTGCGCCACGATCTCGGCGCTGCCGATCTGGCGCAGCAGGCCGTCCTTGCCGGTCATGCAGAACACGCAGCCGACCGCGCACCCCACTTGCGAGGACACGCACAGGCCATCGCGCGGCAGCAGCACGCTCTCGCACGTCTGGCCGTCTTGCAGGCCCACCAGCAGGCGCTCGGAGCCGTCCGAGCCGGGGTGGGCCGAGCGCAGCGTGGCCAGGCCCATGACTTCGCTCATGAGCGCATCGAGCCCCTCGCGCACGGGCTGGGGCAGGAAGTCTTCGGGGCGGCGCTTGCCGCTGCCTTGCGGCAGGGCCTGGGCCCACAGGCGCAGCACGCGCTGCTCGTGGATGGGCTTGGCGCCGAGCGCGCGCAGGCGCTGGCGGATGTGTTCGATGCGCATGGGGAAAAAGGACGGTTCAGGCGCAAGTGTAGTCAGGCGCCCGCCTGCGCGCCTTCGGCCCCAGGCGTACAGTGACGCCCCATGACCGCTTCGACCCTGCCCTCGCCCGCCCCTGCTTCCCCTGATGCACGCCAGGATGCGACCACCATCGGCCTGATCGGCCTGGCCCACGGCACCTCGCACTTTCACCACATGCTGCTGCCGCCGCTGTTCCCGCTGTTCATCCGGGACTTCGGGCTGAGCTACGCGCAGCTGGGGCTGCTGGTCACGCTGTTCTTCGTGATCTCGGGCGTGGGGCAGGCGCTGGCCGGCTTCGTGGTCGACCGCTTTGGCGCGCGGCCGGTGCTGTTCGCGGGGCTGGCGTGTTTCGTGGCGGCGGGCCTGAGCGCCTCACTGGCCACGGGCTATGGCGGGCTGATGCTGGCCTCGGCGCTGGCGGGGCTGGGCAACTCGCCGTTTCACCCGGTGGACTTCACCATCTTGAACAAGCGGGTGTCGATGGCGCGCATCGGGCACGCGTTCTCCATCCACGGCATCAGCGGCAACCTGGGTTGGGCGGCGGCGCCGGTGTTCTTGATCGGGCTGAGTTCGGCCACGGGCAGCTGGCGCGTGGCGTGTGCGTGCGCGGCGCTGGTGTCGCTGTCGGTGATCGCGCTGCTGTGGTGGCAGCGTGAGGCCATCGATGACCACCATGCGGCGCACCGGGCGGCGGCCGCGCAAACGCCGGTGAGCGAGCACCCGATGGCGTTCTTGAAGCTGCCTTCGGTGTGGCTGTGTTTTTCGTTTTTCTTCTTCACCACGGCGGCACTGAGCGCGATCCAGAGCTTTGCGAGCCCGGCCTTGCAGCAGCTGGTGGGGCTGCCCGAGGCGATCACCGCTTTCGTGGTGACGGGCTACATGCTGTGTGGTGCGGCGGGCATGGTGATCGGCGGCTTTCTGGTGCAGCGCGCCGAGCGGCTGGAGCGCTTGATCGCGGCGGCGATGACGCTGGCGGCGGTGCTGCTGGTGCTGGCTTCGACGGGGTGGTTGCCGCCTTTGATGTGCGCGGCGAGCGTGGCCCTGGCTGGGTTCGGGACCGGGTTGGCGGGGCCTTCGCGGGACATGCTGATCAAGCGGGCTGCGCCTCCCGGGGCGACCGGGCGGGTTTATGGCACGGTGTATTCGGGGCTGGACGTGGGCTTTGCGCTGGCGGCGCCGGTGTTCGGCTGGATGATGGACCACGGGCACCCTGCTGGCGTTTTTGCGGGTGCTGCGTTGGTGCTGATGTTGGGGGTGCTGGCGGCTTCGGCGGTGGGCGGCCGGGTGCATCGGCAGGCTTTGGCTTCGGCTTGATTGTTTTTGTTTGAGCGCTTTGTCGGGGGAGCGCGAGGCGAGGGCTGCGGCGATGTGCGGTCGGGCTTCAAGGGTGGTGGTCCTGCCTTTGGCAGGACTGCCCTGCGGTGCTCGCGGCGAGGTGGGGCCCTCGAACTCACTCCGCGTCCTTCGGACGCTGCGTTCAAACAACTCGGGCCAGTCAGATGACGAAGCGCGCTGCGCGCGCCCACCTCGCCGCTGCGCTCCTCGGCACCACCCAGGCGCCCGCCCGCACAGCGCCTCCGCCCCTTTTCGCCTCGCTGGTGGCGTGCGACGTTGGGTCGTGCGTGGGTTGAGCTTGAAGCTGCTCGTTTTGCCTGCGCCGAGCGTGTTGCTCAGGAGGCGCTCACGTGCCTCGGTGCCAGAAATCAAGCAGCAGGACCAGGCCGGGGTTGGCCGCGTTGGCGGCGCTTGAGATGCGCCCCAGCTCGGTGGCCCAAGATGCATGGGCGATGCGCTGCAAGTCGCTGCGGGCCGCTTCGGCGAAGCCCATGGTCCACGCTGTGAAGTGGCGCTGCTCAACGGGGCCGTTCAAGAGTTCGATGAGCCCGTGGTGGCTGGTGGCCTTCTTCACACGTGCGTAGACCTGCGCCACGCCTTCCTCTGGCCCTTCCAGGTACTGAAAGAAGTTGCCGCCCTGGTGGAGCAACACCCCGGTGACGCCGCACGCCTCCCGAGTTCGACACCAAATGCTGTAAGTGGTTGATTTGACTAGGTTGACCTAGTCAGCGTGCCACTACAGGAGGGATAACTGGAGTTCGTTGCTGAGCTTTTTGACCTTCAAGGCGGCCATGGTGGCGGCCTGATCTTGGTTGATGCTGGAGATGCCTGAGACAGGGGCGCCGTTGTCGATGCTGACGCTGTGGCGTTGAATGCGCCGCAGACTGGCCAGCGCGGCTTCAGGGCTCAGCGGGCTGCCAGCGAGTTTGAGGCGCTGGCGCATGACCCGATACAGGATCAGCGCCATGAAGCAGATGCTGGCGTGGGCTTTGATGCGCTCGGGCAGGCGGTGGAAGACGGGGGCGATCTCGATCTCAGACTTGAGTACCTTGAAGCCCCGCTCGATATCGGCCAAGGCCTTGTAGCGCTGCACGACCTCGGTGGCACTGAGATCGGCCACGTTGGTCACCAGCATCAGCTTGCCGTCCATGAGTGCGGCACGCTGCAGGGCCTGCGTATCGAGCGCATAGGTGAACACGTCGGACTGCAGGTCGACCTTGATGATGCGGCTGAGGTGAGCGTCGCTGACCTCGTGGAAGAAGCGCGCCTTGGCACCACTGTCGGAGAGCTTGCGACCGCGGCGCATCACGCCATCGTCTTGCGCATCGAGCTTGCCCGCCAGTTCGGCAGCGCGTACGTGCAATGCGTCGATCTTGCCTTGCCGCTGGGCCGATTGCTCCTGCGCGGTGACGGGGTCGTGGGCGATCACCAGTCGATGCTCACCCCAGCGGGTTTCCTCAATGACCTCACACGATGCGTCGGCCATCTTGGCCTGCATGGCCTGCAGGACTTCGGCGAACTCGCTATAACGCCGCCCCGGCACCGCCAGGATGAATTCCATCGGCTGGCCGCTGGGCAGCTTCAGCTCAGACAGGGCTGCGACGTTGTCGAGCGACAGCAGGCCCCGGTCTGCCACGATGACCAGGCGCCGGATGTGCGGATAGCGCTTGAGCAAGGTGCCCAGCATGGGCAGCAGCGTGGGCGCCTCGGCCGCGTTGCCAGCAAAGACCTCATGGTGGATGGGCATGCCATCGGCTGTTTGCACCACACCCAGCATGAACTGGCGGGCGATCAGTCCCTCCTTGGACATGCCGAAGCGGCGCACATCACCGCCTTGCTCACTCAAGCCTTGCGCCCGGATGGTGGTCAGGTCGTAGAAGGCCACCGAGAGCTCTTCATCGATCAAGGGGCGCAGCAGATGAGCCACGGTATCGTTGACGGCATCTTGGTGGTCCATGAGCGCATCCATGCTGCGCAGCAGTTGCTGGTGGCTGAGCTTGTCGGCATCAACTCCCGGCATGCTCACGGTTTGCAGCCAGCGCAGGGTGCCCAGCTTGGAGTCGGCATCGCACAGGCGGTTGAAGACCATGACACGGATGGCCTGCTCGATGGGGGTGGTGTAGCGTGCACGCCGGAAGACCGCCGCCAGGGCGTCAAAGCCTAGTTCACGCCAGAGTTGATCAAGAGCCCAGACATCACCGAGCGCCAAGGCCGATTCAAAGCGCACCTGGGGCGTGGTGATGTCCACGCCGCTGCGGCCCTTGGCACGAAGCAAGGTACGCAGCACGGCATCGACCGTGCCGCCGTCCTCATCAACGCGACCCAGAGTGGCCACCGTGCGCTGGCGAGGCTGACCTTGCTCGTCACGGAAGGACTCGACCAACTGGGCGTAGGTGCGGCTTTTGGAGCGGGTGAGCTTGATGAACATGCCGCAAGTATAGCGCAACACCCCAATTGAGCCACTACAAAGCATTCATGCAGTTGCCACTACAAAACTTCCGCAAAAATGCGCATAAGTCGTTGATTCACATGGAAGCGGCTTCACCAAAAATGCGAAATCGGCATTTTGGTGTCGAACTCGGGTGTTCACTTTCAAATCTGCGATTCGTGGCGTCAAACCGTGGTCGGTTTCATCCAT
>NZ_CANBCC010000102.1 GCF_947366995.1 uncultured Aquabacterium sp. | reverse complement strand
TGAGCCTGGCCGAAGGCGGCCACCTGACCCACGGCATGCCGCTGAACATGTCGGGCAAGTGGTTCAAGGTCGTGTCCTACGGCCTGAACGCCCAGGAAGACATCGACTACGACGCGATGGAAGCCCTGGCCCGTGAGCACAAGCCCAAGCTGATCATCGCCGGTGCCTCGGCCTTCGCCCTGCGCATCGATTTCGAGCGTTTCGCCAAGATCGCCAAGGAAATCGGTGCCTATTTCATGGTGGACATGGCCCACTACGCCGGCCTTATCGCCGCGGGCGTCTACCCGAACCCGGTGCCGCACGCCGATGTGGTCACCTCGACGACCCACAAGAGCCTGCGCGGCCCGCGTGGCGGCATCATCCTGATGCGCTCGGAAGAGATCGCCAAGAAGATCAACTCGGCCATCTTCCCCGGCATCCAGGGCGGCCCGCTGATGCACGTCATCGCTGGCAAGGCCGTGGCCTTCAAGGAAGCCCTGAGCCCCGAGTTCAAGGCATACCAGCAACAGGTGGTGAAGAACGCCGCGGCGCTGGCCGACACGCTCACGAAGCGTGGCCTGCGCATCGTGTCGGGTCGCACCGAAAGTCATGTGATGCTGGTCGACCTGCGCCCGAAGAACCTGACGGGCAAGGAAGCCGAAGCCATCCTGGGTCAGGCGCACATCACCTGCAACAAGAACGGCATCCCGAACGACCCGCAGAAGCCCATGGTCACCTCGGGCATTCGCCTGGGCTCGCCGGCGATGACGACCCGCGGCTTCAAGGAAGAGCAGGCCGTGGCAGTGGGCAATCTGATTGCCGACGTGCTGGACAACCCGCACGATGAGGCCACCATCGCCCGCGTGCGCGAGCAGGTGTCGGCCCTGACGCGCCAGTTCCCGGTCTACCGTTGAACCGCGCGCGCATGCGTGCCTGAATGAAAGCCCGGCGCGGACTCCGAGTCCCCGCCGGGTTTTTTGCATCCGACTGCCAGAAAGACCCATCCCGATGCGTTGCCCTTTTTGCGGACACCACGACACCCAGGTCGTGGAAACGCGTGACTCGGACGAAGGCGACTCCACCCGCCGACGCCGCCGATGCCAGTCCTGCGACAAGCGCTTCACCACCTACGAGCGCGCCGAAATCGAGCTGCCTGCCATCGTGAAGCGCGATGGCAGGCGAACGGACTTCGACCGCGCCAAGCTCAAGGCCTCGCTGATGCTGGCACTGCGCAAGCGCCCGGTGGGCGCAGAGTCCGTCGAGTCGGCCATCGAGGCCATCGAGGCCCGTTTGCGCCAGTCGGGCGACAAGGAGGTGACTTCCACGCAGCTCGGCGAATGGGTGATGAAGGAGTTGCGCCGCCTGGACAAGGTTGCCTACGTGCGCTTCGCGTCGGTCTACCGCAGCTTTGACGACGTCAGCGAGTTCGTGGCCGCCATCAAAGAGACCGGGAAGAAACCTACCCCTTGAGTGGAGGGGCAGGGGCCTCGTCCCGTCGTCTGCGGGCCCCTTGAGCGACAGACGGCGCGCCGCACCGGATGAGCGGCGTTGTGAACTTTGTCACGCCGGATATATTCGCTTGCATGAAAATGCAAGGGAAGGGGCGTCGCGAAGCCGGTGTGACGCTGGTCGAACTCGTCATCACCGTGTCGGTGCTGTCCATCCTCGTGGCGGTGGCAGCGCCGGCCATCGGGCAGTTCGTGGCGCGCAGCGCCATGCAGGGACTTCAGAACGACTTCACTGCCGCAATGAACCGCGCGCGGCTGGATGCCATCAGCCGCAACACCTGTGTTTCGGTGTGCCCGCTGTCGAGCAGCACGGCCAACACCTGCGAGGCCACCGCGGCCAATCAGGGCAACTGGCATCAGGGCTGGATCACCTACGTCAACGCCGCATGCGGTGCAGTGCCTGCCGGCGGGCCGGCCGCTGCGGACATCATCGCGGTGCGCGAACCGGGCGCCGCGCGCTACACCTTGATCGACCAGGGCGGCAGCCCACCCGCACAACACACCTTCAGTGCCCGCGGCCTGTTGCGCTGGTCGGGGCGCACACTCACGCTGGCCGACACCGGCCAGGCCGACAGCCCCCATGCGCGGTGCCTGCGCCTCAGCATGCAGGGGCGGTTGATGGCCGAGATGCCCGCAAGCGGAGGGGGCTGCTGATGGCACGATGGAGCACATCCGGTGGCCGTCGGCGGGCGATGCACGGTGCCACGCTGATCGAGGTGCTGGTGGCCTTGCTGATTGTTGCCCTCGGCATGGTGAGCATGGCGGCGCTGCAGTCCGCCACCCTGAAGTACCAGCGTGGCTCGAGCCAGCGCGCGTTGTTGTCGGTGCTGCTGTCCGACTATGCCGAACGTGTGCGCGCGAACCTCGATCAAGCGCCTGGGGTGGTGGCCGCATCGCCCTACCTGCATGCGGTGAACTGGTCGACCCAGGCGGCAGCGGGGGTGAGTGCCGCGGCACGCGATTGCGCAACGGCGACCTGCGATGCCGCGCAACTGGCAGCCTATGACATGGCGCAGTGGCGTGCCTCGGTGCGCCGCAGCCTGCCGCTGGGCGCGGTGTTCGTGCAGGGGACGGCGGCGCGGGGCCTGACGGTGACTTTCATGTGGGCCGACAAGGAGCTGACCGGTGCCGGCGGCACGCTCGGTGCCGCGGCCGCCAGCACCGCCGCGGCCGGTGAAGCGGCGCTCGCATCGGCCAGCCGTTGCCCGGCCGCTGCGGGGGCTGCGGCGGGCGTGCGCTGCGCCAACTTCACGGTGATGCCATGATGATCACGCTTCGAGGCGGTCCACGCCGCAAGTCCCGGGGCCTCACCCTGGTGGAACTGATGGTGGCCATGGTCATCGGTCTGGTGGTGGTGCTGGTGGCCGCGCGGCTGTTTGTCGGTACGCGCAGCACGCAGAAGGGCACGGACGATGAGGCCGCGCTCTTCGAGACGGGCCAACTCGTGCTCGAGTTGCTGGGCCGTGAGGTCAGCAACGCCGGCTTCTACCCGGTGGTCAGCGTGGAACCGACGCCGACAGGCGGCGTGCCGTCCAACAATGTGCTGGCCACTTACGACACCGCCGTGGCCGGCCTCAACGGGGGCGTGGTGCCGGCCGCCTATCTGCATGGTCTGTACGGCTGTGCCGACGGCAAGCTCAACGCCACCCTCAGCGGCTGTTCGGCCAATGGGGCCGGGGACCCGAGCGGGTCGGACACGTTGGTCGTCTCGTACTTCACCAACGACGCGTTCTCGCTGAACGTCGGACACCGCGCCGATTGCAGCAACGCCAACGTGGGCGACGACCCGCTGTACAACGCCGGCCGCGCAGGCACGGTCACCACGGTCAATGCGTCGGGTGTGGCGGTCACGTCAGCCCGTGGCACCACCGGGCTCGCGCCGGCGGCGCCCTTGCTGGTGGCCAACCGCTACTTCCTGCAGCCCATGCGCTACGTCGATGAACGAGGCAGCACCGTGAACACCTTCGTCCTGTCGTGCCAGGGCAATGCCGGCGGCGGCGCGGTGCCGCTGGTGCCCGGGGTCTTGCAGTTCACGGCGCGCTACGGAGTGCTGTCGGATGACAGCCTGCGCCCGCAGCAGTACCTGACAGCCGCGGGCGTGAATGGGCTCACCGCGCTCACGCTGGCCGATGGGCGCGTGTACCAGCCCTGGCAGCGCGTGGTGTCGGTGCGGTTGTGTGTGATGGTGCGCTCGACCGCGGCCACCCGCTTCCGTGATGGCGGCACGGGCGCTGCCAGCGTGACCGACTGCAATGGCACCGCCGTCACCCCGCCGACCGGGGTGAGCTACCGCACCTTCACCCAGGTGTTCGGCGTCAAGAACCGACAACTCCGTACCGTGGACCTGCCGCTGTGATGACCCGCCGTTTCGCCCTGTGCCCTGGGCTGACCGCCTGCGTTGCCGTGCCGCGCCGCGAGCGAGGGGTGGCGCTCGTCGTGGCGCTCGTGTTCATCGTCGCCCTGGCCGGCATCGCCTTGTTGAGTGCGCGCTCGGCGTTGATGGGCGAGTCGGTGTCGCGCAACCAACTCGACATCCAGGTGGCCCGCCAGTCTGCCGAAGCCGCCTTGCGGGATGCCGAGAAGGACCTGCTGCTGCCATCTGGCAGTGCGCCGGCTGGCGCGGTGTGTTCGCGCGGGGATGACCGACCGGTGCTCAACCAGATCGCCCGCTTCAGCACCGCTTGCCGGCGCGGGCAGTGCAGCCTGTCGGACAGCGCCCGCCTGGCCGCCGACTTCTCGACCGCCTCGCCCACCTCTGTCGGAGAAGCCTGGTGGCCGGTCGCGCAAGGCGGTCAGTGGAACAACACGGTGGCTGCGAAACCTTCTCGCGGTAGCGCGGGCACGTGTGCCAACTTCGATGGCGCCGTGCCCCTGGGCACGTTCACGGGCACGGCCGCCATTTCCGGCGTGGCGCGCCAGCCGGAATACCTGATTGAGCCGATCCGCCGGGGCGAGTCCTTCTTCTTTCGCATCACGGCCCGCGGCTTCGGTTATCGGCTCGGCACCGAGGTGGTTCTGCAGAGCTACTTCCTCGTGCCACCACTGTGAGCCCGACCATGCACCTGTCCTCTTCTCCTGCCATGCTTGTGCACGCTGTTCTTCGTCTGGGCCGCCGCGCGGTATTCGTGCTGGTTGCGGTGTCGGCCGGTTGCTGGCTGGCGGCCCACGCACAGACCACGGTGTCGTCGTACTTCGTGTCCACGCCGCTGTCGGCCTATCCGCCCAACGTGGGCTACGGGGTGGGCGGGCCCATGATGATGCTCACGGCATCACGCGACCAGTCGCTGTTCTCGCCGATCTACACCGACTACGAGGACATCGACGGCGACGGGGTCGATGACTACACCTTCAAGCCGACGTTCCGCTACTACGGCTATTTCGACCCGGTGAAGTGCTACAGCTACAACGCGTCGCATGCCGCGGGCGCCCGATTCGAGCCGGCCGTCGCGGTGGCCAGCACCACCACGCACGCCTGCCCGACGACGGGGAGTTACTGGAGCGGCAACTTCCTGAACTGGGCCACGATGACCCGCATCGACGTGGTGCGCAAGATGATGTACGGCGGCTTCCGACGGGAGGACACGTCGACCGACACCACGCTCGAGATGGCGCAGATGTCGCAGGACGCGCACTCGTTCGTGAAGTACTACGCCGGCTCGGACGTCCGCAGCTACACACCGTTTGCCTTCGACACCGATCTGGCCCGCGCGGGGCTCACGATCTGCAGCCGCAGCACGCAGAACAGCGATCCGACGGCAAGCTCACCGGGTGCGCCTGTGATGCGTGTGGTCAAGGGCAACTACAGCCTGTGGGCCACCATTCCCGGCACGGTCTGCCGATGGAGTTCGGAGTTGAGCGGGTTCAGCTTCGGTGCCAAGGCGACCGCGTTCTATACCAAGTACGGCCCCAACCAGGGTGTGTCGACCACCGACCCGACTGCACACCGCTCGACGCTGCCCACGCAGTCCACCCACGGGGCGACTTACAGCTCGGGCGGGACGACCGTCGGTCCGGAGCTGGCCATCCGCGTCAAGGTGTGCAACCCCAGCCTGCTGGGCAGCGAGCGCTGTCAGGCGTATGGCACCGCCGCCTCGCCAGTGCTCAAGCCCGTGGGGCTGTTGCAGGAGTTCGGCACGACGCGCAGCACCACGCAGGCGCCGCGGGCGGAGTTCGGCCTGATCACGGGCAGCTATGACTCCAACTTGCGCGGCGGTGCGCTGCGCAAGAACATCGGCTCGCTCAACGACGAGATCGACCCGGCCACCGGGCGCCTGTGTCACCGCATGCCGGCCACCGGGCGGCCCAGCACCTGCGGCACGGGCGGCATCCTCGCGTCGTTTGATGCGATCCGCCTGTACGACACCGGGAACTATGGCGCCACCAAGCCCTCGGGCTCCGGCGACTGGGTCCATCCCAGCGTGGTGGGCAATGGCAACTTTGCCTCCTGGGGCAACCCGATGTCGGAGATGGTGGTGCAGGCCTTGTCCTACCTGGCCGGGCAGGACGTGGCCAACCCCACCTCGACCACCCGGGATGCGGCCGTCGGCCTGCCCACTGCGGTGACGCGCCGCGACCCGCTGAACGACGACCTGACCGACCCGGTCTCGGGCCTGACGCGCAAGGCGCTGTACGGCCGCGGCATCTGCCGCGCCAGCAACCTGCTGGCCATCTCCAGCGGCACGATGAGCTACGACACCGACGAGTCGGGCGGCACCGAAGATGTCTATGAGTTGTTCTCCCGCTTCGGCAGCCTCAATGGGCTATCAGGTCAGACGCTGGCGCGCCTGACCGACCAGATCGGCAGCCACGAGGGCATCAACGGAACATCGCGTTCGGTGGGCTCGAACGCAGGGGCCTATGGTGAAGACTGCACGGCCAAGCCCATCGGAGCAGGCAACGTCGTGGGCGGTGCGTACTCTGCTGGTCTGGCCGGTGTGGCCGGGGTGTGCCCTGAAGCGCCGGGCATCAAGGGCAGCTACCTGGGCGCGGGCGCCGCGTTCTACGCCAACACGCGTGCCATCCGGGAAGTGGGAGGGGGCGGGCGCACCACCGAGTTGAGCGCCGCCACGGGCGGCACCGTGCTGCAAAGCCGGCTGCCCGCGACGGCCCTGCGCGTCAAGACGTATGCCGCCTCGCTGGCCGGTGGTGTCGCGCGCATCGAGGTGCCCATTCCCGGCACGTCGCGCAAGGTCTACATCACGCCGGAAAGCTCGTGGAACCATGGCGTTGCGGAGGGCCTGATTCCGGGCGCGATGCTGACTTTCCGGTCCATCTATTCCAGCTCCGATTCCGGCGCCTACGTGGTCACCTGGAACGACACCCAGTTCGGCGGCGACTACGACATGGACCTTGTGGGCTTCATCCGCTGGCGCCTCACGCCCGCCTCCGGCGGCGCGTACGACCTGGAGATCCTGACGGACGTGCTGAACCACAATGCCGGCGCGCAGGGCTCGCACGGCTTCAGTGTGATCGGGGCCGATGCGCCGCCCAGCACAAGCTACCGTGGAGACGGCCGTTACCTCACGCACGGTTCGAACGGTTGGCAATCGGCCGGGACGTGCGCCAGCGCGACGCGCGGCACGGCGTTGTTCGCCACCCGATGCAACTTCATCGACCAGGGCATGCCCACCACGACAAGCACCAGCAGCCCGACACCGGACGGCTATGCCTGGCCCACCAGTGTGTCGATCGGTGGGGCAGCCAAGCAGACTGTCGGCTTCATCGACGACGCCACCGCGCCGCAGACCACCACGGCCCGCACGCTGTTCCGTGTGTCGAGCGGGGTGGATGCCGTGACGTTGCGCGACCCCCTGTGGTACATGGCGAAGTACGGCAGCTTCGACACCGGCGAGACCGCATTTGCGGCCTCGACATCGACCCTGCCGCAGGCCCGGGCGGGCACCACCGCGGTGAACTGGGACAAGGAAAACAACAACGGCCAGGCTTGTGCGAGCGGCACGGCGTGCTCCGACGGCGAACCTGATGGCTACTTTCTGGCCCGTCGGCCCGAGCTGCTCGAGGCCCGGCTGCGCGTGCTGCTCGAGAAAATCGTTCAGAACAGCAACGCCTCGCCTGCGGTGTCGTCGGCCCAACTGGTCGATGGCAGCTACAAGTTCGTAGCCGAGTTCAATGCGAAGACGCTCAACGGCACGGTGAAGGCCTACCAGCTGGTCAATGGCGACTTCGCGACGACCGAAACCTGGGACGCCGGCAAGAAGCTGACGGCGGCCTCGGGGGCCGGGACGCGGCAGGTCATCACCAACCAGGTCAATGCGGCCGGGGTGGCGCAGGGCATGCCCTTTACGGTGACCGCCATCAACGCCTCGCCGGCGGCCAGCACAGGCGCCACGCCGTTCTACAAGATCGCACTCGGTGGCGGCGACACCGCCACGCTGCGCGCCCGCGCCGACAAGCTCGTGGGCTATGTGCGCGGCGGGCGGGGCGACGAGCGCACCGTGTTCCGCGGCCGCGACGAATCGAACCTGATGGGCGCGGTCGTCAGCTCGTCGCCGTGGCTGCAGGACGCCAAGTCGGCGGCCCGCTTCATGGACACCGATTTCCCGAGTGGCACGCCGTCGTACAGCAGCTTTGCCAACACCAAGGCGTCGCGCAACAGCCTGCTGTGGGTCGGCGCGCAGGACGGCATGCTGCACGGCTTCCGCGCCTCCACAGGTGAGCCGGTGCTGTCTTACGTGCCCAGCCCCGTGGTGGCCCAGCTCAGTGCCGCCTTTGACGTGAGCAACACGGGCGCCACACCCCTGGTCGACGGCAGCCCCTTCACGGGCGATGTGCTGATCGGCAGCGGCACGGCTGCCGCCTGGCGCACCTACCTGTACGGCAGCCTCGGTCGAGGTGGCAAGGCTGTGTTTGCGCTGGACGTCACCGACCCGTCGACGCTGAACGAAGCCCAGGCCAGCAGCGTGTTCAAGTGGGTGTTTTCCGCGCAGGACGACGCCGACCTGGGGCACGTGCTGATGGAGCCGCAGCGTCACAACGCGTCGGGCCAGGCCACACCGCTGGTCCGCCTCAACTCCGGCGGCTTCGGCGTGCTGGTGCCCAACGGTTATCGCTCGGTGAACGGGCGCGCAGCGCTCTTCATCCTCGATGCGGCCGGGCCAGGCTCGACGGGTTGGAAGGACAGTGCCGGCAACCCGCAGGCCTATCGCAAGCTTCTGACCGCGGCCACGGACACCGACAACGGCCTCATGGGGCTGACCTGGGTGGACCTCGACAACAACACGACGGCCGACATCGTCTATGCGACGGACCTCAAAGGACAGGTGTGGAAGTTCGACATCCGGTCCAGCGACCGTGCGCAATGGCGCAGTGCCTTTCTGGACGCGAGCAGCGTCGCTGTTCCGTTCTTTCGCGCGGTGGACGGAGCCGGCACGGCGCTGCCCGTCACCACGTCGCCGATCGTGAGCTTCCCGAGCTTTGGCGGCACGCTGGTCAGCTTCGGAACCGGACGGGCGATCGAGTCGAGCGACTTCCCGCGCAGCACCGTCACCCATCGGTTCTTCACGGTGTGGGACAGGGGGCGCTACGAGGGCGACCAGGTGTATCCGCCGGCTGCGGACAG
>NZ_CANBCC010000101.1 GCF_947366995.1 uncultured Aquabacterium sp. | reverse complement strand
CAGGTAGAGCGCAGGCGGGTGGAAGGCCATGCCCGGGTCCTGCAGCAGCGCGTTGAGGTCGGCACCGTCCAGCGGGGCAGGCAGCAGGCGGGTATACGGGTTGGAACTCAGCAACACGAAGAGCAGCAGGCTGGTGGTGATCCAGCCGAGCACGGCCAGGACGCGCACCGCCAACTCATCCGGCAGCCCGCGGATGCGCCAGGCCACGCACGCCGCCCAGCCGGTCAACGTGGTCACCCACAGGAGCATCGAGCCCTCATGGCTGCCCCACAAGGCGGCCAGGCGGTAGCCCGGAGGCAGCGTCGAATGGCTGTGCGAGGCCACATAGCGCACCGAGAAGTCGTTGACCAGAAAGCAGGCCATCAGCGCGGTGGAGGCGATGAGGCAAAGGCCCAGTGCCCAGGCCGCCCCGCGCCGCTGGATGCGCAGGGCGTTGTCCGGCCCCGCGAAACCCTCGACCCCTGGCGCGAATGCCATGGCCAGCGCAGCACACAACGCGAGAATCAGGGCGAAATGGCCGAGTTCGGCGATCATGGCGTGCTGGCCAGCCAGGCCGGCCGTGCGGAGCGCCCTGCCTGCGGCGTGGGCGGCTGGTAGGTTTCATCGTGCTTGGCCAGAATCTGGTCGGCGCGGAACACGCCCTTTTTGTCCAGCCGGCCCGAGGCCACCACGCCTTTGTTCTCTCCGAACAGATCGGGCAACAGGCCCTCGTACACCACGGGCACGCGCCGTTGCCCGTCCGCCACCACGAAGTGCACGGCCAGGGTGCCCGGTCGTTGCTCGAGCGAGCCGGCCTCGACACGCCCGCCCATGCGGAAGACGCGTCCCGGCTGCAGGCCTTGCGCATGCACCTGAGACGGCGTGTAGAAGAAGGTCAGGTTGTCTCGCAGGGCCCCCACCACGAGGGCGGTAGCGAGGCCAAGCAGGCCTGCCATCAGTGCGAGGCGCCCGGCGCGGCGTCGGCTCGCCGGGCTCAAGGCCGCCTCCCTTCAGGCTCCGGGCGGTATTCCGCGCGCAGCGTCCGCCGACGATGCCACAGCGCGCCCGCTTCGACCACGAGCAGCAGTGTCGCCACGCCGTAGGTGGCCCACACATAAGGCCCGTGTCCGTTCATGTGCCAAAGCAAGGTCCAGTCGATTGTCACGGTCGTGCTCCTGCCATCTGGCGCGTCATCCAGGTCCGGCCCGCTTCTTTCTCTTCGATCAGCGTGCGCACCCGCACCAGGGACACCGCGATCGCGTGGCACCAGCACGCCAGCGTCATGGCGAGCAGCCCGGCCACCATGACCGGCGCCATCAGCACGCCGCCCGATACCGACAGGCTGGCACCCTGGTGCAGCGTGTTCCACCACACCACCGAGAAGTAGATGACGGGCAGGTTGACCAGCCCGACCATCGCGAGCAGTGCCGATGCCCGCTCGCCGCGTTCAGGATCCTCGAACGCGGTTCGCAATGCCATCACACCCAGGTAAAGACACAGCAGCACCACCTGCGACGTGAGCCTTGCATCCCACACCCACCAGGTGCCCCAGGTCGGCTTGCCCCACACGGCGCCGCTCACCAGCGCGATCAAGCCGTAGAGCAGGCCTGTGGGTGCCAGGGCCTGGGCCATCAAGGTCGACAGGCGTGTCCTCAGCACGAAGCCCAGTGCGGCATACACGGCCATGACGAAGTAAATGAACATCGACATCCATGCAGCGGGCACGTGCAGGAACAGGATGCGGTAGACCTCGCCCTGCTGCGCATCGGTGGGGGCTGCAAAGAACGCGATCCCGAGCCCGACCAGCGCGAAGACCACGGCGGCTGCAGCGAAGAGAGGCCACAGGCGCCCGGCCAGCGGGTGGAAAAGCGACGGCGACGCGTAGCGCAGGATGGGGTTCATTCGAGGGCGACCTCCAGTGCGCGCGCGACGCCCCACGGGCCGAGTGCGAAGGCCGTCAACGCGGTGGCGCCCAGCAGCATCAGCGCGCCGTGCGCCCAACCGCCCGCCGCGTCGCCCTGCGCGGCCCGCACACCGAACAGCATCACGGGCAAAGCCAGCGGCACGCTCAGCAGCGTCAGCAACATCAGCCCGCCGCGCGCACCCAGCGAGAGCGCGGCCGCCAGGGCCACGACGCCGCACAGGGCCGGCATCCCCAGCAGCAGCGAGGCCCCCAGCCACTGCCATTGCAGCAACGACAGTCCGTAGAGCACCCCGATGAGCGGCAGGGCGGCCAGCAGCGGCAGGGCGACCGTCAGCCAGTGGGCCGTCAGCATGCCGGCCACGGCCAGGGTCGGGCCGCCGGGCGCAAGCAGCATCTGCTCGAGTGCCCCGTTGGCGGCGTCGTCCTGAAACAGCCGGAGGCTCCCTGCGAGCATCGCGAGCACCGCTGCCACCCACACGATGGCAGGCGCCAGTGTGGGCAGCTCGTCGGCCGTGGGTGTCAGCACCAGCGGCAGCAGCCAGGCGACCAGCAGGAAGAAGAGCAGGGCGACCACGCCGTCCACGCGACGCCGCCACGCCAGGCTCAGGCCGCGAGCCAGCGCCAACGCGAAGGGGGACCGGTTCAGTGCGCGAGACCGGGTCGAGCGGACAAAGACAGTCTGTGCCATGAAGGGTGATCGGGCCAAGATGCCGTATGACAACTGAGCAAGGCCACGCCGCCGGCCTGAAGATGGCGGGCCACGCAGGTCTGCATGCGCTGCTGGCCCGCCGCATCGAGCGCAGCCAGGGGTTCGTCCAGCACCCAGAGCGGTTTGCGGGTCAGCAGAAAGCGAGCGAGCGCCACGCGCCGGCGCTGTCCCCGTGACAGGGCGCGTACCGGCTGCGCGGCGGCGTGCAGCACGCCCATGCCGTCGAGGGCCTCGTCCAGATCGGGGCCGGCCGGGGCCTCTCCGCCCAGGGCCGCCAGCCAGCGCAGGTTCTCGCGGGCGCTCAGGTCATCGTGAAGGCCGTCCTGATGCCCCAGGTAGGCCAGATCCTCACGCAGCGTGTCGAGGGCAGATCGCAGTGGCGTGCCACGCCAGAGGATGGCGCCAGCATACGCAGGACGCCACCCGCAGACGGTCCTGAGCAGGGTTGTCTTGCCGCTGCCATTGGGGCCTTGCACGAGTGCGGCCTGGCCGGCCTGCACGCACAGGCTCAATACCTGAGCCACCATGCGCTCGTTCCTGAACAAGCTCACCTTGTCCAGCTGCAGCATCAATGCACCCCCTTCATGTCGGGCAGGCGGTGCGCAATGCCCTTGTGGCAGTCGATGCAGGTCTTCTCGCCATTGGCCAGGTAGGTCGAGTGTGCATCGGCTGCGCGCTTGCTCTGCCGCGTGAAGTCCATGTAGTCGAACTCGTGGCAGTTGCGGCACTCCAGCGAGTCGTTGGCCTTCATGCGCTTCCACTCGTTTTCTGCAAGCTGGCGGCGCATGGCGGCAAACTTCTCCGGCGTGTCGATCGTGCCGAACACCTTGCCCCACACCTCCTTGGACGCCTGCATCTTGCGGGCGATCTTGTCTGTCCAGTTGTGCGGCACGTGGCAGTCCGAACACTTGGCGCGCACGCCGCTGCGGTTGGTGAAGTGGATGGTGCCCTGGAGTTCGGCGTACACATTGGTTCGCATCTCGTGGCAGCCGATGCAGAACTTCTCCGTGTTGGTCAACTCGAGCGCGGTGTTGAAGCCGCCCCAGAACAGCACCCCGGCCACGAAGCCGGCCACCGTGAGCACACCCAGGCTGATGTACCGGCTGGGCCGGCCCAACACGGTGAAATACCGCCGTATGAGTCTGAACATGCGTGCGCTCCGGTGGCTTACTTCCGTGGCCTTGCAGCGCCAGCAGGCGCGTTCAGCAAGGTGTCGACGTCAATGAAGCGGTTCTCCACCAAGGGGTTCTGCGGCACCTGGGACACGTGGCACTGCAGGCAGAAGTAGCGCCGGGGCGACAGCTCGGCGAGAAAGTTGCCGTCGCGGTCCATGTAGTGCGAGGTGCTGATCATGGGCGCCTGGCTTTCCTGCGTCTTGGTACGTGCATGGCAGAACATGCAGCGGTTGGCGTTCTTGTCGAGCTGGTAGCCTTCGATCTTGTGCGGGATGACCGGCGGCTGCATCGCATAGTTGCGCACCCGCCTGACGTCGCTGTTGTCGGCATTGGTCAGCGGGGGCGGTCGGGTGGTCTGCTCGATGGGCGCGCCACGCATGCGGTCCGTCATGTCGACCGCAATGGCGCCGCCTGCCAGACAGACGCCCAGCAACAGGGCCATGGACATGTTCTTCATGGTGATGCCTTTCGTGCACTAGGCCCGGTCCGTCACCTTGCGGATGGCGATGGCGCACTTCTTGAAGTCGGTCTGCAGCGAGATCGGGCAGGTAGCGTCGAGCGTGACCTTGTTGATGAGCTGGCTGGCATCGAACCATGGCACGAACACCAGCCCGGGCGGCGGCTTGTTGCGGCCTCGGGTCTCCACGCGCGTGCGCATCGAACCTCGGCGAGATACCAGCTCGACGATGTCGCCGCGGCGCAGGTTCAAGGCCCGGGCATCGTCGCCATGCATGTAGCACACCGCGTTGGGGAAGGCGCGGTAGAGCTCCGGCACACGTCGCGTCATCGAACCCGAGTGCCAGTGCTCCAGCACGCGGCCCGTGCACAACCAGTACGGGTATTGCTTGTCGGGCTCCTCTGCGGCCGGCTCGTAGGGCAGTGCGTACACCACCGCCTTGCCATCCGGGTTGCCATAGAAGCGGACCTCCTCGCCCTTCTTCACGTACGGGTCATAACCCTCGCGGTAGCGCCAGCGTGTTTCTCGGCCATTCACGACCGGCCAGCGGAGGCCCCGCTCGCGGTGGTACACGTCGAATGGCGCCAGATCGTGCCCGTGGCCACGTCCGAACTGTGCGTACTCCTCGAACAGGCCCTTCTGCACGTAGAAGCCAAAGGCCTTGGCCTCGTCGTTGTCGTACGCCGGGTCCATGTCCCTGAGCGGGAAGGCGTTGACCACCCCATTGCGGAACAGCACGTCGAACATCGTCTTGCCGCGGTACTCGGGCTTCTGGTCCAGCAGCTCGCGGGGCCACACCTCTTCCATCTTGAAGCGCTTGGAAAACTCCATCAGCTGCCACAGGTCGGAGCGCGACTGCCCCGGCGGCTTCACCAGCTGGTGCCAGAACTGCGTACGCCGCTCCGCATTGCCGTACGCCCCCTCTTTTTCCACCCACATCGATGTGGGCAGAACCAGGTCGGCCGCCATGGTGGTCACGGTCGGGTAGGCGTCCGACACCACGATGAAGTTCGCAGGGTTGCGGTAACCCGGCATGGCCTCCTGCATGATGTTCGGCGCGGCCTGCATGTTGTTGTTGACCTGCACCCAATAGGCATTGAGCATGCCGTCCTTCAGCATGCGGTTCTGCAGCACGGCGTGGTAGCCCGGCTTCTCCGGAATCGTGCCGGGCGGCAGCTTCCAGATCTGTTCGGCAATGGCCCGGTGCTTCGGGTTGGCCACGATCATGTCGGCAGGCAGCCTGTGGCTGAACGTGCCCACCTCGCGCGCCGTACCGCATGCCGAGGGCTGCCCGGTCAATGAGAACGGCCCGTTGCCGGGCGACGAGATCTTGCCTGTCAACAGATGCAGGTTGTAGAGCAGATGACTGCACCACGTGCCCCGCGTGTGCTGGTTGAAGCCCATCGTGAAGAACGACACCACCTTAACCTTCGGGTCGGCGTACATTTCGGCCAGGCGCACCAGGCGCTCCTTGGGCACCTGCGACAGCTTGGCCACGCTCTCGAGGTCGTACGCGCTCACGAAGCGCGCGTACTCCTCGAAGCTGGCCGGACGCGAACCGCCTGCGTCCTTCACGTTCTTTGCCTTGCGCTGCAGCGGGTGCTCGGGCCGCAGGCCATAGCCGATGTCCGTGTTGCCGATGACGAAGCGTGTGTGCTTGTTGATGAAATCTTGATTGAACCGCTTGTTCTGGATGATGTAGTTGGCGATGTAGTTCATGATCGCCAGATCGGTTTGCGGCCTGAACGTCATCGCGATGTCGGCCAGCTCATAGCAGCGGTGTTCGTAAACCGACAGCACCGCCACCTTCACGTGTGGTGCAGACAGGCGTCGGTCTGTCAGCCGCGTCCAGAGGATCGGGTGCATCTCGGCCATGTTCGAGCCCCACAGCACGAAGGCGTCGGTCTGCTCGATGTCGTCGTAACAGCCCATGGGCTCGTCCATGCCGAAGGTGCGCATGAAGCCCGCCACCGCCGAGGCCATGCAGTGCCGTGCATTCGGGTCGATGTTGTTCGAACGAAAGCCGGCCTTGAACAGCTTGGCCGCCGCGTAGCCTTCCCAGATCGTCCACTGCCCTGATCCGAACATGCCGATCCCGGTCGGGCCCTTGTCCTTCAGCGCCTGCTTGAACTTCTCGGCCATGATGTCGAAGGCCTGATCCCAGCTGATGGGCTGGAATTCGCCGTTCTTGTCATAGCGCCCGTTCGTCATGCGCAGCATCGGCTGCGTCAGGCGGTCCTCCCCGTACATGATCTTGGAGAGGAAGTAGCCCTTCACGCAGTTGATGCCCCGGTTCACCTCGGCGTTGATGTCACCGTGCGTGGCCACCACGCGGCCGTCCTTCACCGCCACGTTGACACCGCAACCGACGCCGCAGAAGCGGCACGGGGCCTTCGACCATTTCAGCTGTGTCCTGCTGGCATCGGTCACCACGTTCGCGGCGTCCAGCGTGGCGGGCAGCCCCGCTGCGGTGGCCGCCGTGGCAGCGGCGGTGTTGCGAATGAACTCGCGGCGCGTCGTCATGGGCCCATCTCCTCATTCATGGCGTCAGCCGGTTCCGCGTGCTGGTAGACCAGCGCCACGTTCAACACCCCTTCGATGCCGCGCACCTGGTCCAGCAGGTCCATCACGGCGCCGGCAGACGGGGCTTCCACTACCGCCACCACGCGCCCTTCGGGCGAGAACTGCGCAACGTCCATGCCCTCCAATGCATCCATGGCGCTGCAGGCGGCCACGGTATGAGGCTGGCGCGTGTGCACGATGACACCGGCAATGTGGATCTCATTCACGGCCTGGGTCCTGCGGGTCATCCTGGCAAGTCCCCGGTGATCAGCTGATAGATCCAGACGGCGAAGCCCCATCCCGCCACCACCCCGATGGTCGTCACGGGCGCCATCACAGCGGTGAGGAACAGGAAGGAGCGCCATTCCTCTTGCTTGGTCGAGGGGGCGGCCGGGTCGGATGTGTCGTCCACACGCGTCTCCTTGGCGACAAGGTTGTTCTTCGATGGAACGGGTACTGCGGGGACTGCCGGACTGCGTGGTGGACCACATCTTCTGAAGTGATCCTAAGAAAACGACAGCGGCATGGTTATGTGTTTTACAACTCGGGCCAGCGGCCCCGTCCGGACAAACAGGGGGCAAAATGCAGGCCCGGAGTGTTGGGCAGGAGTGCGTGGCGGTGTCAGGACAACTTTCGCTGGACGGGTTCGCTGCAGCCGACCCGCAGCCTTACAGCCTCTTCTTCGCGCTGATGCCGGATGCCGCCGCCGCAGGTCGGGCGGCAGAGGTCGCAGCACAGGTGGCGCGCGACCAGGGTGTGTCGGTCAAGACCCAGCGCGCGGCCCGCTTCCACGTCACGCTGTTCCACGTCGGCCATTTCCTCTGTGACGTTCCTTCCGGCACGCTGGCCGCCGCGCGTTCGGTCGCGGCCGGCGTATCTGCCCCGTGTTTTGATGTCAGCTTTACCCGCGTAGGCAGCTTTACCGGCAGATCCGGCAACCTGCCCATCGTCCTGCTCGGGGGCGATGCAGAACCCACGCTGATGGCCTTCCAGTCGACACTGCAAGACCGCCTGCTGCGTGCCGGGCTCACGGCGGGCGTGCTTCACAAGACCTTCAATCCCCACCTCACCCTTTTCTATGGCCGCCAGCCGCTCGAAGAGCGGGCCATCGAGCCCATCCAATGGCGTGCCGATTCGTTCGTGCTGCTGCGCAGCGTGATCGGGCAAGGCCGCTACATCGAAGAAGGGCGCTGGCCGCTCCAGGCTTCAGCCACCTCATCCTGAATCACCGTGACCGACACCCTCTCTCCCACAAGCGACGAGTTCGCCATGCGCATCGCGTTGGACCAGGCGCAGAACGCCTGGCTGGCCGGCGAGGTCCCCGTCGGAGCGGTGATCATGCGGGCAGGGCAGGTCGTGGCCACCGGCTACAACCGTCCCATCACCACGCATGACCCCACTGCGCATGCCGAGATCGTGGCCTTGCGCCATGCCGCCCAGCTGCTCGAAAACTACCGTCTGCCCGACTGCGAGCTGTTCGTCACCCTTGAGCCGTGCGCCATGTGCGCGATGGCCTTGATGCACGCGCGTTTCAAGCGGGTGGTGTTCGCTGCTACCGACCCCAAGACCGGCGTGGCCGGCTCCGTGATCGACCTGTTCGGCAACCGGCAGCTGAACCACCACACGGCGATCGTAGGGGGCGTGCTGGCGGAGCCGGCCAGCCAGATGCTCAAGCGTTTCTTCGCCGAGCGGCGGGCGCAGATCCGGGCCGAGCGCGATGCACTGCGCGCGGTGGCGGCCCGCCAGGCCTTGAACGGCCTCGACGTGATCGAGGAGGAGCCTTTGCTGCCCGTGGCCCAGGTCGTGGAGCTGCCGCCCGGCAGCTCCGAGCGCGACTGACGCATCTGGGCGTCACACCGACAGGCTCACCGTTTGAGCTTGCGGCGCCCCTTGGGCCACGCAGCGGGCTTGGGTGGCATGCCCAGCGCGGCGCGCGCCAGAGTATCGGCTTCCTGATTGCGGTGCCGTGGCACCCAGCCCAACGTGTGCGAGGTGAAAGTGCCGAGCACGGTGCGGGCTTGAGCCAGCAATGCCTGCAGCCGCACCGGATCCGGCGCGGCGTGCGCACCCAGCTGCTTGGCGATCAGGTCGCTGTCGGTGTAGACGGCCAGAGCCTGTGCCCCCATGCTGCGCGCCAGCAGCAGACCGGCCACCAACGCCTGCACTTCCGCCTCGTTGTTGCAGCCAGGGTCGGCCAGCCTTTCCGACACGGTGTGGCGCGTGCCATCGGGGGACACCAGCACCGCCCCGATCCCCATGCGCCCGGGGTTGGGCAACGCACTGCCATCACAGTGCAGGCGCCAGGGCAGGGCCTTGCGCTCAACCACGCCCGCGCTCCTGCGCGGTGTCCGCAGTCTCGCAGACCGCTTCCGCCAGCGCGGCCACCGAAAGCGGTGCACAGCCTTCGGCCTTGTTGCTGATCGAAACGTAGGCCGGCAAGCCGGCACCGGTTGTGGCACGAACCACGCGCGCCAGCGTGGCCCGCGTGTCCGAGTCGGCATCCTGAATGTGGTCGAAGGGCGCATACAGATCGCGGGCCGCTTCGTATCCGTAGGCCCCATGCCGGCGATGGAGGTTCCACCGGCATACCAGCGGCGAGGGCCACAGCGCCCGCAGCAAAGGCAGCTGTGCGTCGATCGTCGGCATGCGGGCGTGCAGACCGAGACAGTACGTTGCCCCGGCTGCCTTCAGCACCTCGGCCAGCTCCCGCGTAACCAGACTGGCGTCTCGCACCTCCACGGCCACCACGCCG
>NZ_CANBCC010000100.1 GCF_947366995.1 uncultured Aquabacterium sp. | reverse complement strand
ACGCCAAGGCCAAGCTGGGCTGGGAGCCCAAGATCACGCTGCAGGATCTGGTCAAAGAGATGGTGCAGAGCGACTACACCTCGGCCAAGCGCGACAACCTGGTCAAACTCGCAGGCTTCCAGGCCTACGACTACCACGAGTGACCTGGGCACGGTTGACCCGGTCGCCGGTGGTCTGGGCGCTGGGCGACCAGGTGCTGGTCTCGGCCAGCAATTTCGTGCTGACGCTGGTGGTGGCGCGCCATGTGTCGCTGGCGGCGTTTTCGGCTTATGGGTTGGCGATCACGCTGGTGTGGTTCGTCAGCGCGATGCACCGGGCCTACCTGACCCAGCCGATGGCGATTGCCGCGGTGGGAGAGGCGCCCGCCGAGCTGGGCGAACGGCTGAAGGCGGTGCTGATGCTGCAGGTGCTGGGCTGGCCGCTGGTGATCGGGCTGTTTGCGTTGGTGGCGTGGCGTTACCTGCCCTCGCAGGGCGTGGCGCTGGCGGCCGCGGTGTTTACGGCGGCTTTCCTGCTGCAGGAAACGATGCGGCGGGTGCTGTTCGTGCAAGGGCGCATGCAGCGGGTGTCTGCGCTGGATGCGCTGGCCTACGGCGGGCAGTTGGTGGCGATTCTGGCGGTGGGCATGGCGGCGGGCGGTGAGGCACCGCTTGAGGCCGTGCTGCTGGTGGGGGCGCTGCCATTTGCTGCATCGGCCGGTTGGGCCTATGCGGGCCTGCCGGCCGAGGCGCGAGCGGTGCCCTGGCCCGCGCCTGCAGCCTTGCAGCGGGCTGCCGCATCGCATTGGGCGGAATCGCGGTGGGTGTGTTTCAGTCAGGTCTTCATGTTCGGGTCTTTCATGCTGGTGCCGTTTCAGATCGCCGAGTGGGGCAAGCCCTTGTGGGTGGCGCAGTACAACGCCGCCGCGTCCATCCTGAACGGGCTGAACGTGATCCGCCAGGCACTGGGCAACCACCTGCCGATTGAGGCGTCGCGCCGATTCAAGGCCGGGGGCATGCCGGCCATGCAGCGTTACCTGGCTCAATCGGCGAGCCTCATCATGGTGCTCGCCGCGGCCATCGTGGCCGTGCTGGTGGGGCTGGGGCCCGAACTGGTCGGCTGGCTGTTTGGCGCACGTTTTTCCGAGGCCGCCGCGGTGTTGCCGCATGCGGCGGTGGGCCCGCTGGTGGGGATGCTGTCGCTGGTGTCGCAGGCGGGCGGTCTGGTGATCCGGCAAACGGAGCAGATCTTCTGGTCTTATGTGGCCGGCACGGTCGTGTCGTTTGCGCTCGCGCCGTGGCTGATCCCGACGTTCGGCCTGCTGGGGGCCGTGTGGGTGTCGAACATCGGTGTGCTGGTGCCCACGCTGTGGCATTTGCTGGCATTCCGCCGCCAGGTGGGCGCGATGAGGCAGGAGCAGCACGCATGAGAATCCTGCTGTCGGCCTTTGCGTTCTCACCGGTGCTGGGCTCGGAGTGCGGCGTGGGCTGGCACTGGGCCGTGGCGCTGGCAAAACACCATGACGTCACGGTGATCACGCATGCGTGGTTCCGCGCGGATGTCGAGGCGGAACTCGCGCGCCGGCCGGTGCCGCGGCTTCAGGTGGCGTATGTGGATGTGTCGCCGCCGTGGGGGCGCTTTGAGCGCCGCCTGCTGGATTCGCAGTTGTACTACGTGTACTGGCAGTGGAAGATGCGGCCGGTGGCCCGCGACCTGGTGCAGCGGCAGACCTTCGATGTGGTGCACCACCTGACGTGGGGCTCGCTGCGGTATCCGTCGTGGCTGGGCGGGCTGGGTCTGCCCTTCATTGTCGGGCCGCTGGGCGGTGCCGAGACCGCGCCGGCGCGGTTGTTTGCCGGGCTGCCCTGGAAGGTGCAGCTGAAGGAGGCCTTGCGCACCGCAGTGCTGTGGTCGTTCTGGCTTGACGTGCCCACGCGCCTTGCGTGGTCGCGTGCCGACCGGCTTTACTGCCGCACCCGCGACACGCTGGCCTTCCTGCCCGCCAGCCTGCGTGCGCGGGCGGTCGTGGCACACGAAGTGGGGGTGATGGACGTCGTGCCACGCCCCACGCCGGTGGTGCGACGGGCCCGTACGACCTTCATGTTTGCCGGGCGCCTGATCGCCTTCAAGGGCGTGCACCTGGCGCTGGCTGCGCTACGGGCCGCCGTCGATCAAGGCGCCGATGTCGAATTGCTGATTGTGGGTGAAGGCGAGCTGGACGCCTTCTTCAAGGCACGGGTGCAGGCGTTGGGCCTGACTGACCGCGTCCGCTTCGTGAGCCGCGTGCCGCAGAGCGAGCTGATGGGCCTGTACCACCAGGCCGATGCCTTTCTGTTTCCGAGCCTGCATGATTCGGGCGGCACCGTGGTGATGGAGGCGTTGTCCCGCGGGTTGCCGGTGATCTGCCTGGACCTCGGCGGGCCGCATCACTTCATCACGCCGGGGTGTGGCATGGTCGTGCCCACGGCCGGACGGACCCAGGCCCAGGTGGTGGCTGCGCTGGCCGAGGCCGTGGTGCGGTTCCACGCGCTGTCGACACCCGCGAGGCAGGCGTTGCATGACGAGGCGGTGGCCCGTGCGCGCCGCATGGGCTGGGCCGAGCGCGCAGCCGCCGTGTACGACGATGTGCGCCAACAGGTGCCGCAATGTGCCGAAGCCTTGCGCCGGCTGGAGGGAGAGGCATGAGCACCTTGGCCATGTGGCGCGCACGCGCTGCGTCGTGGGCCTGGCCGTCGTGGACGGAGCTCGGGCTGTTCCTGCTTCTGGGCGTGCTGGTGCCGTTGATCGGCTACTACGTGCTGGTCGGCAGCCCGTTTCTGGGCCTTTACGGGCTGCGGTATGTGGTGGTGGCGGCCATCCTGTGGGCGGCCTTCAGCTTTGCCGCGCCGAAGGCGCCCTGGTATGTGCGCCTGGTGCTGTCGGTGACGTTGGGACAGCTCGTGCTGAACTACGGCTTCACGAACATCGTGGTGGGCGCGGGCTCAGCCAAGATCACGCTCGCCGAGGGGGGCTGCCTGGTTGGGCTGCTGGTGCTGCTGCCGCTCACCTACCGCTGGCTGGCTCGCACGCCGGCGTTCTGGCTGGCCATGGCCGCCATGGTGATCCCGCCGACCTACCACCTGTACCGCGACTTCTTCACCTACAAGATGGCGGCGCTGCGCGATGTGCTGACGGTGGTCGACATCGCCTTCTTCGTGGCGGGCATGGCCATCGTGGCGCTCGGTGTGCACCGCGGCACCTGGCTCGCGTGGCGCGATCGCTTCATGCGCATCTGGTTCATTGCCGGGGGGCTGTACGGCCTGACGTGGCCGTTCTCGACGTGGATTCAGGCCGTCTCCCCTTCGTTCAGCAGTTACCAGCAGGCGGTGCCCGTGCTGGGCACGCAGCTGACTTCGCCCTATACCGCCATTGCCGTCTTGGTGGCCTGGTTTGCCATCCCGCATGTGTTCCCGAAACGCAGCTGGCTGCGCACGCTGTGGATCCTGCTGGTGCTGGTCGAGACCATCATCGTGGTGGTGATGGCGCAGTCGCGCAACCTGTACCTAATCATCCTCTTTGTGCCGGTGGCGCTGGGCTTCTTCGGCTACAAGCGAGCATTTGCCGCGGTGGCGGGGGGCTTGATCGCCATGGTGTTGTCTCTGGCGCTGGTGGAGACCCTGAACATCAAGATCCCCGGTCGGATTTCGGATGTGACGCTGTCGGCGGTGGTCGATCGCTTTCTGTCGATTTCCGGCAAGCACGGCGATGAGTACGGCGCGACCGGCGTGCAGCAGCGCCTGGATTGGTGGGCATCGTCACTCGACATGTGGCGGGCCAGCCCGGATCGCATGGTGTTTGGCGTGGGGTATGGCCCCGCGTTGACGAACTTCATGGCGCCAGGGGTGGACGGGGAAGGCGTGGTGGTGCGCGAGCCCCACAACAGTTTCGTGTCGAGCCTGGTGCGTGGCGGCGTCGTGTACTTCGTGTTGTGGGGCGCCGTGGTGTTCGGTTCGATGCGCCGGGCCTGGCTGGGCGCTCGGCTGCCCGGTCTGGGTGAAGAGGCCGCTGGGCATTTCAAGGGCTTTGCCGCGTGGAGTTTCATCATCATGGGCATGCTGGCGTTGACCAGTCTGTCGGAGCCGCATTTCGAGACGCCGTCCATCGCTGCGATGTTCTACATCGTGGCCGGGATGGTGTCGATGGAGTACTACATCGTGACGCGCCGGGTGGATATCCGGCCAGGAGCCGGCCGTGCACCTGGTGTTTGACGCGTTCGAACTGACGCCGGATTCGGCCAAGAGCAAGGGCATCTACAGCTACGCCGTGCAGCTGTGTGGTGCCATGGCGGCCCAGCTGGCGGCCGACGACGTGATGGATGTGGCCTGCCATGGGGGCAACGTGGCCGACTTCGAGGCGCTCGGCCTGCCGCCCCGGGTGCGCCTGCACGTGCTGGCGCCCGCGATGCCGGGGCGTGTGCGTCGCCTGTGGTGGTCTCAGTTTGGTGCTGCCCTGTGGACGCGCGCCCGGGGGGCTCAGGCGGTGTACCTGTCGCCCAAGGGCTTCACGCCCGGCCTGGGGCGACACATGGTGCGGCTGCGCACGGTGTGCGTGATCCACGACCTGATCCCCCTGTGGTACCTGGCGCATCACCCGCACCACTTCGGGCGGCTGGAAGGGTGGCTGGTGAAGGCCGGCCTGCTGCACTCCGCTCGGCGGGCCGATGGCATCGTCGCGATCTCGCGCGCCACGGAGGCCGACCTGCTGGCTGCCGGGGCGCCCTCGCACCGGGTGCGCGTGGTCTACAACGGCGTGCCGCCATTGCCTGCGCCAGGCCCGCAAACGGGCGACTACATCATGGCGCTGGCCTCGGGCCTGCCGCACAAGAACCTGGCCGGTGTGCGTGCGGCGTACGCGGCCTACCGCAGGCTGGCCGGAACGGCGGCCTTGCCCTTGCGACTGGTCGGCGTGCGTGAGGTGCATGACGAAGGCGTGTCGGCGCTGGGTACTGTGTCGGCCGAGATGCTGTCGGGGCTGTATGCCCATGCGCGGGCGTTTCTGTTTCTGTCTCACATCGAGGGGTTCGGTTTTCCGCCGCTGGAAGCGCTGCGTGCAGGGGCACCCGTGGTGTGCTCGGACATCACGGCGCACCGCGAGCTGTGTGCCGGGCAGGCGCATCTGGTGCCGCCGGACGATCCGGACGCAGCCGCGGCCGCGTTGTGCGCCGTGCTGGCCACGGCAGAATCGCCCGAGGCACGACGTGAGCGGGCCGATCGCATGGCGGAACGGGTGGCTCATGAATTGAGCTGGAGTCGCTGTGCGGCCGGCGTGCTGGCACTGGCGCGTCAGGTCGCTGATCCGGCATCCTGGTCTGCTGCGCAAAGGAGTGTGCCGTGACGGCGCTGAAACGCATCCTCAAGCAACACCGCAAGCTCGCGCTGGCGGTGTTCGTCAGCAGCCAGGCCATCGCCCTGGCCTACTGGCTGGTCTTGCCGCGGCAGCACATGGCCACCGCGCTGGTGCTGGCCGACGCTCACCCTTCGCCTGTGCGCAGCGTGACGGGCGACCCGAGCGTGACGGTGGTCGGTGCGCGGGCCGCGCTGCTGATGAGCGACCTGGTGGCCGAGCGCGTGGTCAAGCGTCTGCGGCTCGAAGAAGTCGACATCCTGCGTGAGAGTTGGGCGCGCCAGGGCGAAAAGGCGGGCTCTTACCAGCAATGGCTGATCCAGCTCGCGCAAGGGGGTTTGATGCCGGCGCTGGGGCGGGGCGGGTATCTGATGCAGGTGCGCTACGTGGCCCCCGACGCCGGCTTTGCGCGCACCATGGCGAATGCGTATGCCGAGGAACTGGTGGCCACGGTGGACCGCCTCAACCGCATGGACGACCAGGCGCTGGAGGCCCCGGTGGCCCGCAGCCTGGCCAGCAGCCTGGCGCGCATGGCGGCGGCACACGATGAGCTGATGGCGGTGTCCGAGCGCTCGGGCGTGTTGCTGGACGGCATGGCGGATCCGGGCTTCCAGGCCGACGACCAGTTGCGTCGGCAGGCCGTGGTCGGCCTCATGGCCTCGCAGCAGGCGGCCGCCACGAACCGCGTGCTGCAAGGCAGTGAAGAGGCGCGCAGCACGCTCGATGATGCGGTGCTGCAGCGTCTGCGCATCCGACTGGCGGACCTGAGCGCGCAGCAGGAGGCCGCGATGGCATCGCGCGGCGTGAACCACCCGTCGGTGGCCGCACTCGATGCGGCCATCCAGCGCACTCAACAGGAGATCCGCAGCCAGGTCGCGTCCTTGAATCGCTCGATGGGGGCCGTGGCCGAGATCCAGCAGGGTGCCCGTGTGCAACGGGATCAGGCTGGCGACGCCGCCCGTGATCGCCTGCTCGCCTCGCTGGATGATCGGGCGGCTTTCCGGCAGGCTCAGTCGCGGTTCGACACGGCAGCAGAGGACTACATCGTGATGGCGACCAATCTGGCGACGCTGGCTGCCAACCGCGATGCGAGCAAGTCGGACATCGTGCTGGTGGAGCCCGCCACGCTGCCGACCGAAGCCTGGTTCCCGCGCTGGGAGTACGTGCTGCCGGTGGCGCTCGGGTCAGGGTTGCTGCTGGCGCTGCTGGCCTGCGTGATGGCCGACCGACGTGATCGCCGCGTGGCCACGCTGGACGACTTGCGCGGCCTGGTGGGCGCCGATCTGGTGACCGCGATGCCGGCGACGCCGCCGGCTCAGCGGCCGAGCCCTGCCGGGTCCGCGGCCACGCGCTCCAGCCGGTTGCGCTCGGCAATCAGGCCGCTGCTGTCTCCGGTGATGCCCTGGCGCAGGTCGCGCAACGTGTTGCGCAAGTAGCGCACGCCGACATGGCCGCCCTGGGAGTTGGTGCTGACGAAGGCACCATGGCCCCGGCCCTCGCAGACGTTGTCGGCCACCAGCGCGCCGCGCATGTCACCCTGGTGCCCCGAGTTGCCGAAACACGCCATGGGCGCGGCGGCCGTGCTGCCCGGCAGCAGCGTGATCTTGTTGCCCGTGACGGTCAGGGGGCTCTTGTCGGTGCCGGTCAGCAGGATGCCGATGAAGGCGGCATCCCCAGGCTGCTGCCGGCGCACGATGGTGTTGTCACTCAAGGTGATGCGGTCGTAGCCGCGCCAGTAGTCGGTGCCGATGGCCACACGCGGGGCCTGCTCGATGCGGTTGCCGCTGATGCGCAGCTGCCCGCCTGGCACGCGGTTCACGTCTTTGAAGATCCCGGCGCCGCGCACCGTGTTGCCTTCGATGCGGGCGTCGGGCGCGGTGGCGATCACGAGCGGTGCCCCGGCCAGGGTGTTGCCGTGCACGACCGGCGCGATGCCGCCGACCTCCAGTGAGGCCCCCATGCCGTTGCGGGCCTCGACGGTGTTGCCGCTCACCACAGCGCCGTCGCCACTGACGACCGACATGGCGTAGCTTCCTGGCTCGTGCGCGGGCAACCAGCCACTGAAGCGGTTGTCGCGGATGATCAGACCCGGGACGTCGTCACCCTGCACCTCGATGGCCATGGCTGTGAAGCCTTCGCCGGTGTTGCCGCTCACGGTGGTGTGGCCGCTTGACCAGAGATGGATGCCCTCGACGACGCGCAGGAAGTGGTTGTGCTGCAGCGTGCTGTCGCGCAGTCCGTACGCCATGATCCCGGTGTCGACGATGTCTTCGAAGCGGTTGCCGATGACGCGCAGTTGCTCGGCCCGGTCGACCACGATCACGCCGTGGCGCTGGTTCCAGTGCGCCTTGCCCTGGTGGGGCCCGCCAGTGATGCGGCGGATCCAGTTGTTCTCGACGTGATGGCCACGCCCTTTCAGCGCGATGCCGCGGCCTTGCAGGATGAGGTTCTGGATGCGCGTGTGGTCGGCGCGGGTGCCGTCGAGCAGCAGGCCGGGGCGGTCTTCATCGGCCCATTGCAGCGTGGCGGCGGGTTGGGCGCACAGCCGGGTGCCGGAGCGCAGGCGCACCGTGCGGTCAATGTCATAGCGGCCCGCGAGCATCACCACGGTGTCGGCCGGGGCCTTGTCGATGGCCTTCTGCAGCGCCGCGGCGCTCTGCCCGTCCGGGCTCAGACGTGGGCCGTCGGGGCAGGCGGCCGGTGCCGATTGCGCCCAGAGTGGGGTCGCACCCAGGGCGAGAACCAGTCCCCAGAGCCATCGCGACACGACGGCAGGCATGCGGCGGCGGTCAGTACCCGTTGAGCACGCTGCCGACGATCTGGATGTCGGACATGCGCAGCGTGGCCACCATGGTCTGCATGTCGCTGACATGGGTGACGTCCTGGCGCGCCATCACGAGGGCCGCGCCGCACTTGGCAGCGATGACCGCACCGTCCATCCCTTGTGAGGCGGCTGGTGTGTCGACGATGACGCGGTCGAACTTGGTGAGCAGCTCGCGGATCAGCAGGCCGAAGGCGGGGCGCTCCACCAGCTCGAGCGGGTTGGGGGGCACGGTGCCGACCGGCAACACGAACAGGTTGGGCAGCCCCTTGACCGGCTGGATGACGTTGCTGACTGCCCGCCCGGTGAGGATGCTCGACAACCCGGCTGCGCCCGGTTTCAGGTGGAAGACCTCGTGCAGGCGCGGGTTGCGCATGTTCGCATCGATCAGCAGCGTGCGGCCCGACAGCTGCGAGAACGCCACCGCCATGTTGGCCGCGAAGTAGGTCTTGCCGTCGCCGCTGCGGGGGCTGACCACCGCCAGCGCATGGCGTTGGCCCACGCCGCTGTACAGCTTCATGATGAGGTGGCTGCGGGTGGTGCGGAACGCTTCGGCCTGCGCCGAGAACGGCTGCTTGGCCACCACCAGCTCGTCGCTGCAGGCGTCGTCGTGTTCGCTGCTGTACGGATAGTGGAACTGCTGCGCCAGCGCCCACATCACGTCGTCGGTGTTGGCCAGGCCCAGGGCCACGGCCGCTTCACCGAAGCGCACACCGTTCTCGCGTTGATAGGCCAGGATCTGCTCGATCTGTTCGGGTGAGAGGTTGTTGGCCTTGCTGATGATCTCGCCGATCGTGGGCTCGCCACCGATCTGCTGGGTGTCAGGGAAGCGGGAGTCGTTGACACCCAGGCTCGAGGCGGAGAATTGCTTTTGGGTCGCGTCTTGCATGGCTTATCCCAGACTACCGAAACGCTGCACGTTGCCAGACGAGGCGGGTTGGATGGCGTGGCCGGGAAGGCGTGCCGCCCCTGCGGACCACGGCAGACGCCCTTGACGGGCATTCGGGCCGGGCAGCGTGCCGATGACAGGCAGCTCGATCAGCGTGGTGACGTCCGATGGTGAACGAACGCGGCGGTCGAGGAACTCGGCGCCCAGCGTGAGGCCCAGCGAGAGCATGCCGCCCAGCAGCGTGGCCAGCACGAGGTTGAGCGCCAGCCGCGGCGAGCTGGGCGAGGTGGGGGCGGTGGCCTGACCGAGCACGACGATGTTCGTCTGGCTGTTGCTGCCTTCCAGGCTCATCTGGCTCTGACGGGCCTGGATGGCGTCGAACACCCGCTGCGCAGCCTCGACCTCGCGTTCCAGTACGAGCAGGTCATTGCGGTCCTGCTTCATCTTCAGCACCTTCTGGCGCTGCTCTTCGTAGGCCGCCTGGATGGCGCTGGCGCGCGACGAACTGATCTGGCTGCTCGCGTTGAGGCTGCTGCTGACGCGGCCCACCTCGGCGCGGATCTTGGCCCTTGTGGAGGCGATCGCAGCACGCAACTCGACGATGGTGGGGTGCTGCTCGCCGAAGCGTTCGAGGGATTGGTCGAGCTGCGCCTCTTGACGAGCGAGGTCACCCTTGAGCGATGAGATCACGGTGTTCGACATGGCGTCGGGCGACACTTCGGCGTTGGTCGCAGCCTGGCTGCGCCGGCTCGACGCATCGGCCATCACACCGCGCAGCGTCGTGACCTGCCCAGCCAGGTCGTTCAGCTTGGCGGTCTCGACGTCGAGGCGTTCATCGGTCACGACGATGCCCTTGTCCTGTTGTGCCTGCGAG
>NZ_CANBCC010000099.1 GCF_947366995.1 uncultured Aquabacterium sp. | reverse complement strand
CCCGCCTGGTCGATCAGCTCACCGAGCAGCAGTGCGCGGCCGTCACCCAGCTGCCGTGAGAAATGCCCGAACTGATGACCGGCATAGGCCTGCGCCAGCGGCTGTGCGCCGTCCGGCACCGCGTTGCCAGCCAGGACGGCCACGCCCTCCGGGCTCTCCAGCACCTGCGGGTCCAGACCCAGCTCCGCGGCCAGCGGCGCGTTGAGAAAGAGGAGTGAGGGCGAGGGCACGGCCTCGGGCTGCCACGGCGCGTAAAGCCCTTCCAGGTCACGCGCGTAGGTGTTGTCGAAGCGGAAGGCGGTGGAAGCAGACATGGGGCAAGGCCGGCAACGAGGGGAGGACCGGACAGTATGCGCAACTCGCCGCCGCCGCGGGCCGGACGCGGGGCTTGACCCTTCCCACTCCTCGGCCGCCAGGTGCCTCATCGTGAGGCACCCCAACTCGCCCGCAGTGGCCAAACCACTTCCCCCCGGCTTGCCAACAAAGTTATCCACAGAAAAAGTGGATAACCCCTTCTCTCAGCCGCCCGTCACGGGCGGAAAGAACGCCACCTCGGCACGCTCTGTCACCGAGTGGGCGTCGTCACACAGCTCGTGGTCACACGAGACGCGGATGCCGGCCCGCGCGGCCAGTGACTCGGCATGCAGCGGGCTGCGGGCCATCAGTGCCTCGCGCACTCCGCCCACGGTGGGCGTGCTCAGTTGGTGCAGAGCCAGGGTGTCGCCGTCGCCCAGCTTCTCGCGCAGCGAGGCAAAGTAGCGGATCGTGATCATGTTCTGTGTCGGAAGAGGGTGGGGGTCAGTAGGGTTGATCCAGCGTGAGCGTCACGTGCGTGCCGGCTCCATCGGAGCGCACGTCCAGCCGGGCCCCGATGCGCTCGGCCCGCTCGCGCATGATGCTGATGCCCACGTGGGTGCCGTCCGGCGCGCCGTTGTCGACGTCGAAGCCGCGGCCGTTGTCGCGCACGGTGATGCGCCAGCGGGGGCGCGCCACCACATCGAGCCAGACTTCGCTGGCCCCGGCATGCTTGCGCACATTGGACAGCGCTTCTTGCACGATGTGCAGCACCTGGATCTGCACATCGGCTGGCAGCGGCACGCCATCGTCCTGATACTGGAAGTGCGTGCGCAGGCCCGCCTGGATCTCGAACTTGGACAGCGTCTCGCGCAGGGCCAGGTCGAGCTGGCCGCTGTCGGTGCGCACCCGGAAGTGCAGCAGCAGCTCGCGCACATCGCTGTAGCTTTCCTTGATGCCCGCGTCCAGCTCCGACATGGTCGACTCGACGGCCGCGCGGTCCTGCTTGTTCATCGCCGAGCGCAGCAGCGCCATCTGGATCTTCAGGAAGGCCAGCGACTGGGCAATGGAATCGTGCAGCTCCTGCGCGAGCAGCTTGCGCTCGCTGGCCACCGCTGACTCGCGGTCCAGCGCGGCCATGCGCAGGCTTTCCATCGCGCCCGCCAGGTGGCTGCCCAGGGCCTCGAACAGGCTGCGGTCTTCCACGCTGAAGGCGGTGTCGCTGCGGTAGAAGAGCTCGATCTCACCCAGCAGCCGGTGCTGCAGGTTGAGCGGGATGGTCACCAGCGTGGTGTAGCCCTCCTCGGCGCAACGGCGCTGCACCTTGGCAGCGCCTGCATCCTCCTTGCGCGCCTCCTCCATGATCGGGATCACGCGCAAGCGGGCTGCCGAGCCGGGCTGAGGCCGGTCGCCGCAGAAACAGGCGCCCGTCAGGACGCACTGCTCCTCTTCGGCGAGGATGCGGGGCAGGCTGTCGCTGGCGAGCAGCATGTAGCGGTCGTTGGCCTCGTCCGACCAGCGGATGGCCACCGCATCGGCGTGGGCGATCAGGCGCATCTTTCGCGCAAAGCCTTCGCCCAACGCCTGCAGCGTGTCGGCCGACGCCACAAAGGTCGACACGTCGTACAGCGCCTTGAGCCGCGCCTGCTCCTTGCGCAGCTTGCCGGTCTTCTCGGCCACCTTGGCTTCCAGGCCGCCATACAGGGCCCCGAGCCGCTCCGTCATGCGGTTGAAGCCCTCGGCCAGCTCGCCGAGTTCGTCGGCCGCACCCGGCGGCACCCGCGCGGCGAAATCGCCCTGCTCCACCCGTTGCGCGGCGTGGCGCAGGTTGGCAATCGGCTCCAGGATCACGACGTGGCTGGCATACAGGATGGCGAGCGCGCTCAGCACCGCCAGCACCATCATCACCAGCTGGAAGGTGTGCAACGCCACCGTGCGTGTCTCGAGCCGCTGTTCGATGGACGAGACGAGCGCATCGACTTCCTCGACGAACGCTTCGACGCGCAGGATGTGGTCCTCCGGCTGCTGGCTCGACAGCGACTGCAGCACCTGCGCACGCAGCACGCCCCAGCTGTGTTGCACGCGCGCCAGATGCGCCTGCACCTCGTGGTTGCCCGGCACGCTGAGCGGCCGCCGCGAATCCCCGTTGGTCAGCAGCGCCAGGCTGCCGTCGAGCTCGGCCACACGGCGCATGACGCCCTGCAGCGCGTCGGCATCCCGGCCGGCCTGCAGGTCGCGCACCTGCAAGGCGATCTGGTACGACCGCATGCGCATGCGCCCCGCCTCGTTGATGGCCGCGGCGCCACCTTCCAGCTGCCACGTCACCCACATGGACAGGCCCACCGTGAACAAGGCCACGGCCAGGAAGACGCCACCGATGCCCGCCAGCTTGCGCGCAAGCGTCAGGTCGGACGAGCGCGACAGCGAAGACCCCGGGCGATCCGGGCGGTCGTGGACGTCGGGCGGCGGTTCAGCAGAAGGGGACACAAGGGCCATGTTGCGCGGCGGTCAGCCGCCCGTCTGGGCCATGAAGCGCACGATCTTCTCCGGCCGGTCAGTGAACTCGTGCCGCTCCGGCTTGTGCGCAATGCCATTCACGATGGCCTGGCGCAGCTCGTCGTCACCCGCGCCGTCACGAAGCAAGCGGCCCAGCGGCACCTGGTCATTCTGCCCGAGACACAGGTAGAGCGTGCCGTCCACCCCCAGGCGCACACGGTTGCACGCCGCGCAGAAGTGCTGGCTCATGGGGGTGATGACCCCGAAATTCATGCCGCTGTGCGGGTCGACCCAGTAGCGTGCCGGCCCGCCCCCACCGCCACCCGGCAGCTGCGGAATCAGCCCGGTCCGGCGGGCGAGTGCTTCACCCAGCGCCGTCAGGTCACGGCCCACGGTGGCCCGGCCGGTGTCCCCCACCGGCATGGGCTCGATCAGGCGCAACACCAGCCCGTGCTGGCGTGCGTAGGCCACCATGTCTTCCACTTCGTGGTCGTTGACGCCCTGCTGCACCACCATGTTGAGCTTGATGGGCGCAAAGCCCGCCGCCACGGCGGCGTCGATGCCGCGCAGCACCTCGCTGAGGCAATCGCGCCCGGTGATGCGCGCCATGCAGCCCGAATCCAGGCTGTCGAGGCTGATGTTGAGCCGGTCGACGCCCGCCTGCCGCAGGGGCAGGGCCATGCGGTCGAGGCGCGTGGCGTTGGTCGAGACGGACAGGTCCTGCAAACCGGGCAGGCGCTTCAGGCCCGCCGCGAGCGTGTCCACGCCCCGACGCAGCAGCGGCTCACCGCCCGTCAGGCGCACGCGGCGCACGCCCAGGCCCACGAACAGCCCCACCAGGCGCCGCATTTCGTCCAGCGTCATCCAGTGCGCCGGTTCCTCGAAGCCCTTGAAGGACTTGGGCAGGCAGTAGGTGCAGCGCAGATCGCAGCGGTCCGTGATCGACACCCGGAGATAGTCGATCACGCGTTGGTACGGGTCGATGAGGGTCGGCATGACAGCGGACGGCAAGGCAGTGAGCATCGTGGCCTGGCCAGTCTAGAGAGCCATGCGCGGGCTGACCATCCTTCTCTAGCAGTAGTCCCCCCTGTCCACCCGACAGAGCGCCCCCCCCCTGCACAGGCCGGACAACATGCCGGACAATCGGGGCCCTTTGTCGCTGCCCTCTTCCCACGGAGCTGCCATGCCCATCCGCCTGCTCGTGGTCGACGACCACACCCTCTTCCGTCGCGGCCTGATCGCGTTGCTCGGTCAGTTCAGCGAGCTGCAGGTGGTGGCCGAAGCCGGTGATGCCGGCGAGGCGCTGCGCCACATCCAGGCTCACCAGCCCGACGTGGTACTGCTGGACAACCACCTGCCCGGCGTGCACGGCATCGACGCCCTGCCCCAGCTGCTGGCCCACCAGCCGGCACCGCGGGTGCTGATGCTCACCGTCAGCGAGGACGCGGACGACCTGGCCACAGCGCTCTCGCGCGGGGCCAGCGGCTACCTGCTCAAGACGGTGGAAGGCGATGACCTGGTCGACGCCATCCGCCGCGTGCACCGGGGCGAATCGGCCGTCTCGCCAGAGATGACGGGCAAGCTCGTGGCCGCCTATCGGCAGGCGGTGCAGCAGTCGCCAGGCGCACCGGCCGACGCGCCACCGCCCGCGGCCACGCCCACCGCAACCGATCGGGCCACCGATGCCGCCCCCCATCCGCTGGCCAAGCTCTCGCCACGCGAACGCGACATCCTGCGCGAGATCGCCCGCGGCGCGAGCAACAAGGAAATCGGCCGCAAGCTCGACATTGCCGAGACCACGGTGAAGATCCACGTGCAGCACATCCTGCGCAAGCTGAACCTCACGTCGCGGGTCCAGGCCGCCGTGCTGGCCTCATCTGATCCAGATCAAACCTGACCGCCGGACTACTCCGATCGAACGACCCCACCTGATCCACAGAAGGATACCGACGCCCACCTGATATTCCGACACTGCCGACATGGAAAAGGAGTCGACCATGTCGAGCAGTAACAGGAGGGCCATCTCGGTTCTCGTCGTGAGCACGCTGGCTTTCACCGTGTGCTTCATGGTGTGGATGATGTTCGGGGTCATCGGGATCCCGCTGAAGAAGCAGCTGGGCCTGTCTGCCACGCAGTTCGGCCTGCTCACCGCCACGCCGGTGCTGACCGGCTCGCTGGTGCGTGTGCCGCTGGGCATCTGGACTGACCGCTTCGGCGGCCGCATCGTGTTGTTCATCACGATGCTCGCCTGCGTCGTGCCGATCTGGCTGATGGCTTATGCCACCGAGTACTGGCACTTCCTGGTGCTGGGCCTGTTCGTGGGGCTGGCCGGCGGCTCGTTCTCGGTCGGCACACCGTACGTGGCCCGCTGGTTCCCCAAGAACCAGCAAGGCTTCGCGATGGGCGTGTTCGGCGCCGGCAACTCGGGTGCTGCCGTCAACAAGTTCGTCGCGCCTATCATCGTGGTGGCCCTGGGCTGGACGATGGTGCCGCAGGTGTACGCGGCCATCATGCTGGGCACGGCGCTGATCTTCTGGTTCGGCAGCGCCCACGACCCGGCCCACCTGGTTCCCCCTGCCAAAGGCGGCTTTGCCGCCCAACTCAAGGCCCTGAAGGACCCGCGCGTCCTCAAGTACTGCCAGTACTACAGCATCGTGTTCGGCGGCTATGTGGGCCTGTCGCTGTGGATGGTGCAGTACTACGTCGGTGAATACGGGCTCGATCTGCGCGTGGCCGCCCTGCTGGCCGCCTGCTTCTCGCTGCCCGGCGGTGTGCTGCGCGCCATCGGCGGCTGGCTGTCCGACAAGCACGGCGCCCACAAGGTGACCTGGTGGGTGATGTGGGTGAGCTGGATCTGCCTGTTCCTGCTGAGCTACCCGCAGACCGACTTCACCATCCAGACCCTCAACGGCCCGCAAACCTTCCACATCGGCCTGAACGTCTACACCTTCACCGCGCTGATGTTCGTGCTGGGCATTGCCTGGGCCTTCGGCAAGGCCAGCGTCTTCAAGTACATCAGCAACGACTACCCGCAGAACATCGGTGCCATCAGCGGCATCGTGGGGCTGGCCGGTGGCATGGGCGGCTTCATCCTGCCCATCCTCTTCGGCTACCTGCTTGACCTGACGGGCGTCCGCTCCAGCGCCTTCATGCTGCTCTACGGCGTGGTGTGGGTCTCGCTGATCTGGATGTACCTGACCGAAGTGCGCACCCGCGACGTGCTGGGTGGCGAACCGCAAGGCGCCGTTGCCGGCCGCCGCTCCTGATTTCTCCTGAACAAGGACCTCACCATGGCCATTCAAGCAAGCACGGCGGGCGCCAAGCCCCGCCCGGGCTCGACGCTGACCGTCTGGACGCCCGAAGACAAGGCCTTCTGGGCCTCGCAAGGGCAGGCGATCGCCAAGCTCAACCTCTGGATCTCGGTGCCTGCACTGTTCCTGGCCTTCGCGGTCTGGCAGCTGTGGAGCGTCGTGGCAGTGAACCTGCCGCAGATGGGCTTCCAGTACTCGACCAACCAGCTGTTCTGGCTGGCCGCAGCACCGGCGCTGTCGGGCGCCACGCTGCGCATCTTCTATTCGTTCATGGTGCCGGTGTTCGGTGGCCGCCGCTGGACGGCCATCTCCACCGCGTCGCTGCTGATCCCCGCCATCGGCATCGGCGTGGCCGTGCAGGACCCGACCACGCCCTACCCGACCATGCTGATCCTCGCGCTGCTGTGCGGCCTGGGTGGCGGCAACTTCTCGTCGTCGATGGCCAACATCAGCTTCTTCTTCCCGAAGGAGCGCAAGGGCTCAGCCCTGGGCGTCAACGCCGGCCTGGGCAACCTGGGCGTGTCGGTGGTGCAGTTCCTGAGCCCCATCATCATCTCGGTGGGCGTGTTCGGCTTCCTGGGCGGTGACTCGCAGCACATCGTCAACAAGGCCGGCCAGCAGGTCGAGGTGTGGGCGCAGAACGCCGCCTTCGTGTGGGTGCCCTGGATCGTGCTGGCGGCGCTCGCGTCGTGGTTCTTCATGAACGACATCGCCGATGCCAAGGCTTCGTTCGCCACGCAGGCCGCCATCTTCCGCAACAAGCACAACTGGCTGATGTGCGTGCTGTACCTCGGCACCTTCGGCTCCTTCATCGGCTATGCCGCGGGCTTTCCGCTGCTGATCAAGTCGCAGTTCAAGGACGTCAACCCCCTGGCCTACGCCTGGATCGGCCCGCTCGTCGGCGCCCTGATCCGTCCGGTGGGCGGCTGGCTGGCCGACAAGCTCGGCGGTGCGCGCGTGACCTTCTGGAACTTCATCGTGATGGCCGCAGCCGTGGTCGGCGTGCTGTGCTTCCTGCCCAAGACCACGGGCAGCGCCTGGGCCCTGCCCTTCGGCCCGCACGAAGGCAGCTTCACCGGCTTCTTCCTGATGTTCCTGGTGCTGTTCCTGACCACCGGCATCGGCAACGGTTCGACCTTCCGCATGATCCCCGTGATCTTCCTGAACCTGAAGACCCGTCGCGTGCCCCGCAACGACGAAGTGGCCCAGGCCGCTGCCCTGAAGGAAGCCAACACCGAAGCCGCGGCCGTGCTGGGCTTCACCGCAGCGTTTGCGGCCTACGGCGGCTTCTTCATCCCCAAGAGCTACGGCTCGGCCATCGCCGCCACCGGCGGCCCCGAGCTGGCCCTGGTTGCGTTCATCGCCTTCTACCTGCTGTGCATCGGCCTGACCTGGTGGTACTACGCCCGCCGCGACGCCGAACTGCCCTGCTGATCCCCCTTCTTCTCCAAAAGAGCCAAGAACATGAGCCACTTTCTGGACCGACTGACCTTCTTCTCGCAAGCGAAGGAAGGCTTTGCCGACGGCCACGGCGTCACCACGGGCGAAGACCGCACCTGGGAAGACGCCTACCGTCACCGCTGGCAGCACGACAAGATCGTGCGCTCCACCCACGGCGTGAACTGCACGGGCTCCTGCTCGTGGAAGGTGTACGTCAAGGGCGGCATCGTCACCTGGGAAACCCAGCAGACGGACTACCCGCGCACCCGCCCCGACCTGCCCAACCACGAACCCCGTGGCTGCGCCCGCGGCGCCTCGTACAGCTGGTACCTCTACAGCGCCAACCGGGTCAAGCACCCGATGGTGCGCGGTGAGCTGCTCAAGCAGTGGCGTGCTGCCCGCACCGTGGCCAAGACCCCGGTCGACGCCTGGGCCACGCTGATGGCCAACGAAGAGACCCGCCGCAGCTGGCAGAAGCAGCGCGGCCTGGGCGGCTTCGTGCGCACCACCTGGGACGAGGTCAACGAGATCATCGCCTCGGCCAACGTCTACACCATCAAGCAGCACGGCCCGGACCGCATCATCGGCTTCTCGCCGATTCCCGCGATGTCGATGGTGTCGTATGCCGCTGGCAGCCGGTATCTCAGCCTGATCGGTGGCGTGTGCATGTCGTTCTACGACTGGTACTGTGACCTGCCTCCGGCCAGCCCGCAGATCTGGGGCGAGCAGACCGACGTGCCGGAATCGGCCGACTGGTACAACTCGAACTACATCATCGCCTGGGGCTCCAACGTGCCCCAGACCCGCACGCCCGACGCCCACTTCTTCACCGAGGTGCGCTACAAGGGTGCGAAGACCGTGGCCGTCACGCCCGACTACTCCGAAGTCGCCAAGCTGGCCGACATCTGGATGCACCCCAAGCAGGGCACCGACGCCGCCGTGGCCATGGCCATGGGCCACACCATCCTGCGCGAGTTCTACGTCGAAAAGCGCAGCGCCTATTTCGACGACTACGCCCGCCGCTACACCGACCTGCCGATGCTGGTCATGCTCAAGGAGCAGGACACCCCGGCCGGCAAGGCGCTGGTGCCGCACCGCTACCTGCGCGCCAGCGACCTGAACGACCAGGCCGTGCAGGGCAGCAACCCCGAGTGGAAGACGCTCGCCTACGACGGCGAAGGCCGTGTCGTGGTGCCGCAAGGCTCGATCGGCTTCCGCTGGGGCGCCGAAGGCCGCGCAGATCAGGGCAAGTGGAACCTGGAGGCCAAGGAGGCCGTCGAGGGCCGTGAGGTCAAGCTCAAGCTGTCCGTGCTGGAAGACGAGCAGCACGCCGAGACGCAGAAGGCAGACATCCAGGCGGTGGCCTTCCCCTACTTCGGCGGCATCGATTCGCCGGGCTTCCCGAGCAACAAGCAGGGCGACGTGCTGCTGCGCAACGTGCCGATGCAGCGCATCACCGTGCAGGAAGCCGGCCAGAACCGCGAGGTCTGGGTGGCCACCGTGTACGACCTGCAACTGGCCAGCTACGGTGTCTTCCGTGGCCTGACCGACCGCAACGGCCAGCTGGTCGACAACGGCGCGAAAAGCCTCGACGACAACGTGCCCTACACCCCGGCATGGCAGGAGCAGATCACCGGCACGCCGCGTGACCAGGTGCTGACCGTGGCCCGCCAGTTCGCCGACAACGCCGACAAGACCAAGGGCAAGTCCATGGTCATCATCGGCGCGGCCATGAACCACTGGTACCACTGCGACATGAACTACCGCGGCATCATCAACATGCTGATGATGTGCGGCTGCATCGGCCAGTCCGGTGGCGGCTGGGCTCACTATGTGGGCCAGGAAAAGCTGCGCCCGCAGACCGGCTGGACGGCCCTGGCCTTCGCGCTCGACTGGTCGCGCCCGCCGCGCCAGCAGAACTCCACCAGCTTCTTCTACGCGCACACCGACCAGTGGCGCTATGAAAAGCTTGGCGTGGAAGAGGTGCTCTCGCCGCTGGCCGACAAGTCGCAGTTCGGCGGCAGCATGATCGACTACAACGTGCGCGCCGAGCGCATGGGCTGGCTGCCGTCTGCCCCGCAGCTGCAGACCAACCCGCTGCAGGTGGTCAAGGACGCCGCCGCCGCAGGCGTCGATCCCAAGGACCACGTGGTGAGCAGCCTGAAGAGCGGCTCGCTCAAGCTGTCGTGCCACGACCCGGACCACCCCGCCAACTGGCCGCGCAACATGTTCGTGTGGCGCTCCAACATCCTCGGCTCGTCGGGCAAGGGCCACGAGTACTTCCTGAAGCACCTGCTGGGCACCACCCACGGCGTGCAGGGCAAGGACCTGGGCGCCGATGAAGCCAAGCCGACCGAGGTCGTCTGGCACGACCAGGCGCCCGAAGGCAAGCTCGACCTGCTGGTCACGCTCGACTTCCGCATGAGCACCACCTGTCTGTACTCGGACATCGTGCTGCCGACCGCCACCTGGTACGAGAAGAACGA
>NZ_CANBCC010000098.1 GCF_947366995.1 uncultured Aquabacterium sp. | reverse complement strand
GAGCGAGCGCCTCACCGCCATCACCAAGCGGATCAACGAACTGCGTGACCGCCAGGCCGAGCTGCTGGCCGAGCGCACGGCGCTGGAGCAGGGCGTGGCCTTTGCGCAGGGGCGCGCGCGTTCGCTGTCGGGCGACGTCGTGGCCGAGCGCGATGTCGGGCTGGGCCCCAACTTTCTGGTGCTGAGCAACCAGCTGGCCGAACTGAAGCGGCAGCGCATCGAGGCCCTGCGCGTCTACAAGGACACGGCGCCCAGCGTGGTCTCGCTCAACGAGAGCATCGCCACCGTCGAAGCCCAATTGAAGAACGAAGAGCGCAACACCCAGCGCAGCGAGAAGCGCACGCCCAACGAACTGGGCACGCTGCTGGCCCGCAACACGCTCGAGAAGTCCTTGCGGCTGAAGGAGCTGGGCTCCATGACCGCCAGCGTCGAGCGCGAGCTGTCACAACTGACCGAGGCCCGCCGCAAGGTGCTGGCCAGCGAGCCGGAACTCGGCCGCATCGAGCAGGCCCTGGCCGTGGCCGAAAAGAGCCGGCTGCTCTACCTGGACAGCCTCGAGAAGGCCCGCATCGACCAGGCGCTCGACGACAGCCGCATCAACAACATCGCCGTGATCGAGGCGGCCACGCTCAATCCGTCGCGCGTGGCGCCGCGCAGCCTGCTGTTGCTTCTGCTGGCGCTGCCGGCGGGGTTGCTGGTCGGTGGAGTCACGCTCTATCTGTGCTCGGTGGCGGACCAGCGTATCCACGATGGCGGCCGCGTCGAGGCTCGCTTCGGCGTGCCGCTGTGGTCGTCGCTCAAGGACATCGGCCACTCGGGTGAAGACAACGATTTCCACGCCAGCCTGCACCGCATCTACGGCACGCTGCCGCTCGATCAGGTGGCCGAACGCGGGCTGACGCTGGGCCTGGCTTCGTCTCGTGCCGGTGAGGGCGTGTCCTTCCTGGCCGGTCACCTTCGCCGCGTGCTCGAGGCCCAGGGGCTGCGGGTGCGCGTCAACCCGCCGCAGGCTGAGAGCCGCGCCGCGCCGGGCGAGGTGGTGCTGCTGGAGGCCTCGGATCTGCTGCGCAACCGTGAGGCCTTCCTGCGCCTGAGCCGGGCCGACCAGATCGTGCTGGTGGTCGAGGCCCGCGCCAGCCTGGTGCCCGTGGTCGACAACGCGCTGGGCGTGCTGCGCACCGCTTTCCGCAAGGTCGACGGCATCGTGCTGAACCGTCGGCGTTTCGAAGTGCCGCCGCGCGTGCTGCGCTGGCTGCAGGCGTGAAGGGCGCCAAGATGCGTGTGGCCCTTCTGTCCCCCCTGCCCCCCGAGCAGACCGGCATTGCCGACTATGCGGCGCACTGGCGCCGTGCGGTGCAGTCTGCCGGCGTGCACGTGCTGACACCGCTGCAGGGGCAAAAGCCGCTGCACTCCTTCGAAGCCGCACGCCGCTGGGTGGCCGAGCGCGACTGGAGCAAGGTCGACGTGGTGCACGCCGAACTCGGCGGAGGACGCCACAGCGAGTTCTTCGTGCTGAAGGCGCTGGCGGCGATGCCCGCGCATCCGCGGCTGTCGGCCACCGTGCACGATCCCGAGCGGCTGGTGTGGCGGCCGGTGAGCGCGCTGTGGCGTCGGCTTGATGCCGTGCGCTGGTTGCCAGGCGCCGTGAGCAAGGCGCTCGCGGTGCTGGTCGATCCGCACACCCTGTGGGCCGAGCGCCGCCTGGCCCGCCGGCTGGACGGCGTGGTCACCCTCACCCAGACCGGCGCCCAGCGCCTGAGCCGCCGCATGAAGCTGCCATCCGGCCGCGTGCGCGTGATCCCGCATGGCACCTTGCCTTTGCCCGTGCAGCCCCTGCCGCTGCTCGCGCCGGTGCGCCTGCTGTATTTCGGCTTCATCTATGCCGGCAAGGGCATCGAAGACCTGGTTGACGCCCTCGGTCGGCTGCGGCAGCAGCAGCCCGAGCTGGCCGGCCAGGTGCGCCTCACGATTGCGGGTGGCACGGCCCCCGACATCGCGTTTGGCGGGCGCCACAGCTACCTTGACGGGCTGCGCGCCCGTGCTGCGTCGATGGGCCTGCAGGATCAGATCGAGTGGGTGCTCGATGTCGACGAGCGCGACATCCCCGAGCTGGTCGGTCGTCACCACGTGATGGTGCTGCCCTATCGCGAAAGCCGCAAGCTGGCGCTGATGGGCCAGATGCGCGGCACCTCCGGGGCGCTGGCCTGGGCCGTGGCGGCAGGCCGGGGCGTCATCACCTCGGACGCCCGTGCGTTCGCCGAAGAGATCAGCCATGGCAATGGCCAGGCCTATCCGCAGGGCGATGTGGCCGCGCTGACCGAGGTGCTCGCCGGCGTGCTGCGCGAGCCAGAGCGCGTGGCGCACTGGGCGCGTGCCGCGCAAGCCCTGTCCGAGCAGCGGACCTGGTCACGCACCGGGCGGGCGTTTGCCGCGTACTTCTCCGCCCTCAAGACGGGCGTTTCCGAGCTGTCCGACTCGGCGCTCGGTGCGCCGCAACCCGCCACCTCATCTTCCGGAGGTGCACGATGAGCCGTTCGCCCTTGAACCCCGATCGCCGAGCCGCCCTGATCGGCGGCGCCGCGCTGGCTGCCGCACCGCACGCGCTCGCGGCATGGCCCTGGCGCGGGCTGGAGCCGATGGCCCTGAAGCCGGTCCGGCCGGTCGTGTGGAAGGACTTCCTCGGCGTGAATGCCCAGTTCCAGTGGTTCCCCGATGCGGTGGCTCGCAAACAGGTGGAGCGCCTGAAGGCCCTGGGCCTGAACTGGGTCCGACTGGGCCTGCACTGGATGCTGCTCGAGCCCGAAGAGGGGCAGTTCCAACTTGAACCCATCGACCGCATGATGGCGCTGGTGCGCGAGGCCGGCCTGCGCAACGTCACCTACGTGGTGGGCACGCCGCGCTACGCATCGAGTGTGGCCAAAGGCGATGCCTACGAACGCTTCTTCGACAAGTTCCCGCCCCGCAACCCGGCCGTGCTCGCGCAGCGCCTCGGCATGCTGGCGAGGCGTTATCCGCAGGTCGACGTGTGGCAGGTCTGGAACGAGCCCAACCTGATCGGGTTCTGGGCGCCCCAGCCCGATCCGGAAGCCTACGGTCGCCTGTTCGTGCCCGCCTATCAGGCCTTGCGCGCGGCGGCGCCCGACAAGCCCGTGGCGCTGGCTGGCATGGCGTACTTCAGCGAGATCGACCGGCGCGGCGGGTTGATGATCCAGGAACTGGCGCGCCTCGGTGCGTTCAACCTCAACCCCATCGTCGCCTACCACCCCTACACCGCCACGGCCGAGGGCTCCGACCAGGATGCGCGCGACTTCGTCAAGCGCGTCGTGCCGGCCCACCAGTGGCTGCGCAGCGCCGGCGTGCGCCAGGTGTGGGCCACCGAGTGGGGCTGGTCCAGCTATCCCGGCCCGAAAGAGGAACAGCCCATCGTCGGTGAGGACGGCCAGGCCGACCTCACGCTGCGCCGGCTGGCCCTGATGGCCGCGCTCGACTACGACCGCGTCTTCCTGTTCACCCTGGCCGACCTGGACGAGCGCGCCACCCGGCGCGATCAGCACTATGGCCTGCTGCGCCGCAACGGCGAGCCCAAGCCGGTCTACCACGCGCTGCAGCGTTTTTTGCAGCTGTGCGGTCCGGCCCTCCAGCCCGCAGCGCCGCCGACCATCCAGGGCCACGCCCCCGACGGCCTCATTACCATCGGCTGGCGCCGCGCCGACGGGCGCCCCCTGTGGATGCTGTGGGCACGAGAGCCCGGTGAGGTGCAGTTCAAGGGCGTCACCCAGGCTACGGTGCACCAGCCACTCAGCGGGGGCGAGCGCACGCTGAAAGATGCCGGAGAGGGGGTGCGCGTGCCGGTCACCACCGCCCTGCAGATCGTGCTGGGCGCATGAGCAACGCCCCCACCGTCCCCCACGCCACTGACGCCGGCGCCCCTGCGGCCGCGGTGGGCCCCTTGCGCATCCTGATGACGCTGCCCTACCTGCCCTGGCCCATCACCAGCGGCGGCAAGGCCCGGCAGTTCCACCTGATCCGCGAACTCGCTTCCCGGGGCCACAAGCTCACCTTGCTGGTCCAATCGAAGACCGAAGCCGATGCCGCCACCGAGGCCGCACTAGGGCCGCTCGTCGAGCGCCTGGTGGTGCTGCCTCGCCGTGCCCTGCGGCACCCGCGCACGCTCTGGCATGCGGCCGTGTCGCCCTTGCCCCTGCTCACCACGGTCAATGCCTTTGCGCCGGAACTCACGTGCCGTTTCGCCAGCCTGCTGGATGAAGGCGGTTGGGACGTCGTCCAGATCGAGCACAGCTATGGCTTCGAGCCCTTCGAGGCCGAGCTCGCCCGGCGTGCCCAGCCCTTCGTGCTGACCGAGCACAACGTCGAATCCGAGCTGGGCGCGGCGACCTACGGCAAGTGGCCCGCTGCACTGCGGCTGCTCGCGCGATACGACCAGGCGCGGGCCCGACGCTGGGAGCGCCACGTGCTGTCGCGCGCCGACGCCATCGTCGCCGTCACCGAATCCGATGCACGCACGCTGCAGGCCCTCGGCGGACGCCCGGCCTACGTCGTGCCCAATGGGGTGGACACCCGCGCCTTCTCCGAAGTCTGGCCGAACGTGCACAGCCGCCACGTGCTCTTTCTTGGCAACTACGAGTACGCGCCGAACATCGACGCGGTCGAATGGGCCCTCACCCACATCTGGCCCCGTGTCTGGCAGCGCATGCCCGAGGCCCACTTCACGGTGTGCGGGCACGGTCTGCCGGCGGGCTGGCGCAGCCGCTTCCCCGATCCCCGGGTGCACTTTCATGGCTATGTGGCGCGCCTGGCTGACGTGCAGTCGGCGTCGGCGGCGTTCCTCGCGCCGCTGCGGTTCGGCGGCGGATCCAAGCTCAAGGTGCTCGAGGCGATGGCCGCCGGGCTGCCGCTCGTCAGCACGCGCGAAGGGCTTTCCGGGCTGGGTGCCCGCGACGGCGTGCACGCCCGGGTGGGCGACACCGCCGACGCGCTGGCCGACGCCCTCGTGCGCACGCTGAGCGATCCGGCCGCGGCGCGTGCCATGGGCGAATCGGCCCGTGCGCACGTGCGCGAGCACTTCGACTGGTCCCAGGCCGCGGCCCGGCTCGAGGCCGTCTACGCCCGCCTGTCCCCCGCCGGCGTCATGCCGGTCGCCCGTCCATGTCCGGCGTGAGCGCTGGCGCGCCCGCCTTCGGTGTGGCCCTGGCCGCCGTGCTGGCCACCGCCGCGGCTGCGGGCATGACGCTGGTGCACCCGGTGCTGGGCCCAGCGCTGGCGGTCGCCGTGGCGGCGGCGGTCTTCATCGTCACGCGCCCGTTGCGCGGGCTGATGCTGTTCTGCATGCTGGCGCCCGCGCTGCCCTGGATGAAGATCGGCGCGCCCCTGCCGGTGCCCGAGGCCTTGCTCGGCCTCACCTGGGTCGGTGTCTTCGTGCAGTGGCTGGCCGGTCGTCTGCCAGCCTGGCCCGACGGGCCGACCGAGCGCGCCATGCGCCGCTTCATGCTCTGGAGCATCGTGCCCCTGGTCGCGGGCCAGTTCGTGCCTCAGGGCGACGGCAACGGCCCGGTCAACTGGGTGCGCTGGCTGCTCAACCTGTCTCCGGTGTTCCTGGTGCCCTTGCTGGTGCGCGACACCCGCACCCGCGATCGCCTGATGCTGTGCCTGCTGCTCGGGTTTGCCGTGCTCCTGCTGATCTCTCTGGGCTTCTTCGTGCGGGGGCGGGATGCCCGCCTGATGATCCCCTTTCTGGCCGCCCTGCATTATGCCCACCCGGAAGTCATCCAAGACATCTTCTCGGCCGACTACACCCGCATGGCGTCGCCCTGGGTGCACCCCAACTCGACCGGCGGCGCCCTGCTGCTCGCTGCCCCGCTGGGCCTCTTTTATGCGGCCACGCATGGCGGCTGGCGCCGCGCGCTCGGCGCCTTCGTGTTCGTCGGCAGCGCAGCCGGCATCGTCTTCTGCGGTTCGCGTGGCGCGCTGCTCTGCCTGGGCCTGTTCGTCGTGTGGCTGGCATGGCGCCGCACGCCGTACGCTGGCCGCGGGCTGGTGCTGGCCGCGCTGCTGGCCGTCACCTTCCTGGCTGTCTACCCGCCCGCGCAGCAGCGGTTCGCCTCGCTGTTTTCCGGCAAGGACGTCAGCACCGGCGTGCGCTTCGACGAATACGCCCATTTCCCTCAGAACGCGCTGCGCCACCCGCTGGGTCTGGGCTTCAAGGCCGAGACCCCGGCCAGCTCGCCCGAGACCGGGGTCTACGGCATCTCCAACCTCTGGCTCAACTACTGGTTCAAGCTGGGCCTGCCCGGCATGGCGCTGTTCATTGCCGTCACGGTCGCGTGGTGGCGCGAGGTCCGGCTGGCCGGGCGATTCACGCGCATCGGCCCGGACAACGCCATGCGCATCGCCACCACCGGCACGGTGCTCGCCGCGCTGGCCACGGGCTTCATCGACCACTACTTCAGCTTCACCCAGGTTCTCATCGCGCTGTTCTGGCTGATCCTCGCCATGGGCCTGGTCGAGGCCCGCACGCGCCCGGCTGAAGCGGCCCCTCCTTCCGTGTCCTCACGCGTGTCCCGCCCATGAAACACCGCATCCTGCACAGCCACAACGTGCGCGCCCGCCTGCCCGAATACGCTGCCCGCCTTGGCGTCGACGCAGCCGCCCTCGAGGCCGGCTACGACTGGGGCCTGCAACACGACCTGTTCTTCGAATCGCAAGGACGAGGTCCGGACGACACCGTGGTGCACATCTGCGTGATGGACGTGCGTCGCAGCATCCCCGAGCCGATGGCGCGCCTGCTGTTCGTCACGCTGTTCGACGAGCTGCCCGGGCGCAAGCTGCCGCATTACGGCAAGAACTGGCCCACGCTGGTCGACCGCCTGCGCCGCATTTGGGAGCAGGTCTACAACATCCTCATCAACAAGATCCCGAGCCACACCGTGCGGCTGGCGTGGCTGCGTCTGGGTGGCGCCCGCATCGGCAAGGGCTCGACCATCTGGCGCAACACCGAGGTGCTCGGCATCGAAAGCCTCACCATCGGCGACGACACCTGCATCGGCTGGCACTGCCAGATCGACGCCCGTTCGGGCCTCGTCATCGGCAGTCACGTCACCGTGGCCTCGCACGTGCTCATCGTGGCGGGCGGACATGACCTCGAAGCGCCGGAGTTCTGGTCCGTGTCCGCCCCCGTGCGCATCGACGACTGGGCCTGGATCACCTCCCGCGCCATCATCCTGCCCGGCGCCCACATCGGTGAAGGCGCCGTCGTCTCTGCCAACACCACTGTCGGCAAGAAGGTCGAGCCCTATGCCATCGTCGCGGGCCAGGGCGGCAAGACCGTGGGCCACCGTGTGCGCGGTCTCAACTACAAGGTGGGCGGCAAAGGGCTGTTCACCCTGCTGCACTGACACCGGGCGATTGCGATGCTGGGTGCCGCCGGACTCCTCACCGCCGTGACCTTGCTGGGCCTCGTGGCCGGGCTGGCGCGCGAGTGGCTGCTCGTGGATGCCTGGGGCGCGGGCGCCCGCACCGACGGCTTCCTCGTGGCGCTGTTCCTGCCCGAAGCCGTGCGCACCATGCTGGCGGGCGGTGTCCTGTCTTCGGCCGCGCTGGCGCTGTGGCAGGCCCGCACCGTCGGCCAGCGGCCGGGCTGGCTGGGCGCCACCACGCTGGGCCTCGGTGGCCTCGGGGTCGTGCTCGCCCTGGCGTGCATGGTCGGTGCGGGCCCCCTGACGCACCTCGTCGGCCCGGGCCTGCCCGACGCACAACGGGCCACGGTCGCCCAGGCCCTGTCCTTGCTGGCCTGGGGGCTGCCCGCTCTGGTGCTCCAGGCGCTGTGGTCGGTGCCCTTGCAGGCGGCCGGGCGCTTCCTGCTGGCCGGGGTGGGCTCGCTCGTCTACAACCTGCCTGCCGTGCTCTGGATGGCCTGGCGACGCGGCCACACCACCGAGTCCGAACTGGCCCTGGCTTTCGTCGTCGGTGCGTGGGCGTCCGCGCTGCTGCTGTTGCCCGACATGCTGCACAGCGGCCTGCACCGTGCCACGCTGCGTTGGGATGCCGGTGTGCTGCGCGAACTGGGTCACCGCGTCGGGCCGCTGCTGGGCGGCGCGCTGGGGGGACAGGGCCTGATGCTGCTGGAGCGCATGGTGGCCTCCTGGCTGGGTGAGGGTGCCGTGACGCTGCTGAACCTTGCGCGCAAGCTCGCCAACCTGCCGCTGGTCGCGCTGATGTCGGTGAACCAGGTGCTGCTCGGCCTGATGAGCCGGCAGGCTGGCACCGACCGTCTGCGGCTGCTGCGCCAGGGTCTCGCCCTCAACACCCTGATCAGCACGCCCGCAGCGGTCGGTCTTCTGCTCTCCGCCCAGGCCATCGTCGCCCTGCTGTTCCCGCGTGTGCAGGGCACGGCGCTGCTGGCGCCGCTGCTTGGCTGGTATGCCGTCGCCCTGGTGTTGGCCGGCTGGACCACGCTGCTGGCCCGCTACAACCACGCAGCGGGCGACACCCGCCTCCCGTTCGTGTGCGAAACCGCGGCCAACCTCACGCAAGCCATTGCCTTGCCCCTCTTTGGCTGGGTCGCCGGTGCGCAGGGCATCGCCGCCGCCGTCCTGCTGGGTGTGCTGGTCAACGGCGGGCTGCTGCTGCACCTCAACAGCCTGTGGCGCCGCCTGCATCTGTCCCGGCTTGCCCTGGCCGGTGGGTTGCCCTTGCTGCTGGGCGCTGCCGCGTTGCCCTGGTGGCCGCCACTGCCCGGCTGGCGACTCGCCGCCTCCACCGCGGCCGGCCTCGCGTGTCTGCTCTTGCTGGCCGCCTGGTTGCGTCCGTGGCGTCCTGCGTCCGGCTGAAGCTGCCGCCTCGCTCGTCCGCCGTTCCGCAGTACCGGTTGCCGCTGTTCCGCATGAACCACCCCAACAACCTCGATCTGTTGCGTCTGCTGGCCGCCGCGGGCGTCATGGCGCTCCACATCGCCGACCTCAGCGCGCATCCCGCTCTGACGTTTCTCCACCTTGCTGACACCAAGCTGGCGCTCAGCACCTTCTTCATCATCAGCGGCCATCTTGTCTTCATGAGCTGCGAGCGCAGCCCCTCGTTGGCCGATTACGCAGAGCGCCGCCTTCGCCGTATTCTCCCGGCTTACGTCGTGGTGGTCATGGCTTGCGCGCTGCTCGGGGTGCTGTTCAGCACCTTGCCTCCTTCCGACTACTTCGGGGCTGCCTGGCTGCGCTACCTCGGTGCCAACCTGAGCTTCCTCAACTTCCTGCAGCCGTCCTTGCCCGGCGTCTTCGCCGCCAACCCTTACCCCGGCGCGCCGGTGAACGGTGCCCTCTGGACGATCAAGGTCGAACTGATGTTCTACGTGGCGGTCCCATTCCTCGTCGCGGCCTGCCGTCGTCATGGGCACCGTCGCGTGCTCGGACTTGGCTACCTGTTCGGCTGCGTCTGGTGGGGCGGTTTCATGGCGCTGGCTTGGCAGACCGGCAAGGGTGGCTATGCCGAGTTGGCGAAACAGATGCCCGGTCAACTGATGTTCTTCCTGCCCGGCGCCTGGGCCTGGTACGAGCGCGACAGGCTGCGCAGCCAGGGTCATCGGGTCGGCGTGGTGGGGCTGCTGCTGCTGGCGCTGGCTTACCAGTGGGACCAGACTCGTCCCACCCCTGGCGTCTTTCTCTATCCGCTGGCGCTCACGCTGTGCGTCTTCTGGGTCGCCCACATCCTGCGCCCGCTCGCCAACGTGGCGCGACACGGGGATCTCTCCTACGGCATCTACATCGTCCACTTTCCCGTGATCCAGGCGCTGATCCAGCTTGGCGCATTCAGCTGGAGTGCACAGGGGGGCTTGCTGCTGTCCGTTGGCATCACGTTCGCGCTCGCCTGCCTTTCATGGCACGGCGTCGAGGCGCCATTCCTGAAGCGCGGCGCGGTGCCCCCCAGGCACGTGGTGGCATCCCGGTGACGGCCAGGGGGTGTCTTTTTGCTGCAACGCCCATCGCGCCACTTGAGCCGGTTTGCACAACGGTGTTATAGTTGCGGTCTTGCCTTGGAGGGGTGCCCGAGTGGCTAAAGGGGGCAGACTGTAAATCTGTTGGCTTACGCC
>NZ_CANBCC010000097.1 GCF_947366995.1 uncultured Aquabacterium sp. | reverse complement strand
ACGGGCACGCCGTAGGTTTCCTTCATCTTGCCGCCGTACTGGTTGATGATGGCCAGCAGTTCCTGCGGCACCGACGACGAGCCGTGCATCACCAGGTGGGTGTTGGGGATGCGGGCGTGGATTTCCTTCACGCGGCTGATGGCCAGGATGTCGCCCGTGGGCTTGCGCGAGAACTTGTAGGCGCCGTGGCTTGTGCCGATGGCGATGGCCAGCGCGTCCAGCTGAGTGGCCTTCACGAACGTGGCGGCCTCTTCCGGGTCGGTCAGCATCTGGCTGTGGTCCAGCTTGCCCACGGCGCCGATGCCGTCTTCCTCGCCAGCGTCACCGGTTTCGAGGTTGCCCAGGCAGCCCAGTTCGCCTTCCACGGTCACGCCGACCTTGTGGGCCATCTCCACCACCTTGCGGGTGACGTCCACGTTGTAGTCGAAGCTCGACGGCGTCTTGCCGTCTTCCATCAGCGAGCCATCCATCATCACCGAGCCGAAGCCCAGGTTGATCGCGCCTTCGCACACCTTCGGGCTGGTGCCATGGTCCTGATGCATCACCAGCGGGATGTGCGGGTAGGCTTCGACGGCCGCCTGGATCAGGTGCTTGATGAAGGACTCGCCAGCGTACTTGCGGGCCCCGGCCGAGGCCTGCAGGATCACCGGCGCCCCGACTTCGTCGGCCGCGGCCATCACGGCCTGAACCTGTTCCAGGTTGTTCACGTTGAATGCCGGAATGCCGTAGTTGTTTTCGGCGGCGTGGTCCAGCAGCTGGCGCATGGAAACGAGTGGCATGGGATCCCCAATATCAGGAAAGATGAATGAAACCTGAATGCGCGCCCGCGGCCCGCATGTGACTGGGGTCGATTCTAGCGAGAGTGCGCACGGGCACGCACCCCCACGACCGCGCAGGGCGCCCCTGTTTCCGCGGGATGCCGTGAAGGAAAATTACACGTCCGACCTTCTCCTCACAATATCGCGAGGAATACTCGCCACATATTCGCGTCCGTCGAAATCCGGGGCTCAACCCACCTGACAGACCTTGAGCATGTTGGTGCCACCGGGGTGCCCCATGGGCTCGCCGCACGTGATGGCATAGGTGTCGCCCGGCTTGAGGATGCCGCGCTCCACCAGCAGCAACTCCGCCTGGCGCAGCGCCTCGTCGCGGTCCGCGTAGGTGGGCATCAGCAAAGGGCGCACGTTCCGATACAGCGCCATCTTGCGCTGCGAGATTGGCTGCGCCGTCAGCCCGAAGATCGGCACGTGGATCTTGTGCCGGCTCATCCACAGCGCGGTCGAGCCCGACTCGGTCAGCGCGATGATGGCCTTGCAGCCCAGGTGGTGCGCGGTGAACAGCGCGCCCATGGCGATGGACTGGTCGATGCGACCGAAGGTCTTGTTGGTGAAATCGGCGTCGAGCGACACCTCCTCGGCGCGTTCGGCCGCCATCGCGATCGCGGCCATCTGCTCGATGGTCTCCACCGGGTACTTGCCGGCCGCCGTCTCGGCGCTCAGCATCACGGCGTCGGTGCCGTCGAGCACGGCATTGGCCACGTCGGACACCTCGGCACGCGTGGGCACCGGGTTCACGATCATCGACTCCATCATCTGCGTCGCGGTGATGACGACCTTGTCCATCTCGCGCGCCAGCTTGATCATGCGCTTCTGCAGCGCGGGCACGGCCGCGTTGCCGACCTCGACGGCCAGGTCACCGCGCGCCACCATGATGCCGTCCGAGGCGCGCAGGATGCTGTCGAGGTTGGGAATGGCTTCGGTGCGCTCGATCTTGGCGATCAGCGCCGGGCGGTGGCGCCACGGTTCGCCGGCCACATTGGCGAGCTGGCGGGCCATCTCCATGTCGGTCGCATTCTTCGGAAAGGACACGGCGATGTAGTCGCACTGGAAGCTCGCCGCCGTCTTGATGTCCTCCATGTCCTTGGCCGTCAGCGCGGGCGCCGTGAGGCCACCGCCCTGCTTGTTGATGCCCTTGTTGTTCGACAGCTCGCCGCCCACCTTCACGATGGTGTGCACGGCGTCGCCCTGTACGGCGTCCACCGTCAGCACGATCAGCCCGTCGTTGAGCAGCAACGTGTCACCGGGCTTCACATCGCGCGGCAGCTCCTTGTAGTCCAGGCCCACGCCTTCGATGTCGCCCGGCGTGGCGCGGCTGGCGTCCAGCACGAAGGGCTGCCCCACCTCCAGCATGACTTTGCCCTCGGCAAACTTGCCCACGCGGATCTTGGGGCCCTGCAGGTCGGCCATGATGGCCACAACCTTGCCGACGCGCGCCGCCACTTCGCGCACCAGCTGCGCGCGCTCGATGTGGTCCTGCGCCTTGCCGTGCGAGAAGTTGAGCCGCACCACATCCACCCCGGCACGCAGCATGCGCTCGAGCACCTCGGTCGTGGACGAGGCGGGGCCGAGGGTGGCGACGATCTTGGTCGAACGGGGCATGAAACGGATCTCCATTGGGGTCGGTGCCGACACGGTCCGGACACCGCCCGAACCATTATTAATATTCTATTAACGCGCCACCTCGGAATACGGACAACGGGCCTCTGGTAAACCCGCAACCTCCGGCATTCCATGATGCGCCTGTAGCAACCTTACACTTCCCACACCCATCCGGTCATCGAAACCAACGTGTACCGCACCCTCGTTTTCGCGCACGCCAACAGTTTTCCTGCGAGCACCTACCGCAGCCTCCTCGACGGTTGGCGGGCCGCAGGCTTCCAGGTGCACGCCGTGGACCGGTTTGGCCACGACCCGCGCTACCCGGTCACCCCCGACTGGCCGCATCTCGTCGAGCAACTGCACGACTTCATCGCCCACGAGGTCGGCCACCCCGTCTTCCTGGTCGGCCATTCGCTTGGCGGTTTCCTGGGCATGATGCTGGCGCGCCGCCACCCCGCCCTCGCACAAGGGGTCGTGGTGATGGACTCGCCCCTGCTGTCTGGCTGGAAGGCCGCGGCCATCGGGCTCGCCAAGCGGGCCGGCGCCATGCACCGTGTCATGCCGTCGCGCATCTCTGCGCAACGCACGCACGAATGGGCGAGCGAGCAGCATGCGCATCAGCATTTCCGCGGCAAGGCCAAGTTCGCGGCCTTCCATCCCAGCGTCCTGCACGATTACGTCCACACCGGAACGGAAGCGCACCCCGACGGCATCGGCCGCCGCCTGCGATTCCACCGCGAGATCGAGACCGCCATCTACGACACGATGCCGCACGGCCTCCTGCAGGAGTTCCGCCGCCACCCCCACCGCTGCCCGCTGGCCTTCATCGCCGGCACGCGGTCGCGCGAATTGCGCAGCGTGGGCCTGAGTGGCACCCGGCAGGTCTTCGGCGACCGCATCTCGTGGATTGATGGCACCCACCTCTACCCCTTCGAGCAACCCGAGCGCACCACCGCCGAGGTGCTGCGCTGGCTCGAGGCCTTCCTGGCCGAGGCACCTGTGCCAGCGCCCGCTTGCTGACCATGCCTGCCGCCGCCCATCCGGATGCCCCGCTGCCGTTCGTCACGGTGACGAACTGGATCCGCGCGGCGCGACGCTGCGGCATCGACATCGAAGCCCTGTTCCTCGCCGAAGGGGTCGACCTGGCGGGCCTGCACCCCACCACCGCGCTGATTCGGCCTGCCGTCGTCGGACGCATCATGCACCGATGCCTGTCCGAGGCACAGCGGCTCGGGTGCCCGCACCACTTCCCCATCGTGCTGGGCGACACCTTTGCCTTCGAATACCTGGCCGACGTCGAGACCTTCATCTCGACCAGCGCCACCCTGCGCGACGCGGCGCGGGCGCTCGACTGGATCCCGCCGCTGGTGAACCCGCTCATGACCTTCGAGTTGCAGGAGTTCGGTGACCAGGCCCGCATCACGCTGCACCTCGGTGGCGGCACGCCCGTCGACGAAGCTTGGCCCTTCATCGAAGCCGCCTTCACCACGCTCGTGAAGTTCAGCCGCACCCTGCTGGGCGACCTGCCGCTGGCGGGCCGCCTGACGCAGCGCCATGCCGCCCACGCACGGAGCAGCCTGCTGGCCGAGCACCTGCGGGTCGAGCTTGAACCCGATGCCGACATCGACGCGCTCTGGTTTGACCGTGCCCTGCTGGATCGCCCGCTGATCGGCGCGCTCCCCTCGCTGCACGAACTGGCCGCGCGGCGCATCACCGAAGAAATCGCCCGTCGCGGGCCGCCTCCGCTCAGCCTGGCCAACGGTGACCACGAAGCCCACCCGCTCGTGTGCCAGATCGAGCAGGCCATGCTCACCGATCCCACGCTGCTCGGTCAGGGGCTGCCCGCGCTGGCGACCGCGCTGGGCCTGCATGCGCGCACGCTGCAGCGTCGGCTGCGCGAGGCCGGCGACTCGCACTCTGCCATCCTCGACCGCGTGCGCTTCCACCTCGCGCGCCAGTGGCTGGCGGCACCGGGCGCGCGCATCGAATCCGTCTCGGCCCGCTTGGGCTTCACCGACCGCCGAAGCTTCACGCAGGCCTTCATCCGCTGGGCCGGTGTGCCCCCCAGCCGCTTCCGCGACACGCCCCAGCTCCCACCCGACCATTGAGCGCACGGGTTTCCCCGAGCCCCGCCTGTCGCAATAACCGTCTTTCTGTCGCCGCGTTTCATCGCGCGATGCCGAGCGTTTTCCTACAGTGCGGACAAGGTCCTCTCACTCCGGGCGGGCCCGCTGTTCGATGGAGACCCCGATGCCCCGCCCCGACCTCGCCCCGCCGCCCATCGTCCCGCGCGAGAAGCTCGACTTCGGCCTCGACGGCGACATCCCCCGCCACTGGATGGCCGGCGACCCATTCAAGACCCGCTTCTTCGACGCCATGTCGACACTGTTCCCGGTCGGCGAGCGCTTCTTCATCACCTGTGTGCGCGACTTCAAGGACCGCATCACCGACCCCCAGGTGCTGCAGGACATCAAGGACTTCACCCGCCAGGAAGCGCAGCACAGCATGCTGCACACGCGCTACAACGACCGCCTGCAGGCGCAGGGCGTCCGCGTCGACCAGATCCTGGCCGGCCAGGAAAAGCGGCTCTTTCAGATCATCCGCGGCCACTGCTCGCGCGAGTTCACGCTGGGCATCACGGCGGCCGCCGAGCACATCACCGCCATCATGGCCGACTGCTTTGTCGAACGCCCCGAAATCTTCGAAGGCGCCGACCCGCGCCTGCGCGCCCTCTATGTCTGGCACGCCATGGAAGAAATGGAGCACAAGGCCGTGGCCTTCGACGTGCTGCAGGACGTGGCGCGCTCCGGCTACCTCAACCGTGTCGGCTCCATGCTGCTGGTCACGATGCTCTTCCCCTATCACGTCTTCCGGATCATGCGCCACATGCTCCAGGTCGACGGCTTCAGCCGCTGGCAGCGCACGAAGATCTGGGCGAAGGGGCTGTGGTGGCTCTACGGCCCAGGCGGGCTCTTCCCGCCCATCCTCGGCCAGTACTTCCGTTACCTCAAGCCCGGCTTCCACCCGTGGCAAGACCCCGTCGTCGCCAGCTACGACCCGTGGTTGCGCCTGTTGAAGGAGACCGGCGACCCGGTCGAAGCCGGCAACCGCCTGCACGGCCCCGGCGTCTGGGCCACCCCGTAAGCCGGGCGGCCTGCCCCCATTCATGGAGCCCTCACCATGACCGCACCGCACACCATCACGCCGCGCAGCCAGCTCGACTTCGGCCTCGACGGCGACATCCCGACCTACTGGTTCGCCGGCGACCCGTTCAAGACCCGGCTCTTCGACGCCATGTCCGTCATCTTTCCGGAAGGCGAGCGCTTCTTCATCGCCTGCGTGCGTGACTTCCGCGACCAAGTACAGGACCCGCAACTGCAGGCAGACATCAAGGACTTCATCCGGCAGGAAGCCCAGCACGGCCTCGTTCACGACCAGTACAACCGCCGCCTCAAGGCTCAGGGCATCGACGTCGACCGCCTCGAAGCCATCACCCACCACATCCTGTTCAAACTGGTACGCCGGCACCTGCCCGCACGCCAGACCCTGGCCGAAACCGCCGCCGCCGAACACCTCACCGCCATCATGGCCCACGGCTTCTTCGAGCGCAAAAGCATCCTGAACCAGGCCGACCCGCGCGTGCGGGCGCTGTACGCCTGGCACGCCATGGAAGAGATCGAACACAAGGCCGTCGCCTTCGACGTCATGCAGAAGGTCGCCGGCGTGGGCTACCTGCGCCGCGTCTGGGCCATGCTCGTCGTCACGCTGAGCTTCAACCTGCACGTGCTGCTCAACACGCGATACATGCTCAAGGTCGACGGCTTCACCCGTTGGCAGCGGCTCAAACTCTGGGGCAAGGGCCTCGCCTGGCTGTATGGTCCGGGCGGGCTCTACATGGGCCTCGCACGCCACTACCTGGGCTACTTCCGACCGGGCTTCCACCCGTGGCAAACCGGCCAGATGCGCAGCTACGGCCTGTGGCTCGACACCTTCAACCGCACCGGAGACCCGGTCCTGGCCGGCGAGGCGCTCCACGCTGCCGGCCGCTGAGCCCGCACACGCCCAGTAAAAAGGCCTCTCACCGAGAGGCCTTTTCTGTCTGCGAAGGCGTCTCCGGTCCTCCGCCCCGTCGGGCGACACCGGCGCGCCAGCGGTTCAACCTGCCGCGCGCTTCGTCAGAATTTCGAAAGCGGGCAGCGTCTTGCCTTCCAGCACTTCCAGGAACGCACCGCCCCCCGTAGAGATGTAGCCCACATCCTTTTCGATGCCGTACTTGGCGATTGCAGCGAGCGTGTCGCCGCCACCAGCGATGCTGAACGCGGGCGATTCGGCAATCGCACGCGCGATCGCTTCGGTGCCCTTTGAGAAGGCTTCGAACTCGAACACGCCGACGGGGCCGTTCCACACGATCGTCCCGGCGGCCTTCAGCTGAGCGGCCAGCCTGGCGGCGGTCTTCGGCCCGATGTCCAGGATCAGGTCGTCATCGGCCACATCCGTCGCAGCCTTCACCGTCGCCTCGGCGTCGGCCGAGAAGGTCTTGGCCACGACCACGTCTTCCGGAATCGGCACCTCGGCGCCACGCGCCTTCATCGACTCGATCACCGCCTTGGCCGCCGACACCAGGTCCGGCTCGGCCAGCGACTTGCCGATCTTCAGGCCGGCGGCCAGCATGAAGGTGTTGGCAATGCCACCGCCCACGATCAGGCCGTCCACGTTCTTCGACAGCGACTCCAGAATGGTCAGCTTGGTCGACACCTTTGAGCCGGCCACGATGGCCACCAGCGGGCGCTTCGGCGCTTCCAGCGCCTTGCCGATCGCGTCGATCTCGGCGGCCAGCAGCGGGCCGGCACAGGCCACCTTGGCAAACTGCGCGATGCCATACGTGGTGCCCTCGGCACGGTGCGCCGTGCCGAACGCATCGTGCACGAAGATATCGCACAGCGCGGCCATCTTGCGAGCCAGTTCCTCGTTGTTCTTCTTCTCGCCCTTGTTCAGGCGGCAGTTCTCGAGCAACACCACTTCACCCGGCTGCACCGACACGCCGTCCACCCAGTTGCTCACCAGCTTCACCTCACGGCCCAGCAACTCGCCCAGACGCTGAGCCACCGGGGCCAGCGAATCTTCGGGCTTGAATTCGCCCTCCGTCGGACGGCCCAGGTGCGACGTCACCATCACCGCGGCGCCGGCCTTCAGAGCCAGCTCGATCGCCGGCACCGACGCGCGGATCCGGGTGTCTTCGGTGATGTTGCCCGCATCGTCTTGCGGCACGTTCAGGTCGGCACGGATGAACACGCGCTGACCAGCGGCCTTGCCCTGGGCCACGAGGTCTTCGAATCGGAGGATGGTCATGTTGGCTGCCGTTGAGGCGTTGAAGTTGGAGGAAGAAAACGGTTCAACCCGCCATTGTAGAAAGGTCGGCCGGGCCCGCTCCTCCCCCCCACGCAGATGGGGGCGGTCGTCGGCGTCAAGCGCCCCACCAGCGCAATATCCCGTACAGCGCCATGCCGATCAACAGCGTGCCCAACATGTCGCGCCGCCACCAGGCGTACGCCATTGCCACAGGCGTCGCCACCCAGCGCGGATCCCAAGGACCACTCGGCCACTGCCCTTGATCGAGCAGGACCCCGGGCAGCACCACGGCGGCCAGCGCCGCCATCGGCGCATGCCGCAACCCCCGCTCCGCCCAGGCCGGCAGCGGCAGCGGTTCCCGCGTCAGGAAGAAGAAGGAGCGCGTCAACACCGTGGTCACCACGAGGCCCAGCACCGCCAGCGCGATGTACAACCCGCTCATGCGCCCGCCCTTCCGGCCCGGGCGCGATCGGGCAGCGCGTCCAGCAGCAGCCCCGCAGCGATCCCCACCGCGACGGCCACCACCATGTTGAGCTTGAAGGGCCACCCCCAGCACGCCACCGCAGTCAGACCGGCCAGCATCGCGGCCGCGGCCGCCCGCCCGTCCCGAACCAGCGAGGCCAACAAGCCCGCCAGCGTCAGCGTCCCGGCAAATGCCAGTCCCCACGAGGTCGGCAGTTGCCCCGCAAACGCAATGCCGAGCAAGGCCGCACCATTCCATCCCAGCCAGTTCGGCGCCGCAAGCCCCACCATGTGAGCCAGTGGTCCCAGCTCGCTCGCCGTGGCCGCCGTTCCGTGCGGGTAGCGCGCGACCTGCATCACGTAGGACACGTCGGCCACCATGTAGCCACAGACCAATCGCCAAGGCAATGGCAAGACCATCAAGAAGGGCCGCAACTGGGCACTGAAGATCACGAAGCGCAGGTTCACGCACATCGCGGCCAGCCACACCACCCACAACGGCGCGCCCGCAAGCATCAACGGGATCGCCGCCAGCTGTGCGCTGGCCGCGAACACCGTCATCGACATGAAAACGACCGCCCACATGGGCAAGCCCGACTGCGCCATCACCATCCCGGTGACCAGCCCCCACGCAGCCACCCCTGGCAACGCACGCAGCATGGCGCGCGTGCCCTGCTCACGCTCAGGATGCCGCCACAGGCGTCCATCCAGCAAGCCCAGCCACGGAGTATCGATTGCAGACGACATGCGCCATTCTCGCCGCTGAACCAGCAAAGCGCCGGGCGTCGGAGCAAACCTTCGAGGCCAGCCTTTGCCTCGGCGATCCGCGCTCACGCGGCCGACTTGCCCTTGCGGCCCTTGACCGGTTCCGCCGGCTCCTCGTCGATCACCTCTTCGTCCTCGTCGGCGTCAGCCTTCGGCCGAGAGGCCGCGCCCTTCCCCTTGGAAGCCGCCTCCGCAGGCGGCCGAGGCACCACCGGCGCGATCCCGTCCAGCTTGTTCTCGCGCATGTACTCGTCCATCTCGCGCCAACCGCCGAAGACCGCTGCCTTGTCGGCCTGTGGGTTCAGCGTATAGCAGTCCTCGATGGCCCGCAACGCATGTCGACACGCGCTGCCGATCGCCTTTGCCTCTGCCGCCTTGGACTCAGCGGCTTTCTGCGGCGTCTCGATGCCCAGTTGGTCGCAGCCGACCAGCAGCATGCAGACCGCCATGGCCAGCCCGCCATGCCTCACGTGTCGTGCCACGCCCCGTACGGAAAGCCATGGGTGAGCACCCCGGCGCCGCCTGGCGTCTTCGCCTTCATGCCATGCCGCCCACTCGCTCATCTCGACACCTTCTCTGCTCGCTTTCGAATCGCGAAAGCCCTGACAGAATGTCGACCCGCCGGCTGCAAACTTGAATCGCGCGTTCAATGGACCACGCGATCGGCGTCGTCGACAAAGAGCTCGTCCAGCACCAGAGAATCCGGCTCTTCCCCGCGAGACCAGAACGCCAGCAACACCAGCACCTTGAAGTCCTCCAAGGTCAGCGGCGCACGCGGCACCGCCATCGCGCGGTCGAGCACGAGCTCACGCATCGCCCCCGTCAGCACGCCAGCCGACTCGAGAAAGTGCAGGAAGCCCAGCGCCTCTGGACCGAAGCGCTCGCTCTCGGCTGAAGCCAGCACGCGGGCACTGCCTCCGGCCGGGGCCACCATGGGGGCGGTGCTCACCGTACGCAGGCCCTCCAGCCACGCCAGCGCATCGGCAATTTCTTCTTCCTCGAATCCGACCGCCGAAAGTTTGCGCGCCAGCAGACCGGCCTCCGGACACGCGTCCGGTCGCCAGTAGTGCTCGTAGACGTAAACCAGGACATCGAACATGGAATCACTATATCTCAACGCGCCTGCCGACACATCGGCAACCGCCCGAATCCCGGACGGCATCAATGCCGCCTCGAAAAACAAAAAAGCCCCCGACCAGTCTGGTCGGGGGCTTTTCTTCACTGTAAGTAGCCTGACGATGTCCTACTTTCACACGGGAATC
>NZ_CANBCC010000096.1 GCF_947366995.1 uncultured Aquabacterium sp. | reverse complement strand
CGCTCCTCAATCCTTTGGATTGGATGAGACCTTCTGTCTCATCAGCCGGCCCTTTGGGCGAAAGGGCCTGGTCGCTTCGCTCCTCAATCCTTTGGATTGGATGAGACCTTCTGTCTCATCAGCCGGCCCTTTTCGCGTTCCCAGTCGCGGTCCTTGATGGTGTTGCGCTTGTCGTGCTCGGCCTTGCCCTTTGCCAGCGCAATGTCTGCCTTCACGCGGCCACCCTTCCAGTGCAGGTTCAGCGGCACGATGGTGTAGCCCCGCTGCTCGGTCTTGCCGATCAGGCGCTTGATCTCGGCGCGGTGCATCAGCAACTTCTTCGTGCGGTCGGCGTCCGGGTTCACGTGTGTCGACGCCGAGCGCAGCGCGTTGATGCGCAGCCCGATCAGGTAGAGCTCGCCGTTCTTCACCACCACGTAGCCATCGGTCATCTGCACCTGGCCTTCGCGGATGGCCTTCACCTCCCAGCCCTCGAGCACAACGCCGGCTTCGTACTTTTCTTCGATGTGGTAATTGAAGTGGGCTTTGCGGTTTTCAGCAATCGACATGAGAAGGGGCGTCGTTTTCGTAAAATGGCGGGATTCTATGAAGCACGTCCACAAGTCGGTCCTGCTGTGGTACTCGCCGCGCGAAATGTATGCGCTGGTCACCGCGGTCGAAGACTACCCCAAATTCCTGCCCTGGTGCGACAAGGCCGAGGTCCTGCAACGTCACGACGACGGCATGACCGCGCGCCTGCATATCCATTTTGCAGGCGTACGTCAGGCCTTCACCACCCGCAATGTCAATGAGACAGGGCGATCGGTGTGCATGACGCTGGTCGATGGCCCGTTCTCGCAGCTGGAAGGCACGTGGACGTTCTCACCGCTGAACACGCCTGGAGCAACGGCAGCGCCGGGCGACCCGCTCGATGCGCCTGCCTGCAAGGTGGAGTTCTCGCTGAAGTACGCGTTCTCCAGTCGGCCGCTCGAACTCGTCATCAGCCCGGTGTTCGACCGCATCGCCAACACCTTCATCGATGCCTTCGTGAAGCGCGCGGAGCAGGTCCATGGCCCCCGCTGAGCCTCTGCAGGCACAGATCGCCGTCGAAGTGGCGGTGAGCGTCTCGCCCCGCGTGGTCGAGCGCGTGTCGCTCACGCTGCACGGTGGGGCGACGCTCCGTGATGCGGTAGAGGCGTCCGGCCTGATCGGTCGCATCGAGGGTCTGGATGCCGAGGGTCTGGCTCAGGGCGTGTGGTCTGCTGGGGTCTGGGGGCATCGGGCCCGTGCGACGCAGGCATTGCGCGATGGTGACCGCGTCGAGCTGGTTCGCCAGCTCAAGGTCGACCCGAAGGAGGCGCGCCGGCAGCGCTACCGCAGCCAGGGGGAAAAGATCCCGAAGGGGTGGCACCGTCCGCGGAACTGGACGGCGACCGGGCAGGGCGACTGACAAGGCGGCTGACAGCGCGCGGAACGCCGGGCATCGCAACCCGACGTGCTTCGCAGGCGTTCAGCGGCAGTTGCCGGCCATCACCTCCTGGGTGCGACGCATCTCTTCCGCGCGGCCCGCATCGTCCAGGATCTCGCGTTCGCCTGCGGCGTTGGTGCGCGCGATGCGGATGCCGTCCTGCAGCGACTTCATGTACGCCGTGGCGCGCTGGCAGTTCTCCGCGCGTACCTTGGCCTGCTTCTCTTCTTCGGCCTTTACCTGGGCCTTCTTCTCTTCTTCGGCCTTGCGGCGCCGGGCTTCCAGTTCGCTGTCGGCCTTGGTCGCAGCGGCAGACGCTGCGGGGGCGACGGGCGCTGCAGCCGGGGCCACTTCGGCCGCCTTCACCACGGGCCGGCTGGTGGGGACGGCCGGACGCGCCAGAATCGCCTGTTCCGGCGTGCCAGCCGGAGGCGGACGGTCGCTGTACTGGATGCTGCCGCTCGCATCCCGCCATTTCCACTGCGGGGCAGCCGAGGCGGGCAGGCTGTAAAGACACAACGCGGCCAGCACAGACAGGGCCACGCGTGACGAAATCGGGTGCAGGGTGCTCATCTGCGCGAGTTTAGCCCTGCTGTCTTCCCAGGCTCCCGGGGATTGTGTGGATTCGGCCCGCGAACACGTACGTTTTCCCGCTGTCCGCTTCACCGCGTATAATCCGCTTTTGCGTCTGGAGCCCTGTTCATGCGCCTGCTTGGTAAAGCCCTCACGTTTGATGACGTGTTGTTGGTGCCCGCGTACTCTCAAGTGTTGCCCCGCGACACGTCGCTGGCCACCCGTCTGTCCCGCAATATTCAGCTGAATCTGCCTCTGGTGTCCGCCGCAATGGACACCGTGACGGAAGCTCGCCTGGCGATCGCGATCGCCCAGGAAGGCGGCATCGGGATCATTCACAAGAACCTGTCGCCCAAGCAACAGGCTGCCGAGGTCGCGCGCGTCAAGCGCTACGAGTCCGGCGTGCTGCGCGACCCGATCACCATCACGTCGGACGTCAAGGTCCGCAATGTGATCGAGCTGTCCAACCAGCACGGCATCTCCGGGTTCCCAGTGGTGGACAACGGCAAGGTCGTGGGCATCGTCACCGGCCGGGACCTGCGTTTCGAGACCCGCCTCGACGCCCCGGTGCGCGAGATCATGACCCCGCGCGAGCGCCTGATCACCGTCAAGGACGGTGCCACCCAGGCCGAAGCCAAGGCCCTGATGCACCAGCACAAGCTGGAGCGTGTGCTGATGATCAACGACGCCAACGAGTTGCGCGGCGTGTTCACGGTCAAGGACATCACCAAGCAGAACACCTTCCCCAACGCCGCCCGCGACGCCCATGGCAAGCTGCGCGTGGGTGCCGCGGTGGGCGTGGGTGACGGCACCGAAGAGCGCGTCGAGTTGCTGGTCAAGGCCGGCGTCGACGCCCTGGTGGTGGACACCGCCCATGGCCACAGTCATGGCGTGATCGAGCGCGTGCGCTGGGTCAAGAAGAACTTCCCGCAGGTCGACGTCATTGGCGGCAACATCGCCACCGGCGCAGCGGCCCTGGCCTTGGTTGACGCCGGCGCCGACGGCGTCAAGGTGGGCATCGGCCCGGGCTCCATCTGCACCACGCGCATCGTCGCTGGCGTGGGCGTGCCCCAGATCATGGCCATCGACAACGTGGCCACCGCGCTGCAAGGCACGGGCGTGCCGCTGATCGCCGACGGCGGCATCCGCTACTCCGGTGACATCGCCAAGGCGATCGCTGCCGGCGCCAGCACCGTGATGATGGGCGGCATGTTCGCCGGCACCGAAGAAGCACCCGGCGAGGTCATCCTGTTCCAGGGCCGCAGCTACAAGAGCTACCGTGGCATGGGCTCGATCGGCGCCATGAAGGACGGCTCGGCCGACCGCTACTTCCAGGAAAACGACGAGACGACGAACCCCAACGCCGACAAGCTGGTGCCCGAGGGCATCGAAGGTCGCGTGCCTTACAAGGGCTCGGTCATCACGATCCTGTACCAGATGGCGGGCGGTCTGCGCGCCTCGATGGGCTACTGCGGTTGCGGCACCATCGCCGAGATGCACAACAAGGCCGAGTTCGTCGAGATCACGTCGGCGGGCATCCGCGAAAGCCACGTGCACGACGTTCAGATCACCAAGGAAGCCCCGAACTACCGGATGGAGTAAGGGGCACGGCGGCCGGTGCCCGACGGTGGTCGCGCCGGCCCGTCTTTCCTGACCGCATGAGGACACCGGCTTCGGCCGGTTCCTTTTTTTGACCACCGACCGAGACAGCCATGGCTTCGAACTCCGGCCGCCAGGCGGCCATGCCGTTCATCATGATCACGGTGCTGCTCGACATGATGTCGATCGGCATCATTGCGCCTGTCCTGCCCAAGCTCATCGGGTCGTTCATGGACAGCGGGGCGGGCACCTCCGTCGGGTACGGTGCAGCCCAGGCGGCCTTTGCCATCGCCCAGTTCTTCAGCGCGCCCGTGCTGGGGGCGCTGTCCGACCGCTACGGTCGCCGACCGGTGCTGTTGCTCGGGCTGGTGGGCATGGCCGTCAACTTCTTCGTCACGGCGCTGGCCACCGAATTCTGGATGCTGATCGCCGTGCGCATCATGGGCGGTGCGGTGTGCGCCAACATCGCCGTGGCCAATGCTTATGTGGCCGACATCACCCAGCCCAAGGACCGCGCCAAGAACTACGGCCTGCTGGGCGCCATGTTCGGCCTCGGCTTCATCCTGGGCCCGGTGATGGGCGGCGTGCTGGGAGACCACAACATCCACTGGCCGTTCCTGCTGGCCGGCTCGCTGTGCCTGCTGAACGCCGTGTATGGCTACTTCGTGCTGCCCGAATCGCTGCCGGCCGAGCGCCGCCGCGCGTTCGAGTTTGCCCGAACCAACCCGTTCAGCGCGCTGGCCCGCCTGCGTGAGCTCAAGGGTGTCGAGACGCTGCTGTGGATCATGGGGCTGTCCATCCTGGCGCAGTTCTGCCTGCACACCAGCTGGTTCCTCTACACCGAGTTCAAGTTCGGCTGGACGCCGAAGGACAACGGTCTGTCGCTCTTTGCAGTGGGCATGATGGCCGTGCTGGTGCAGGGCGGGCTGCTGCGTCAGATCCAGAAGCGCATGCCGTTGCAAAACATCGTCCGCATCGGGCTGGTGTCGGCCACGCTGGCGTTTGCCGCCTTTGGTGCGGTGCCCGAGGGCTGGATGATGTACGTGGTCATCGTGGTCAACGTGTTCGGCTACATGGTGCAGCCCGGCCTGCAGAGCGTCGTGTCGAATGCGGTCGACCCGTCGCGCCAGGGCGAAAGCATGGGTGCCGTCTCGTCCATCAACAGTGTGGCCGCCATGCTGGGCCCGGTGCTGGGTTCGCCCTTGCTGGCGGCCGTGTCTCATTACCCGCAGGGTGACTGGCGCATTGGCGCGCCGTTCTACCTGTGTGCCGCCATCCAGGCCATTGCCGCCGTCATCGGCCTGCGTTACTTCAGCCGTGCCTTCCATGAGGCCCCCGCGCGCACGGTGCGCACCGGGGCCTGATCACGAACGACTTCCGCCTCACGCCCGAAGCCTGCCCAAGAGAGCTCACCATGCATGACAAGATCCTGATCCTCGATTTCGGCTCCCAGGTCACCCAGTTGATCGCCCGCCGCGTGCGCGAGGCCCACGTCTACTGCGAGATCCACCCGAACGACGTGTCGGACGACTTCATCAAGTCGTTCAACCCCAAGGGCATCATCCTGTCGGGCAGCCACGCATCCACCTACGAAGACCACCAGCTGCGCGCGCCGCAGGCGGTGTGGGATCTGGGCGTGCCCGTGCTGGGCATCTGCTACGGCATGCAGACCATGGCGGTGCAGCTGGGCGGCGAAGTGAGCTGGTCCGACACCCGCGAATTTGGCTATGCCGAGGTGCGCGCCCACGGCCACACCAGGCTGCTGGACGGCATCCAGGACTTCACCACCCCCGAAGGCCACGGCATGCTCAAGGTGTGGATGAGCCACGGCGACAAGGTGACCCGGCTGCCGGACGGCTTCACGCTGATGGCGTCGACGCCCAGCTGCCCGATTGCCGGCATGGCCAACGAAGCAAAGCGCTACTACGCCGTGCAGTTCCACCCCGAGGTCACGCACACCATCCAGGGCCATGCCATGCTGACGCGCTTCGTGCGCGAGATCAGCGGTTGTGCGGGCGATTGGGTGATGGGCAACTACATCGAAGAGGCGGTCGCGAAGATCCGCGAGCAGGTGGGTGACGAAGAGGTCATCCTCGGCCTGTCGGGTGGCGTGGACTCGTCGGTGGCGGCGGCGCTGATTCACCGCGCCATCGGCGACCAGCTGACCTGCGTCTTCGTCGACCACGGGCTGCTGCGCCTGAATGAGGGCGACATGGTGATGGACATGTTTGCGGGCAAGCTGCACGCCAAGGTCATCCGGGTCGACGCGAGCGACCTGTTCCTCGGTCAGCTGGCCGGGGTGTCCGACCCCGAGAAGAAGCGCAAGATCATCGGCAGCCTGTTTGTGGACGTGTTCAAGGCCGAAGCCGGCAAGCTCAAGGCCGCCGGCAACGGTGTGAAGGGCGCGACCTTCCTGGCGCAAGGCACGATCTACCCCGACGTGGTGGAAAGCGGCGGCACCAAGACCAAGAAGGCCACGACCATCAAGAGCCACCACAATGTGGGCGGCCTGCCGGAGCAGTTGGGCCTGAAGCTGCTGGAGCCGCTGCGCGAGCTGTTCAAGGACGAAGTGCGCGAGCTGGGCGTGGCCCTGGGCCTGCCGCACGAGATGGTCTATCGTCACCCGTTCCCGGGCCCGGGTCTGGGCGTGCGGATCCTGGGCGAAGTGAAGAAGGAGTACGCCGACCTGCTGCGTCGCGCCGACGCCATCTTCATCGAAGAATTGCGCTCCACCATCGAGCCGCTCAGCGGCAAGAGCTGGTACGACCTGACCTCGCAGGCCTTCACGGTGTTCCTGCCGGTCAAGAGCGTGGGCGTGATGGGCGATGGCCGCACCTACGACTACGTGGTGGCCTTGCGCGCGGTGCAAACCAGCGACTTCATGACTGCGGATTGGGCCGAGTTGCCTTACAGCCTGCTGAAGAAGGTGTCAGGGCGGATCATCAACGAAGTGCGCGGCATCAACCGCGTCACCTACGACGTGTCGAGCAAGCCGCCTGCCACGATCGAGTGGGAGTGACTTGAAGGCGGTTTACACCGTCCCGAACGTCTTGAATGCATTGAAGCCCTTGATCATCAAGGGCTTTTTCGTTTTTGTCTTCTGTGGAGTTTCATGACATCCCGATGCATTCGGACTCGCCTCTACGAGAACAGGGCTTGTTGAAACTCATGGAGCAAGTGCTTGACTTCGAGTGCACTCGAAGTTCTAGGATCCAGTCATGGATGAATTTCTCACGATCACCGAAGTGGCACAACGCACAGGCCTGTCTGCCCACACCTTGCGCTATTACGAGCGTGCAGGGCTGATTGCGCCCGTGGACAGGGCACCGGGTGGGCAGCGCCGCTATGCCGCCGCCGATCTGGAGTGGATCAGCTTCCTGATGCGCTTGCGGGGCACCCGCATGCCGGTTGGGCAGATGCAGATGTTTGCGCAATTGCGCAGCCAAGGTGAGTCGACGGTGGCAGCGCGGCGGGCGCTGCTGGAGCAACACCTCGTCGAGGTGCAGGAATCCATTCGCGCCATGCAGCACGCCGCTCAGGTGCTGCAGACCAAGGTTGATCACTATCGAGGCCAGGAAAGGACGCTCCATGACCGCGGACACCGATGAACGATTCAGCCGAGGGCTTGCCAGGTTGAAGGAGATTGATGGCGAGGCGGGCAAGCGGGTGGTGGCCAGTCTGGCCGACATCGCGCCAGACTTTGCGCGTTACCTGGTCGAGTTCCCGTTCGGCGACATCTACAGTCGCCCGGGCCTGGACCTGCGAAGCAGGGAGATCGCTGTCGTTGCGGCACTCACGGCGATGGGCAATGCCGCGCCCCAGCTCAAGGTTCATTTGCGCGCGGCACTGAACGTGGGGGTGTCCAGGCAGGAGATCGTCGAGGTCATCATGCAGATGGCGGTTTACGCTGGGTTTCCTGCCGCGCTCAATGGGCTCTCTGCGGCGCGAGAGGTGTTCGGTGCAAGCAGCGAAACGGACGAACGGCGCGGGAAATGACCGAGACGGCGTGTTCGCCAAGTACTAACGCCCGCTCGTCGGCGCCTTGATGCGTTCCAGGCCCTGACGCGCGAGCGTCTCGCCTTCGGACCCGGGTGGAGACACCGCCGCCAGCTGTTTCCAGTGGGACGTCGCCTCGTCCATGCGGCCCGCGCGGTAGGCTGCCATGGCGGCCAGCGCGTGGCTCTTGGCATGCTTCGAGTCATGCGAGAGGGCCCGCGCCACCCACTGTGCGGGCTCGCCTTCCAGCTGGCCGCCCTGCGCCGTGGCCAGCACATCGGCCAGATCGGCCATCATCTGCGGGTCGTCGGGCGCCAGCCTCAGGGCTTCGCGGTAGGCGTCGGCCGCATCGCGCCAGCGCTCCATCGCCTGGTAGGAGCGCGCCAGCACGAACCACCCCTCAAGGTCATCGGGCGAGGCTTTGAGCTTTTGCGCCAGGCGCTGCGTGGCTTGCGTCATGTCGACGTTGTTCATGCGGTGGGCGGGCGACTCGGGTTCGACCAGCATGGCACGGGGGGCGCCCAGCGCGGCGTAAAGGCCGGTGGCCAGCAGTGGCACGGCGAGTGCAGCCAGCGCGGCGGCCCGGCGTCTGCCCGAAGGTGTCTCGGTCGCATCGGCCTGAGGGGCGAGCAGCGGGCGGCAGAGGGACAGGGTGACGAGCAGCGTGGCCAGTCCGGCCACGGCGATGAAGAGCCCCATGTCGGCGTTCATGTCTGGCGCTCCGATGTCGGGGTGCCGTGAGCGGGCGGGCGCTGCCGAAGGCGCCGCAGCCGCCACCCCAGCGCCCCCGCGCCCAGAGCCAGCAAGGCAAACGGGCCTGCCCACAGGACGGTGGTGTCCGCGCGCACCGGCGGCTCATACAGCACGAACTCACCGTAGCGCTGCACCATGAAGGCCCGAATCTGCTCGTCGCTGCGGCCCTGTTCGATCTGCCGGGCGATTTCCGCTTTCAGGTCACGCGCCAGGTCGGCATTGGAATCCGCCAGCGTCTGGTTCTGGCAGACCGGGCAGCGCAACTCGGTCGCGAGCGCGTGAAGGCGATCAGGAGCCGCCCAAGCGAGGCAGGCCCCAGACAGCATGAACGCAGTCAGCAGTCGCTTCACGATTCTCTCAGCGATTTCAGAAGGGGCAACAGCTCGCGCTCGACCCGTTCCTTGGTCAGGGGGCCGGCATGCCGGAAGCGCACGCGCCCTTCGCGGTCGATCACGAAGGTTTCCGGCAGGCCATAGACGCCGAAGTCCATGCCGATGCGGCCGTCGGGATCGGCAATGGAGGCGCGATACGGATCGCCCATCCGGGCCAGCCACGCCTGGGCCTGCGGCGCGGCGTCTTTGTAGTTGAGCCCGTAGACGGGCGCGGTGCCGGCGGCGAGTTGCTTGACTGCCTCGTGCTCATCGGCACAGGCCGTGCACCACGAGGCCCACACATTGAGCACCCACGGCTGGCCTCGCATCTGCGTGGAGGTGACGACCTGATCGGCGTGCCCCAGCCGCGCGGCGCTGAATGACGGCGCGGGCTGACCCAGCAGGGCCGACGGGAGTTGACGGGGATCGTGCCGCAATCCGGCGGCAAACAGCGTCACCAGGCCGAGCGCCAGGCCCAGTGGGAGCAGTGGCCAGATTCGACGGAGCGTGGTCATCGGCGCGGGCCCTTCACGCGATGCACGGGTTGCAGGGCCGTGGCGCTGGTGGGCAGGGCGGGGTGGTGCACAGCGCCGCCTGAAATGGGCGCATGTACGCCCCGCGGTGCGCGCCAGGCTGCCAGCACGCCGCCCACGCTCATCATCAGGAAGCCAGCCCAGACCCACACCATGGCCGGCTTGAACTGAACCCGCATGGCCCATGTGCTGGGGCCGATGGCCTGGCCCATGGCCACGTACACATCGCGCCACCAGGCGGTGTCGATGTCCGGCGCGGCCACCGTCATGTCCTGCGTGGTGTAGTCGCGGCTTTCCGGGCGTAGCGTCCCGATGGGCTCGCCATGGTCGAGCAGGGTCAGCGTGGCCCGCGTGCCCATGTGGTTGCCTGCGTGAAAAGCCTCCAGGGCGTCCAGCCTCACCTGGTAAGGGCCGACCGGAACCGTCTCGCCCACCGAAAGGGGCACCTCTCGCTCGGCTTCGTGTGACTTGAGCAACGTGAGGGCCAGCACGAAGACGCCCACCCCCAGATGCGCGCATGCCATGCCCCAAGCGGCCAGGGTGCGAGGCACGCGCAGGCGCCAGATCGGCATGAGCGCCGTGATTACGGCCCAGGCGCCCAGCAACATGCCCCAGAAGGCCATCGGCCCGGTGTGACCCAGCAGCAGGGCCACCACGGCGCTGGCCACGCTGGCGACCAGCGCCCAGCGAAGGCGCCGGGCCAGCGCGGGCAGCGGCATGCCTCGCCAGTGTGCCAGCGGCGCGACGCCCATCAGCAGCACGGCCGGGGTCAGCAGCGGCCCCAGCACCGCCTCGAAATAGGGCGGCCCCACGGAGATCTTGGCCAGCCCGAGCGCGTCCAGCGCCATGGGATACAGCGTGGCCAGCAACACGGTGGCCGCGGCCACCGACAGCACCAGCGCATTGCACAGCAGCATGGCCTCGCGTGATACCGGTGCGAAGTCCCAGGGCTTGGCCAGGCGGCGGGCCCTCAAGGCAAACAGACACAGTGATCCCCCCAGCGACAGGCCGATCAGCGCGAGGATGAAGACGCCCCGCGCCGGATCGGTGGCAAAAGCGTGGACCGATGTGATGGCGCCGGATCGCACGATGAAGGTGCCGATGAGGCTGAGCCCGAAGGCGGCAATGCACAGCAGCAACACGGCGGGTTTGAACAGGTCGGTGCGCGCGGCGGCAGCCAGGCTGTGGAGCAGCGCCACGCCCACCAGCCAGGGCAGCAGCGAGGCGTTCTCGACCGGATCCCAGAACCACCAGCCGCCCCAGCCCAGTACGCGGTACGCCCAGCTGCTGCCGAGCACGATGCCCACGCCCAGCGCCGCCCACGCCACCAGCACCCAGGGGCGCAGCCACGCCAGCTGCTCGCGCGTCAGGTGGCCTGTCCACAGTGCGCCCACGGCGAACGCAAACGGCACGGCAAACCCCACGTAGCCCAGGTAGAGCG
>NZ_CANBCC010000095.1 GCF_947366995.1 uncultured Aquabacterium sp. | reverse complement strand
TGGCTTCTTTCATCCAAACACCCACGCTTATCGGCTGTTAATTTTTAAAGAACTTTTCGCTGTTTGCGTCGCGTTTTTTGCGTGTCGCGATCAGCGAAGAACGCAATTATGGCATCACTTTGAATCGGTCCGCAAGTAGGTGTCGTAAAAAAGTTGCAATGCCGCTTTCGGGCGGTCCCCGCAACTGGCGCGAGCGGCGGCCGGGGACCCTGAACGCTACGGGAGAATGCCGGCTGTGCAGGGTCTGTTGTGAGGTGAGTGTGATGCCGCGCTTTCATATAGAAGCGTCGCCGGAGTTGGCGACGGGGATGGAGCTGACATTGTCAGAGGGGGTGTCCCGCCATGTGCAGGTGCTGCGCCTGCAGCCAGGGGATGAGGTGCACCTGTTTGACGGTGGGGGGCGAGAGTGGCGCGCGGCGGTGGTGGAAATGGGGCGCAAACGGGTGTGCGTGCGGCTGGAGTCGCCGGTGGAGAACGACCGGGAGTTGCCGGTGGCGGTGACGCTGGCCGTGTGCATGCCGGCCAACGACCGGATGGACTTCGTGGTGGAGAAGGCCACCGAGTTGGGCGTGCGGGCGATCCAGCCGCTGATGTGCGAGCGCTCGGTGTTGAGGCTCGACGGAGACCGTGCCCTGAAAAAGGTGGCGCACTGGCAGGCTGTGGCCGTGGCGGCCGCAGAGCAGTGCGGGCGGGCGGTCGTGCCAGAGATTCATCCGGTGATGACGCTGGGTGCGTGGATCAAGGCAGAGGCGGACGGTGCAGCGCGTGCAAGTAGGCCGGTGTGCCATCGGGCGGTGCTGAGTCTGCGGGAGGCGGTGCCGCTGAGCGGCTGGCTGGGTGAGTTGCCCCCGGTGGCATCCAGGGCCGGGGTTGGAGACCCAACGCGCGGCGGGGACAGCCAGCGTCACAGCGATGAGCGCCCGACGCAGTTCGTGTTTCTCAACGGACCGGAGGGCGGTCTCGCCCCCGCGGAAGAAGAAGCTGCGCTGCGAGCGGGCTGGCGGGCGGTGAGTCTGGGACGGCGGGTGCTGCGGGCCGATACGGCGCCGCTGGCGGCGCTGAGTGTCATCGCAGCACACCACGAGGGCACTGACTAAACCAAGCCAGACCTCGATGTGAGACGCGGTGGGAGCGACCACCGACAGCAACAGGGCGACAACCGAGGGGCCTGAACGCCCGGGAGCGCCAGGCACAGTGAGCCAATCGGCAGGCCCAAAAGGTAACGCACCCCCGAAGGCGAGACGATGCTGGTGCGGTCAGCGGTCTGCGTCGCCGGGCGGAGCGGGATCCGCAACGGATGAATCGGTTGCAGCGGGACGCTTGAGGCTGCCGGCGACGAGGTCGAAGCGGAAGAGCCGGCATTCGATGGGGCCGTTGAACAGCACGGTGCGGCGGCTTTCCTTGAGCCGCATGGCGCCGGGCAGCTTCATGTCGGGGCTGAGAATCCAGGCGGTCCAGCCGGTGTAGTGCTTCTTCCAGTGCGATGACAGTCGCTGGAAGAAGGTGGCAGCCTCTTCATCGCCCTCGAACTGCTCGCGGCCTGCGCGGCGGCCTTCGGGCTCACCCCGCTCGAAGGGGGCGTCGTCGGAGTTGCCGCCGCGGGCGCGGTAGGCATCGCGCACCGAGCCCTTGGTGTCGATGCGCTCGCCGTAGGGCGGGTTGAACATGAGCACGCCGCGCTCGCAGGGCACCGGGCGCTGCAAGGCGTCGGCGGTCTTGAAGTCGATGGCGTGGCGCACCCCCGCCCGCTCGGCGTTGCGGGTGGCGAAGTCGGTCATGCGGAAGGACACATCGCCCGCGAAGATCGGCACCCGGGGGGCACGCTGGCGCGCGCGGGCGGCCTGACGCAAGGCCTGCCAGGCGGCCTGGTGTGAACGGAAGGGCAGCAGGCGCTCGAAGGCGAAGCGGCGCTGGAGGCCGGGCGCGATGTCGCAGGCGATCTGCGCGGCCTCGATGGGGATCGTGCCGGCGCCGCAGCAGGGGTCGAGCAGGGCGCCGTCTTCCGGGCGGCCTTGCCAGTCCGCAGCAGCCAGCATGGCCGCCGCCAACGTTTCCTTGAGCGGGGCCTCGCCGGTGTCTTCCCGCCAGCCGCGCTTGAAGAGGGCCTCGCCGGAGGTGTCGACGTAGAGCGTGGCCTCGAGGTCGTCCATGTAGAGGACGAGGCTGAGGTCGGGGTGCCGGGTGTCGACGTTGGGGCGCTCGCCGGTGCGCTCGCGCAGGTCATCGCACACGGCGTCCTTGATGCGCAGGGCGGCGAAGTTGAGGCTGCGCAGCGTGCTGCGGCGGGTGGTGACGTCGACGCGCAGGGTGTGCTGCGGGGTGATCCAGTCAGACCAGTTGACGTCGCGGCCCAGGGTGTAGATGTCGTCCTCGTGCCGGTAGACGCGAGAGGCGACGCGCCACAGAACGCGCTGGGCGAGGCGGCTTTCGAGGTTCAGCCGCATGGCGGCGTCGATCAATGCGGCACGGGTGGCGGCGGGGGTGCGGGCGTCGGGGCCGGGCTGGATCTCGATGCCGCCGCGGGACTCGGTGACCGTCAGCGCCGGCCCGAGGATGCGGTGGGCTTCGGCGGCCAGGAGCGACTCGACGCCTGCGGCACAGCTGAGGTAGAGGCCGGTGGGGCGGTCGGCGGCGAGCACGGGGCGGCTGCGATCTGCGCCCGGCAGCGCGCGTTCATGCGGTGCGCGCTGCTGCGGCGCCCGTTCGGCAGGCCGGCGATCGTGAGGTCCGGCGCTGCGTCCCTCGGTGCGGCGGCGCGACGGCTCTGCAGCACGGCGGTCTCCGGCCGCGGCGGCGGCGGAGCGGTGATGTGGCGAGTCGGTGGGTCGCCCTGCGCCCCGGTCGTCGGTGGGGCGGCCGGTCGTGCTGGAAACGACGGGGCGACGGATGGGCTTGATCGGCATGGAGAACCTCGGGCAATGGGGGCGGAACGGCCCGGCGCACACAGGCCGAGCGGTGTCCTGCAAGACGAACGGCACGTCAGGCGATCTTCATGGCAGCGTGTTGACCGCCAGACCGCGAGGGCCGCGGCAAAGTCAGAGCGCCTTGCGCAGGTTGGCGGGTGCGATCTTCAGGGCTTCACGGTACTTGGCCACGGTGCGACGCGCAACCTGGATGCCCTGCTCTTCCAGCATGCTGGAAAGCTGGCTGTCGGACAGCGGCTTGCGGGCGTCTTCGGCCGCCACGAGCTGCTTGATGAGGGCACGCACCGCGGTGCTGGAGGCGTTGCCCCCGGCGTCAGTGTTGAGCGAGGAGCCGAAGAAGTACTTGAGTTCGAACGTGCCGAACGGCGTGTTCATGTACTTGGCCGTGGTCACCCGTGAGATGGTGGATTCGTGCAGACCGAGTTCGTCGGCGATCTCGCGCAGCACCAGCGGCTTCATGGCGATCTCGCCGTGCGTGAAGAAGTTCTTCTGGCGATCGACGATGGCCTGCGAGACGCGCAGGATGGTGTCGAAGCGCTGCTGGATGTTCTTGACGAACCAGCGGGCCTCTTGCAGCCGCGAACTCAGCGCCGTGTGGCTCTCGGTAGCGGCGGTGCCGCGTGGCGACCGGGTGGAGCGCAGCGCCTGGGCGTAGAGGTCGTTGATGCGCAACTTGGGCATCACGTCGGGGTTGAGCACGACCTTCCAGTTCCGGCCCGACTTCTGCACGATGACGTCGGGCACGATGATGTTGGCCTCGGCGCGCGTGAAGCGGCGGCCGGGTTTCGGTTCCAGACCGACGATCAGGCCCTGCGCTTCCTTCAGCAGGTGTTCGTCAGCGCCGGTGGCGGCCATGAGCTTGCGCGTGTCGCGCCGGGCCAGCAGCTCGAGATGGTGCTGGCAGATGACGATGGCGAGGTCGCGGGCCGCCTCTTCTTCGAGTGTGCGCAGTTGGAGCACCAGGCACTCGGACAGCGACGAGGCACCCACGCCCGTCGGGTCCATGTGCTGCAGCCAGCTCAGGGCACAACGCAGGCGCGACAGCAGTTCGTCGCGCATCTCCTCGTCGGCATCTTCGGGCAGCAGGCTGGCCGCGATCTCGTCGAGCGGGTCGGCCAGGTAGCCGTCCTCATTGAGCGACTCGATCAGGATCTCGACCGCGGCCATGTCCTGCGCATTCAGGCGGGTGCCCAGCAGCTGCTGACGCAGGTGCTCCTGAAGGCTGATGGCCACGGCATTGCGTTCGAGCGGATCGAAGTCGTCGTCGCCCTCGTTGTTGCGTGACGGGGTTTCGCGGATGCCATCGAAGTCGTCGCGCTCGGTGCCGTTTTCCCAGTCGTCGCGCTCGGTCGTGCCGATCTCGACGGTGTCGAGGCCGCCGGCCTCCCCCTCGGTCGTGCTCGCTTCGCTGCTGCTGCCGCTGTCCTCGCTGCTGGTGCGCTCGTTGCGCTGCCGCTCGAATTCGAGGCTGGCGGCGGTGTCCACGGCGGGGAACTCTTCCTCGGGTTCCAGGAAGGGGTTCATCTCGAGCATCTGCTCGACTTCCTGATGCAGCTCCAGCGTCGACAGCTGCAGCAGGCGAATGGACTGCTGCAGCTGGGGCGTGAGCGCCAGATGCTGGGAGAGCCGAAACTGCAGGGATGGCTTCATGGACCCGTTCGCTTACATGCGGAAGTGCTCGCCGAGGTAGACCTTGCGGACTTCGGCGTTGTGGACGATCTCGGACGGGCGGCCTTCCGCCAGCACACGGCCTTCGCTGATGATGTAGGCGCGGTCGCAGATGCCGAGGGTCTCGCGGACGTTGTGGTCGGTGATGAGCACACCGATGCCGCGGGCCTTGAGGAAACCGATGATGCGCTGGATCTCGATGACGGCAATCGGGTCGACGCCCGCAAAGGGCTCGTCGAGCAGGATGAAGCGCGGCTGCGTGGCCAGCGCCCGGGCGATCTCCACACGGCGACGCTCGCCCCCCGACAGCGCCATCGCCGGACTGGTGCGCAGCTTTTCGATGCTGAGGTCGTTCAGCAGGGCATCCAGCCGGGACTCGATGGCGGCCTTGTTCAGCCGGCGACCGCGCTCATCGACCTGGAGCTCGAGCACGGCGCGGATGTTCTCCTCGACGTTGAGCTGGCGGAAGATGGACGCCTCCTGCGGGAGGTAGCTCAGGCCGAGGCGAGACCGCTGGTGGATGGGCAGCTTTTCGACGCGCTGCCCGTCGATGTCGATCAGCCCCGCGTCGGCGCGCACCAAGCCCACGATCATGTAGAAGCTGGTGGTCTTGCCGGCGCCGTTGGGGCCGAGCAGGCCCACCACCTCGCCGGCGCCCACGGCCACGTGGACGTCGTGCACGACTGTGCGCGCGCCATACCGCTTCTTGAGGCCCTCGGCACGCAGGCGGCTGGCGGGCAAGACCTCAGCAGGCAGCACGCCAGCCGATTCAGGGAGGGTGCTCACGTCACCGCCCTCCTTCGGCCTCGGCGGGACGAGGCGAGATCACCCCGCGCACCCGGCCCTTGCCGGCTTCACCGCTGGTGGGGCTGCCCAGAACCTGGAAGACCGAGGTCTTGTTGTCGTAGACGACCGCCTGGCCTGTGACCTGATCGGCCACGGTGTTGCCCCGCAGGCGGCGCATGATGGCGCGGCCCGTGAAGTGGACGGTGTCGGTGCGCCCCTCGTAGACCACCTTCTCGGCCTCGCCTTCGATGAACTCGTCGAGCGCCTCGCGTTTTTGCCGGAAGAAGGCCCGGCCGCCCGCGCCGCCGGTGGCGGTGGCGGTCTGGGTGCCATCGGCATTCTGGCGAACCTCGACGCGATCCGAGCGCAGCACCATGGTGCCCTTCGTGAGTTCAACGTTGCCCGTGAGGATGTTCAGGCGCTGGTTGTCTTCGACGCGGGCGGCATCGGCCGCGAACGACAGCGGCTGGCTGCGGTCAGCTTTTTCAGCCCGGGCATCGGCGCCGAGCGTCAGGCCAGAGAGCGCGACGGCCAGCGCCAGCAGGGCGGCCGCAAGAGGAGAAGCAGGGTGGGGCAACAGCATCATCGGCATGAATTTTGCATTCATTCTAGCCGTGACGCAACGCGAACCGGCGAGGCCGGCGGGAATTCCGCGCATTGTCCCCGGCCTTCGCAGCAAGCAGGCCGTTGCCTCCCGGCAGGGCCCGCCGTGCCTCAACGGCTCTTGCGGGCGCGGGCGATCAGGAACTCGGTGGTGGCCAGCGCCCGCTCGGGCGTGCCGTTGAGGCCGACCGAGGTGTAGTACTGGCCAGCCACGCCGATGGCGGGCACGCCGTCGATCTTGTAGGCGTCGGTCAGGCTGCGGGCCTGGCGGGCCTTGGTCTGCACAGCAAACGAATCGAACACCGACATGAAGCGGGCGCGGTCGACGCCCTGCTTGGCCACAAAATCACCGATGAGTTCGGGCTTGTCGAGCTTCAGACCTTCGGCATGCATGGCGTTGAACACCTTGGCATGCAACGAGGGGATCAGACCCAGCGCTTCGATCGCAAAGTAAAGCCGTTGGTGGACCCCGAACGGATTCTCGCGGAAGGCGACCGGGATGCGGCGGAAGGCGACATCGGCCGGCAGCTTGGCGGCCCAGGTGGCGAGATAGGGCTCGAAATGGTGGCAGTGCGGGCAGCCGTACCAGAAGAACTCGACCACTTCAATCTTGCCGGCCGGCGCCGACACGGGGGCGGGCTGGCCCAGCTTCACGTAGTTCGTGCCTTCGACCGGCCCCTGCGCCTGGGCCATGCCCGGCAGTGTGGCGCCCAGTCCGGCCAGGCCAGCCACGCCAAGGGTGTGCAGCGAAAACTCACGACGGTTCATGAACGGGATCCTTTCCGTGTTCGACGGACTCATTTCTGAATACGCACCAGGGCCGATTCGACACCCGAAGCCTGCAGCTTGCCACGGACCTCTTCGGCCTGCTCGCGCTGAGCAAACGGCCCGATGCGGACCCGGAACATGGTGCGGCCGTTGACCTCGCGTTCCTGGATGCGGGCCTCGATGCCCATCATGCCCAGTTTGGCGCGCTGCTGCTCGGCCTCGGCCTGGCTTCCATAGGCACCGGCCTGCACCTGATAGCTCAACGCATCTGGGGCCGGCGCGGTGGACACCGGCTCGCCCGAGAGGATGGCCGCCGGGTTGCGGGCGCTGGAGGCCGGGGCACTGGCTGCCTTGGCCGCCGCCTTCGCCTTGCTGGCTGCCGCAGACGCGGCATTGGCGGCCGCAGGCGGCGTGGCTTGCGGGGCGGCGTCGGGCACGGGCGACTCTGCCGGTGCCGACGCGGCATCCGGGGCGCTGGCCTCCGGCTGGATGGCGCGCGGCTTGGCCGGGTTCTTGCCGTACAGCGGGCTGTTCGGATCCCAGTTCTTGTTGTGCTCGACCTCGGCGGCGTCCTGCTCAGGCGTGCGCTGGGGAACCTTGTCGATAAAGGGCAGCGGCACCTTGGTGATGTAGAGCGCCACGCCGAGCGCCAGTGCCAGGCCGACCAGCAGGCCGACGATCATGCCAAGGAAGAAGCCCCCGCGTTGAGATTGCATCACGGACCGCTCCTTCACATCTTGTCCGGGGCGCTGACGCCTAGCACGGCCAGGCCGCTGCGCAGCACCTGGGCCGTGGCCGTCAGCAGCGCGATGCGGGCGCGGCCCAGTTCGACGTCGTCGACCAGGAAACGCTCGGCGGCGTAGTAGCTGTGGAACGCGCCAGCCAGATCGCGAAGGTAGAAGGCCACGTCGTGCGGAGCGAGACCCCGGGCGGCGGCGGTCAGCATCTCGGGGAACTCGGCGAGCTTGCCGAGCAGCGCCAGCTCGGTGTCGGCCGTGAGGCGCGACAGGTCGGCCTGCGGCACGGCGGCGAGGTCACCGCCCTTGTCGGCGTACTGCTGGCGCACCGACTGGATGCGCGCATGGGCGTACTGGACGTAGAAGACCGGGTTCTCGTCGTTCTGCTTCAGCGCCAGATCGACGTCGAACGTGAACTCGGTGTCGGCCTTGCGGCTGATCAGGAAGAATCGGACGGCGTCCTTGCTGGTCCATTCGATCAGGTCGCGCAGGGTGACGTAGGAGCCGGCGCGCTTGGAGATCTTGACCTCCTCGCCGTTCTTCATCACGGTGACCATCTTGTGCAGGACGTAATCGGGCCAGCCCTGAGGGATGCCGACGCCAGCGGCCTGAAGGCCTGCGCGCACGCGGGCGATGGTACCGTGGTGATCGGAGCCCTGGATGTTCACGCACTGCTCGAAGCCGCGCTCCCACTTGGCGATGTGGTAGGCCACATCGGGCACGAAGTAGGTGTAGCCGCCGTCGGACTTGCGCATGACGCGGTCCTTGTCGTCCCCATAGTCGGTCGAGCGCAGCCACAGGGCACCGCCTTCTTCGAAGGTCTTGCCGGCGTCCTTGAGCTTCTGCACTGCGGCCTCGACGCGGCCCGAGGTGTAGAGGCTGGACTCGAGGTAGTAGTTGTCGAAGCGGACATCGAAGGCCTTGAGGTCCAGGTCCTGCTCGTGGCGCAGGTAGGCCACGGCGAACTGGCGGATGCCGTCGAGGTCATCGACGTCGCCGCTGGCAGTGAACTCGCGGTCGTCGGCCTTGACCGTCTTCTTGGCCTTGAAGTCTTCGGCGATGTCGGCGATGTAGTCGCCGTTGTAGGCCGATTCGGGCCAGTCGGCATCCCCGGGCTTGAGGCCCTTCAGGCGCGCCTGGGTGGACAGCGCCAGCGTGCTGATCTGCACCCCGGCGTCGTTGTAATAGAACTCGCGCGTGACCTGCTGCCCCTGTGTTTCGAACAGGTTGCACAGCGCATCACCGAGCGCGCCCTGGCGGCCGTGCCCGACGTGCAGGGGGCCGGTAGGGTTGGCCGACACGAACTCGACCAAGACCTTCTTGCCCGTGGCGGGCTGCCAGCCAAAGCGCTCGCCGTCTGCAAGGATGTCTGCCACGACGGCCTGCTTGGCTTCAGGCTTGAGGCGCAGGTTGATGAAGCCGGGGCCGGCGATCTCGACGGCCGACACCCACTGCTGCACGGCGGACTGGGCCTGGAGCGCCGCCACCAGGGCGCCGGCGAGTTCGCGCGGGTTCTTCTTCAGCGGCTTGGCCAGCTGCATGGCGGCGGTCACGGCCAGGTCGCCGTGGGCGGCCTGCTTGGGGGCCTCGAAGACGGGGGTGAGCGACGCGGGCGCGTCGGGCGCCACCTGGCGCAGGGCTTCACCCAGGGCAGAAAGAAGGGCACGCTTGGCTTGGATCATGGCCCGGATTCTACGGGGCCGAGGCAGCGCGCCGCCGCCTGTGCCAAACTGAGGAGAAATGCACAGTGAGTGCACGGCTTTTCGACTGGCGGCAAACGGCGCAAGCTGGAAAGATGCGGCCATTGACACCACACGGCCCCACGGCCCGGGAACAGCACAGGCATGGGCGGCCTCGACATTGACCTCGACACGGGCACGATCGGCAAGTACCGCGTCATCCGCAAGCTGGGCGAAGGCGCGACCAGCGAGGTCTTCCTGTGCCGCGACGACTTCCATGATCGGGACGTCGCGCTCAAGCGGGTGCGCTCGACGGCGCTGGGCGACGCGGTGGATGGCCCGGTGTACGCACGGTTCTTTGCCGCCGAAGCGGCCCTGGTCGGCCGGCTGCAGCATCCCAACGTGGTTCAGATCTATGACGCGGTGGCCGACCCGGTCGCGCCCTATGTCGTCATGGAGTACGTGCCGGGGACGACGCTGCGGGGCTTCTGCCGCCCCGACCAGTTGCTGCCGCTGGAGTTGATCGTCGAAATCGGCTTCAAGTGCGCCATGGCGCTGGGCTATGTGTACCGGCAGGGGCTGATCCACCGCGACGTGAAGCCGGCCAACATCCTGGCGATCACCAACGCTGCGGGGGTGATCACCGACGTCAAGATCAGCGACTTCGGCAGCGTGCTGAACCTGGCGGCCGAGTCGACCCAGGTGCACCAGGTGGGCTCGCTGGCCTACATGGCCCCCGAGCAACTGGATGGCGCCGTGCCCGACTGCCGCGCCGACATCTACGGCCTGGGCGCGGTGCTGTATCACCTGATTGCGGGCCGTCCGCCATTCGAGGCCAGCTCGCAGGCGGTGCTGATGAACCAGATCTACAACGTCATGCCGACCGCGCTGTCGGGCCTGCGTGCCGGGGTGGACAAGGCGGTGGACGACGTGGTGCTGAGGGCGCTGGCCAAGGACCCGCAGGACCGCTATCCGAACTGGGATGCGTTCGCGCAGGCGCTGTCGGGGCTGATTGCCGAGCACAAGGTACCGCGCGGGCACATTCAGGGCGTGCTGGATTCGGAGCGCTTCAACCTGTTGCGTTCGCTGGACTTCTTCAGCAGCTTTGGCGATGTGGAGTTGTGGGAAGTGGTGCACCGCGCCAAATGGCAGCGCTTCCCGTTCGGACATGCGCTGTACCGGCGCGGCGAGGAGGGGCGCACCTTCCACATCATTGCGCAAGGCACCGTGGAGGTGTACCGCAACAGTAAGCGGGTGGCGCTGCTGGGCGCGGGCACCTCGGTGGGCGAGATGGCCTACCTGGCGCCCAGCCCGGAACTGCGGCGGCACAGCACGGATGTGGTGGTGACAGAGGCCGCGACCACCATCTCGTTCACGCCCGACAGCATGCAGCAACTCAGCCCGGCGTGCCGCCACCTGTTCGACGAGGCCTTCATCCGCGTGCTGGTGCGCCGGCTGCATGCCGCGCACGAAGCGCTGGCCCACCCGCGGCGCATCATGTGAGGCCAAGCGACCTGCTCCTTGATGCAGGTCGCCCACCACGTTTGCGGGCCCACGACAGGATGCTGCAAGGCCCCCGACATGCGTTATCGTGATCCGGCTGCCAGTGCGGCAGCCGCAAATCTGCTCAATCAAGAAACCTGCCTCACTAGGAGTGCCACCATGCGTGCCCTGATTGCCACCGTGTCGCTTGCCCTGCTGTCTGCCCTGGCCCACGCCGAACCGGCCTGCGAGGCCAAGGCGGCCGAGAAGAAACTGGCTGGCGCCGCCAAGACCAGCTTCATCAAGAAGTGCGAGAAGGACGCCGGCGGCGCCGCTTGCGAGGCCAAGGCCGTGGACAAGAACGGCAAGGCCCTGGCCGGGGCTGCAGATCGGAAGAGCACACGTCTGAACTCCAGTCACCGGATAACATCTCG
>NZ_CANBCC010000094.1 GCF_947366995.1 uncultured Aquabacterium sp. | reverse complement strand
TTTTGGGTCGGCATCACATCAAAAAGTGGCTCAGTTTTCGGTCGGCGTCAACAGCCATCCTGCTCACCTGTTTAGCTGCTAAACATATGGCCCTATACGTCCGCTCTCGACCGAGGTTGTGTGGAAACGCGTTTTGCCCTCAGCGGCGCGCAACGCATTTAACGCCATCGCAACAACCTCGGAGGCGCTACGAAGTCCGGGCACAAGGTCGCTTGGATATCGTCGAATGGGTTGAGGGCTCTTTCAATCAGCAGCGCCTAAACACCTGATCGACGACCTTACCCCGGTCGACGACAAAACCACCCGCACGGCTGCATGAGTTGCTGTACGTGTAACCGAGGCAAGATCACGCCATCGCCAAACTGCGTCGCAAGCGACTGACCCAGGTGCGCATTGTCTAGGCACTGGGTGTCTTCAAGAGCACAGTGAGCTGCGTACTGGCCCAGGCCGGTTTTTCACGCTTGTCGGATTTCATACCTGCCGAGCCTGTCACTTCAAACCTACTCGTCGAAAATCCTGCCAACACTGGTTGACAACCGTCAAACCAGTCACCCTCGGCGACCAGGCGATCATGCCACGCCGCGATGTGAACAAAGGAAGAATGGGCAACATTTCCATGACGCGTGCATCGGCAGCCCGGTAACGCGCAGCTCTATCGGTAGGCGCCAAAGTAACCCGTGCGCGGTCCAGCAAATCGTCCAGTATGACATCCTTGTTGTAGCCTACGTTGAATCCGTGTGGCGACGCATTGTCTCCGTGCAGAATCTGTGCAAGCCACAAATCGCATGACATTCCCCAGCTCATCTCGCTGAAAGCCACGCCTGCCGGAGCCCCTGCCCGCCACTGGTTACAGTAGGCCACCCAATCCGGATGCAGCCTCACATTCAGGTGGATGCCCACCTGGTCAAGATCGTGCGCCAGACGCTTGTAGATCGATCCAGAGTTCAGCTGTGCCGAGCCGGCCTGCGCTCCCTCCACCTCGAGTGTCATGCCATGCGCCATTCCCGCTTCAGCCAGCAGCTTGCGTGCGCGGTCGGGATCGTACGGATAACGCTCCGTGCAGGCATTCGGGTCGTGTGCCGGCGCACCCGGGGGGATCGCGCTCACGGCCGGTGCGGCCGCGCCCGGAAACAGTTCGTCGCAGAGCGCCTGACGATCGACGGCATGAGCAATGGCCTGACGCACACGCACGTCGGCCATGTTCGGATCCCGCAGATTGAATATCAGATACCAAAGGTAGGGTGGCGAAAACTCTGGGACGGTAAACCCGCGCGACGCCAGTTCGGCCAGATCCGAGCCCTCCAGGCTGTATGCAATATCCACCCTGCCCTGCGTCAACGCGCGAACGCGCTCTTCCTGGTCCGGATAGGGTAGGAACTGGATACCGTCGATCGAAGGCGGCCCGGCCCAGTAGTGCTCGTTCCTCAACAGTTCCACAGCCGAGCCACCGGGCGTATCGAACCGGCGATGGAAGCGAAAGGCACCGGTCCCGGGTGCTCGGTCCGCACACCCGTCGGGGCCCAGTTCGCGGATTGCAGTCGGGCTGATCAGCGACTGCGCACCCGGTGCATCCTCCTGGGTCATATAGCGCAGGAAATCCGGAAAGGGCTGGCTCAGGGTGAAGGCCACTGTCCGTGCGTCAAGCGCGCGTACGTCCTCGACCAGTTCGATACCTGCACGGTTGAAGTCGGCAGTCACTGCCGAGTAATACGGCGATTCGGGACAACACATGCGTTCGTAGTTGAGAACCACCGCCTCGGCATCCAGCGGCGTGCCGTCATGAAAGCGTACGCCGTCCCGCAGTCGAAAAACAAAGCGGCGAGCGTCCTGGGACATGTCCACATGCTCGGCCAGGCGCGGCACGATCTGCGTGGGCACGCCAGCCGGCGTGGGTGCCGTATCGAAATCGTCTTCCACCAGGCTTTCATGGGTTTGCTGCACGACGCGGCCCGTGTTCCAGCCGCCGAACGAACGCGGAGGATCAATCTCATCAACAGCCCAGTCCAGCGCCACGCGCAATATGCGGTCTTCTCGCATCAAGGGTTTCCTTTCACTTTCATCGTCAATCAGGTTGCGAACAAGCGCGCGTCATCTCGAGCGTGACGCATCGCAGCGATCTCGAGCCCCGCAGCAGCGCTGCACTCCATCTCGTCATGTCCGGTTCTCAGTGCAATGCCCGCAGCGGCGATGATCTCCGGCGTCAGGCCAGCCAGGAGTTCCTGCGATGCCGCAGCGGCCACGATGTCGAGCCGCACCGCTGCCGAGAGAATCATCGCAGCCACTCCCCGCATTTCGGCCAGAACGGCGTCCTCCCGACTGACCCCGGCTGCGGCGAACACCGCGCCGGAGACAACGGCAAGATGCCCAGGTGCGTGTCTGGCGGCCACCATGGCGGTGTACTGCGCAAGCGTCACATTCGAACTGAGCAACACCGCCAGCGAAGCTAGCCGACTGCCACAACGGCGCGAAGCGGCCTGAGCCGGCCTGGTCAGCTTCAGTAAATCGAGCTGCGTGTCCACAGCCGCCAAGGCCTGCAGGTCGTGCGCCCGCACTGCATCATGGGCAAGCGCCGTGGCAGCACCGTCGGCACGCGCCACGCTGTGCATCAGCGCCGATACGATCATGTCTCGCAAGGATGCAGCAGTGAGCACGCGCCCGTCGCGCAACAGGCGCTCCAGCCCCATGGCATGCGCATGCCGTCCGATGGGTAGTGCCGAGTCCGATAACTGCATCAGTGCAAGCAACGGGCCGGCACGAGCGGCCAGCGCGGCATCGACGCCATCAGCCATGGTCGTGATGGTGATGATGCTCATGCGCCGCGCCCGCGCAAGTGGGCGGCGCCTCGGCGGCGAATGGCCTTTCCTCGAAGCGCAGGACCAGACCGGCCAGACCCAGCGCCAGGACCGGTCGCGAGGCAAGTTCAGGCGTATCGGTCACCGGTACGATGATTTCATTGCCGTGCAGTTGCGACGGGCTATGCCGGTTTCCAAGGGCATGGCCAATGCGAAACACCGCTTGCATGGTCAAGTGCGCCAGGGCGATCACCATGACCGGCTCGGGCTGTCGGACCACCACAAGAATGCGCTCACCGTCGTCGTGCAGGACCGCGCCGTCGTACAGCCAACTCTGCCGCGACAGGTCAATGCCGACGTCGACGCCCTGTTCACTGCGAACGCGGATTCGACGGCGGCCGGCATCGGCGGACAGGATGGCTATACTATCCCGTTGACGGTCGATAAACTGGGGCGCCTCGGCACGACCCAGAATGTGGTTCACGATAAGCATGTGTGTCCTTTACTTTCTCAGTGTGGGTGCGGACTCGCCCCGCATGTACTGACGCGCCGCATCCCAGGCCGCATTTGTTGCCAGACGCAACGAGGGCGCGTCGCCTGCAAGGAAGCGGGCCACGGCGCCATGTCCCGAAGCCAGTGCCGAGGCCCCGCCATAAACACCCGGTAGACCGGCCAGCCCGTTACTGATGCGTTCGGCCAACTCGTCTGCGAGGCCAGCTTGCGTCAGCGCAAACAGGCTTCCTACGTAGCCCTCTCCTGCCAGGCAGCCTTCCAGTGCCGGGTTGGCTTCGATAGGCCGAAAACCCGAGGCATCACGCAGCACTGGACAGCCGCCAAAACCGGCCAGCAATTGCAGGGAAATCGAGTGATACGCATGGCGCTCTCCCCGGGCTACCCGACCGGGCGCCAGGGTTTCGGCCAGGATGGCGCAAGCACCCTCAGCCAGATCCACGCACGTCCGCTGCCGATAAGCGGCATTCGGGTGCGGGATGAGCATGTCCGGTATCGATTCGAAAAACGCATCTTCGCCAACTGAAACCGTCACGGTCTGCAATGCCAGGGTGTCCCCCTGAATACGTGTGGCCGACGGCGTGGACAGGCATAGAGCCGTACCCGGCTCCATGCAGACGTCGACGTGAAGACGATCACCGCCGAACACCGCGCCGGCCGCATTCTGTACATAAATCAGCGCGCCAGGGCCGGCCTCCATGGGCAGCACGGTAGTCGTAGTCAGCGGATACTGCTGCCGTTTTTCAACCAGCCGAGTGCGTCCGTGCCGATCACGGGCAAGCCGCATTGACAACAGGCCCTCTGTCATCCAGGTACACGCCCGAACAACGCTGAGCGGACGATCTCGTCGAAGACGGTGCGCACGCCATCGCCTGTGCGCAGGTCGGTAAAGACCGAAGGACGATCGGGCCTGGCCACGGCCACGTCCGCGCGGATGCGTTGCAGGTCGGCATCCACGTGCGGTGCCAGATCGATCTTGTTGACTACCAGCAGATCGGCGCGCAGTACGCCAAGCCCGCGTTTGCGCGGGATGTCATCGCCACCCGCGACATCGATGACAAAGGCCCACCAGTCCACCAACTCGCTGGAAAACGTGGCAGCCAGGTTGTCGCCGCCACTCTCGATCACGATGACGTCGGGCTGAAACCGACGCTCCAGCCACTCGGCAGCCTCGATATTCACTGACGGATCCTCGCGAATCGCCGTATGGGGGCATGCGCCGCTTTCAACACCAAGCACACGCTCGGGGTCAATCAGGCCAGAACGCCGCACACGCTCGGCATCTTCGCGCGTGACCAAGTCATTGGTGATCACCGCGACCGAAATGCCCTCCTGGGCGAATACCGGAAGCAGGCGTTCGACCAGACGCGTCTTCCCACTGCCCACCGGCCCGCCTATTCCCAGACGTACTGCAGCCATGAACCTCTCCCTACTTAAGCATGAAGGATGCGCCCAGTGTCACCCTTGCGGTCGGCACGCTGTCGATGGCTTCGCCGTCGATAGAGACGCGAAAGCTTTCCGGATCCACCGTGATGTCGGACACCGTATCGTTGAACAGCATGTTTCGCTTGGTCAAACCACGCGTGTCGGCCACCGGCACCAGGGCCGCCTTGAGGTCCAGGCGGCGGCCCACGTCGGCGGCAATGGAAGGCGGTGCCACGAAACGCACGCCCAGCGCTTGCGGCGCACGGCCGAAATATCCCCACATGGGGCGGTAGCGCAGCGGCTCGCATGTCATCAGCGATGCATTGGCCTCGCCCACCGGGGCCCAGACAGGAAAGCCCGACTTCATGACCAGTTCCGGCTTGACGCCAAAACTGTCGGGACGCCAGAAGACCAAGTCGGCCAGCTTGCCCGGTTCGATCGACCCCACCTCGGCATCGATGCCGAACATGCGTGCCGGGTTGATGGTGTATTTGGCGATGTAGCGCAAGATGCGGAAGTTGTCCGCACCGGTGCCGCGATCAGGAGGCAGGCTGCCGCGCAGATCCCGCATGTGCTCGGCCAATTGCCACGAACGCGCGATCGTCTCTCCGATGCGGCCCATGCCCTGGCTGTCCGAGCCGATGGCGCTGATCGCGCCGAGGTCGTGCAGCACATCCTCCGCACCGATGGTTTCGCGCCGGATACGGCTTTCGGCGAAGGCCACATCCTCCGGCAAGCGCGGATTCAGATAATGGCTGGTCATCGCCATGTCGAAGTGTTCGTCGAAGGTATTGATCGTGAACGGATTGGTGGGGTTGGTCGACGAAGGCAGCACGTTGGCCCGGCTGCAAATGCGGATGATGTCCGGCGCATGTCCGCCGCCCGCGCCCTCCACGTGATACGCATGGATGCAGCGGTCGCCGATCACGCGCATGGTGTGCTCGACGAAGCCGGATTCGTTCAGCGTGTCGGTATGCAGCTGGATCTGTCCGCCACCGATGTCCGCGGCCTTCAGCGCGGCGTCGATCACGGCGGCGCTGGCGCCCCAGTCCTCGTGGATCTTGAGCCCGGCCGCGCCCGAGGCCAGTTGCTCGATCAGCGGCTCGACGGCATGCGATGCCGCCTTGGCAATGAAGCCGAAATTGACCGGGAACGCCTCGGCCGCCTGCAGCATGAGCCCAAGATTGCGCGTGCCGGTGGAAGCGATCGGCACGGTAGTCGGCCCCAGGCCGCCGCCCATCAAGGTGGTGATGCCTCCGCACAGGGCCTCGTCCACCTGTCCCGGGTCGATGAAATGCACGTGACAATCGATGCCGCCCGCTGTCACGATCAGTCCCTCGGCGGCACGGATGTCGGTATTGACGCCGACGGTGAGGCCCGGCGTCACACCGTCCATGATGTTGGGATCGCCGGCCTTGCCTATGCCCACAATGCGCCCGGCCTTGATGCCGATGTCCGCTTTTATGATGCCCGCCACCGCATCAATGATGAGCGCATTGGTGACAACCAGATCCAGGATGCCGTCCGCTGCAGTCAGTGCGCCGTCGCAGCCGGTTCCCGCCCGCAGGGTTTTGCCGGCGCCAAACACCAGCTCGTCACCGCCTGCGCAAAAGTCGCGCTCGATCCGGGCCCACAGCCCGGTATCCGCCAGCCGGACACAGTCGCCCGTGGTCGGGCCGTAAAGCTGTGCATACCGGGAGCGTTCGATACGATGCGCCATCGGTTACTCCTGCAGAAAAGCTGTCAGCCGAGACATTGCAGCGTCGCGTACCTCCGGGTCATCCAGGGCACCATTGACCAGGCCGGCGCAGCCATACACGACGCGTGCTCCACCGATGGCCACCAAGTCGACATCACGGGTGTCGCCCGGCTCGAAGCGCAACGTGGTCCCCGAAGCAATGTCCAGCCGAAAACCGTAGGCAGCGGCACGATCGAAATTCAGGGCCGGATTGACTTCGAAAAAATGGTAGTGAGAACCGACCTGAATGGGTCGGTCTGCCGTGCTCTCGACACGCAGGCGCTGCGTAGGACGCCCCTGATTGACGAGGATCGGCGCGCTGTCGAGCCGCCAACGCGGCTCGCTGGCAGCCTGCAGGTGCCCATGCTTGCCGGGACCGATCGGATCATGCACGCACACCAGCTTTTGCCCGTCTGGGAAAAAGGCCTCGACCATGACGACGTCGATGCGCTCTGCCACGCCGGGCATGACCTCGTCGTCGGTAAGCTGCCTGGAAGCCAGGGCCACCATGTCGGAGACCGTCCCGCCCTCGCGTGCGCCTTCGCATATGGCATCGGCGATGAGGGCGCGCGCCTCGGGCTCAGTCAGCAACAGCCCTCGTGTCTTGCGTGCTTTGGCCAGGCTCGCCGCCTGATGCAACAGCAAGCGATCGATTTCGCGGGGGAACAGACGCATGGCTATATTCCTGCCTCGAAGTCAAACTGCCAGGTGAGTCGAGAGGTTTCGGGTCGCATCCGGATCATCCACCCAGCCCTGCTCGACGATCTCTCCCAGTTTCAGCACCATGAAGCGGTTGGCCACAGACAGCGCGAAGTCCAAATGCTGCTCGACCAGCAGCACGGAGATGCCCAGTTCATCGCGAGCGCGTACCAGCGCCTCGGCCATGCGATCGACCATGCTCGGTTGCAAGCCTTCGCTGATTTCGTCGACCAGCATCAGTCTGGGGCGAGCAATCAGCGCACGCGACATCAGCAACATTTTCTGTTCGCCGCCCGACAGGGTCCCGGCTCGTTGCTTCAGGCGCTCGATCATGCGGGGAAATACGATTTCAACCGAAGGCAGGCGTTCGCGGAACACCGCGTCCGACAGAACCCCCAGGCGCAGGTTCTCTTCGACGGTAAGGTCCTGGAACAGCGTGTGTTCCTGCGGCGCGTGCGCCACGCCCGAGCGCGCCATGACATGCGGCGAGGTGCCGGTGACGTCCTTGCCATCAAGTCTCACCGTGCCGCTGAACGGACGCACGAAACCCATCAGCGTCTTCAGCAACGTGGACTTCCCCATGCCGTTCTTGCCCAGGACCACGAGGATCTCGCCGGGGTCGATGGTCAGCGAAACATCCCGCAGCACGGCGGCCGAGCCGTACCCGCTGTTGAGGCTATCGACGTGGAGCAATGCGTTCGTCATGCTGCCTTTTTCTCCGTATGACCGGCGTACACCGCCTTGACGAGGTCAGATGCGACCACTTCATCCACCGTGCCTTCCATCAGGATGGCTCCCTGGTGCAGGACGACCACGCGGTTGCTGATCTCGCGCACGAAGTCCAGGTCATGCTCGATGATGACGATGCATAGTCCAAAGTCGCGTGTCAGGCGCGTCAGCACCTTGCCGATCACCATGCGCTCGGGGCGCGTCAAACCGGCGGTGGGCTCGTCCAGCAGCAGCACCGAAGGCTCGGCCGCCAGCACCATGGCCAGTTCGAGCCCGCGCTTCATGCCGTGCGACAGATTGCGGGTCTCCTCGCCAAGCTTCTGGTCCAGTCCGGTGGCTTGCAGGATATCCATGGCCGGCTGCGGCAGCGCCACGGTGTCGCCGCGGTCGAACAGCCTGGCGCCGTCGAGCCGGTAACGGGCCAGCTTCAGGCATTCGCCCACCGTCAGCGTGTCGAACAGGTTGGTGTTCTGGAAGCTGCGGCCCACGCCCAGTCCCACTACGTGCTGCGGCGAGCCGCGACCGATTTCCACCCCGTTGACATGGATCTTGCCGTCCGTTCGCTCGTTGCCGTCGCTGATGCAGCGCATCAGCGTGGTCTTGCCCGCGCCGTTCGGCCCGATGATGCCGAGCAGCTCGGTGGCATTGCCGACCAGGTTCACGTCGCGCAGCACGTGCAGGCTGCCATATCTGCGGGACAGGTGTTCGATGCGCAGCGGCGGCGACGCGCTCTCGTTCGACTGCATCATCAGCTTGACCGGCGCCAGCGTCAGCTTGACCACCGGCGCGGCCACCGCGTGACGGGGCCGCAGTTTGCGCCACAGCGCGCCCACCAGCGGCGCGAAACCGCGCGGCAGCAGCACGATGACGACCACGAAGGCGATACCGGTCAGCAGCTTCCACAGGAATGGCATGGCGCCCGACAGCCACGACGACATGGTGTCGATGCCGATGGCCGCGATCACCGGCCCCAGCAAGGTGGCGCGTCCGCCCAGCGCGGTCCAGATGAGCAGCTCGGTACCGAGCTGGAAGCCCGCCAGTTCCGGCGCCACCACGTTGGAGAACGCGGCATAGCCGAAACCGGCAACCGACGCGATCATCGCCGAAAGAATCATCAGCATGATCTTGATGCGCGACACCGGAATCCCGAGGTAAGCACAGCGCTCTTCATTCTCGCGGATGGCGACCAGCACGCGGCCGAAGTCGCTGCGCACCAGCAGCCAGCCGCCCGTCGTGGTCAGCACCAGGAAGACCCCGGCCAGCCAGAACCACACCTCCAGATCCCAGTAATACGTCGGGAAACCCGACAGGCCGCTGGACGACCCCGTCCAGTTGCCGCCCGAAAAGATCAGCTGGGTCAGCACGATCGGCAGCGCCAGCGTAATGATGGAGGCGTACAGCGGCGAGGCGCCATGGAAGAAGGCCAGCCAGCCCGTTCCCGCCGCCACGATGGCCGCCGCGCCCAGCGCGAGCGCCAGCGCCGCCAGGGCCCAGCCCGGGCCAAAGCCGTAGTGGGTGAAGACCAGGCCGCAGGCATAGGCGCCAATCCCGAAGAAGGCCGACTGGCCGAACGTCAGGATGCCGACATAGCCCCACAGAATGTCGACCGTCATCACGACCGCTGCCAGGAACAGCGTGCGAATCAGGATATTGGTCAGGTATGTGTCCAGCACGAAGGGCGCCACCGCGACCACGACCAGGCCGACCAGGCAGCCGGTCAGGGCGGTGCGATGCGTGATGGACATCGATGGGCGAATGTCAGGCACGGCTGAAACCTCTGGGATTGAAGCGGAGAACCAACGCAGCCAGGGCCACGATCGTCATGCCACCGAGGATGGGACTGACATAGGTACTGACCAGAACCTGCGCGCCGCCCAGCACGATCGACGCGATCAGCAGGCTGGGGAACGACACGCCGGAGATCATCACGAGCATGAAGCTGTTCACCAGCCAGGGCAGCCCCATGTTCGGATCGACCGACAGCAGCGGCGTGATCAAGGCGCCGGCCGCGCAGGCCAGGCCCGCGCCCATGCCGAACGTGATGGCCCGCACCTTTGCGCTGTCGATGCCCAAGCCCCGCGCCAGCGTTTCGTTCATGATCACGGCGCGCGCGTTCAGGCCGAAGCGGGTGAAGCTGAGCAACGCGCTCAGCGCGCCCGCGATCAGCACCGCAATCAGCGCCACGGCCAGGCGGTAAGCGGAATAGTCGACGCCGAACAGCGCGGTGGTGCCGCTCAGCGGCGACGGCGCGAACTGCACGCCCCGCCCGAAGGTCAGCGTGATCACCTGCCCGATCACGATGCCCAGGCCCCAGGTGGCCAGGATGGCGTCCAATGGCCGGGCATACAGCGGCCGCACGATCACGCGCTCGATGACCAGGCCCGCCGCCATGCCCAGCACGCCGGCCAATGGAATCGACAGCCACGGGCTGATACCCGCGGCGCCAGTGAGATACGCGACGTAGCCGCCGGTGGTCAGAAACGCCCCGTGCGCAAAGTTGATGAGCTTCATCACCCCGAGGATGATCATCAGCCCGGCGGCAACCGCGAACAGGATGGCCGCGGTCGTCAGGATATCGAGGGTCAGAACGCCCACTGTGAACCTCTTGTTAGTCTATGAAGGATGCACGGAGCCTGCCGGCTCCGCGCCGCTTGACATCAGTCGGCCAGACGCGGGCATTGCTCGCCCGGGTCGACGTTGGGAAAGGATTTGATGACCTCGACGGAACCGTCGCCCTTGACCCTGCCCAAGTACATGGTGAGCGGCGCATGGTGCTGTTTGTTCATCACGATGGTGCCGCGCGGGCCCTGCACCGACACCTTGGCCAGCTCCTTGACGACCTTGGCGGCGTCCGTGCTGCCCGCCTTCTGCACCGCGGCGGCGTAGGCATGGATGCCTTCGTACAGCGGCTCGGAGAGCTCGTTCGGCGTCTCCAGCTTGCTGCCGAACTTCGCCTTGGCGGCCTCCAGGAACTTCTTGTTCGCCGGGTTATCGAGGCTCGACAGGTACGACGCCGAAATGTAGATGCCCTCCGCATCGCCCCCCATGGTCTTGGCCGTGCCTTCGTCCAAGGCCAGATTGCCGTACGGAATCTTGATGCCGGCCGCGCGCAGCTGCTTGGTCAACGTCACGTTGGGGACACCGCCGGCCGTCGAAGTAATCAGCGCGTCGGGGTTGGCCGAGCGCAGCTTCGAGATCACCGCGGTCCAGTCGGAACCATCCATCGGCAGGTATTCCTCGCCAACCACGGTACCGCCCTTGCTCTGGATGTACTTGCGCGTGAATTCCAGCATGCCGCGGCCAAAGGCGTAGTCGCTGCCGATCAGGAAGAATTTCTTCGCGCCCTCCTTGCCCATGAACTGGTCGACCACCGGCGCCACCTGTTGCTCGGGCACCCAGGCGTTGACGAACATCCACGGCGAACACGAACGGCCCTCGTAGAAGGAGGTGTAGATCATCGGCACCTTGCCGCGATTGATGATCGGCAGGCCGGCGTTGCGCGCCGCGCTGTTCTCCATCGCAACGATCGCGTCGACCTTCTTCTGGAACACCAGGCTGTCGTAGGCGCGCTGGGCACCCTGCGCGCCCGAACCGTCGTCGGCGATCTCCAGCGCCAGCTTGCGGCCGAGCACGCCACCCTTGGCGTTGATTTCCTCCACCGCCAGCTCGGCGGCCTGCACCACCGAGGGCGCGAGGACGCTGTTCGCGCCGCTCAGGCCCACCGGCACGCCGATCTTGATCGCATCCGCGGCGTAGGTGGCCCCGCAGAAAGCCAGGCCCAGGCTGATGCCAAGCACAAAGTTACGCGTCTTTGTCATGTTCGAGATTTCCTAAATGCAGCGCATCAGCGCTTGTTGAGGTTGGGGTTGAGGCCGACACCGAGGGATTCGGCATAGAAGTCCGTGCGCCTGTCGCGCAGCGGGTGGTTGAAGCTGTTCCAGTTCCGGTCGCGACGGGCGGCGCTCAGGCTCACCTCTCCAATGAGAATTTCCTCGTCGCTGCCGCTGGCGGGGCCAGCCACTGGCCAGCCCGTGTGACCTACGATCAGGCTATGACCGATGAACGGCTGGCCGCGCTCCACTCCTACGCGATCGGCACAGGCGATGACCATGGAATTGCTGTGTGCTAACGCCATATGCAGGATGTTGGCCATGGGAGGCTGGTCTGGCTGCTGTCCAGGGATGGGCACCCAGTTGGTGGGTACGCACATCAGGTCGGCGCCCTGCACTGCGGCAAGGCGAAACACTTCGGGAAACCATCCGTCGTAGCAAATGGCAACACCGATCCGGCCGTAAGGCGTGGCGAATACCGGAACGCCAAGATTGCCACGCTCGAAGTACAGGTTTTCGTCACCCCAGAGGTGCAGCTTGCGGTATGTTCCCAGCGTCCCCGACGGGTCGAGCACGACCGCGCTGTTGTACAGGCAGTTGTCCTCGCGCTCGGTGATCCCGGCCACGATGATCAGGTTGCGGCAAGCGGCCACTTCGGCCCAGGCTTGGGTACTGCGACCGTCAGGCACAGGTTCGGCCAGTTCAAACGCCTCGGCACGCGACTTGAACGTGTATCCCGTGTTGGCAAGCTCGGGCAGGACCACAATCCGTGCGCCTGCGTCAGCGGCCTTCTCGATCATGGCAATACTGCGCTGCAGATTCCCGGCAACGTCACCAAACAGCGGGCTGAACTGCAAGCAGGCTATCTTGAGCCCGCTTTCTTCATGGGTGCTCATGTGCTGTGTCCCTTGCCGCTTTGGGCATTACAAAACCAAACTCCTGCCTTTGCCGAAGGACTCGAAACAGGAGAGGATGGAAAGCGTGCCGGTATCAATTCATATGACATGACATGACTTGGCGTGATGCGACAGTTGGGCAGGATGCGTCTGGAACTTGAAAGCTCATCAATAAAAGCAAATAACATGCCAATTTTTGAGAGCGATGGCGCTGGCAATAAAGCGCCTAATACGGTCTTGTGCAGTGGTCGATATCTGCTCAGACCGAACGCAGAAAACGTCCAATCTGGTGCCGCCGCACGAAATTGGTGCGTGCGGGCCATCAAGTGGTTTGTTGAAACAACGAGTCTTGCAGCAGCTCTAAGGCACGGCGATCAGCAGTTGCCTCACGCCTTTCTTGTTGGCGCCGATTCAAAATTGAGCCACCGATTGAATTTTGAGCCAGGGCTATTGGCCAACCTGTGAAGGCTGGCTGTGGAT
>NZ_CANBCC010000093.1 GCF_947366995.1 uncultured Aquabacterium sp. | reverse complement strand
GGCCACCCACGCGCGGGCACTGCGCTGGCAGACCACCCCGCCGGAGTCCGTGGATGCGGTGTGGCACGAGGTCGATCAGACCCTCGCGCGCTGGCACCGTGATCCGGCACCCGAGTTGTTGCTCCTGCTCGCCGTCGACAGCGCCATCGACGCCGACGAAGTGGACAGCCTGCAGTCCCGCGGCGAGCTGTTCACCGCCCAGCATCAGCAGGGGCGCATCCCCGGCGAAGGAGCTGCTGGTCTGCTGCTCGCCAGCCCCATGTGGCCCGTGTGCGGCTCGCTGGACCTGACGCCGGTTCAGTTGGGCAGCCCGCTGCTTGCCCGGCGTGACAAGTCGGCCGATGCCGTGGGCCGGGCGAGCACCGCCACGCTGCAAGCCTTGCTGGAAGCCGCAGCTGCCCGCAACCCGGCCCGAGCCGACACGCCGCCCGTCGTGGTGGCCGACGCCGATCACCGCGGCAGCCGGGCCGCCGAGCTCTTCGAGTCCGTTCAAGACGCGCTGCCCACGGTGGATGCCGTCACGGGCGTGGTTCGTCTGGGCGAGGTGTGTGGCGATCTGGGCGCGGCACGCGGGGTGGCCACCCTCGCCCTGGCCCACGCGGCTCTGCGTCAGCAGACTTCCCCTGATGCAACCACCTACGCGGTGCTGATGCAGGACAGCCATGAACGGGTCGTCGTGCCGCTGCGCCTCGCGCCGCCCCCCGTGGCGTCCGACGTCAACGCCGAAGCACCTTCCCCATCCGCGCCCGCCACAGCCTGAGACGGACACCGCATGCAACGAATCTGGACTTTCCTTCTGAACCCCCGTGTCCTCAGTGTGATCGGCGTGGCGGCCCTGGCCGGCTTGCTGCTGCTCGGCGCGGATGCCATGCGCGTCGGGCTGGTGTGGAGCGCGGTGGTGCTCGGCCTGCTCGGGCTGGCCTGGCTGACCGCGTGGGGCGTGCGCCGCTGGCGGGCGCGTCAGGCCGCCCAGGCCCTTGAGCAGGCCATGGGCGCCGAGGCGGACCAGGCCGTGCGCCAGGCGCGACCGGACCAGCGGGACGAGGTGGCCGCGGTGCGCGAGCGCATGGCCGAGGCGGTGCGCCTCATCAAGTCGTCCAAGCTCGGCGAAACGTCCGGCTCGGCCGCGCTGTACGAGCTGCCCTGGTACGCCGTGATCGGCAACCCGGCCGCCGGCAAGAGCTCGGCGGTGGTCAAGTCCGGCCTCAAGTTCCCGTTTGCCGACAACACCGAGCAGGTCATCCAGGGCATCGGTGGCACTCGCCATTGCGACTGGTACTTCACCACCGAAGGCATCCTGCTCGACACGGCCGGCCGCTACTCGGTGCACGAGGAAGACCGCAGCGAGTGGCTCGGCTTTCTGTCGCTGCTCAAGAAGCATCGGCCCATGGCGCCGCTCAACGGCGTGATCATCGCGGTCAGCGTGGCCGAACTGGCCGGGCAGAAGCCCGAGTTCGCCATCGACCTGGCGATCAAGTTGCGCCAGCGCGTGCAGGAACTCACCGAGCGCCTCGAGGTCTTTGCACCGGTGTACGTCGTGTTCACCAAGGCCGACCTGATCGCTGGCTTTGTCGAGTTCTTCGAAGACCGTGACCGCGCCGAGCGTGACAAGGTGTGGGGCGCCACGCTGGCATACGACACCGGCACGCGGGGCGATGCCGTGGCCCTGTTCGATCGGCATTTCGACGAGTTGTACGAAGGGCTGAAGGCGGCGTCGGTGGCGCGGATGTCGCTGCACCGTGGCGAGCAGTTGCCGCCGGGCGTGCTGACCTTCCCGCTGGAGTTCGCGGCACTGAAACCTACGCTGCGCACCTTCATCAACACGCTGTTCGAAGAGAACCCCTACCAGTTCCGCCCCATCTTTCGCGGTTTCTACTTCACCAGCGCGGTCCAGGAAGGGCAGTCCACCAGCCGCGCCAGCGAACGGGTGGCGGCCCAGTTCGGACTGCAGCTGCAACCGGGCACGTCGGCTGCGGTCTACTCACAGAGCGGCTTCTTCCTGAAGGAGCTCTTCTCGCGCGTGATCTTTGCCGACCGGCAACTGGTTCAGCAGTACACCAGCCGGCGCAAGCTGCGTCTGCGATATGCCACTTTCTTCGGCGGCATGGCGCTGCTCGGCGTGCTGCTGGGGGGCTGGACCTGGTCCTGGATGGGCAACCGGCAACTCGTGGCCCATGTGCAGGCCGACATGGCCAAGGCGCAGCGCGTGCAGGAGCGCCGCACCGACCTCGCTTCCCGGCTGGAAGCCCTCGAGATCCTGCAGGACCGCCTCGAGCAGATGCAGCGCTACCGCGGCACGCGCCCCTGGTCGATCGGGCTGGGGCTCTATCAGGGAGAGGCCATCGAGCGACGCCTGCAGGAAGAGTATTTCTCGGGCCTGCAGGCGGTGATGCTCAAGCCTTCGGCCGATGCGATGGCCGCCTACCTCAGTGAGGTCAATGCGAACGCTGCGTCGCTCAAGCCGCTGCAGCGTGTCAACGAGCCCGGCGTCATCACGGTGGCCGCCACGCCGGCTGCGCCCGACGCGGCCTCACCGTATGCCCGCGCCTCCAGCGCGGACGTGTCCGAGGCCTACAACGCGCTGAAGGCCTACCTGATGCTGGGTGACCGCAGCCGCCTGGAGCCCGGTCACATGAGCGACCAGCTCACCCGCTTCTGGCGAGGTTGGCTGGATGCCAACCGCGGCGCCATGCCGCGTGAGCAGCTGGTGGCCCGTGCCGAGCGCCTGATGTCCTTTGCCGTCGTCCAGATGGCGAACCCGGCCTTCCCGCAGCAGGAACTCAACCTCACGCTGCTGGACCAGACGCGCGACAACCTGCGGCGCGTCATCAAGGGCATGCCCGCGCGCGAGCGGGTGTACGCAGAGATCAAGGCCCGGGCCGCGATCCGATATGCCCCGGTCACCGTGGCCCGCTTCGTGGGCGAGGGCGACCGCGCGATCGTGGCCGGCAGCCACGCGGTCTCGGGCGCCTTCACCCGCGAGGCCTGGGAAGGCCTGGTGCGCGACGCCATCAAGGACGCCGCCCACGGCGAACTGCAGTCCACCGACTGGGTGCTGAAGACCGCCGCCTCCGATGACCTCACGCTGGAAGGCAGCCCTGAGCAGGTGCAGAAGGCCCTCACGCAGCTCTACAAGACCGAGTACGTGCGCGAGTGGCAGAAGTTCATGCAGGGCATCAATGTCCAGGACTTCGGTGGATTCGAGCAGGCCGTGCTGCACATGAACCGGCTGGGTGACCCTGCCAATTCGCCGGTCGGCACGCTGTTTCGCACCCTGCACGAGCAGACTGCATGGGACAACCCCACGGTGGCCAATGAGCAGCTGGCCAAGGCCCGCGCGGGCTTCATCGACTGGTTCAAGCAGACTGTGCTGGGCATGTCGCGCACGCCGGTGCAGGTCAATGTCAATGTGCAGGCCGGTCAGGCTGGCGAGATCCCGATGGGCCCGGTGGGCCGCGAGTTCGGCGCCGTGGCCCGCATCATGACGGCGCGCGATGGCGGCACGCCAATGATGCAGCAGTACCTGGCATCGCTGTCCAGGCTGCGCTCGCGCTTCAACCAGATGAAGACCCAGGGCGATCCTGGTCCGCTGGCGCGCCAACTGATGCAGCAGACGCTGGACGGGCAGGGCGAGCTGGCCGATGCACTCAAGCTGGTGGACGAGCAGATGCTCACCGGCATGGCCGATTCGCAGCGTGCGGCGCTGCGGCCCTTGCTGGTGCGTCCGCTGATGCAGGCGTTTGCGGTGCTGGTCCGTCCGGCGGAGGCCGAACTGAACCGCGTGTGGATGGCGCAGGTGTACGAGCCCTACCAGCGCTCGCTGGCGAGCAAGTACCCGTTCGACCGGTCGGCCCAGATGGAAGCCAGCCCGGCCGAGGTGGCCAAGGTCTTTGGTGCCGAGGGCGCGGTGGCGAAGTTCGTCGAGCAATCGCTGGGCACGCTGGTGCACAAGCGGGGCGATCAACTGACGCCGCGGACCTGGGCGGAGCTTGGCGTGCGCCTGCGCCCCGAGTTCACCGCCGGGCTGGCCGGCTGGGTCGCGCCGCTCTCAGGCCAGACGGCCGGCGGCGGTGCTGCACCGGGTGGCGCCGCAGCGGGGGCCGCGGCCGAGGCGCAGACCGTCTTTCAGATGCTGCCGCAGGCCGTGCCCGGGCTCACCGAGTACACCGTCGAGGTTGACGGTCAGGTCATGCGCTACCGCAACGGCACGGCCAGCTGGGCCCACTTCGTGTGGCCTGGGCCCGGCACGCCGGGCGTGCGCGTGCAAGGGGTCGATTACAGCGGCCGCACGGTGGTGTTCTTCAGCGAAGCCGGCCGCTACGGCCTCGAAAAGATGATCAACGCTGCCACCCGCCGCAAGGTGGAGGGCAACGTGTTCGAACTGCGCTGGACGCAGGGTACGGCTTCGGTGGCGGTGCACCTGCGCATCGTGTCGAACGCGACCCCGGCAGAACCGGCGGCGCCGACGGCCCCGGTCGGTCAGGGCGGGGCGGCGGCCGGCCGTCCCGGCGCGCTGCCGGCCCTGGTGGCTGGCGCCGCCGAGGACGCTGCCCCGGTCACGTCCGGTGCCCCGGGCGCGCCGACAACGCCCAGCCCGAAGCCCGGACCGCAGGCCGCGCTGCTGCCCGCCATTCCCCGTTCGCCGGAGACCATGTCGTGAGCGCCCATCCCAGTCTGCACGCCACCGGTCATCTGCTCTACTTCGGCAAGGTGCCTTGCCGTGGGGACTTCGTACGCAGCGCCCAGCACGGCGCGCTCATCGAGCGCCTGGATGCCTGGCAGAGCCAGACGATGGAACGGCTGTCGGCCGACCCTCGCTGGAAGTTGCTGTACGACGGTGCATCTCCACTCACCTTTGCCGTGCTGGGCACGGGCAGCCGCGTGGGCCTGGCCGGGCACTGGATGGCCAGCCAGGACGCTTCCGGACGGCGTTTCCCCTTCCTCACTGCCTGTGCCCTGGCGGTCGAGGCACCGCGGTTGACGGTGCCCCTGGCGCCGCTGGCGCTGTCCCGTCTCTGGAGCCGACTCGAGCAGGTGGCCCGCGTGGCCCACGCCGCGACCGACCTCGCGCACGCGCAGGCCAGCCTGGAAGCGGCCGTTGATGCCGACCTCCATGCCGAGGAGGCGCATGCGGTGCTGTCGGACTTCCTGGCCTCGCGCACGGTGGCGTCGATGGAGCAGATGCTGTCCGCGGCGGGACACCGCCTCTCCGTCAGGCAGGCCACGCTGGCGCTCGGCATGCTGCTGCAGCCGGCCATGGCGCAGGGTGCATCCCGGCTCAACAAGGTGCTGTGCCTGCCGCTGCCACAGGACCCGGCGGCCCGAGGCGCAGTGGCCTGCTGGTGGCTCGCCATGGTGCTGGGCTTCTTTGCGCGCCACGCGGTCGAGCTCGGGCTGTTTGCCGCGACGGTCGATGACCTGCCCTACCTGGTGGTGGGCTTCCATGGCGCATCGCCGGCCGCCCTGCATGGCCTGATCGATCCGCTCCGCCTGGCGGAGCAGGGCGTCTTCCTGCGCGATCTCGACTGGGTCGAAGAGGAGGTCGCGGGGGATTACGGGCTGCGCAAGCTGTCGAACTACCTGCGAGACCCCGGGCTCTCGCTGGCGCAGGCGCTCGATGTCTACAACGAAGTGTTTCTGGGAGCGTGAAGATGGTGAGCATCCTGCAGCGCGATACGACCATGATGCGGGCCGGCATGGCGCTGGTCCTCGGGCTGGTCTGCGGATCGACCGCGTGGGCACAGCCCGCACCGGTGACGTCCCCCGCCACCCCGTCGTCCAGCCCCGCGGCGGCCTTGCCGTCGGGTGGTACGGCGCGTTCCGGCCCGGTCGTGGCGTCGGGCACCGTGCCGGACGAGGCCACGCGGGCGGCCGTCATCGGGCGCTTGCGTGAGCTCTACGGTGCCGATCGGGTGGTCGACCAGCTCAGCCTCGGTCCGGTGGTGGCCCCACCTCAGTGGCGCGACCACGTGCACAAGCTGCTCTCGCCCGCGCTGAAGCAGGTCTCGCACGGGCAGCTGGCCATTCAAGGGCAGACGGTCGAGATCCGCGGCGAGGTGCCGAACGAAGCACTGCGCCAGCAACTGGCCAGCGACATGGCGCAGTCGTTGAATCCGACCTACACGGTGCGCAATGGGCTCCGGGTGGCCGTGCAGGACCAGACGTTGGTGGACCAGGCACTGGCCAACCGCATTGTCGAGTTCGAGCCCGGCAGTGCCGTGCTGCGTCCGGCCAGCCTGCCGCTGCTCGACGAGATGGCCGCGGTGATGGCGCGCCTGAAGGACCGCCGTTTCGAGGTGATCGGACACACCGATGCCGACGGTGCCCGCCCCGCCAATGTCAGCCTGTCGCTGGCGCGTGCGCAGGCGGTGAAGACCTATCTGACAGGCAAGGGGCTGCCCGCAGACCGGATTGCCATCTCCGGCATGGGCCCCGACCAACCTGTGGCGAGCAACGCGACCGAGGCCGGCCGCGCGCGCAACCGGCGCATCGAGTTCCGGGTCGGCTCCTGAACGGGCTCGTCCGCTTAGGCGGACGGATGGCGGGCTCAGTGGCCCTGCGGGGGCTCAGGATCGGGATGGAGTCCCAGGAGTTCCTCGAGGTGGCTCATGGCGCCCTGGTCCTTGACGACGTGGCGCAGCCATTCGTGCAGGGGCATCTCGGCCCACTTCACCGCCTTGTCAGCGAGGTAGGCCACCGGGCTGTGGGGCTCGGTGCGGCGGAAGAAGCTCGCCACCTCGCGCAGCTGTTGCAGCGCCTGCGCACGGTTGGCCACCGGGCCCCGGGCGACGGCTGAGGCCGGGGCCTCGGTGGAGGGCTCTCCGGGGGGGCTGTCCTGCAGGTGGTCTGCCTCGGCGTGGCCGTCCAGTGCGCCCACCTCGCGCGCCAGGCGCTCCAGATCATGCAGCGCATTGCTCAGCGCTTCCCGGGCCGTGACAAAGCTCGGACCGTCCTGGCCGAGTTGGCTGTCGATCACGTCCTGGAGGACGCGCAGGGCAGCCTGGCTGTCTCGCAGGGCCTCGACCTGGGCGCGCAGGTGGTCGCGGGGGGTGTCGCGCAAGGCGCGCATGAACCCATCGACCGTGATTCGGTCTGCCGCGTTTTCAGGCTCGCTGGGTGCGTTGTTGCTCTGGCGGGCTGCCGCCAGGTCACGCAGGCTGTGCGGTGCGCCATGCCGTGGGCGGGTCACGGGCCGGCTGTCGGCAAAGGACTGCACCTTCTGAAGCAGCCAGCCGAGGTTGCCGATGCGCTCCTCCATGTCGCCCTGGTCGGGCAGGGGGTGCAGCGCATCCCACTGATCACGGCACAGGGCGGCACACAGCGTCAGGCCATCGCGCAGGCCCGCGTAGCCGCGCAACATCGCCTCGGCTTCGGTCAGCCACATCACCAGGCGCAGATCCTTGCTGCGCTCGGCCAGTAGTGCCTGACAGAGTCGGCTGACGCCAGGCCAGTCGGCCACCTTCAGCGAGGTCACCCATTCACCCTGGTCCAGGGTCGGGTCGTCTTCGCGCCGCATCTCGGCGATCTGGTCGAATTCGGGGGAGAACGACAAGTCCTCGCCACACGCCGAAGGGCCCTCTAGCGGGGCCGTCAAGACGTCAAAATGCATGGTGTCCCTGTTTGAATGCGCGTGAAAGCCGCCCGGGTGCCCCTGGCTGCGTTCCAATCGGATCATCCCACGACGGCGCCGGCCGTCAGGGCCCTCTGACGAGGGGCAGGTGTATCGACATGTGGCGAAACGGGCGCAAATCAAATGAGATTGATTCGCAATTGCATCAGGCGTGCTACGATGACGCCATGAATTCGATCGCCGTACCCTCGTGGGGCGTCCTGTCCAGCGCACCCAGTGAGCTCAGCCCGCTGCAACGGCACGCGCTGACGGTCGGCGTGGTCCTGACCCACGCGGCACTGGCCGCTCTGATCGTCGCGTTTTCGCGCGACGTGCCGTCCGAGCCGGAGCCGCAGCCCATCACGGTTTCGCTGGTGAGCGAGGCGCCCGATACCGTGGTGACGCCCCCGGCGCCAGCCAAGGTGGAGGCGCCAACGCCGCCGCAACCGCGGCCGCCGACACCGGTGGCGCGGCCGATGCAGCCCACGCCCACCCCGCCTCTGCTGACCAGCCGGCAGGCCGCTGCGCCCAACGACATGGTGGCGCCACCCGTGACCGAGGCGAAGCCCCAGCCCACGCCGGTGGCCCCGGCCGCCGCGCCGGCACCGGCTCCGGTGGCTGCGCCCCAGGCTCCCGCAGCCGAGCCACCCCGTGCACCGGCCGCACCGAAGGTGCTGCCTTCGTCGGCCGTGCGCTATCTGGTGGAGCCGCCGCTGGCCTACCCGCGTGCCTCACGCGAGCTGGGAGAGCAGGGCGTCGTGCGCTTGAAGGTGCTGGTCGATGAGACCGGTCGCCCGCGCGACATCGAGATCGCCAAATCATCGGGGTACCCGCGCCTGGATCAGGCCGCGGTGAGCGCGATGCGCGCCGCCCGTTTTCAGCCGCACCTCGAGGAGGGCGTGGCCCGTACCGTGTGGGTGCTGGCGCCCCTGACGTTCAATCTGGAAGACTGACATGACCGACACTACCGTTGCAGCGACTGCCGCTGCGTCTGCCGCCCCGGCCGCCACCACGGCGGTCACCACCGCACCGGCCGCCGCGCCGGTGAACATGGGTTTCAGCCACTTCATTGCCCAGACGGACGTGGTGGGGCAGGGCCTGTTCGTCATCCTGGTACTGATGTCGCTGGCCTCCTGGGCCCTGATCGTCACCAAGGGGGTGGGTCTGTATCTGCGCCAGAAACGCAGCCAGGCCTTCCTGAACTTCTTCTGGAACGCAACCTCGCTGGAAGCCGTGCAGCACGAGATCAGCACGCACGGCGTGAGCGAGCCGTTCTCGCATCTCACTTCGCACGCCATGCATGCCCAGGCGCACCATGCCCGCTATGGCGCTGCCAAGCTGGAGGAAGCCGGCTCGGCCCAGGAGTTCCTTACCCGCACCATCAAGAAGGTGCTGGATGAGGAAACCATGCGCATGGAAAGCGGCCTCACTGTGCTGGCAACCATCGGCGCCACCGCGCCGTTCGTCGGCCTGTTCGGCACGGTGTGGGGCGTGTACCACGCGCTGCTGGCCATCGGCCAGACGGGTGCGGGCACGCTGGACAAGGTGGCCGGCCCGGTGGGCGAGGCGCTGATCATGACGGGCGTGGGCCTGGCGGTGGCGATCCCTGCCGTGATGGCCTACAACTGGCTGACCCGCAGCAACCGTGTGTGGGGCGCCCGTCTGGACGCGTTCGCCTTCGAGCTGTTCGCTTTCCTGTCGACCGGCCAGACGCTGAAGAACTCGACCGATGCCGAGCCGGGCCGTGCCCCTGCCGCCATCGTGCCGATGAAGTCGCAAGCCTGAAGGGACTGAACCATGGCTTTCGCCAGTTTTGACGGCAAGAAGGGCGGTGCGCCGCTCGCCGAGATCAACATGGTGCCGCTGATCGACGTGATGTTGGTGCTGCTGGTGATCTTCATCGTGACGGCCCCGCTGCTGAGCCACTCGGTCAAGCTGGAGCTGCCGAAGGCCAGCGCCACCGTGATGTCGGCCAAGGCCGAGAAGGTTGACCTGTCGATCGACGCCGATGGCGTGCGCTACTGGAATGGCACGGCGCTGAGCCGCGAAGAGGCTGCCGCGCGCTTCACGGTCGAGGCCGAGAAGCAGCCGCAGCCCGAGATCCACCTGCGTGCCGACCAGGCCGTGCCTTACCGTGCCGTGGCCGAGACCCTGGCCGATGCGTCGCGCGCCGGTCTGAGCAAGATCGGCTTCGTGACCGATCCGGCACCGGGGGCAGCACCGGTGCCCGCCACGCCCCCGGCGAAACGCTGAGGCCGAGCGGCGCCCGCGGGGCGGCCGATCTGACCGAGAATGCGGGCTCATATGAGCCCGCTTCCTTTTTCTGCCCCGCCCTCGCCGCAGGCCCTGGCCGGCCTGCGTGTCATCGAACTCGGCCAGCTGATTGCCGGGCCGTTTGCCGGCAAGACGCTGGCCGATTTCGGTGCCGAGGTGATCAAGGTCGAACCCCCGCCCGCCGAGGGCACTGCAGGCGGCGACCCGCTGCGTCAGTGGCGCATGCTGCACAACGGCACCAGCGTGTGGTGGCAGGTGCAGAGCCGCAACAAGCAGAGTGTGGTGCTGGACCTGCGCACGCTCGAGGGCCGGGAGGCCGTGGCGCGGCTGATTGACGAGGCCGACGTCGTCATCGAGAACTTCAAGCCCGGCACGATGGAGAAATGGGGGTTGGGCTACGACGCACTGAGCGCGCGCAACCCAGGGCTGATCATGCTGCGCATCAGCGGTTACGGGCAGACCGGGCCCTACAAGGATCGCCCCGGTTTCGCCGTCGTGGGCGAGGCCATGGGTGGCATGCGCTACCTGAACGCCGAGCCCGGCCGCATCCCCGTGCGCGCCGGCGTGAGCCTGGGCGACACGCTCGCGGCATTGCACGGTGTGATCGGCATCCTGCTGGCGCTGCAGGCGCGACACGCCAGCGTGACGCCCGAGGCGCCCAAGGGCCGTGGGCAGGTGATCGACGTGGCGCTGTACGAGGCGGTGTTCAACTGCATGGAAAGCCTGTTGCCCGAGTACAGTGCCTTCGGTGCCGTGCGGCAGCCGGCGGGTTCGGCCCTGCCGGGGATCGCGCCCAGCAACGCCTACCCCTGTGCCGACGGCATGGTGGTGATCGGCGGCAACGGCGACTCGATCTTCAAGCGGCTGATGATCGCCATCGGCCGAGACGAGCTGGCCACCGACCCCGAGCTGGCGAGCAACCCGGGGCGCGTCAAGCGCGTGGCGGAGATCGACGCGGCCATTGGCGCCTGGACAGGCGCGCGGGCCGTGTCCCAGGTACTGGACGTGCTGAACGCGGCCAGCGTCCCGGTGGGACGGATCTACACCGCGCAGGACATCGCCGAAGACCCGCACTACCGTGCGCGCGAGATGATCGTGCCGGTGACCACGCACGACGGCCTGAGGGTGGAGGTGCCAGGCATCGTGCCCAAGCTGTCGCGCACGCCCGGGGCCATCCAGCGGCGTGGCCCGCTGCTGGGCGAGGACACGGAGGCGGTGCTGTCCCGGCTCAAGAAGTGAGCCTCGGCTGCTGCGCGCCTTTTTGATGTCCAATCGGCGCAGTACCGGGCTCGCCACGAGGTCCGGACCAAGGAGGTTTTCCCTGTGAGTGACCCGTCTTCCCACGGCGGCCAGTTCAGCCTGCTGGGCCAGCGCCGATTTGCCCCGTTCTTCTTCACGCAGTTCCTCGGGGCGGCCAACGACAACCTGTTCAAGTTTGCGTTCACCGTGCTGGTGACCTACCAGCTGCAGGTCAGTTGGCTGGACGCGAAGATGGCCGGCCTGGTCATCGGGGCACTGTTCATCCTGCCCTTCGTGCTGCTGTCGGCCACCGCCGGGCAGTGGGCCGACAAGCATGACAAGGCCTTCATCATGCGGAGCGTCAAGCTCATGGAGGTGGGCATCATGGTGCTCGCGGGCCTGGGCTTCTGGTTCACGTGGGTGCCGCTGCTGTTGGCTTGCGTGTTCCTGATGGGGCTGCATTCGACCCTGTTCGGCCCGGTGAAGTACGCCTACCTGCCGCAGCACCTGCGCGAGCATGAACTCACCGGGGGCAATGGCCTGGTCGAGATGGGCACCTTCGTCGCCATCCTGCTGGGCAACGTGGGTGGCGGCCTGCTCATGGGCATCCCCGAAACCGGGCGGCACTGGGTGGCGGCTGCATGCTTTGGGGTGGCCCTGCTGGGTTGGCTGACAGCGCGGGGCATCCCGGCATCCCCCTCGTCCGACCCGGGACTCCAGATCAACTGGAACCCGGTGTCCGAAACGTGGCGCAACCTCAAGCTGGCCGCGACCTACCCCAGCGTGTTCCGTTCTCTGCTGGGCATTTCGTGGATGTGGTTCTTCGGTGCCGTGTTCCTCGCGCAGTTTCCGTCATTCGCGCGCGATGTGCTGCACGGGGACGAGCAGGTGGCCTCGCTGATGCTGGTCGTGTTCTCGGTGGGGATCGCGGTCGGTTCGCTCTTGTGCGAGCGGTTCTCGCACCGGCACGTCGAGATCGGCCTGGTGCCCATTGGGGCGGTTGGCATGACCGTGTTTGCGTTCGACCTGTATCTGGCGGCCAGCGGGCTGTCGCATCAGGCCGATGCCCCCTTGTTCAACGCATCGGCGTTCGTGGCACAGCCCGGGCACGGACGTGTGATGGCCGACCTGGCCTTGCTGGCCTTCAGCGCCGGCCTCTACAGCGTGCCGATGTACGCGCTGATCCAGCTGCGGTCCCAGCCCAGTCACCGGGCACGCATCATCGCCGCCAACAACATCCTCAACGCCCTGTTCATGATCGTCAGCAGCCTGGCCGCTGGTGCCATGCTGTCTGCGGGCTTCAGCATCCCCGAAGTGTTCGGTGCGACCGCCGTGCTCAACGTGCTGGTCGTGGGCTATGTGTTCTGGTTGATGCCCGAGTACATCGTGCGCCTGGTGATGCTGTTCGTGGCCCGCATCGTGTACCGACTGCGGGTGCGGGGTGAGCATCACCTGCCGACGGACGGCGCGGCCATCCTGGTGTGCAACCACGTGAGCTTTGTCGACGCGGTGATCCTCGGTGTGCTGAGCCCGCGGCCCATGGTGTTCATCATGGACCACCGCATCTTCCGCACGCCCGGCATCGGCTGGTTCTTCCGCCTGGTCAAGGCTATTCCCATTGCGCCTCAGAAGGAAGACCCGGCGGCGTACGAAGCGGCCTTCGAGCGCGCCCGGGCGGTGCTGAACGAAGGCGAGTTGCTGTGCCTCTTCCCCGAGGGGGCCATCACGCGCGACGGCAAGTTGCAGCCCTTCAAGGCCGGCATCATGAAGATTCTTGAGACCAACCCGGTGCCCGTGATCCCGGCGGCGCTGCACAACCTGTGGGGATCGAGCTTTTCGCGCATCGACGGCGTGGCCCTGGCCCGCCCCCTGCGTCGGGGGGTGTTCAACCCCGTGGGGCTGGTCGTCGGGGAACCGATCCCGCCCGAGCAGGTCACACCGGCGGCCTTGCAGCAGCGTGTTCAGGCGTTGCTTGACGAGCCCACCCCCTGACCTCACCTCCATCACTGACCCATGGGCAACCTGCTGACCCCTGCGGCCTGGCCCCGCATTGTTCCTTTCATCGTCTTCATGGCGCTGCTGGCCCTGCGTGGGGCCCTGCCCACCGAGGAGGGCGGTTGGTTGGATGCCCGGTGGGTGTACGCGCTGTGCGTCGTGGTCGTCTGTGGTCTGCTGGTCTTTTACTGGGGGCGCTACAGTGAACTGAAGCGCCCCTACGGTGAGACGGTGCGGCTTGGCTGGAAGGCCGCGCTCGTGTCGGTCGTGGTCGGGTTGGTGGTGTTCAAGCTCTGGGTGGTG
>NZ_CANBCC010000092.1 GCF_947366995.1 uncultured Aquabacterium sp. | reverse complement strand
CCCTGAACGGCCTGTCCGGAAGCCTGTGCGGGCTCGGTCGTGCGTGGCGCCACGCCGAATACACCCAACTCCTGCCGCCATTCATAGGAAAGCAACTGCACGGCCTGTGAGAGGTTGAGCGAGCCGTAGTCCGGGTTGGTGGGGATGCTCAGCACGGCGTGGCACCGGTACACGTCCTCGTTCGCCATACCGTAGCGCTCGCTGCCGAACACGAAGGCGACCTTGTGCGCCTCCGGTGCCTGCGCCAGTGCGGCCAATCCCTCACGCGGCGACAACGTGGGCGGGCCGAAGTCCCGCGGCGTCATGGCCGTGGCCAGTGCACAGGTCACACCTTCCAGCGCCTCGGCCAGCGTGTCGACGACGCGGGCCCGCGCCAGGATGTCGGCCGCCCCGCTGGCCATGGCCACCGTCTCTTCCTGAATCAGCACATCGCTGAAGCGCGGGCGCACCAGCATCAGTTCCGAGAAGCCCATCACCTTCATCGCGCGGGCCGTGGCACCCACGTTGCCGGGGTGGCTGGTGCCGATCAGCACGAAGCGCGTGGGATCGGGGAGGCGGGGGGCAGTGGCGTCGGTGCTCATCGGGTCCCGAAAGTTGGTGCAAAAAAGACAGCGCTTGGCTAGAATGCGCGATTCTCGCTCGTTCTTTGATCACTGCTGCTGCCTGTCTGCGACGCGCTTGCGCCGTGGGTTCATGTGAACCCGCTGCCGGACGCCGTGCGTGGCCCGCGCCCGATGCCCGTCCGGACCTTGCTTGCCGGGGCGGTGGGTGCCCGCCGTGCCCCGCGTCCCCCGTCGCCCAACGTTGAAACGCTCACATCCATGTCTCAAGCCCTGCACCCCATGCTCAACATCGCCATCAAAGCTGCACGCGCAGCCGGGGCGATCATCAACCGGGCGTCGCTCGACATCGAGCGCCTCACCGTGACGGCCAAGTCGCACAACGACTTCGTCACCGAGGTGGACAAGGCAGCAGAAGACGCGATCATCGCAACCATCCTCGAGGCCTATCCGGGTCACGGCATCCTGGCCGAAGAGTCGGGCCGCGAGCACGGCGCACGCCACAGCGACTACGTCTGGATCATCGATCCGCTCGACGGCACCACGAACTTCATCCACGGCTTCCCGGTCTACGCGGTCTCGATCGCACTGTCCTTCCGCGGCCAGGTCCAGCAGGCGGTGGTCTATGACCCGGCCCGCAACGACCTGTTCTACGCGTCCAAGGGCAAGGGCGCGTACATGAACGACCGCCGCATCCGCGTCTCGAAGCGCACCCGCATGCTCGAGTGCCTGATCGGCACGGGCTTTCCCTTCCGCAAGGGCGACAACTTCCAGCGCTACCTCAAAATGTTCGAAGAGGTGATGGTGCAGTGCGCCGGCGTGCGTCGCCCGGGTGCTGCCGCGCTTGACCTGTGCTACGTGGCCGCCGGCTTCTACGACGGCTTCTTTGAGACCGGCCTGAGCCCCTGGGACATCGCCGCCGGTTCGCTGATGATCACCGAGGCCGGCGGCCTGGTGGGCAACTTCACCGGCGAGCCCGACTTCCTCTACCAGCGTGAAATCGTGGCCGGCAACCCGCGTATCTACGGCCAGCTGGTCAAGACCCTGGCACCGTACACCCGCGTGATCACGGAAGACGCCAAGGCCGACGCCGCGCTGGATGCCGACGAAGGCGAAAGCGACCCCGAAGACGACGCCCTGATCCAGCAGCTGCAGGCCGCCGAAGACGCCGCCCAGGCAGAGAAGGTGGCGCAGCAGCCGGCCGAGGTCGAGAAGCCCCAGCGCAAGCGCATCACCGCCGCCGCCAAGGCCCAGGAAGACCGCGACGCCGCTGAGCGCGAGCCCAAGCGCCCCGGCCGCCCGGCCCGCCGCGACGACGCACCGTTCTGATGCGGGGCTGAGCGCACCCTCGCGCTCGGCCTGATTTCAACGCCGATCTGGCGACCCCGAGTCCTTGCAGCCGATGTCCGGAGCCCCCGTGCCGCCCACCGCGACCGCCACCGACTTCAGCGCTCACACGCCCATGATGGCGCAGTACCTGCGCATCAAGGCCGAGCATCCCGACACCCTCGTGTTCTACCGCATGGGGGATTTCTACGAGCTCTTCTACGACGACGCCCGCAAGGCCAACCGGCTGATCGACATCACGCTGACGGTGCGGGGCCAGTCGGCCGGCGAGCCGGTGGTGATGGCCGGCGTGCCCGTGCATGCGGTCGAGACCTACCTGGCCAAGCTGATCCGCCTGGGCGAGTCAGTGGCGATTGCCGAGCAGGTGGGCGAGGTCGGTGCCACCAAGGGCCCGGTCGAGCGCAAGGTGGTGCGCGTGGTCACCCCCGGCACGTTGACCGACACCGAGCTGCTGTCCGAGCGCTCTGACGCGCTGCTGCTGGCCGTGGTGATGGACAAGCGCGGCCGCCATGCCGAGCACGCCGTGCCCTGCGGCCTGGCCTGGCTGGGTCTGTCCAGCGGCAAGCTGGGCCTGACCGAATGCACCGAGCGCGAGCTCGCCGGCTGGCTGGCCCGCCTGCAACCGGCTGAAATCCTGTTCGACCGCGAGCGCGTGCCGCCCACGCTGCAGCCCATGCTGTCGCAGGGCGGCCGTGGCACCGCGCTCACCAGCCGGCCCACCTGGCAGTTCGATGCCGGCCTGGGCCTGCGCAAGCTGTGCGAACAACTGCAGGTGGGCCACCTGCAAAGCTGGGGCGCGCAAGAGATGCCGCTGGCGCACAGCGCCGCCGCCGCGCTGCTGAGCTTTGCCGAACACACACAGGGCAGGGCGCTGTCGCACGTGGCCACGCTCGAGGTACCGCGCACCAGCGAGCTGCTCGACCTGCCGCCCGCCACCCTGCGCAACCTCGAACTGGTGCAGACGCTGCGTGGCGAAGATTCGCCCACGCTGCTGTCGCTGATCGACACCTGCCGCACCGGCATGGGCAGCCGCGCGCTGCGCCAGTGGCTCACGCAGCCGCTGCGCGACCGGGCCGTGGCCCGCGCCCGGCTCGATGCCATTGCCACGCTGCTGGCGCCGCCGCACCACGAGCAGGGCCACGAAGCCCTGCGCGAGGCCCTGCGCCAGATGAGCGACGTCGAGCGCATCAATGCCCGCATCGCGCTGCGCCAGGTGCGCCCGCGCGAGCTGGCCGGCCTGCGCGACACGCTGTTGGGCCTGCCTGCGCTGCGTGAGCGCGTGCCCGAAGGCGCGCCCTTGCTGGCGCAACTTGCCACGGCGCTGCAGCCCGATCCGGCCATCGCCGAGCGGCTGCAGGCCATGCTGATGGAAACGCCCGCCGTGCTGTTGCGCGACGGTGGCGTGATCGCGACCGGCTTCGATGCCGACCTCGACGAGCTGCGGGCCATCTCCGAGAACTGCGACGCCTTCCTGCTCGAACTCGAGGCCCGCGAGCGCGCCCGCACCGGCATCTCCAACCTGCGCGTGCAGTTCAACAAGGTGCACGGCTTCTACATCGAGGTCACGCAAAGCCATGCCGACAAGGTGCCGCTCGACTACCAGCGCCGCCAGACGCTCAAGAACGCCGAGCGCTTCATCACACCCGAACTCAAGGCCTTCGAAGACAAGGCCCTGTCGGCGCAGGACCGTGCGCTGGCCCGCGAGAAGGCGCTGTATGACGCGCTGATCGACTTCCTGCAGCAGCACATCGCCGTGCTGGGCGCGCTGGCCCGGGCGCTGTCGACGCTGGATGCGCTGGCGGCTTTGGCCGAGCGCGCCCAGACGCTGGGCTGGGCCCGCCCCGAGTTCTGCAACCACCCGTGCATCGAGATCGAGAAGGGGCGCCACCCTGTGGTCGAGGCGCGCCTGATGGAGACGACCGGCACGGCCTTCATCCCGAATGACTGCCGCTTCGACGCCAACCGTCGCATGATGATCATCACTGGCCCGAACATGGGCGGTAAGTCGACCTTCATGCGGCAGGTGGCGCTGATCGTGTTGCTCGCGTCGATGGGGTCTTACGTGCCGGCGGCCGCATGCCGACTGGGCCCGATCGACGCCATCCACACCCGCATCGGCGCGGCCGATGACCTGGCCAACGCCCAGTCCACCTTCATGATGGAGATGACCGAAGCCGCCGCCATCGTCCACACCGCCACCGAGCATTCGCTCGTGCTGATGGACGAGATCGGCCGGGGCACCTCCACGTTCGACGGCCTGTCGCTGGCCGGTGCGATTGCCAGCCACCTGCACGACAAGAACAAGGCCTTCACGCTGTTCGCCACGCACTATTTCGAGCTGACCGCGCTGCCCGAAAAGCACCCGCGCGCGCTCAACGTGCACGTCGGCGTCGCCGAGTCGGGCGACGACATCGTCTTCCTGCACGAACTGCAGCACGGCCCCGCCAGCCGCAGCTACGGCGTGCAGGTGGCGCGCCTGGCCGGCATGCCGCACACCCTGATCCGCCAGGCCCGCGCCACGCTGGAATCGCTCGAAGCCCAGCAACGCCAGCACGAACAGCAGATCGACCTGTTTGCCGCGGCCGACGCGGGCGGTTTCGATGCCGATGCGGTGGCCGCCCAGGGTGCCGCGCTGGCCAGCCCGGCCGGCGAAACCCTGAGCCCGGCGGAAGCGCAGGCCCTGACCTTGCTTGCCGGCATCGACCCCGATACCCTGACTCCTCGTGAGGCGCTGGACGCGCTCTACAAACTCAAAGCGGTGTTTTCATCATGACCTACTGTGTTGCCATGCGGCTCAACGCCGGTCTTGTGTTCCTGTCCGACTCGCGCACCAACGCGGGCATGGACCAGATCAGCACGTTCCGCAAGATGTCGGTCTACGAAAAGCCGGGTGACCGCGTGCTCGTGCTGATGACGGCCGGCAACCTGGCCATCACCCAAGCGGTGAAGCAACTGCTGGGCAACGAGACCATCGAAGGCTCTGACGGCGAACCGGTCACCATCTGGACAGCCAAGAGCCTGTTCGACGTGGCCCGCATCGTGGGCAGCGCCGTGCGCAAGGTCCACGCGCGGGATGCCGATGCCCTCAAGAAGCACGGTATCGACTTCAACTGCAACCTGACCATCGGCGGGCAGATCAAGGGCGAGACCATGCGCCTGTTCAACGTCTATGCGGCCGGCAACTTCGTCGAGGCCGGCATCGACGGCGTCTGCTATTTCCAGATCGGTGAATCGAAGTACGGCAAGCCGGTGATCGACCGCGTGGTCACGCCCAACACCCCGCTGGAAGAGGCGGCCAAGTGCGCGCTGATCTCGATGGATTCGACGCTGAAATCCAACCTGTCGGTGGGGTTGCCACTCGACCTCATGGTCTACGAAGCAGACAGCCTGCAGGTCGACAAGCTGATCCACATCGACGAGTCGAACGCCTACTTCCGCATGATCCGCAGCAGCTGGGGGCAGCGCCTGCGCCAGGTGTTCGACTCCATCCCTGACCCGACCTGGAATGGCGACCAACCCGATCTGGCCGCCAACGTGGTGCCTCAGCACCAGGCGATGAACCCGCTGAGCAAGATCAACGCGCCTCAGGGTTGAGGCTCACGCCGGCGTGGCGTTCCGGTCGGTGGCCGGCGCGCTGCTGGCCTGCCGATCGAGCTCGGCGATGCAGGCGGCCATCTCGGCGTGGCAGCGCTCCATGAGGGCGGGCACGTCGTCCGCGCCTAGCTCTTCGGTCGAGATGGGCGGCAAGGCCTTGAGGATCACGTCGCCGCTGTGCCAGCGATTCAGGCGCATCTGCCGGACATAGTTGTTGCTGCAGATCGGAATGATCGGCACGCCCGCATTGATGGCCAACTGGAAGGCGCCTTTCTTGAATGGCCCCAGCCCGCGCCCGTGGCTGCGCGTACCTTCAGCAAAGATCCAGATCGAGATGTCGCGCGCATGCAGCGTGTCGTTCAGTTGCGTCATGGCCTGGCGGGCGCGAACGGCATTGCCCCGCTGGATCAGCACATTGCCGGCCAGCCAGTACAGCTGACCGAACAGCGGCAGCCACTTCAGGCTCTGCTTGCCCAGGCTCACGGTGCGGTGCGGCACGACCTGCCCGAACACGAACAGGTCGTGGTTTGACAGATGGTTGGCCACGATGACAGCCGGGCGAGGCTGGTCTGCCACAACGCTTGGATCCAGGCGCACACGCAGCCCCAGGATGCGCAGGGCGGGCAGGGCGTACAACCGCGCACACAGGGGTGTGTTCTCGGGGTTGAACGGACGCAGAATGCAGACAGTCAAGCCAGCGAGTGTGGCCACGATGAAGTGCACGCTCAGCAGCAGCATGCGCAGGGCAAACAGCACAGGGTCTCCAGGGCGCCAGGCGGTAAGGGCGCATCGGACGATTATCCGACGTCCGCAAGGGGGGGCTCCACCGTGGTGCACGCGGGCAGAGCGCGGCCCCGTCCGCGCCCGGTGGCGCGCCGAACCACCTATAATGCCGCTTTACCACCGCAGCGTTCGCATACCGTGCGAGCGCTTCTGCGCACATGACCAAGTTTGTCTTCGTCACCGGCGGTGTGGTGTCCTCACTCGGTAAGGGCATCGCCGCTGCGTCTTTGGCTGCCATCCTCGAATCGCGCGGCCTCACCGTCACCCTCATCAAGCTCGACCCGTACATCAACGTCGACCCGGGCACCATGTCGCCCATGCAGCACGGTGAGGTCTTCGTCACCGACGACGGCGCGGAAACCGACCTCGACCTGGGCCACTACGAGCGCTTCATCACCACGCGGATGAAGAAGGCCAACAACTTCACGACCGGGCAGATCTACAAGTCCGTGCTCGAGAAGGAACGCCGTGGTGACTACCTGGGCAAGACCGTGCAGGTCATCCCCCACATCACCAACGAGATCCAGGAGTTCGTGCGCCGTGGTGCGGGTGTCGGCACGCCCGAAGCGGTTGACGTGGCCATCGTGGAAATCGGCGGCACCGTGGGTGACATCGAGTCGCTGCCCTTCATGGAGGCGGCCCGTCAGATGAGCCTCAAGCAGGGTCCGGCCAGCACCGCCTTCGTGCACCTCACCTACGTGCCCTTCATCGCGGCCGCCGGCGAGCTCAAGACCAAGCCCACTCAGCACACCGTGCAGAAGCTGCGCGAAATCGGTATCCAGCCCGATGCGCTGCTGTGCCGCGCTGACCGCGCGATTCCGGCCGACGAACGCGAGAAGATCTCACTGTTCACCAACGTGCCCGAGTCCGGCGTGATCTCGGTGTGGGATGCCGACACCATCTACAAGGTGCCGCGCATGCTGCACGAGCAGCACCTGGACGACCTGATTTGCGCCAAGCTGCAGCTGCAGACCAGGCCGGCCGACCTGTCGCGCTGGGACAACCTCGTCAACGAGGTCGAGAACCCCAAGCACACCGTCACCATCGCCATGTGCGGCAAGTACACCGAGCTGTCGGATTCGTACAAGTCGCTCAACGAGGCGTTGCGCCACGCCGGCATCCACAACCATGCCCGCGTCAACATCGAGTACGTCGATTCCGAAACGCTGACGCCCGACACCGCCAGCACGCTGGAGCAGTACGACGCCATCCTGGTGCCGGGCGGCTTTGGCAAGCGTGGTGTGGAAGGCAAGATCATCGCGGCCCAGTACGCCCGTGAGCACGGCATTCCCTACCTGGGCATCTGCCTGGGCATGCAGGTGGCCACCATCGAATACGCCCGCCACAAGGCCGGCCTGACCGATGCCAACTCCACCGAATTCGAGCCGAACACGCCGCACCCGGTGATCGCCCTGATCGACGAGTGGCTGGATGCCGACGGCACAGTGCAGAAGCGCGATGCCAACTCCGACCTCGGCGGCACGATGCGCCTGGGTGCGCAGAGCTCGGACGTGATGCCCGGCACGCTGGCCCACCAGATCTACGGCCCGGTCGTGACCGAGCGCCATCGCCACCGCTACGAGGCCAACGAGCGTTACCTCGACAAGCTGCGTGAAGCGGGTCTCGTGATCTCGGCCATCACCCAGCGCGAGAAGCTCACCGAAATGGTGGAGTTGCCGCAGTCGGTGCACCCCTGGTACGTGGGCGTGCAGTTCCACCCCGAGTTCAAATCGACGCCCTGGGACGGCCACCCGCTGTTCAAGAGCTACGTCAAGGCCGCGCTGGACCACCAGGCTGCCGTCAAGAAGGCCTGATCCGGGCCCGAGGACCTCACCATGAAACTCTGCGGCTTCGACGTCGGCCTCCAACATCCTTTCTTCCTGATCGCCGGCCCCTGCGTGGTCGAGTCCGAGCAGCTGCAGATGGACACCGCCGGCACGCTGAAGGAAATCACCTCGGCGCTGGGCATTCCGTTCATCTTCAAGTCGAGCTACGACAAGGCCAACCGCTCGTCCGGTTCGTCCTTCCGGGGCCCGGGCATGGACAAGGGCCTGGAAATCCTGGCCAAGGTGCGCAGCACGCTGAACGTGCCCATCCTGACCGACGTGCACACCGAAGTCGAGATCCCCACGGTGGCCTCGGTAGTCGACGTGCTGCAGACGCCGGCCTTCCTGTGCCGCCAGACCGACTTCATCCGCGCTGTTGCCCAGTGCGGCAAGCCGGTGAACATCAAGAAGGGTCAGTTCCTGGCCCCTGGCGACATGAAGAACGTCATCGACAAGGCCCGCGCCGCCGCGCGCGAAAAAGGCCTGAACGACGACAACTTCATGGCCTGCGAACGCGGCGTCAGCTTCGGCTACAACAACCTGGTCTCGGACATGCGTTCGCTGGCCATCATGCGTGACACCGGCGCCCCGGTCGTGTTCGACGCCACCCACAGCGTGCAGCTGCCTGGCGGGCAGGGCACCAGCTCGGGCGGCCAGCGCGAGTTCGTGCCCGTGCTGTCGCGTGCGGCCGTGGCAGTCGGCATCTCCGGCTTGTTCATGGAAACGCACCCCGATCCATCTTGCGCCCTGAGCGACGGCCCGAACGCAGTGCCGCTCAAGCACATGAAGGCCCTGCTGGAGACCCTGGTCGAGCTTGACCGCATCACCAAGAAGAACGGCTTCCTCGAAGCCGACTTCTCGGCCTGATCCGGTCCTTCGAGCGGGAAGGGCCCGCCCGGATGGGGGTCATCGCCTCCACGCCGGGCCATTCCAGGTCGGTTAACCTCAGCGAGTTTGGCTGCGCCTGGCCATCACATCACCAACACTTTCATTTTTCTTGAGGATACCCAGATGAGCGCCATCGTTGACATCATCGGCCGCGAGATCATCGACAGCCGAGGCAACCCCACCGTCGAATGCGACGTGCTGCTGGAAAGCGGCGTCATGGGCCGTGCCGCCGTGCCGTCGGGTGCATCGACCGGCTCGCGCGAGGCGATCGAGCTGCGTGATGGCGACAAGAGCCGCTACCTGGGCAAGGGCGTGCTGAAGGCCGTCGAGCACATCAACACCGAAATCTCGGAAGCCGTGCTGGGCCTGGACGCCTCCGAGCAGGCCTTCCTGGACAAGACCCTGATCGACCTCGACGGCACCGAGAACAAGGGCCGCCTGGGCGCCAACGCCATGCTGGCCGTGTCGATGGCCGTGGCCCGCGCCGCCGCTGAAGAAGCCGGCCTGCCGCTGTACCGCTACTTCGGCGGCATGGGTGCCGTGCAGCTGCCCGTGCCGATGATGAACGTCATCAACGGTGGCGCGCATGCCAACAACAACCTCGACCTGCAGGAATTCATGATCCTGCCGGTGGGCGCCCCCACGTTCCGTGAAGCCCTGCGCTACGGCGCCGAGGTCTTCCACGCCCTCAAGAAGATCCTGCACGACAAGCACATCAGCACCGCTGTGGGCGACGAAGGCGGTTTCGCTCCCTCCGTGGCCAGCCACGAGGAAGCGATCCAGCTGATCCTGCAGGCCATCGAAGCCGCTGGTTACGTGGCCGGCGAGCAGATCGCCCTGGGTCTGGACTGCGCCGCTTCCGAGTTCTACAAGGACGGTAAGTACCATCTGGAAGGCGAAGGCCTGGTGCTGACCGCCGAGCAGTGGACCGACATGCTGGCCACCTGGTGCGACAAGTACCCGATCATCTCGATCGAAGACGGCATGCACGAAGGCGACTGGGCCGGCTGGGCGCACCTGACGGAACGCCTGGGCAAGAAGGTGCAACTGGTGGGTGACGACCTGTTCGTCACCAACACCAAGATCCTGAAGGAAGGCATCGAGAAGGGCATCGCCAACTCCATCCTCATCAAGATCAACCAGATCGGCACCCTGACCGAGACGTTTGCCGCCATCGAGATGGCCAAGCGCGCTGGCTACACCGCCGTGATCTCGCACCGCTCGGGCGAAACCGAAGACAACACCATCGCCGACATCGCCGTGGGCCTGAACGCCGGTCAGATCAAGACCGGTTCGATGAGCCGTTCGGACCGCATGGCCAAGTACAACCAGCTGCTGCGCATTGAGGAAGACCTCGGCAACGTGGCCGTGTACCCGGGCCGCAGCGCGTTCTACAACCTGCGCTGATCGGTGGCCTTCCGGCGTGACGTGGTCACGCCGGTCCGGCACAACCCGCAAGGGCTCCAGCACGGGGCCCTTTTTCTTGCGCTGGACACGATCTGTTAAGCTTTCGCTATGCGTTTTGCAGCCGTCTTTCTTCTTGTCTGCCTGGCCGTCGTGCATGCCGAGCTGTGGTTCGGCAAGGGCGGTGTGCCGCGCGTGTCGGCCCTGCGTGCCGAGCTGCGCGTGCAGCAGAAGGCCAACGCCCAGGCCACGGCGCGCAACGAGCAGCTGGCGGCCGAGGTGCGTGATCTCCAGGAGGGCCTGGAGATGGTGGAAGAAAAGGCGCGAACCGAGTTGGGCATGGTGAAGCCGGACGAGATCTACGTGCAGCTGACTTCGCAACTGCCTCAGATCACCGAGCCCCCGCCCGCGCCGGCCGCGCCCTGATCCTCCTCGCGCTCGTTCATGACCGCCCCCTTGTCGCTGGCCGACAGCCTGGTCTGGCTCGACCCGTGGCTGGCGCCCTGGTTCACCGCCTGGGGTGTGCCTGCCAGTCGCCTGGAGGCCTTGGCCTTTGTACTGTCTCTCGTCATGGTCGGCCTCAACCTACGCGTGCATGTGACCGCCTGGCCGCTGGCCATCGTCAGCTCGGCACTGTATGGGCTGTTGTTTGCACGCTCACGTCTGTATGGCGAGGCAAGCCTCCAACTGGTGTTCATCGGCTTGTCCGCATGGGGCTGGTGGCGTTGGTGGCGTGATCCGGCGCAAGCCGATGCGGGTGCCGGTGTGCGCGGCCTGACTGCGGTGCAGCGGTGGCGGGCGGCCGCAGCAGGTCTCGCGCTGTGGCCGGTGATCGGTCTGATGCTGAAACACGCCACCGACTCCGATGTGGCCTTCGCCGACGCGTTCCCCACCGCGCTCAGCCTGCTCGGGCAGTGGCTGCTGGCGCGCAAGCTGGTCGAGAACTGGCCATGCTGGCTGGTGGTCAACCTCGTCAGCATGGCGCTGTTCGCCCACAAGGGGCTCTGGCTCACGGTGATCCTGTACGGGCTTTTCTCCGTGCTGTCGGTGTGGGGCTGGCGTGCCTGGCATCAACGCCTTCAGGAGGCGCGCGCATGAGCGGCCTGGTGGTGGCTCTGGTGGGTGCGGAAAGCACCGGCAAGACCACGCTTGCGCGCGAACTGGCGCAACGCTTGGGCGCAGCCGGCCGCGATGCAGTCGTGGTGCCGGAGTACCTGCGCTCGTGGTGTGAGGCCGAGGGCCGCACGCCGGCGCCGCATGAACAACGCGCCATCGCCGAGCGGCAGACCGCGCACATCCGCGAAGCCGCTGCATGCCATGAGCTTGTGCTGGCCGACACGACGGCCCTGATGACCGCGGTCTACAGCCACCACCTGTTCGATGACCAGAGCCTGTACGCGGTCGCCGACGAGGCCCACTCCGAGGTGGCCCTGACGCTGCTGACCGGACTCGATCTAGCCTGGGTGGCCGATGGCCTGCAGCGCGACGGCGCCCACGTGCGCGAACCCGTCGACACCCTGGTGCGCCAGGCGCTGGGGCGCATGCAGGCGGCGTATGCCGTGGTCACGGGGCAGGGTGAAGCCCGTACGGCGCTGGCACTCAGCCTCATCGAGCACGAGCTGGAACGGCCCCGCAGGCAGGCCGAGCAGTCACTGCGCCCTCGGTGGCGTTGGGTGTGCGCCGACTGCGACGACGGCGAGTGCGAGCAGCACTGGCTACCCCGGCCGGCACCATGACCACCACGGCGCCGTTGCCCATTCTGTGGCGCGACGAACACCTTGTGGCGGTACACAAGCCACCAGGCTGGCTGGTGCACCGCACCGGGCTGGATGCCGACGAGTCCCGTGTGGTGCTGCAGGCCTTGCGCGACCAGATCGGGCAGCGCGTTTATCCGGTGCATCGGCTGGACAAGGGCACGTCGGGCGTGCTGCTGATGGCCCTGAGCGCCGAGGTGGCGGGTCGGCTGGGCGGCGCGTGGCATGAAGGCACCGTGCGCAAGGTGTATGTGGCCATGGTGCGGGGTTGGGCGCCCGAAGCCACCACGGTGGACCATCCGCTCGTGCCCGACGAGTCTCCCGAGGGTACCCCGGCGCAGCCCGCCCGCACGCACATCCGCCGCCTCGCCCGGCTCAGCCTCCCGATTCCGGTCGACCGCTACGACACCACGCGCGTCAGCCTGGTTCAGGCCGAGCCGGAAACCGGAAGGCGCCATCAGATCCGCCGCCACCTCAAGTACCTGTCGCACCCTTTGATCGGCGATGCCACGCATGGCAAGGGCGCGCACAACCGCTGGTGGGCCGAACGTCTGGGCGTGCAACGCCTGTGGCTGCACGCCGCGGAGCTTGCGCTGAGCCACCCGGTGACCGGGCTGCCGATGCGCTTTGAGTCGCCCTGGCATCCGGATCATCCGGATGCGGAGGTGCTGAACCCCGATTGGGCAGCGCTGATCGGCCGGGAAGCGTGGCAGTGGCGTGCTTGAGCGCCCCGCAAAGGCTTACTGAAGGCTGCCGGAGCTCGGCGGTGATTCGGCCCCGCCCGTGAACAGCGCGGCGGCGTCCACCGGATCGAAGATGTAGTGCATGCCGCAGAAGTCGCAGCCGATGTCGACCTGACCCTGCTCGGCCAGGATGCTCTCTACTTCATCGACACCCAGGCTGCGCAGCATGTTGGACACCTTCTCGCGCGAGCAGGTGCAGGCAAAGCGCGGGCCGGTGGGGCCGGCCTGCGGCTCGAAGCGGCGCAGGTCTTCTTCCCAGAACAGGCGACGCAGGATGGTGTCCACGTCCAGCGTCAGCAGCTCCTCCTGCTTCAGCGTGGCCGCCAGGTGCGCGATGCGGTTGAAGTGTTCGTTGAGGCCAATCTCGTCCTCGTTGCGCTGCGTGCCCGCCAGGTTGCCTTCACCCTCCACGGGCAGGCGCTGGATGAGCAGGCCTGCGGCCACTTCGTCGTTGGCGGCCAGTACCAGGCGCGTGTCGAGCTGTTCGGACTGCAGCATGTAATGCGCCAGCACGTCGCTCAGCTGGTGCAGCGGCTCGCCGGCATCACCATGCAAGGGCACGATGCCCTGGTAGGGCTGCTGGCCGGGCAGGCGGTCCTTGGGGTCGAGGGTGATGGCGCAGCGGCCGCCTCCGCCCACGTTGACCATCACCTCCAGCGGCAGGT
>NZ_CANBCC010000091.1 GCF_947366995.1 uncultured Aquabacterium sp. | reverse complement strand
TCTGGACCGCTTCGGTCAGGCCTGCGGCGGTCTGGGCGCCTGCAGCCGTGGCGAGACACGCCATAGCCAGTGCCGAGAGGGCGCACTTCATCTTGTTTTGCGTCACGGTATTGCCTTGGGAAACGGTCAGTCCCGGGTTATCGGCCTCGGGTCTTCAAACTACAGCTGTTGGGACGAAGGAGTCCGCATGTGTTCGTAAACCGGTTATTTTGTCACCAAGCGTACATGCGCCAACCCCCGCCGGGGCCATCCGCCCCGGGGGAGGGCATCCTCTTAACGGTGAATGGGGGTCAAGTCTTCGGCGCACTGGCCGATACTGTCGTGTGATTCGCCCGCCTGTCCTGCTGTCCGCCATGGCTTCGCTGGATGCCGACGGCCATCGCGCGCTCTTGCGCAGGGCGCGCGCGTGGCTGCTTGGCGTCGTCGTGCTGGCCTCGTTCGTCGGCACCGTGGGGCTGGCCTGGGAGGCCCCCCGGGTGCTGGGCAGCGCACAGCGCCTCGGCCCGGTTGTGGCGGCACGGGCGCAGGCGCTGGTGCAGGACATCGGCGAGGCGGCCGCCCTCGACGAAGAGGCCCGGCTGCGGCGGCTGAACACCTTCTTCAATCGCCAGGTCCAGTACCGCGATGACCGCGATGTGTGGGGGCAGGTTGACTACTGGGGCTCGCCGCTCGAAACCCTCACGAAGGGGCAGGGCGACTGCGAGGACTACGCCATCGGAAAGTACTTTGCACTGATGGCGGCGGGCGTGCCGAGTGCGCGGATGCGGCTGGTCTACGTTCGTGCACAGAACGGGGGCGTCATTCAGGCGCACATGGTGCTGGCGTATTACCCGACGCCCGACGCAGAGCCGCTTATCCTCGACAACCTCATCACCGACATCCGGCCGGCGTCCCGGCGGCCCGACCTGACGCCCGTCTTCAGCTTCAACGCCGAAGGCTTGTGGCAAGGTGTGGGGGCCGTCACGGCGGGCGATCCAGTTGCGCGTCTGTCGCGCTGGCGGGAGGTGCTCGCGAAAGCGAAGGCGGAGGGATGGTGGTGAACGGCAAGCAGGTGGAGTGTTTATGTCCTTGATTCGTCAGATCTGGTTGTTGTTGCTGGCGACGCTGTTGTTGGCGTTCTTCGGCAGCTTCGCCGTCTGGATGCTGTCTGCGCGCGGCTACCTTGAAACGCAGTTGCGGCTGAAAAACGCCGACAACGCCCAGTCGCTCGCCTTGAGCCTGTCGCAGCAGAAGGGCGACCGCACGGCCATGGAGCTGACGGCCTCCGCCGTGTTCGACACCGGCTTCTACCAGCGCGTGACACTGCGCGACGGCGCCGGGCGTGTGCTTTTCAGCCGGGATGCCGAGGCCGATGCCGTGCGGCCGCGGGCACCCGCCTGGTTCGCGCAGATGGTCACCGTCACGTCGGCGCCCGGGGTGGCCCAGGTGTCCGACGGCTGGCGCGCGCTCGGTTCGGTCGAGGTGGTGAGCCACGCCGCGTTCGCCTACGACCAGCTCTGGCAGGGCGCGCTGAAGACCGTGGGGCTGCTGTCCGTGCTGGGTGCCCTGGCGGCGGGGGCGGCCGCGTATGGCGTGCGGCGCATCCGCACCCCGCTGGATGCCACGGTGGCGCAGGCGCAGGCCTTGATGGAGCGCCGCTTTGTCACCGTCCCCGAGCCGGCGGTGCCCGAGCTGGCCCGGCTCAGCCGTGCGATGAACGAGGTCGTGCAGCGACTCAAATCGCTGTTCGACGAGCAGTCCTCGCAGGTCGAGCAGCTGCGTCAGCAGGCGCATTGCGACCCGCTCACCCGGCTGTCGCATCGCGCGCACTTCATGACGCAGTTGCGCGCCATGCTGGCCACCGACGAATCGGCCGGCGAAGGCATGCTGTACCTGATCCGCGTGGTCGACCTGGCCGGAATCAACCGGCAGCTGGGCCACCGGGCCACCGATGCCCTGCTGCAGAAGGTGTCCGACGTGCTGCGCGGCGTCTGGGCCGATGTGGCGGGGGTGGCCCGCGGGCGGCTCAATGGGGGCGACTTTGCCGTGCTGGTGGGACAGGGCGACGTGGCGCCGCCGCCGGCGGCCTACTATGCCGATCTGCTGCGCCGTGCGCTGACCGAGATGGCCTCGCCTGCGCAGATTGTGGTGGGCGCGGTGCGCTGGAGCCGCGGCATGCCGGTCGCCCAGGTGCTGGCGGCAGCCGACTCGGCGCTGGCCCGCGCGGAAAGCCGCGGTCCGTTCGCGGTGGAAACGGCCGAGATGCCGCAGTCGGATGTGGCCGTGCTGGGCGAGGAGGCCTGGCGTGAGCGGCTGGATGCCGCGCTGCAGGCAGGCCGGATGGAGCTGGTGCGCTTTCCGGTGGTCGGCCGTGACCAGCTGCTGGTTCACCACGAGTGCCCGCTGCGCATCCAGCTCGAGGACGCGGGCACGCCAGAGCCGGCCGCGCGTTGGCTGCCGATGGCATTGCGCACCGGCCTGATCGCCCGCATCGACGAGGCCGCCGTGGCGCTGGCCCTGCTGCAGATTGCACGGGATCACGAGCCGCTCGGCGTGAACCTGTCGCCCGCCTCACTGGCCGACAGCAGCTTCGTGCCGCGCCTGCGCGCGCGCCTGGCCTCCATGCCCGAGGCGGCGCGCCACCTGTGGCTCGAGGTGGATGAAAGCGCAGCGATCGACCGCTTCGACATGGTGCGCGAGCTGTGCAAGCAGCTTCGCCCGCTGGGGGCCCGCGTGGGGCTTGAGCACGCCGGCGACCGCCTGGCGCGCATCAATCTGCTGTTCGAGGCCGGGCTGGACTACGTGAAGCTCGGAGCCTCGGTGGTGCAGGGCGTCGCCCAGGACCCGGCCCGCTCGGCCTATGTCACGGCCACGGTTGGCATGCTGCACGGCCTCGGCCTGCAGGTGTTTGCCGAGGGCGTGAGCGATCCGGCGGACATCGTGGCCCTGCATCAGGCCGGCCTGGACGGAGTGACCGGCCCGGCCGTGCGGCTGACGACCGCCTGATCAGCGCTCGCGCAGCGCGTAGGCCTTGGCCTTGAGCACCGGCTTGAGCAGGTAGGACAGCACCGTCTTCTTGCCCGTGAGGATGTCGACTTCGGCGGTCATGCCCGGAATGATGGGCATCTGGTCGCTGAAGTTGATGCGCTTGGTGCGCACGCGCACGATGTAGAAGGTGTTCTGGCCCCGCTCGTCGGTCACGGTGTCGGGGCTGATGTTCTCCACCGTCGCGTCGAGTCCGCCGTAGACCGAGAAGTCGTAGGCCGTGAATTTCACCGTGGCCGGCTGGCCGGGGCGGATGAAGGCGATGTCGCGCGGCTGCACCTTGGCTTCCAGCACCAGGGCGTCGTCCAGCGGCACGATCTCGATGAGGTCCTTGCCCGGGGTCACGACGCCGCCCACCGTGTTGGCCAGCAGGCGCTGCACACGCCCGCGCACCGGCGATTTCACCGAGGCCTTGTCCACCTTGTCGGCCAGGGCCACGGCACCCTGATTGAGGGCGTTGAGTCGGCCCAGGACCTCGGACAGCTCCTTGCGCGCCTCGTTGCGGAACGACAGTTCGGTTTCCTGGATCTTGCGGGTCGCCTCGCTGATCGCGGCCTGGGCCCGCCCGATCTGTGCGCCAGCCTGCTCCATCTCGCCGCGGGCGCGGGTCACGTCGCGTTCGAGTCGCAGCACGTCGACTTCCGAAACCGCGCCCGTGGCCAGCAGCGGCCGCGTCTTGGTCAGTTCCTGCTGCGACAGATCCAGCGAGCGTGCGGCCGATTCGCGGCGCGCCCGGTATTCGCTCAGCTCCTGCTGACGCTGCGCGAGCTGTTGCTGGCTGATCGACACCAGGGCGTTGAGCTCGGAGCGGCGCGCGTCGTAGAGCTGGCGTTCCTCGTCGACGATGCGCTGCTCTTCGGCGTCGCCCGTGCGTGCCGTGGGCGGGTTGAACGGATCGCCCTCGGCCAGCGCCTTCAGCCGGGCCTGCTTGACCTGCAGCGCAAACGCCTGCGCCGCGCTCTCGCGCACGCCCGAGGTGGCCCGCGTTTCGTCGATCTTGAGCAGCAGCTGGCCGGCCTCGACCACCTGGCCCTCCTGCACGCGGATCTCGGAGACCACGCCGCCATCGAGCGACTGGATCACCTGCAGCTGCCGCGAGGGGATCACCTTGGCGTCGCCCTTCGACACCTCGTCCACCTCGGCCACGGCCGCCCACGCGATCAGGATGGCCGTGACCAGCACCGCCGAGCGCACCAGCGTCTGCGCGCGGTGGGTGCTGTTCGTCGACATCACCGCGTCGGCCTCGTTTTCGAAGGCCGGCATGCCGGCGGCGGCTGCCTGAGCGGCGTCGATGCGCGGGCCGCCGAGGCGGTCGAGCAAGGGGTCGGTCATCGGGGCGATGGCGGTGCGCACCTTTTCGAGTGCACGCACGGCACCCTGACCGGACTGGATGAGCTTGTTCATGGTGTGCGGCCTCCGGTCACGATGCGCGGGCAATGCGGCCGGCCGCCAGCGCCTGCATGATGCGGTCGCGCGGGCCGTCGGCCACCACCTTGCCCTGGTCGATCACGATGACGCGGTCGACGAAGGCCAGCATCGAGGTGCGGTGCGTCACGAGCACCACGGTCTTTCCCTGGCAGAAGGCCTGCATGCGCTGTGTGACCTGTGCCTCGGTCGAGAAGTCCATCGCACTGGTCGGCTCGTCGAGCAGCAGGATCGGGGCGTTGTGCAGCACCGCGCGGGCAATGCCCACACTCTGGCGCTGGCCGCCCGACAGCAGCTCGCCGCGCTCGCCCACCGGCAAGTCGAAGCCCTGCGGGTGGCGCTGAACGAACTCGGTCAGGCCGGCGGTTTCGGCGGCGGCCACGATGGCATCGTCCATCGCGTGCGGCATGCCGAAGGTGATGTTCTCGCGCAGCGTGCCGAAGAACAGGTTCACGTCCTGCGATACGTGCGCGGTGTTGCGGCGCACGTCGGCCGGGTCGAGCTGGCGCAGGTCGATGCCGTCCAGCAGCACGGCGCCGCCGGTCGGCTGGTACAGGCCCATGATCAGCTTCTGCAGGGTCGTCTTGCCCGACCCCACCTTGCCGATCAGCGCCACACGCTCACCCGGAGCCACCTTGAAGCTGATGTCGTCGATGGCCGGCTCCTGCCGGCCCGGGTAGGCGAAGGACACATGGCGGAACTCGATCTCGCCCTTGAACTCGCGGCGCTGCACGAAGGCCGAGCCCTCGGGTCGCTCGACCGGCTGGGCCATGATCTTCTCGAGTGATTCCAGCGCCGTGCGCGCGCCCTGGTACTGCATCAGCAGGCCCACGATCTGTCCGGCCGGTGCCAGGGCGCGGCCAGCCAGCATGCTGGCGGCGATCAGGCCCCCCATGGTGAGCTGGCGGTCGGTGATCAGATAAACGCCGATGACGACGATGCTCACCGACACCATCTGCGTCAGCGTGGCGGTCGTGTACATCGCGCTGGATGACAGGCCCCGCATGCGCACGTTCAGTCCCGCCAGAAAGCGGTTGGCGTGTTCCCAACGGTTCTGGATCAGGCTCTCGGCCGCCTGCGCCTTGATGGTTTCGATGCCGGTCAGGCTCTCCACCAGCGTGGCGTTGCGCTGCGCCGAAGCCTGGTAGGTTTGCTGGGACAGTTCGTGCAGGCGATGCTGCAGCACATAGCCGGCCACCACGATCATCAGGAAGATCAGCACCACGGGGATCACCAGCCACGGCGAGATCCACGCGATGACGCCCAGAAACAGCAGCGCAAAGGGCAGGTCGATCAACGCCGTGACGGTGCCCGAGGCGATGAAGTCACGCACCTGCTCGAAGCCGCGCAGGTTGGCCGCGAACGAGCCGACCGATGCCGGCCGGTTCTCCAGCCGCATCCCCAGCACCCGTTCCATCAGGGTGGCCGAGATCTGCACATCGATGCGCGCGCTCGCTTCGTCGATGAAGTGGCTGCGCAACAGTTTGATGAACAGGTCGCTGCCCAGCACGAGCACGATGCCGATGGCCAGCACCCACAGCGTCTCGGTCGCGTGGTTGGGCACCACGCGGTCGTACACGTTCATCGAGAAAATGGGGTAGGCCAGCGCGAACACGTTGATCAGCAGCGCCGCCCACAGCACATCGCGGTACACCAGGCGCTGCGCCAGCACCGGGCCCCAGAACCAATGGCCGCTGCGGGTGGCTCGCACGGCCGGCGTACGCTCGTCGAAGCGGAAGTGCGGGCGCGCGAACAGCACCACGCCGGTGTGGCGGGTGTTCAGGTCGTCCAGCGTCAGGCTGATCGCACCCTGACCCGATTCGGGCAGCAGGATGCGGCAGGTGCCATCGGCCTCGCGGGACAGCAGCACGCACGCGCGCTGCCCGTGCAGGATCAGGATGGCGGGCAGCGTGAGGGCGTCGATGTCGGCCGCCGCCAGGCGCTGTACCTTGGTGGCCAGCCCGGCCCGGCTTGCGGCCCGTTCGGCCAGCTGCAGAGTCAGCGGGCCACTGGCCAGCGGCAGTCCAGCCGACAAGGAAGCGCGCGAGGCCCCCAGGCCATGCAGGCGGCAGACCTCGATCAGGCAGTCCAGCAAGGGATCGGGGGTGACCAGATCGTCGCGCAGGCGCGCGGTGGGCTGGGCGACGACAGGGGGATCCTGAGGGGCGTTCATCGATGGTGTGGAGGCAGGCCGGCCGCGCAGGGCCTGGCTGGCCGGCGGGTGTGTCAGCGGATATCGGCGCAATGGATGCCGAATTGACCCGTTTCCCGGTCTGCGAAATAGCGATCGAGTGTCATCCGCACGGTACGGAACGCCAGGTCGTCCCATGGGATCTCGTGGCGGTGGAACAGGCGCGCCTCCGTCGTCTCGGGGCCGGGCGCAAATTCCGTGTCAAGCAGACGTGCGCGGTAGAACAGGTGGACCTGGCCCGCGCTGACCACATTGATGACGCAGTACAGGTCGCCCAGCTCAATGTGAGCCCCTGCTTCCTCGTCGGTTTCGCGCGCGGCACCCTCGGCGGTGGTCTCACCCAGTTCCATGAAGCCGGCGGGCAGGGTCCAGAAGCCCTTGCGGGGCTCGATGTTGCGCTTGCACAGCAGCACCTGGTCGCCCCACACAGGCAGGGTGCCCACCACGTTCAGCGGGTTGACGTAGTGAACGTGCCCGCACGACGGACACACCGCCCGTTCGCGGTTGTCGTCGGCTGGCACCTTGTGCTCGACGGGGGTGCCACAGACCTGGCAGTGCTCGATTCGGCGTGCAAACAGCATCCGTCAAGTGTAGGGCAAGGCAGCGCACGGCGCGGGTCAGCGCCGGTGCCCCCGACGCACGGCGCCAGTGCGGCCCGCATCCAGTTCGCCCACCCACGCAGAGAACGCTTCGAGCACCTGCAACGGGTGCCCCTTGTGCCGGAAGACCGAGTGCCGCGCCCACGATGGCGTGGTGGCGATCGCTTCGGGCACATGGGCCTGCCAGCCGCGCGCCAGATGACGGCTTTCGCGCGAGGACGCAGGGAAGCAGCAGGCCTGCAGTGGCCCCCGGTGCACGCGCCGGTGCGCAAACAGCAACTCGGCCAGCGGCCGCGTGCCCAGCCCCTTCATGGCCCGCCAGGCGCCTCGCGCGGCGCGCAAGGTCGTGACACTCCGCGCCCAGACTGCGGGCCGGTCATCCACCATCAGCATGACTTCGCGGACGTGCCCGCTGCGCTCGCCCAGGGCCCGCTGTTCCTGCCGCCACAGCGGCCGATGGCCCTGCTGCAGCACCCGCACGGTGACGACGCCGTGGCCGCGCAGTCGCGCCGTCAGCGATCCCGGGGCGCACAGCCACGCGGGCAGGTCGCCGCGTGCCAAGGGCAGGCGGCGGTCAGGCGCAGGATGTCGTCGGGGTAGCATCGGGGCGCGATCATAGCCCTGCCACCGTCCCGTCCCATGACCATTGACCCCGCTGCCACACCCCGCCACGCCGCCGCCAGCCCGCTCCACGGCCTGCCGGCCGGGTGGATCGTGCCGGCCATGGGGGCGGGCGTGGGCGCCCTGATGACGGCGCGGCCCGGCGGGCACAGCAACGCGCCGTATGCCGGGTGCAACCTCGGTGACCATGTCGGGGACGCGCCCGATGCCGTGGCCCTGAATCGGGCCGATGTGGCCGCCTTGCTCGGTGTGCGGCCGGTCTGGCTCAGGCAGGTGCATGGTCACACAGTGGTCCGGCTGGCGTCGGACAGTGGTCTGGATGGTGAGCCAATCGAAGCGGACGGTGCGCTGACCACCGAGCCCGGCGTGGCCTGCACGGTGATGGTCGCAGACTGCCTGCCGGTGCTGCTCGCAGCCCCCGAGGGGCGCGGCGTGGCGGCGCTTCACGCGGGTTGGCGGGGCCTGGCCGGTGCAGGGGAACTGGGCGGGCGGGGCATCGTGGAGACCGGTGTGGCGGCGCTGTGCGAGGCCACGGGCTGCGCCCCGGCCGACCTGCTCGCCTGGTTGGGGCCCTGCATCGGCCCATCGGCGTTCGAGGTGGGTGCCGACGTGCTGACGGGCTTCGCGGTGAGCCCCAATGAACCCCATCCCCGTTTCGTGCCCCGCGCAGACAGCAGCGAGGCTGCGCCGCGCTGGCTGGCGGATCTGGCTGGCCTCGCTCAGGACCGGCTGGTCAGGCTGGGCGTGCGCGCCGCGCACATCCTCGGTGGCCCGTGGTGCACCGTCAGCGAACCATCAAGGTTCTTTTCTTTCCGGCGAGACGGGCGCACCGGCCGGCAGGCTGCCTGCATCTGGCTCGCCCCCCGCCGCTGAGGCGGCCATCGGGTCTTGTGCAGCGGCCGCCTCGCGCGCTTCGGCTGCCTGCCTGGCCTTGCGACGGGCCGGCGTGCCCAGCAGGTACATCACGAGCGCCAGCGGGCCCAACCCATAGAACAGGAAGGTGATGACCGCGCCCAGCACGGAGCCCTGCGGGTCCGTCGCTTCGGCCAGCGTCATCAGCGAGACCACATACATCCACGCCAGAGCAACGATCCAGGTCCACATCGCGAAGGGCTTTCTTCAGGCACCGAGGGCAAACACTGCAGACGGTAACGGGGCGCACCATGACCATGTCGCTTGATGTGCATCACCCATGCCCGTGCAATCATGGCGTTATTGTGACCGTGGTGCGCTGCCTTACCGCGCGAATGGTGGTTGTTGGAAAGACGGCAAAAGCCGCCTGGGGTCGTTTCGCCACGAAAAATGTGCCCTCAAAATAGGACAACATGCAGAGGGGCACACGGTTGCCCGCATCGGTCCTCATCCAAGCAGGAGACGTATGGCAGTTTCCCCAAGGTCGCGCAGCCCGCGCACCCGCCAGGCCGGCAGCGACGCTGAGCCGCGTAAGGCAACCTCCTCTGTGCGCGCCCCGGACGCTGCACCCCCGCCCAAGTCGGCCACCCGGGCGAAGCCTGCACCGGCGCGAGGGCCCGAGCAGGCGGCGGCTGCGGCGGCGACAGACCGCGCGGCCGCAGCGCCGCCAGTCGGCGCCTCGCCAGCCGCCGAGGCCACAGCGGCAGCCAACCCGTTTGCTTCACCATTCCAGGCTTTCGCCCAGGCGATGCCCGGCGCCGAGGCGTTCAAGACCGGCGCATGGCCGGACTGGCGCCAGTGGGCAAGGGGCACGGGCCTCGACACGACCGATCTGTTCAAGTTTCCGCCGAGCACGGCGGGCCAGGTGGGGCCCGAGGTCCTGACGCAGTGGATGAACCTGCTGAAGCCGGCCGGCCTGCCGACCCTGCCCACGGCGCCCGGTTTGTCCACCATGACCGAGGCGGTGGAGGCCATGGGCCGAAGCCTGGGCACCACCGTGCAATCGCTGGCGGGCCTGAGTGTGCCGGCCGACGAGATGCAGCGCATCCAGCAGGAATACGTGCAGGAAGCCACGGCGCTGTGGAACAAGTCGCTGGAAGGACAGGACGCGCTCAAGCCGGCCGACAAGCGTTTCTCCGCGCCCGAGTGGTCGGCTCACCCGGCAGCCGCTTTCACCGCGTCGCTGTACCTCCTCAACGCCCGGACCTTGCGCCGCCTTGCCGACGCGCTCCAGGGCGACGACAAGGCCTGCGAGCGCGTGCGCTTTGCCGTGCAGCAGTGGGTGGCGGCCTCGTCGCCCAGCAACTTCCTGGCGCTGAACCCCGAGGCGCTCAAGAAGGCGATCGACACCCGCGGCAGCAGCCTCACGCAGGGCGTCCAGCAGCTGATGCACGACCTGCGTCAGGGTCACCTGTCGCAGACGGACGAAAGCGTCTTCCACGTCGGCCAGAACGTGGCGACCAGCCCCGGTCAGGTCGTGTTCGAGAACGCCTTCTTCCAACTGATCGAGTACGCGCCGCTGACCGACACGGTCTACGAACGCCCCTTCCTGTTCGTGCCGCCGTGCATCAACAAGTTCTACATCCTCGATCTGCAGCCCGAGAACTCGGTCGTGCGCTATCTGGTGTCGCAAGGCCACCGGGTGTTCATGATCAGTTGGGTCAACCCGGACGAAAGCCTGGCGCAGGCAAACTGGGACGACTACATCGAGCAGGGCGTGTTCGAGGCGCTGCGCGTCACGCGCGACATCTCGGGCGCCGACCAGGTCAACGCCCTTGGCTTCTGCGTGGGGGGCACCATGCTGGGCACGGCACTGGCCACCATGGCGGCGCGGGGCGAACACCCCGCTGCCAGCCTGACGCTCCTGACGGCCTTCCTCGATTTCAGCCAGACCGGCATCATGGACGTTTTCGTGGACGAGGCGACGGTCCGCATGCGCGAGATGACCATGGGCCCCGACAGCCCGAAGGGGGGCGGCCTCATGCGAGGTGGCGACCTGGCGGCCACCTTCTCGTTCCTGCGCCCGAACGACCTGGTCTGGAACTACGTTGTGGGCAATTACCTGAAGGGCGAGCCGCCGCCGGCGTTCGACCTGCTGTACTGGAACAGCGACAGCACAAACCTGCCGGGTCCGTTCTACACCTGGTACCTGCGCAACACCTACCTGGAAAACAAGCTGGTGCAGCCGGGTGCCGTCACGGTGTGCGGCGAGCCGCTCAATCTGGGGCTGCTCGACCTGCCCACCTTCATCTATGGCTCGCGCGAAGACCACATCGTGCCCTGGGAAAGCGCCTATGCGTCGACCCAGGTCGTGCAGGGGCCCCGCACCTTCGTGCTGGGCGCGTCGGGCCATATCGCCGGCGTCATCAACCCGCCCGAAAAGAAGAAGCGCAGCCACTGGGTGAGCGGTTCGCTGGCACAGGCCTTGCCTGACAGCGCCTCGGCCTGGCTGGATGCGGCTGAAGAACGTCCCGGTAGCTGGTGGCCCGTGTGGGCCGACTGGCTGGCAGGGCATGCCGGCCGTCAGGTGCCCGCACCGAAGCGCCCTGGCAACCGGACCTACCCCCCGATCGAGGCCGCGCCCGGCCGTTACGTGCTGCGCAAGGCTTGAACCGCACGAGCCCGGCGCACGGGCTTTTCATTGATTGATACAGGAGCGTCTCATGACTGACATCGTCATCGTTGCCGCCGCGCGAACCGCGGTGGGCAAATTTGGTGGAACCCTGGCCAAGACCCCGGCCGCGGAACTCGGTGCGGTGGTGATCAAGGACCTGCTGCGCCGCACCGGCGTGTCGGGTGACCAGATCAGCGAAGTGATCCTGGGCCAGGTGCTTCAGGCCGGTTGCGGCCAGAACCCCGCGCGCCAGGCCGTGATCAAGGCCGGCCTGCCGAACTCGGTGCCTGCCATGACGATCAACAAGGTGTGCGGCTCGGGCCTGAAGGCCGTGATGCTGGCTGCGCAGGCCATCCGCGACGGTGATGCCGAGATCGTGATCGCCGGCGGTCAGGAAAACATGAGCCTGTCGCCGCACGTGGTGCCGAACTCACGCGACGGCATGCGCATGGGCAACTGGTCCATGGTCGACACCATGATCAACGATGGCCTGTGGGACGTCTACAACCAGTACCACATGGGCATCACGGCCGAGAACGTGGCCAAAGAGTACGGCATCAGCCGTGAAGAGCAGGACGCTCTGGCGCTGGCATCGCAGCAAAAAGCCGCTGCCGCCATCGAAGCCGGTCGCTTCAAGGACGAGATCGTGCCGGTTGTGATTCCGCAGCGCAAGGGTGACCCCGTCGTGTTCGACACGGACGAATACGTGAACCGCAAGACGAGCGCCGAAGCACTGGCCGGTTTGCGCCCGGCTTTCGACAAGGCCGGTTCGGTGACCGCGGGCAACGCCTCGGGCCTCAACGACGGCGCCGCTGCCGTGATGGTGATGTCGGCCGCCAAGGCGGCGGAACTCAAGCTGCCGGTGCTGGGTCGGATCGCTTCCTACGCCAACGCAGGCCTCGATCCGGCCACGATGGGCATGGGCCCGGTGCCCGCGTCGCGCCGCGCACTGCAGCGCGCCGGCTGGGCGCCTGCCGACCTCGACCTGCTGGAGATCAACGAAGCCTTTGCCGCTCAGGCCTGTGCCGTGCACAAGGAAATGGGCTGGGACACGAGCAAGGTCAACGTCAATGGAGGCGCCATCGCCATCGGTCACCCCATCGGGGCATCGGGCTGCCGCATCCTCGTGTCGCTGCTGCATGAAATGGCCCGGCGCGACGCCAAGAAGGGCATTGCCTCGCTGTGCATCGGCGGGGGCATGGGCGTGGCGCTCACCATCGAGCGCTGAGCGCAGTGTTCGTTCGTCGAGACCATAAACATTCTTTGGAAGAGGAGATCAACATGACTCAAAAAGTGGCTTACGTGACCGGCGGCATGGGTGGCATCGGGACCTCCATCTGCCAGCGGCTGCACAAGGACGGCTACAAGGTCATCGCCGGTTGCGGCCCCAGCCGTGACCACGCCAAATGGCTCGACGAGCAAAAGGCACTGGGCTACACCTTCTACGCATCGGTGGGCAACGTTGCCGAATGGGACTCGACGGTCGAGGCCTTCCGCAAGTGCAAGGCCGAGCACGGCCCCATCGACGTGCTCGTGAACAACGCCGGCATCACGCGTGACGGCATGTTCCGCAAGATGACCAAGGCCGATTGGGATGCGGTGATGGACACCAACCTCAACAGCATGTTCAACGTGACCAAGCAGGTCATCGACGACATGGTGGACCGTGGCTGGGGGCGCATCATCAACATCAGTTCGGTCAACGGTGAGAAGGGCCAGTTCGGTCAGACGAACTACTCGGCAGCCAAGGCCGGCATGCACGGCTTCACCATGGCGCTGGCGCAGGAAGTGGCCAGCAAGGGCGTGACCGTGAACACGGTGTCGCCTGGCTACATCGGCACCGAGATGGTGCGTTCCATCCGCCAGGATGTGCTCGACAAGATCGTGGCCACCATCCCGGTGAAGCGTCTGGGCACGCCGGAAGAAATCGCGTCGATGGTGTCGTGGGTGGCCAGCGAAGAAGCCGGCTTTGCCACGGGCGCCGACTTCTCGGTCAACGGCGGCCTGCACATGGGCTGATGCCCCGCCTCGACCCGGTGGCCGGATGCTGCCGGGCCTGGCCAGATTCCGGGCCTTGGAGCCTGGATCATGAACCCGCCAGTGCACCCTGGGTGCCTGGCGGGTTCTGCTTTTTCACGCGCTTGATTTCCGTGTGGCGAAGACCGTCAGGCGAGGGCTTCTTGCTCGCGGACCAGGCGATCCAGTGCCGCACACACTGCGCCGAACCGACAGATCGGAAGAGCGTCGTGTAGGGAAAGAGTGTCGTTCGGCGTGTA
>NZ_CANBCC010000090.1 GCF_947366995.1 uncultured Aquabacterium sp. | reverse complement strand
TGGTGAACAGGCAATACCGAAGAAAGCATGCGACCTCCACGGTGCGCGCTGGCTCGGTCCTTCGTCATTTCGTGTGGAACACAACACTCACAATGCTCCCCTGGTTGTTGAGCCCGGTGGGCATGTGTGCAGGCCGCTGGCCGGCCTGTGCACATGTCCACGAGGCGTGTTTGATCAGGAGGATGAGTCCATGGGCATTGCCGTAGAAGCTCTGTTCACCAGCGCGCTGGGCTTGCAGCCGCCGTGGGTCGTCGATGACGTCAGGCTCGACACGGCCAAGCGGCGTATCGACTTCGAGATCGGCTGCCACACCAGCAGGCTCGCCTGCCCGGCATGCGGTGCGGCCACGCAACCGGTGCACGACCGGCTGCGCCGATCCTGGCGGCACCTGGACTTCTTCCAGTTCGAGGCCTGGCTGCACTGCGACGTGCCGCGCGTGGCCTGCGGTGCCTGCGGCAAGACCACGCAGGTGGCCGTGCCCTGGGCGCGTCCGGGCTCGGGCTTCACCGCGGCGTTCGAAGCGCTGGGGCTGACCTTGTGCCTGGACCTGCCGGTGCGCCAGGCCGCCGAGTTGCTGCGCTGCAAGGACAAGCGGCTGTGGCGGCGCATCGAGTTCTACGTCGCGCAGGCGCGTGCGCTGGAAGACTTCGCCGGCGTGCGCACGGTGGGCATCGACGAGACCAGCCTGCGGCGCGGGCAGCACTACATCACCGTCGTGCACGACCTGGATCGCAAGCGGCTGCTGTTCGCCACCGAGGGGCGCGAGCACCGCACGGTGGTGGAGTTCGCCGAGGATCTGAAGGCCCATGGCGGCGATCCCGCCCAGGTGCGGCACGTGTGCATGGACATGAGCGCAGCCTACGCCAAGGGCGTGGCGCTGGCGCTGCCCGAGGCGCAGATCAGCTACGACCGCTTTCACGTCGTCTCGATGGCCATCGAGGCGATGGACCAGGTGCGCCGCGCGGAGATGGCCACCGACGCGCAGGCGGTGCGAGCCGCGCTGGGCGCTGGCGGCCGCAAGACGCTCAGGCAGCTGCTGTGGGGCATGCGGCGCAACCCCAGCAGCTGGAGCGCCCGCCAGATCCAGGCGATGCACTGGCTGCAGCGCTCGACGCTCAAGAGCGCGCGGGCGTGGCGGCTGAAGATGGCGCTGCGCGCGGTGTACGCGCGGGCCACAGCGCACAACAGCATCGAACAGGCCGCATCCGACCTCAGGGCCTGGCTGAGCTGGGCGCGGCGCTGTCGGCTCGAGCCGTTCAAGAAGCTGGCCGCCACGCTCAAGGAGCGGTTCGACGCGGTGGTGCGCGGCATGGTCGATCACCGCAGCAACGCCTTCGTCGAGGCGATGAACGGGCTGCTGCAGCAGGCCAAGCGCGCCGCGCGCGGCTTCAGGACGAGCCAGAACTTCATCGCCATCGCCTACCTGCGCATGTCCAAGCTCAAGCACCTGCCGGCCAGTCCGTTCGCGCCAGCCATGCCGACATGACGCGAAGCGTTTCCACACAAAACGGCATAGAGCCCAGCCAGCGCGGCGTCAATGCCTTCCATACCGGTGACCACGCCGATTTCATGCAGGTCGGTGAAGACGCTGGTGGTGCCGTGCGAAGCGACGACCTCGGCAAAACGGTCGATACTGAGGCAACTACTTTCCGGATGAATATGACCCTCAACAAATCCGGGAACGATGTAGTGGCCCTCGGCATCGATGACCTCGGTGTCGGGTCCGATGGTGTAAGTCACATCGCCAATCGCCGCCACGCGTTCGCCTGCGATGGCCACGCCGCCGGGATAAATCTCCCGGCTGTGAACGTTGACGAACTGGCCATTAATAATGACACGATCAGCTTTCTTGCGCCCGTAGGCGACGTCTTGGAGATGGGTGTTCATGGGTTACGTCCAGTTAAACCGCTTTGGCAACTTGATCTTCGCACGTTTGCGCACGGCTTCGGCCTGTTTTGCGGCGGTGGCGAGGATTTTCTCGGCGTCGAGATGTGGGAATTTCTTTTCGCGCATGAGCCATTTGCCGCCGCAGATCGTGCTCTCGATGTTGTCGCTCTTCATGCTGAAGACGAGGTTGGAGATGACATCGTGCACGGGCTGCATGTTTGGTGTATTGGGATTGATAATGCAAAGGTCAGCGCGTTTGCCGACTTCGAGCGAGCCCACTTCTTTTTCCCAGCCCATGCACTTCGCGGCATTGATGGTGACCATGGCCAGAACATCGGTGGCGGGCATGACTTTGGGATCGCGCAACCGGCCCTTTTGCACGAGGGCAGCGAGAAACATTTCATCAATCAAACTGTTGCGACAATTCGAAGGAGCGCCGTCGGTGCCGATGGAGACGGTGACGCCGCTGCGTTGGAGTTCCACAATCGGCGGCAAGCCCATGACGCGCAGGGCGGCGGCAGGATTATGGGAAACTTTCACACCGCGTTTGTGGAAAAGATCCATTTCTTCCTGGTCGAGATAGACACAGTGAACGGCGAGAAGTTTCGGACTGAGCAGGCCGAGTTTTTCCAGATGGCGCACGGTGGTGGTGCCGCGCGATTTCTGGATCATGAGTTTTTCCTCATACGCTTCGGCCACGTGCATGTGAACCCAGGTGTTGAGCTTTTCGGCGGAAGCGATCGTGCGCTTCACGAGCTGATCGGAATTGTTCATCAACGTGCGCAGGCCGAGCCACCATTCGATCCGGCCATCAAGCGCGCCGTGGAACTCGCGGTAGGCGGCTTCCTGCTTCCGGATCAATTGCGCAGGCGTGAGTTGCCAGACCTTGGGCAGGCCATCGCCTTCGTCCATGATGGAGAAGCAGAGCGTGGCACGCAGACCGAGTTCGCCAATTGCTCGCACCGTCGGTTCGGCGTGATGAATCCCCGCGTCCGCCATGCTGGTCACGCCGTTTTGAATTTGCTCCAGGCCGCAGAGCATCGTGCAGGTGTAACTTTCCTCCGGTGTCAGGTTGCTTTCGTATGGCCAGATGCGTTTGTGCAGCCAGGTGAGAATGTCCACGTCATCGCTCAAGCCCCGGCCGAGATGCTGCACGGTGTGGACGTGCGAATTGACGAGACCGGGCAGAATGTAGCGGCCCTTGAGATCGACGATTTCTTCGCCGGGCGAGGCCTTCCATTCCGCGGCAGGCTGGATCTTCGTGATGCGACCTTCGTTGATGATGAGCACATGATGGGTCAGGACGCGCCGTCCGGCGTCCATCGTGACAATCAGGGCGTTGTGAAAAGAAGTGCGGGGCATGATGAGGGAAGAGTTAAGTGTGTTTTTTGATCCACGCAATCAGGTCGTGATGCAGCGAACTGGCGGAGCGATTCATTTCATACAGGACGGAGAAGTGATCCTCACCAGCGACTACTTTGGTTTCCGCCTCGTTTCCAGCTTCGCGATACTTCAGCGCGTAGCCCTGGGTTTGCTGTTGGAGAAGGGAGGATTCCTTCGCACCAATGATAAGCAGCACGGGCGGAAGTTTGGGACGGATGTTGCGAATGGAATTATACGTGCGGTATTGGTCGTGCGGGACTTTTGCGCCCTCATCCACGAACGTTCCAGGCGTGGGTTCGATGTCGTAGAATCCACTGATGCCGACACAGCCCTTGAGCAGGTCAGACGGAAGCCCGGCTTGGAACTTCGGCCAGTCGGTGGAATTCATCGTCGTGCACAGCTGTCCGCCCGCCGAATGGCCGGAGACGATGAATTTATGTGGATCAATCCCCAGCTCGCCCGCATGTGTGTAGGCCCAGGCGACAGCGGTCTGGCATTCTTTGACAATCGTCGCGAGATCGACCTTGGGCGCGAGGCTGTAGTTGATCGTCAGGAAATTGACTCCGTGCCTGACATAGCCGGGCGCAAGACAATGCGTATCCTTTTTGTCGGAGAGAAACCAGAGTCCGCCATGAATGTAGAGCAGGGTGGGAGCCGTTTCCGGGTGATCCAGCGCGGAAAAAAAATCCATCGTATTGGTGGACTTTGGGCCGTAGGCGAGATCACGTTTCACCGGGAGCTCAGCCAGCACCTTGGCTCCGTCTTTCGTGAAGCGGGAATCCCAATGCTCAACCACGGCGGGAGTGATGAAGTTGTAATAGCCTTCGCCGAATTCGGCGGGAGTTTTGTAGCCCTTGTAATCAAGAAGAAACGGTCCGTAGGTGTTGGTGTTCATGGTGGCGCAGGCCGCAAGGGCTAGACAGGTGAGGAGGGTGAAATATCGCATAAGGAGTGAGATCAAGGTTCGTTCGGCCACGGGCCAATCAAGGCTGGAGCGGCCCATTCCATTTTATCGAGACCGTCACGGCCGAGCCGGGCTTTGGCGGCGACGCGTTGCACGCCTTTGCGATCGGAGAGCGGGCCGTCAAACGGATCAAACGTGCGTTTGGGATCGGTCATCTGCGCGAGACGCTTTAGGATGAAATCGTAAGCCGACATCTTGCCGAGGACGGGATCGGTGATGGTGGCGGCTTTCAACCGATCCACGTAAAGTGGATTGAAGACCATGCCTTCCTTCGCCCCGAGCGTCACTCCGCCCTGATCGAGCAGTCCGAAGAAATCGACGTTCTGGAGATTCTTCGGCGTGTATTCGCCATTGTGAACCTTGGTCAGGAAATCGATGTAACTCTTGTCCCAGTGCACCAGGTAACCCGACGCCACATAATCCGGAGCCAGGTGATGCATGGGGGAATAATGGCTGAAACTGATGAGCTTGTGCTCGGCGGCGGTAAGAATCACGGTGGGAGAAGATTCGCTGTAGCAAAACGCATCGGCACCTTCGGCGATCAGGCTCTCCGTCGCTTCCTTCGCGGCGGGCGGGCTATACCAGGAATTTGTAAAGCGAATCAGCACCTTCGCCTTCGGATTCGCTGCTTGAACGCCGAGCGCATAGGCATTGGCGTAGCATTTGATTTCCGTGGTGGGCACGGCGCCGACGTAGCCAACCTTGCCGGTTTTCGAGAGCGCCCCGGCGATGAGTCCGACGAGATAATGCGGCTGATAAAAATTCTGGTTGTAAGTGGCCACGTTCGGCGCGCGTCTGAACCCGGTGGCATGCGCAAAAATCATGTCCGGATGCTGCTTCGCCGCCGCCAGAATGCCGTCGGAATACCCAAAGCTGTTGGCAAATACCACCTTCACGCCGTCACGCGCCATCTGGTCAACGGAACTCTCGACCTCGCTTTCCGGCACTGATTCCACAAACGTGGTTTCCAGCCAGGGCAGGGCTTTCTCCGCCAGTTTGCGGCCCTCATCGTGGGCGCGGTTCCAGCCAAAATCACTGACCGGCCCGACATAAATGAACCCAGCCTTGAGCTTCGACGTATTTTCCGCGCGGAGAAGGGGTGATCTTGTTTTCCGTGCAGATTCTCGCGCTTTGAGGCTGGGGAAAACCCTAAGAAATTCATGTCTCGGCCTGACATCCTGGAGTTTTCCAGCGTCTCTACCCCGGTTCTCATCGATATAGTGCGGACGAGTTGCCACCTCCGAGGGAAACTCCGTGCGTCCAATCCATCTGCGATTCGTGGGATCCACCGAGCTTCCAAGGTCCCTTTCTGACTTCGACGTCGATCAGTCGTTTCGGATCAGCAGCGCAGACAGACGTCAAGCAGCAAGATCCATACGGGACGCCACTCATATTTCCATGGGCGGTTCGGCCTAACCAGGGTTTTCCCTGACGCTTAACCGGAACAGACAGCACCGAAACCGAGATCACCATCTTGATGGCCAGGTGAAACAGCCTGAACGTGACCGCGCCGTCCTGGCTCATGGCGTCGCGAGCAGGCTCACGTGCGCGGCCACCACGCGCCAGCCTTGCGGCGTGCGCATCCAGGTCTGGCTCTGGCGGCCGGTGCGCTCGCTGCCGGCGCGGCGGAACTCGATGTTGGCGGTGGCGAAGTCGCGCCCGTAGGTCGTGATCACCGTCTTCAGAACTTCGCGATCCAGCCCTTGCGCCGACCGGCCGCTGCGGAAGCGGGCGATCGCATCGTAGCCGTACAGGTTCTCGGTGGCGCCGTAGCGCAACGTGTGCGGGCTGTTCCAGAACAGCTCGTCGAGCACCGCCACGTCGTTGCTTGTCAGGGCGCGTTCGTAGCGCTCGCATTGCGCCGTCACTTCGGCGAGCACGTCGGGGAGGTTGATGTCCATGGGCTTCATTGGCGTAGTCGCGCGACGCCGGCGTCCTGCAGCACCCTGGCCGCGCGCAGGCAGAGTTGTTCGTTCCAGGGCGCCGCGATCAGTTGCACCCCCAGCGGCATCCCGCCGGTGCCTTCCGGCCACATCGGCGCGACGGCCACCGGGCAGCCGGCAAAGGACACCGGCTGCGTCAGCAGGCCCATGGCCGGCCGGCATGGATGGCGCGCGCCGCCGATGTCCATCCACTCGGCACCGATCTCGGTGGCGCTCACCGGCGTGGCCGGCGCGATCAGCAGGTCCCAATCCTCGAACAGTGCATTGACGCGGTCGCGGTAGACCCGCCGGAAGCGCTGCGCCCGCAGGTACCAGTCGGCCGGCTGCAGCACGCCGGCGATGAAGCGGTCCACCGACAGCGGCTCGAAGTCCTGCGGCCGCCGGCGCAGGTCGGCCAGGTGCAGGCTGCCGCCCTCGCTGGCGGTGACGATGAAGGCGGCGGCGCGGCCGAGCGCCGCGTCCGGCCACTGCACCTCGTCCTGCGCGCCCAGCGTGCGCGCGGCCAGGGCGGCCACCGCGCGCGCCGGCGCCGTGGCGTGGTCGTGGAAATAGCCGCCCAGCACGCCGATGCGCAGCCCCGCCGTGCCGCGCTCCAGAGCCGGCAACACCGGCTGCACGCGCAGCGCATGGCAGCCGGGGTCGAGCGGGTCCGGGCCCTGCATCGCGTCGTAGGCCAGGGCCAGTGCCTCGACGCTGTCGCCCAGCGGCCCCAGGTGGTCGATGCTGTGCACGAAGGGATAGCTGCCGCGCCGCGACAGCCGGCCGAAGGTGGGCTTGAGGCCCCAGACGCCGCACAGCGAGGCCGGCACCCGGATCGAACCGTTGGTGTCGGAACCGAGGGTCAGCGGCACCTGGCCGGCCGCGACCGCGGCCCCGGAGCCGCCGGAGGAGCCGCCGGCGGTGCGGGTGGGATCGTGGGGGTTGCGGGTTGGCCCGTAATGGCTGTTCTCGGTGGTGAAGCCGTAGGCGTACTCGTCCATGTTGAGCGCGCCGACCAGCACCGCGCCGGCGGCCTGCAGCCGCTGTACCAGCACCGCGTCGCCAGCCGCCGGCGGCAGCTCGCGGTTGATCTTCGAGCCGGCCAGCGTGCGCACGCCCGCGATGTCGAACAGGTTCTTCACCGCGTAAGGCAGGCCGGCCAGCGGCGGCAGTGCCTCGCCACGGGCGCGCCGGGCGTCGACGGCGTCGGCCTCGGCCCGAGCCCGGGCGGCGGTGCGCTCGCTGAAGGCGTTGATGGCGCCATCGGTGGCCTCGATGCGCGCCAGGGCGGCCTCGCATACCTCGCGCGCGCTGCGCTCGCCGGTGGCGACAGCGCGCAGGATGTCCAGCGTGTTCATGCCGCGTCCTCCGTCGGGAAGGGAGCGGGCCGGTAGATCTCGGCCGGCTCGTCTTCCGGCGCCAGTGGCGCGGTCTCGAGCAGCCGGGCCAGGGCCACGGTGCGCCCCAGATGCTGCGCCACCGCCTGCGCGCGCGCCGCATCGAGCGGCAGGCCGACGGCCACGGCTGCCGCCTGCACGTACTGGATGACTTGGGATTCTTCCATCGGATTCTCCGGGTCAGGCCGGCCGCAGCGACGCCATGTAGGCGCGCCAGCTGCCGTGGTGCGAGATGTCGGCGGCATCGGCGGTCGCCAGCGCCTCGCAGGCGAAACCCTGCACCTGGCTGCCGTCGGCCAGCTGCAGGGTGGCTATGCCCAGCGGCGGCGGGATCAGCGCCACGAACGACCCGTAGTGCTGCAGCGGCATTTCCCACACTTCCAGTGCGATGCGGTGGCCGGTGCCCGGCGCCACCCGCAGCAGGCCGGGCTTGGGCGGCGTGGTCCCGGGCAGCGCGAACAGCTTGTAGTCGGGCGCGGTTTCAGCCTGCGCCAGCAGCGTTGCGCCGCGTTCGGTCAACTGGCCGTTGAGGGGCATGCCGGACAGATGGGCGCCGACCACCGCCACCCTGACCGTGGCGGCCGGCTGCAGGCCGGGAATGTCCTGCGGCGCCGGAAGCGGCTGGCCGGTGGCGCCCTGCGCCAGGCCGGTCGCATGGTGGTAGCGTTGCCCCAGTTCGGCCAGCTGCAGGTCACTGCCGCAGGGTCCCACCAGGGTGATGCCGAACGGCAGCCCGTCGCGGCGCAGGCTGCTGGGCACCGACAGGGCGGCGTAATCGAGCAGGTTGACGAAGTTGGTGTACGCGCCCAGGTTGCGGTTCAGGGCCACCGGGTCGGCCTGCATCTGCGCGATCGTGTAGTGGGTCGGCGCGGTGGGCACCAGCAGTACGTCGATGCTGTCCCACATCGCCGCCGCCGCCTGGCCCAGGGCGCGCAGGTGGGTCTGCGCCTGCGCGTAGTCGGTGGCGCTGTAGCGGCGGCCAGCGCCGATGATGCTGCGCACCGGCTCGATCACCTCCTCGGGATGGGCGTCGAAGAAGCCGCGGATCGCCGCATGGCGATCGGCCACCAGCGCGCTTTCATAGAGCAGCGCCGCGGCTTGCGCCAGCGGCGCGTAGGCGATGGTGACCGGCGTGCCACCCAGCGCGCGCAGCCGCTCGACCGCGGCGGCAAAGGCCGCGGCGGCGAGCAAGTCGCCGAAGAAGTCCAGCCGGTCCGGCACGCCGAAGCGGAAGTCGCGCGGGAAGGGCGCGTTGGCCAGCCGCAGCCTGCGCGAATAGGGATCGCGCGGGTCGGGGCCCATGGCCTGCGTGAGTACCCGCGTCGCCAGTGCCACCGTAGGCGCGAAGATGGAGACGCAATCGACGCTCTGGGCCGCCGGCACCACGCCGTGGGCGCTGACCAGGCCGCGCGAGGGCTTGAGGCCGACGATGTTGTTCAGGCCGGCCGGCACCCGGCCCGAACCCGCGGTGTCGGTGCCGAGCGCGAAGTCCACCTGGCCGGTGGCCACCGCGTAGGCGGAGCCGGAGCTGGAGCCGCCCGAGATGTAGGCCGGGTCGAACGCATTGGGCACGGCACCGTAGGGCGAGCGGGTGCCGTTCAGGCCGCAGGCGAACTGGTCGAGGTTGGTCTTGCCCAGTAACTCGGCGCCGGCGGCCAACAGTCGCCCAACCACGGTGGCGTGGGTTTCCGGCCTGTACGCGAAGGCGGGGCAGCCGGCGGTGGTCGGCACGCCGGCCACGTCGATGTTGTCCTTGGCGGCGAAGCGCAGGCCGGCCAGCGGCCCTTGCGCGGCGCCGCGGATCGGGCTATCGAGGCGCTCGATCCAGGCCGCGCGGGCCTCGCCTGCGATGCGGCCGGTGCGGGTGGGTTCAGCCATGATGAATCAACCCGCCCGGGCCACCACCGCCACCGGCCCGCCGCCGGCCGGGCCCTGGTGCTCCGCCCCGCCCGACACATAGACCATGCCGTGGCCGACCACGGAGGCGATCACGGCGCCGGTGACGGCGCGGGCGTGGCGGGTGGAGTTGATGTCGGAATCGTTCAGCATGGTGTGCCGCATGCCGCGCACCTGGCCGTCGGGGCTGGCCTCGGCCTTGGCGAACACGTTGACGACGCGCTTCAGGTCATCGCCGCCGCGGATGCCCAGCTCTTCCATCGTGCGGCGCACCGCGCCGGCGTCGATCGCGTCGCGCATCACGCCGTGGGCGATCACCAGCTCGCTGCTGGCCTGCGCGCTCATGCCCATCACGATCACCACGTTCTGCTCCAGCTCGATGCCGGCGGAGGTGGACGCGACCGAGGACGACAGGCTCCAGTCGTGCAGCACGGCCTCGTCGGTCAGCGCCGCCGCGGCCGCTTCGCCGGTGGCCAGCGCCACGCCGAGCGCCGAAGCGCCGCGCGAGTAGCCCATGGATTCGTAGGTGTCGGCCGTCACCGGCTCGCAGCCGCGGGCGCGGGCCTGCGCGATCTTGGTCGGGGTGAGCAGCGGGCATTTCACCTGCACGAAATGCACATCGTCGGTGGCGGCGATGCCGCCGTCCTGCATCGCGCGCCGCACCGCCAGGGCGGTCTCCTCGACCTGGGCGCGGCGGCCGATTTCCTCCGGCAGGAAGTCGCGGGTGAAGGCGATGCCGATCGTCATGCGCTTCTGGCCTGCCGGCGCGCCGGCCGCCGCCGGCTTGCGCGCGAACACCGTGAGATGGGGGGAAAGCACCCCCTCGGTGCCGCCCGACATGACGAAGGCGACCCGGCGCTCGACCTCGGCCGGCTCGAGGCCGAGGTAGCGCCCGAGGCAGCCGGCCAGCATCGCCGTGGCGTACTCGCGGGTGTAGTCGTTGACGCAGCCATTGCCTTCGGTCTTGCCCATGACCGCCACGATGTCGGTCGCGGCCACCCGGCCGGAATCGATCAGGCCGGCCAGACCGGTGGTGTCGCCGGGGCTGCGGCAGGGAATGCGGATGACGTCGACGTGGTACATGGGTTGGGAATGCCTTGGTGTGGTGGTTCGACGGTCGGCGAACGCAAGCCGCATGCCACGGAGCGCTTCCCGTTGTCGCCTTTTCAGCCGCAGGGCGTTGCCGATCCGGCACCACTCTTGCTAGGACCAGCGCATGCAACACCTGCGCTTTCTTCATTACGTGGACGCCGTGGCCCGCTGCGGCTCGATCCGGGGCGCGGCGGAAACGCTGCACGTGGCCGCCTCGGCCGTCAACCGCCGCATCCAGGACCTGGAGGACGAGCTCGGCACGCCGCTGTTCGAGCGCCTGACCCGGGGCGTTCGGCTCACCGCTGCCGGCGAACTGTTCCTCGGCTACGCGCGCCGGCGCCACGCCGACCTGGAGCAGGTGCGCTCGCAGATCGAGGACCTGCGCGGCGTGCGGCGCGGCCGCGTCGCCCTGGTGGCCAGCCAGGCCCTGGCGCCGGACTTCCTGCCGCGGGCGATCCTCGAATTCCAGGCTTCCCATCCCGGCGTCGCCTTCGAGGTGAAGGTGTTCGACCGCGAGCGCGCGGTGCAGGCGGTGGCCGATTTCGAGGCCGACCTGGGGCTGGTGTTCAACCCCCCCGACCTGCGCGGCCTGCGCGTGTTGGCGCAGGCGAAGCAGCGCACCTGCGCCGTCGTGGCGCCCGACCATCCGCTGGCCGGCCGCGCCAGCGTGCGCCTGAAGGACTGCCTGCAATACCCGCTGGCGCTGCCGGACTCCAGCCTGTCGGGCCGCGGCGTGTTGGACGACCTGTTCGCGAATTCCTCGGCGCGGCCGCAGCCGCCGCTGGTGTCGAACTCGTACGAGCTGATGCGCAGCTTCGCGCGCGAGGCCGGCGGCATCAGCTTCCAGATCGAGATCGGCGCAGGCGCGGCGGGGGGCGCCATTGCGATTCCGATCGATGAGCGCAACCTGCCCGCCGGCCAGCTCGTGCTGGTCGCCTTGCGGGAGCGGGTGCTGCCGGTTGCTGCAGCGTCGTTCGCCGAATTCGTCGGGGAGAAGCTGGCCGCCGCGAACCAAAACGGGGCTTGACGCAGCACTTGGGTGCACGGGCCGGGCTTCTTGCACCATGATGGGGCCGGGTGCCGAAACGGCAACGGGGTGTACAGAAAATTGAGGCAAAACCACGCACGGCAGAGGGCGCCGCGGGGCTGCGCGCCGGCGCTTCGGCGCCCTCGGTGACGGCCCGGCGCAGGTGGCAAGGTTCTTGCGCAAGCGGTCCTAGATACATCACATCATGAGAGGAGCAATTGCCATGTCCGCATCCACCAGCCGCCGCCGTCGCACCACCCTTGCCGCCACGCTCGTCTGGGCGCTCGCCGGCCTCGCCGCCGCTCCGGCGCTCGCCCAGGGCAAGGTCGCCATGCTCCTGCCCGGCTCGATCAACGACCAGAGCTGGAACGCGGGCGGCTACGCCGCCATGATCAAGCTCAAGGCGAAGGGCGCCGAGACCGCCTACTCCGAGAACGTCCCGCCGGCCGACCACATCGAGACGATGAAGGATTACGCGCGCCGCGGCTTCAACCCGGTGATCGGCCACTCCGGCCGCTTCCTGTCCGCCGCCCAGCGCGTGGGCCCGGAATTCGAGAAGACCACCTTCATTGTCGGCTCCGGCGCGGCCGGCTTTTCGATGGCATAATATCTGCTTTGCGACGTGTAACACACTATTTATACATATCATGCAAACGCTCAGCATCCAGCACGGTACCCTCGTCACGATGGATCAGTACCGCAGAGTCCTTGGGGATAGCTGGGTTCACGTGCAGGATGGACGGATCGTCGCGCTCGGAGTGCACGCCGAGTCGGTGCCTCCGCCAGCGGATCGGGTGATCGATGCACGCGGCAAGGTCGTGTTACCCGGTTTCATCAATGCCCACACCCATGTGAACCAGATCCTCCTGCGCGGAGGGCCCTCGCACGGGCGTCAACTCCATGACTGGCTGTTCAACGTTTTGTATCCGGGACAAAAGGCGATGAGACCGGAGGACGTAGCGGTGGCGGTGAGGTTGTATTGTGCGGAAGCTGTGCGCAGCGGGATTACGACGATCAACGACAACGCCGATTCGGCCATCTACCCAGGCAACATCGAGGCCGCGATGGCGGTCTATGGTGAGGTGGGTGTGAGGGTCGTCTACGCCCGCATGTTCTTTGATCGGATGGACGGGCGCATTCAAGGGTATGTGGACGCCTTGAAGGCTCGCTCTCCCCAAGTCGAACTGTGCTCGATCATGGAGGAAACGGCTGTGGCCAAAGATCGGATCACAGCCCTGTCAGATCAGTATCATGGCACGGCAGGAGGTCGTATATCAGTTTGGCCCGCTCCTGCCACTACCCCGGCGGTGACAGTTGAAGGAATGCGATGGGCACAAGCCTTCGCCCGTGATCGGGCGGTAATGTGGACGCTTCACATGGCGGAGAGCGATCATGATGAGCGGCTTCATTGGATGAGTCCCGCCGAGTACATGGAGTGTTACGGACTCTTGGATGAGCGTCTGCAGGTCGCGCATTGCGTGTACTTTGACCGGAAGGATGTTCGGCTGCTGCACCGCCACAATGTGAAGGTCGCGTCGCAGGTTGTGAGCAATGCCTACCTCGGCTCAGGGGTGGCCCCCGTGCCAGAGATGGTGGAGCGCGGCATGGCCGTGGGCATTGGAACAGATGACGGGAATTGTAATGACTCCGTAAACATGATCGGAGACATGAAGTTTATGGCCCATATTCACCGCGCGGTGCATCGGGATGCGGACGTGCTGACCCCAGAGAAGATTCTTGAAATGGCGACGATCGATGGGGCGCGTTCGTTGGGAATGGACCACGAGATTGGTTCCATCGAAACCGGCAAGCGCGCGGACCTTATCCTGCTTGACCTGCGTCACCCTCAGACGACTCCTCACCATCATTTGGCGGCCACGATCGTGTTTCAGGCTTACGGCAATGAGGTGGACACTGTCCTGATTGACGGAAACGTTGTGATGGAGAACCGCCGCTTGAGCTTTCTTCCCCCTGAACGTGAGTTGGCGTTCCTTGAGGAAGCGCAGAGCCGCGCCACAGCTATTTTGCAGCGGGCGAACATGGTGGCTAACCCAGCTTGGCGCAGCCTCTAGGAAATGACGCCGTTGCTGCATCCGCCGCCCCTTGAGGAAATCGCTGCCATCTTGGCGCGGCTCGGATTGGGGGGCGGACATGACCTTGATGGATACAGAATTGCCATGAATGCGGCACTTCCGTCCTTCGCTCGTGTGGAATCGTTGGTAGGTGAGGGTCGACTGCGGGCGCCAGCTTCCCGAAGAGGTGAAAGGCCCGAGCCCGGTACGAATCCGACGAACGCGTGGTACCTGAGGACTTCCGTGCGCGAACATCAAAACGGATCCCTGGCAGGAATGCGGATCGCCCTGAAAGACAGATTGAACAAGCGGATGTGGTGGGGCGGATAGGGTTCTTTTTCACGGCTCCGGCC
>NZ_CANBCC010000089.1 GCF_947366995.1 uncultured Aquabacterium sp. | reverse complement strand
CTCTTGCCGCTGCCTGACACGGACACCCGCATGCGATTGCGTGAGAGCCAGGGTATCCGGCGTCTGTGAGCGAATTTTGAGCGGCGTGCCAGCGCAATATGGCATGTCAACCTTTTTCGGGGTAGAATCTCAGGCTTTGTTGGTGGGGCTTCGTGCGTGTTTGCAAAGAAGTCCGCCGGCAGGCGCTGTTTTCGACGTTGCTGTGCACACCGAGCAGGTCAGATCCGTTTCCATCCGCGGAAACCGGAAACGGACCAGACCCGGGTGGCTTGAACAAGGCGAACCCTTCACCGGGTTTTGTGTGGCGATCAGAAGGCAGGCGGCTGGCGGCCACGTTCAAGCCCCGTTGAATGCATTCACATTGAAAGCGAATCTGTAATGACGACCATCCGTGTCAAGGAAAACGAGCCGTTCGACGTTGCCCTGCGCCGCTTCAAGCGCACCATCGAAAAGCTGGGTCTGCTGACCGAACTGCGCGCCCGCGAGTTCTATGAAAAGCCGACCTCGGAGCGCAAGCGCAAGAAGGCCGCGGCCGTCAAGCGTCATTACAAGCGCGTGCGCAGCATGCAGCTGCCCAAGAAGCTGTACTGATCCGCTTCCTGGACACCTGTCGCACAATGCGCTGACATGGCGCACCGGGCGACAAGCAAGCCTGCATGGGGACGCCCAGGCAGGCTTTGTTGTTTCTGACCGTCATTTCCCTCTCTTCCGTACGCTGGATTCCCGACCATGAGCCTCCTCAAGCAACGCATCACCGACGACATGAAAGCCGCCATGCGCGCCAAGGAAGTCGATCGCCTCGGCACCATCCGCATGCTGCTGGCCGCGATGAAGCAGAAGGAAGTCGATGACCGCGTGGAGCTGGACGACGCCATGGTGGTGTCCATCGTCGACAAGCTCATCAAGCAGCGCAAGGACGCCGCCCAGCAGTACGAGGCCGCCGCCCGCGCCGACCTGGCCGACAAGGAAAAGGCCGAGATCACCGTGCTAGAGGCCTACCTGCCGCAGCGCCTGACCGCGGACGAGATTCACGCCGCCGTGAAGGCGATCGTGGTCGAGATGGGTGCTGCGGGCCCGGGCGACATGGGCAAGGTCATGGGCGTTGTGAAGCAGCGCCTGGCCGGTCAGGCCGACATGGGCCTGGTGTCGGCCGCCGTCAAGGCCGCACTGGCCGGCTGAGGCACGCCGCCAACTCCACCACGCAAGGAACGATCATGAGCCAATCCGTTTCGCTGAGTCCCATCGCCGAAGATGTCTACGCGGCGCCACAACTGACGCCCGAGGCCATGGCCGCGGCGGCCGAGGCGGGCTTCAAGGCCGTGCTCAACAACCGCCCCGATTTCGAAGGCGGCCCCGAGCAGCCCACCAGTGCCATGATCGAAGCCGCTGCGCGAGCAGCCGGGCTGGCCTACGCCCACCTGCCGGTGCAGGGGGGCTACCAGTCACCCGAAGAGATTGCGCAGTGCGCGGAGCTGCTGAAGACGCTGCCGCGCCCGTTGCTGATGTTCTGCCGCAGCGGGGCACGCTCGTCCCGCCTGTATCAGCAGGCCATCTCGCTCGGCGACTGAGCCGCCAGGCCGCCTGAGGCGGCCACCCCCGACCCCGGCGTCGATCGGGGCGACCTGATCCGGCCTTGCTGCGCCGGCAAGGAGGAGCCAAGCATGCATACCTACATCCGCCTGATGGACGGCCTGGCGCGCGTCCTCGGCGTGCTGGCCGCCTGGGCACTGGTGCTCGCCTGCGCCATCAGCGCCGGCAACGCCACGCTGCGCTACGCATTCAGCATCGGCTCCAACGCCTGGCTGGAGGCGCAGTGGTATCTGTTCGGGCTGTCCGTGTTTGCCGGCGCGCCCATGCTGCTCAAGCTCAACGAGCACGTCCGCGTGGACGTGCTGTACGGCGGCCGCTCTCCACGCACCAAGGCCTGGATCGACACGTTCGGCCTGGTCCTGGTGCTGCTGCCCGTGTGTGCGGTCACCGCGTGGCTGGCCTGGCCCTTCGTGGTCGAGTCCCATGTGCAGGGCGAGCACTCGCCCAGTGCGGGGGGCTTGCTGCGGTGGCCGGTGAAGGCCGCCATCCCGGCCGGGTTCGTGCTGCTGGGCCTGCAGGGCGTCGCCGAGCTGTTCAAGCGCGTGGCTTACCTGCGCGGTGATGCGGATGCCGTGCGTGTCGACTACGAAAGGCCGCTGCAATGATCGCCATGCAGGACCTCGCCCCCATCATGTTCGGTGCCCTGGTGGTGGCCATGCTGGTGGGCTTTCCAGTGGCCTTCACGCTGGCGGGTCTGGGCCTTGCCTTTGGGGCCTTCGCCATCTCGCAGGGTTTCTTCCCCGAGGCCTTCCTGTCGAACCTGCCTCTGCGTCTGTTCGGCATCGTCTCGAACGAGTTGCTGCTGTCGATCCCGTTTTTCACCTTCATGGGCGCCTTGCTGGAGCGCTGCGGGCTGGCGGAAGACCTGCTCGATGGCACGGGCCAGCTGTTCGGCGGCCGTCCCGGCGGGCTCGGCGTGGCCGTGATCCTGGTGGGGGCCGTGCTCGGCGCCATCACCGGCACCGTGGCCGCCAGCGTCATCGCCATGGGGGTGATCTCACTGCCCATCATGGTGCGCTATGGCTACGACATGCGCTACGCCACGGGCGTCATTGCCGCATCGGGCACGATCACGCAGCTGATTCCGCCCTCGCTGGTGCTCGTCGTGCTGGCCGACCAGCTCGGCCGTTCGGTGGGCGACATGTACCTGGGCGCCATCGGCCCCTCGCTGCTGCAGACGGCGCTGTTTCTGCTGTTCACCCTGGCTGTGGCGGTGTTCCGCCCGCAATGGGTGCCCCCGCTGCCCGAAAGCGCCCGCACGCTGCGCGGCTGGCCGCTGTGGCGCAAGGTGCTGTGGGGCATGGTGCCTTCGCTGGTGCTCATTTTCCTGGTGCTGGGCACGCTGTTCATGGGCCTCGCCACGCCGACCGAAGCGGGTGCGCTCGGCGCGTTCGGCGCCATGGCGCTGGCGGCATTGCACCGCCGGCTCAACACCACGCTGATCTGGCAGGCCATGGACTCAACCATGCGGGTTACCGTGATGGTGATCTTCATCCTGCTCGGTTCGAGCGTGTTCTCGCTGGTGTTCCAGGGCGTTGACGGCAACGTGTGGATCGAGCACATGCTGTCGCACCTGCCCGGCGGCCCCATCGGCTTCCTGATCGCGGTGAACATCTTCGTGTTCTTCCTCGCGTTCTTCCTCGACTTCTTCGAGATCGCCTTCATCATCGTGCCGCTGCTCGCGCCGGTGGCCGAGAAAATGGGCATCGACCTGGTGTGGTTCGGCGTGATGCTGTGCATCAACATGCAGACCAGCTTCATGCACCCGCCTTTCGGCTTTGCGCTGTTCTACCTGCGGGGCGTGGCAGATCAGATTCACAAGAGCGGCGCCATCACGCGGCCGATTGCTTCGCGCGACATCTACCTGGGGGCAATTCCCTGGGTGGTGATGCAGTTGATGCTGGTCGCGGTGGTCATCTTCTGGCCGCAGTCGGTGACCTACTGGCTGGACAAGGATGCCAAGGTGAACACCGATGACGTGAAGATAGAGATGCAGATCGAGGACACCGGCGAGGCGCCTGCAACGCAAGAGGGCGCCGAAGCGCCCTCGTCGTTCGATGTGCCCGCCGTCGATCAGGCGGCTTCGGCCACGTCGGGTGAGGGCTCCGACCGAGTGGCCAGGTAAGCGCTTAGGCCGGCCAGGCCGATCGCGACGGCCCACACCACAGGATGAGGGCCAAGCACAAGTGCCGTGAAGACGCCGCTGGCCGCGATGCCGGCCACAGCCGCCACCTTGCCCTTGCGGGTGATCTGGCGTTTCTCGATCCAGAGCCGCAGGCTTCGACCGTAGCGCGGGTGGTTCAACAGGCGCTCCCGCATGGCGGGATCGCCCTTGCCATAGGCCCACACACCGATCAGGAGAAAGATCGTGGTGGGCAGCAGGGGGATGAACGCGTTGATCACTCCGATGGCCATGCTCAACATGCCGACCGAGCGCCATGTGCGCTCCAGGGCGGGCTGGCTCCAATCGGTCTGCCAGTGGCGTTCAGCGGTTCGGTTCGGTGCCTGGGCGGGGTTCATGGCCTTCGCTCCTCAATCTCCCCACCAGTCTGCACGAAAAATGGCGCTGCCGGGGCCGAAGCACAACAAGACCGCGCTGACGCTCCGCCTTGTGCGCCCCGTATCCGTGAATTGGCCGCGTTCGGATCGGTCGGAGCAGGGGGCTCAGGGGGGCAGGTGTACCGCCAGCCACACGGTGCCGTTGGCGGTGTGTTCCACCGTGTGCGGCACCCCGGCCGGCAGGAAAAGGTGGTCGCCGCGCCGGAGCCTGTGCGGGGTGCCCGCCACGCTGAGCCGGGCCTCGCCTTCGAGCACCACCACCCACTCGTCCTGCGGCTGGGTGTAGGTGGTGGGTGTGACGACGTCCGAGCTGACGATGCGCTCGATCACCAGGTTGCGCTGCGCCAGCAACACGTCGAAGCGCTCGCCCTGAGCAGGCGGGTTTGCGTCGTCGAAGAGGTTGCCGGGCGCCGTCATGCTCGGCGGCGTCAGAGCTTGGCCGCCTGCATGTAGCGGTCGAACGTGGCCTCGGTGAAGCGGAACCACAGGTTCTGGTCCGCCCGGAACTTGCTGTAGTCGGCGTAGACCTTCTTCCAAGCCGGGTTCTTGTTGTTGAGGTCGTTGCAGATGTCCATGGTGGCCTTGAAGGCGGCGTCCAGCACGGGCTTGGGCATCTGCACCAGCTTGGTCTTGGCGGCCACCAGCTGCTTGAGCGCCAGCGGGTTGCGGGCGTCGTAGCGGGCCTGCATCTCGACGTGCGCGTGCGAGGCGGCCACTTCGACCATGGCTTTGTAGTCGGCGCTCAGCCCGTTGAAGGCCTTCTGGTTGATGAAGAAGTCGAGCTGCGGGCCGCCCTCCCACCAGCCGGGGAAGTGGTAGTTCGGTGCGACCTTGTAGAACCCCAGCTTCTGGTCGTCATAGGGCCCGACCCATTCGGCGGCATCGATCGTGCCCTTCTCCAGCGCCTGGTAGATCTCGCCGCCGGGCAGGTTCTGCGGCACCACGCCGAGCTGCTCCATCACGCGGCCGGCAAAGCCGGCCACGCGCATCTTCAGGCCTTTCATGTCAGCCAGACTGGTGATCGGCTTGCGGTACCAGCCACCCATCTGTGCACCGGTGTTGCCGCCGGGGAAGTTGACGATGTTGTAGCGGGCGTAGAACTCGCGCATCAGAGTCAGGCCGTTGCCTTCAAACATCCATGCGCTCATCTGGCGAGAGTTGAGACCGAACGGGATGGCGCAGCCAATGGCAAAGGTCTCGTCCTTGCCGACGAAGTAGTAGGGCGCCGTGTGCGCCATCTCGACCGTGCCGGCCTGCACGCCATCGACCACGCCGAACGGGGGCATCAGCTCCCCGGCCGCATGCACGGAGATCTGGAACTTCCCGCCCGACATCTCGGACACCTTCTTTGCGAACACTTCCGAAGCGCCGTAGATGGTGTCGAGCGACTTGGGAAAACTGGAGGCCAGGCGCCAGCGCACGTTCGCCTGCGCGTGAACGATGGCGGGGGCGGCACCAGCGGCCAGCACGCCGGCGAGGCCGGCACCGTGGATGAAGCGGCGGCGTTCCATGTGAGAGGGGCTCCTGTGAATCGTTTCTGAAGGACAACTCAGGCGATTCTAGGGAGCCCCGATGCACCGCCCCGTGGCCGCAAGGCGGTGTTTACCCGCAGGCAGGGTGCGTCCGGCTCAGTGGCCTGCGATCTTCATCTTCTCGATCAGCACCGAGCCGACCGTCTTGCTGCCGTAAGTGTAGGCATCGGCGCCGACGGCCACGATTTGCTGGAACATCTCGCCGAGGTGGCCGGCGATGGTGATCTCGTGCACGGGGAACTGGATGACGCCGTTCTCGACCCAGTAGCCGGCTGCGCCGCGGGAGTAGTCGCCCGTCACGTAGTTCACGCCCTGGCCCATCAGCTCGGTCACGAACAGCCCAGTGCCCAGCTTCTTGAGCATGGCCTTCAGGTTGTCCTTCGGTGCCGTGAGCTTGCTCTGCATCACCAGGTTCTGCGAACCGCCGGCGTGGCCGGTGGTTTTCATGCCGAGCTTGCGCGCCGAGTAGCTCGACAGGAAGTAGCTCTGGGCGACGCCGGCCTTCACCACGCGGCGCTTGCGCGTGAGCACGCCCTCGTCATCGAACGGGGCGCTGCCCTTGCCCTTGAGGATGTGCGGGTCTTCGATGATGTCGATGTGCTTGGGGAATACCGGCTTGCCCAGGCTGTCGAGCAGGAAGGTGGCCTTGCGGTAGAGCGCGCCGCCACTGGTGGCCTGCACGTAGGCGCCCAGCAGGCCGGCAGCCAGCGTGCTCTCGAACAGCACGGGCACTTCGCAGGTGGCAATCTTGCGCGACTTCAGGCGCGAGAGGGCGCGCTCGGCCGCATAGCGGCCCACGGCCTCCGGCTTGGCCATGTCGCGGGCATCGCGCTCGGAGGTGTACCAGAAGTCGCGCTGCATGTCGTTGCCGCGGCCGGCAATGGGCGAGACCGACAGTGAATGGCGCGAGCTGGCATAGCCGCCGCGGAAGCCGCGTGTGTTGCCGGCAAAGAAGTGCGACTGCTGCGCCGAAACGCCTGCGCCTTCTGAGTTGGTGATGCGCTTGTCGACCACCAGGGCAGCGTCTTCGCAGCGCCGGGCCAGCTCGGCTGCGCCCTCGGCGTCGATGGCCCAGGGGTGGAACAGGTCCAGATCGCGCTTGGCGGCGCGGCCCAGGGCCAGGTCTTCGGCATCAGGGAGGCCGGCGGCCGGATCCTCGGCGGTGTAGCGTGCGATGTCGTAGGCGGCGCGCACGGTCTGCTCCAGCGCTTGCGGCGAGAAGTCGGATGTGCTGGCGTTGCCGCGGCGCTGGCCCACATAGACGGTCACGCCGATGGTCTTGTCGCGGTTGCGCTCGACGTTCTCGAGCTTGCCTTTTCGAACCGACACCGACAGGCCCATGCCTTCGGAGACCTCGGCCGCGGCATCGGTGGCGCCCAGCTTTCCGGCGAGCCCCAGCGTGTCTTCAATCAGCTGCTGGAATTGCTCGCGGCTGTAGGCGAAGCCGTTGGACTGCAAAGCGGGGGTCTTGCCGGAGGAGGACGTGCTGTTCTTGGCGGCCATGTTGTGGTCTGGTGAAGAGGGCCCCCGTATCATAGCGACCACATGAATCCGAAACATTTTGATCAAGACGACGGCGTGGACGGTGGTGACGACCCGTTCGGCGGCCGTCCGAGCAAGAGCGCGCTCAAGCGCATGAGCCACGATCTGCAGGCCCTGGGCAAGCAGCTGCTGGAGATGCCCGATGCCCGCCTGAACGACATCGCCATGCCCGAGCGGTTGCGCGATGCGCTGGCCAACTACAAATCCACGCGATCCTTCGAGGGCAAGCGGCGTCAGCTGCAGTTCATCGGCAAGGTGATGCGCGAGGTCGATGCCGAGCCGCTGCGCGAGGCCGTGGCCGAGTTCCAGCTGGGCCACGCCCGCAATGCGCTGGAGTTGCACCAGGCCGAACGCTGGCGCACCGAGCTGCTGAGCGAAGACAAGGACGTCGTCACCCGCTGGGTGGCCGAGCACCCCGACACCGACGTGCAGCAACTGCGTGCGCTGATCCGCAATGCGCGCAAGGATCAGGCTGCTGCGCCCGAAAAGCGCAATGGCCGGGCCTACCGCGAGCTGTTCCAGTTCATCAAGCACGCGATGATGGCGGATGCCGGCGAACCGCAGGCCCCTTCGATGTCGTCTGACGCCGGCGACGAATCGGACGAGGTATGAGCAGCCCGAAGCCCGCTTTCGAACCCGTCCGCATCGGGGTGGTGTCGGTCAGCGACCGTGCGAGCACCGGCGTCTACGAGGACAAGGGCCTGCCGGCGCTGCAGGACTGGCTGGGGCGTGCCGTGCGCAACCCGGTGTCCTGGGTGCCGCGCCTGATCGCCGACGAGCGCGCCCTGATCGCGCAGACGCTGCGTGAGTTGGTGGACGTGGAAGGCTGCCATCTGGTGCTGACGACCGGGGGCACCGGGCCCGCCCCGCGGGACGTGACCCCCGAGGCCACACTGGATGTGGCCGACAAGGAAATGCCCGGCTTTGGCGAGCAGATGCGCCAGATCAGCCTGCGCTTCGTGCCGACCGCCATCTTGTCTCGGCAGACGGCGGTCATCCGCAAGCAGGCCCTGATCCTCAACCTGCCCGGACAGCCGAAGTCGATCGCAGAAACGCTGGAAGGCCTGCGTGACGCCGAAGGGCGCGCTGTGGTGCCCGGCATCTTCGCAGCGGTGCCGTACTGCATCGACCTCATCGGTGGCCCCTACATCGAGACCGACCCGGCCGTCTGCGACGCCTTCCGGCCGAAGTCTGCGCGCCGGCCCGTCCCGGGTACATCAGCCTGACACGGTGCGTCGCCCCCTCCGTCTGGGGGCGTACGGACGCACAGTCCCCCCGCACGGGGCCTTTCTTTCCAGGCTTGCTCCTCCACAGAATCGCCCTTGAAGATCAAAAAGGGGAGAGGGCATGGAGGAAGGCAGGGCGGTCTGGGCCCGGGATGGACGCCAGTGGCCCGTGGTGACGCTCATGGTGGGCATGCTGCTCGTCTGGTGTGCCCTGCTGGCCTACCACGTGCGGGCCGACAACGGCTTCGTGCTGGGTGATTGGGTGCTGGATTACCGCCAGGGCTTCACCCGCCGCGGCGCCATCGGGGCGGCGCTGTGGCCGCTGGCGCGATGGAGCCACGTTCCGGTGACAGTGTGGGCTGCGGTCATGGCCACGATCGCCTACGCCGTCATGCTGATCGCGCTGGCCGCCGTGCTGGCCCGTCGATGCAAGCCGGTGTGGTACTTGCTGTGGCTGGCCTCGCCGGCGGCGCTCGCCTTTCCTTACTTCTCGCTGGCTGAGGTGGCGCGCAAGGAGGTGTTGCACTTCGCCTTGCTGGCCGCCGTGGTGTGGTGCTTGCATCGGCGTATCTGGCATCCGGTCCTTGCCACGCTGGCCGTCGCTTCGGCGGGCCTGCTCGTGCTGTCGCACGAGATGCTGGTGTTCTACGCGCCGTACTTCTGCGTCGCCACCTTCGTGTCCTGGCAGACACCCCGCGCGTGGCGCCTGACCGCGGCCGCGATGCTGCTGGCGTCTGTCGGTGCGGCAGCCGCCCTGTGGCTCTGGGCTCGCCCTCTGGACGGGGCTGGCTTCTGCGCGAGTCTGCTGGCCGCGGGGCACTCGGCCAGCCTGTGCCAGGGCATCGTGCTGTGGCCCATTCAGGATCTTGAGGGAGCCTTGCGCAACACCTGGCTCACCGTCACCCACTACGACTATGTGCGCGTGTACCCCGTCAGCCTGGTGTGCGCGGCGCTGCCCGTCGCGTTGTGGTGGCGGCGCTATCCGGGGCAGCATGTTGGCCGCCTGGCCTGGGCCAGTCTGGCGTGCGTGCTCTGGAGCCTGCCGCTGTTCGCGCTGGCGCAGGACTGGGGGCGCTTCATTCAAGTCCACCTGGTGTCGCTGGCCCTGGTGCTCGCTTGGGCATTGCGCCGCCTGCCACTCGCCGACGAGCCGCCTTCCATGGCCACGCTGTCGCAGCCGCGTTTTCCGTGGCAACGCTCAAACTGGGGTGTGCTGTTGCTTGTGCTGTGCCTGTCGTGGCCCCTGTTCTGGCACCTGCCCACCTGTTGCGAAGCCGACGTGGGTGCCGGCTGGGCCGGCAAGGCGAGCGGCTGGCTCAGTCGACGTCTGGCGGGCTGATCACGGGTGGCGCGCCGTCGTCGGCGTTCGGCAGACCGAGACGAGTCAGTTCGTGCTGCACCGCGGCAATGATGCGGGCGCGCAGCCACTGGTTGGCTGGGTCGTCTTCCATGGCCGCATGCCAGTACAGGTGGGCGTCGAGCTGGGCCGGGCTCAGCGGAAAGTCGTGCAGCGTGTTGTCGAAATGCTGGTTGGCCACGCGTGCGTACTGCTGCGGCATGGTCAGCAGCATGTCGGTCTGGCTGACCACCCGACAGGCCGCAAAGTAATGCCGGCAGCGCAGGCCGATGTGGCGGCGCAGTCCTTGCCGGCTCAACTCGAAATCTTCCAGCCCCAGCCCTTGCCGTCGTGCCGACACCAGCACGTGCGTGCCGGCCAGGTAATCTTCCAGATGCAGGGCACCGCCCCGCAGGGCTGGGTGCCCGCGGCGCGCGACGACCACCAGCCGATCCAGCACCAGCCGCGTGTGGTTCACCTCGGGCGACACGGGCAGCGCGATGTCGACGGCGGCATCGACCCGGCCCTGGCGCAGCGCGTCGGCAATGTCGTGGCGCTCCACCTGGATGCTGTTGACCGTGACGCCGGGCGCGTGTTCGCGGATGTGGGCCATCAAGCCGGGCAGAGTGAGCGCCTCCAGGATGTCGCGCATGCCCAAGGTGAAGCTGCGCTCGGCGGCGGCCGGCTCGAAGCCCTGCTGCGGGCCCTTGATGCCGGCCTGGAGCGTGGCGAGTGCCTGCCGCACCGCGGGTGTCAGCGTGCGCGCATACGGGGTGGCCAACATGCGGCGGCCCTGGCGGGTGAACAGGGGGTCGCCCAGTGCATCGCGCAGGCGGGCCAGCGCGTGGCTCACGGCGGGCTGGCTCAGGTGCAGGTCGCGCGCGGCGGCGGTAAGGGAACCTGTCTGCACGATGGCGTCGAACACCAGAAACAGGTTCAGATCGATCTTGCCGAGATTCACGGTGTGAATGCCTGTAGATTCAAAGAATGCACTTGATTCATTATCCGTGCGTTTCTACACTGCCGCGCCATCTACCGAAGGAGACAAGCCCATGGAGAAGTCCTTGATCGACGATGCAGGCCAGGTGCGTGCCGGCGAAGAAGTCGACCTGCCGCGTGTGACCGCCTGGCTGCAGAGCCAGGGCCTGACGCTCGAGGGCGCGCCAGAGCTCAAGCAGTATCCGGGTGGGGCTTCCAACCTGACCTACCTGCTGCGCTACGCCAACAAGGACCTGATCCTGCGTCGGCCGCCGTTCGGTCACATCGCCAAGTCGGCGCACGACGTGGTGCGTGAGGCCACGATCATGCGCAAGCTCAAGCCCGTCTACCCGACGGTGCCCGAGGTCTACGCGATCTGCGAAGACACCGAGGTGATCGGTGCCCCGTTCTACGTGATGGAGCGCCTGGTGGGCGTCATCCCGCGCCAGAACCTGCCGCCCGAGCTGGGCCTGACCCCGGAGCGTACCCGCCAGCTGTGCATCAACGTGCTCGACACGCTGATCAACCTGCACAAGCTGGATCCGGCTGCGGCGGGCCTGGCCGACCTGGGCAAGGGCGAGGGCTATGTGGCCCGTCAGGTGGAGGGCTGGAGCAAGCGCTTCCGCGCGGCCCGCACCGACGACGTGGGCGATTTCGAAGCCGTGATGGCCTGGCTGGCCGAGAAGCAGCCGAAGCACGAAGTGGCCATCCGCCTGATCCACAACGACTTCCGCTTCGACAACGTGGTGCTCGATCAGAACGACCCGCTGAAGGTGATCGGCGTGCTGGACTGGGAAATGGCCACGCTGGGCGACCCGCTGATGGACCTCGGCAGTGCGCTGGCCTACTGGGTGCAGGCCGACGACGACATGTTCATGAAGGGCTCGCGTCGCCAGCCGACCAACGCGCCCGGCATGCTGACGCGCGACGAGGTCGTGCGCTACTACAGCGAGCAGACCGGCATCAGCGTCGACAACTTCGATTTCTACACGGTGTTCGGCCTGTTCCGACTGGCCGGCATCGCCCAGCAGATCTACCAGCGCTTCAAGGCCGGCAACGCGCGCAACCCGACGTTCGCCACGTTCGGGCCGTTCGTGGGCTACCTCGAGCAGCGCTGCCAGCAAATCATCGCAGCCTCGTCGCTGTGAGGCTCCCAACCCAAGAGGATCACCTGATGAGCCAACCCGCCACCTTCGATCTGACCGGCAAGATCGCCCTCGTGACCGGCTCCAGCCGCGGCATCGGCGAGGCCATTGCCCGCCTGCTGGCTGCGCACGGCGCCCACGTCATCATTTCGAGCCGCAAGGCCGAACCCTGTGAGGCCGTGGCAGCGTCCATCCGCGAAGCCGGCGGCAAGGCCTCCGTGCTGGCCTGTCACGTCGGCGAACTCGATCAGATCGACGCCACCTTCGCCGCCATCGAACAGCAGTTCGGGCGCCTCGACATCCTGGTCAACAACGCGGCGGCCAACCCGTACTTCGGTCACATTACCGACACCGACCCGGGCGCCTTCCAGAAGACGGTAGACGTCAACATCCGTGGCTACTTCTTCATGTGCTCGAAGGGCGTGAAGCTGATGGCGAAGAACGGCGGCGGCTCGATCGTCAACATCGCCTCGGTCAACGGCGTGATCCCGGGCATGGCGCAGGGCATCTACTCGATCACCAAGGCCGCGGTGATCTCGATGACGCACGCCTTCGCCAAGGAATGCGCGCCGATGAAGGTGCGCGTGAATGCCATCCTGCCCGGTGCCACCGACACCAAGTTCGCCTCGGCGCTGACCAGCAACGAGATGATCCTCAAGTCGGTGCTGGCCCACGTGCCGATGAACCGGGTGGCCGACCCGTCGGAGATGGCCGGCGCGGCGCTGTACCTGGCCTCCGATGCGGCCAGCTACACGACCGGCACTTGCTTGAACGTGGACGGCGGCTACCTGCTGGCGTGACGCGTCCGGATGCGGCCCTCGGGCCGTACGCGCAAAAAAGCCCGCCGATTGGCGGGCTTTGTCGTTGTGGCGACCCGGCGGGGCCGGGTCACTTGACCAGGCGGTTGAGGCTGTCGGCGTCGAAGCACTCTGTGCGCTGGGCGTCGGTCGGCATGCAGTCGCGTGCCGACTCGCTCTGCGCACATTGCGCCAGCTTCTCGACGGCCTGCCACAGCATGGTGATCTGATGGCCGTTGCCCGCCGCGTTGTCGATCAGACCGCGCAGGGCTTGCGAGAGCGGGTCATCGCCTTCCGTCACGCCATAGGCCGAGAAGCCCATGCGCGCGGCCACGGCCTCGCGCTCTGCCTGCTTCTCGTCCATCAGGGTCTGCTTGGCCACGATGATGCGTGCCGGGTTGCCCACCGCCGTGGCGCCCGGTGGCACCGGCTTGGTCACCACGGCGTTCGAGCCCACGCGGGCCCCGTCGCCCACCGTGAAGCCGCCGAGCACCTGCGCGTTGGCACCGACGATCACACCGCGGCCCAGCGTGGGGTGGCGCTTGGCTCCACGCGACAGCGAGGTGCCGCCCAGCGTCACGCCCTGGTAAATGGTGCAATCGTCGCCCACCTCGGCGGTCTCGCCGATCACGACGCCCATGCCGTGGTCGATGAACACCCGGCGGCCCATCTTCGCGCCGGGATGGATCTCGATGCCCGTGAGGAAACGGCCCCAATGCGAGATCCAGCGACCCAGCCACTTGAAGCCGCGCGTCCAGCACCGGTGGGCCAGCCGGTGCAGGGCCAATGCATGCAGGCCGGGATAACAGGTCAGCACCTCCCAGGCGGAGCGGGCCGCGGGGTCGCGCTCCACGATGCAGGCGATGTCTTCTCTGAGTCGGGCAAACAGCATGAACAGGCTTATGCGTTTTTCGAGTAGGGCAGGCGAGTGTAGCCGGGGGTCAAAAACCCGGCGTGGATCAGGTGCGGCGGTCGAGCATGGCCTTCGCGATGCCGCGCAGGATGTGGATCTCCTCCTCACGCAGTTGGGCGCGGTTGAGCAGCTGGTTCAGTCGCGGCATCAGTTTCTTGGGCGCGGCGGGGTCCAGAAAGCCGATGGCCGTCAGCGCCTGCTCCCAGTGGTCGAGCACACCCTGAACGGCCTGACCGGAAGCCAGTGCGGGCTCGGGCGTGCGTGGCGCCACGCCGAATCCACCCAACGCCTGCCGCCATTCAAAGGAAAGCAACGGCACGGCCGGTGGGAGGTTGGGCGGGCCGGGGTCCGGGTTGGTGGGGGTGGGCAGCACGGCGTGG
>NZ_CANBCC010000088.1 GCF_947366995.1 uncultured Aquabacterium sp. | reverse complement strand
CCTGCGTCGCGTAGTTCACCGTCACCGGCGTGCTGCTCGGGTTCGACAGCGTCACCGTGTAGGTCACCGTGCCGGCCGCCTCGTTGACGTCGGCCGGGCCGCTGATGATCAGCGTCGGCAGCGACGGCGCAGGCGTCTCCTCGGGCTGGACGAGCGTTGCGGCAAACAGCGGTCGGTTGTCCGCTGTCACGGCAATCGGGGTTTCAGCCGGCCCGCGCGCCGTGCCATAGACAAACGACTGAGGGCCGACCGACTCCACAACGCGGTCCACACGCAGCCCGGGCTGGAAGCCGCCTTCGGCGCCCCCCGTCAGACCTGCGGCTGGCGCCTCTTCATCGGTGGGGCTCTCCAGCGCCTCCAGCGCCCGATCCACGTCCACCGCTTGCGGTTTCGCAGGCTTCGCCGTCACCACCGCGCCGTCCAGGGGAGAGATCTGAACGATCCCATCCGCCTCGGTAACGATCTGCTCGCCGCCCTTCATCTTGTCGCCCACACGGATCGGCGTGAGCTTCCCATCAGGGGCCCGGACAAAGGCAGAGCCCCACACGGCAGTGACAACACCAGCGGACATGGCAAGAATCGGCATGAAGAAACCCAACTTATCGGTCGTGAACCCTCCAAGTGTAGATTCGTGTAACAGTTTCTTGCCGCTGCCAGCCCCCCCGCGATGCAGGCCTAACACCAACTAAATCAGCCAATGGTGTGAGTTTGATCACGTCCACAGCCGACATCGGGCAGTTTGGCTCCTTCAGCCATGCGGACCCACCGGGCCATGCGGCAGCCGCACCCGACAAACGGAGCGCTTCCGGAATTCTGAGGGGGCCGATACAGCGAACGACCGGGGCCGGTCATCCGCCAGAGATCAACGGGTGGCGAGCGCCAGGATGCGGTCGATGTAGGCCGGGCCGTCAAAAGGCTGGCCGAAGCGCTGTGACGCCCACACCATCTCACCCAGTGCTTCCATGGCCTCGTGGTGGGCAGCGTGCAGCGAGCCACGGCGTTCCGCCAGCTTGCCGACCGCCGCTTTGATACCCCGGGGCTGATCGATGCTGACCTGCTCGGTCAGAGACAGATGCATCGACAGGTGAAGAAAGGGATTGGTTCGCCCGTCCTCCACGCTGTACTGCGCCGCAATGGCCGCATCCACGTCACCCAGGTCCACGTGGTACTCCGGGTGTTCGGCGATCCAGTCGGCCGCCTGAGCCTCGAGCGGGGTCAGCGGCATTCCGGCCTGGTGCTTGGACCAGGCCTCACAGAAGAAGCGGCGAACCTGCTCCTGGCTGGGGGCAAACATGCTGCCTCAGACGCCCAGCAGTTCGACTTCGAACTTCAGCGTGGCGTTCGGCGGGATGACGCCGCCCGCACCGCGCGCACCGTAGCCCAATTCGGCCGGAATCACCAGCACGCGCGTGCCGCCCACCTTCATGCCCTGCACGCCCTCGTCCCAGCCGCGGATGACGTGGCCGGCGCCCAGCGGGAACACGAACGGCTGGCCGCGGTCCTTGCTGGAATCGAACTTGGCACCCTGGACGCCGTTCTGATAAAGCCAGCCCGTGTAGTGCACGGAAACGTGGTTGCCAGCCTTGGCTTCGGCCCCGTCGCCCACGACGGTGTCTTCGATTTGCAAGCCGGATGCAGTGGTGATGGGCATGATGAATGTGTCGTTAAGATAGGGGACTGCAGTCTACCTTTCCAGCTCAGGCCTCAGCCGACTCAGGCCTATTCGTGCGCCCAGCCGGGACTGCCGAGTCGGACCAGACCCCATGAACGCGCTCACTCACTCGCCTGAACAGGCTCAAAACACGGTCATTGGCCGCCTGCAGTCCCTCACGCCACGCCAGATGCAGGTCTGCGAGCTGGTCGTCGAAGGCCTGACGAACAAGGAAATTGCCGAGCGGCTCGACATCACGGTGCACACCGTGAAGGTTCACCGCGCCGAAGTGATGCGCCAGATGGGCGTCGATTCGGTGGCCGAACTGGTGCGCGCCGTGATGGCGCCTCAGCCCTTGGAGGGAGGCGCCCCCCTCATTGATGTGGCTCGCCCACTGCGCGTGATTGTCGTCGAAGACCAGGATCTGCTGCGCCAGCTCATGACGCGCAGCCTGAACCAGTTCGGGCACCACGCGGTGGGCGTGCGCAATGGCTACGAACTGGCCGACGAATGGGCCCGCGGCCCGGCTGACATCCTGGTGGTCGACATCGAACTGGGCACGCAGGAAAACGGGCTCGACCTCACCGCCCGCTTCCGCCAGGAAAACGGTTGCGGTGTGATCATCGTCTCGGCACACGGTCGTACTGACGACCGCATTGCGGGCCTGGAGCGCGGTGCCGATGCGTTCTTCGTGAAGCCCGTGAGCTTCAAGGAGCTGCACGCAGCCATCACCAACCTGGGCAAGCGGCTGCGCAAGGCCTGAGCCGCCCTGCCCGCCTGCTCAGATCGACATCAGCTGGCGCACGCCGTCGGTTTCCATGTCGGCACCGCGGCCGCGGCGGATGACCTCGCCGCGCTCCATCACCAGATACTGATCGGCCAGTTCGGCCGCGAAGTCGTAGAACTGCTCGACGAGCACGATGGCCATGCGCTGGCCGTTCAGCCCTTCATCGGCGAGCTTGCGGATGGCCCGCCCGATGTCCTTGATGATGCTGGGCTGGATGCCTTCGGTCGGCTCATCGAGGATCAGCAGCTTCGGGCCAGCCGCCAGGGCACGCGCGATCGCCAACTGCTGCTGTTGCCCGCCAGACAGGTCGCCCCCGCGGCGGTGCAGCATCTGCTTGAGCACGGGAAACAGCTCGAACAGCTGCTCGGGCAGCGGCGTGCTGCCGGGCTTGCTCGCCAGGCCCATCTGCAGGTTCTCGGCCACCGTGAGGCGCCCGAAGATCTCGCGGCCCTGGGGCACATACCCCACGCCCAGTCGCACTCGCTCATAGGGCTTGAGGCGGTCGATCGCCTGACCATCCAGCGTGATGCTGCCCGACTTGATCTGCACCAGGCCCATCAGGCTCTTGAGCAGCGTGGTCTTGCCCACGCCGTTGCGGCCCAGGATGACGGTCACCTCGCCCACCTTGGCCTCGAAATCCAGCCCGCGCAGAATGTGCGAGCCGCCGTAGTACTGGTTGACGGCTTCAATCTTCAGCATGTCGTTCTCTCCTGATCAGCGTCCGAGGTAGACCTCGACGACCTTGTCGTTGGCCTGCACCTCGGCGAGCGTGCCTTCGGCCAGCACGCTGCCCTCGTGCAGCACCGTGACCTTCTTCTTGCCTGCGGTGGCGCCCTGGGTGGTGAGTTCGTGGATGAACTTCATGTCGTGCTCGACCACCACCAGCGAGTGCGCGCCTTCCAATGACAGGAACAGCTCGGCCGTGCGCTCGGTCTCTTCATCCGTCATGCCGGCCACGGGCTCGTCCAACAGCAGCAGCTTGGGGTCCTGCATCAGCAGCATGCCGATCTCCAGCCACTGCTTCTGCCCGTGCGACAACAGGCCGGCGGTGCGCTGCGCCTGGTTCTTCAGGTGGATGAGTTGCAGCATGGCGCCGATGCGATCCAGCTGCTCGCCACTGAGCTTGAAGAACACCGAGGCACGTGCACGGCGGTCGGCCTTGAGCGCCAGCTCCAGGTTCTCGAACACGCTCAGGTGCTCGAACACCGTGGGCTTCTGGAACTTGCGACCGATGCCGATCTGGGCAATCTCGCTTTCGCGTTTCTTCAGCAGGTCGATGGTCGAGCCGAAGAAGGCCGTGCCGCTGTCGGGTCGCGTCTTGCCGGTGATCACGTCCATCATCGTGGTCTTGCCCGCCCCGTTGGGGCCGATGATGCAGCGCATCTCCCCCACGGCGATGTCCAGGCTCAGCTTGTTGAGGGCCTTGAAGCCGTCGAAGCTCACCTCGATGTCGTCCAGGTACAGGATCGACCCGTGAGCCAGGTCCACCCGATCGGGGTCATCCACGACACGGCCGTAGCTGGCCTCGCGGCCGCCCGATTCTCCCGCGTTGGTGGGCGTCTTGTAGGCACGGGCCAGCGCCTGCGTGCCGGCTTCCATCAGATCCGGGGTCATGCCTTCACCTCAGCTTGCTTGTTGAACAGCTTCTTCACGCCGCCGACGATGCCGTCCGGCAGGAACAGGGTCACCACCACGAAGAGCAGGCCCAGGAAGTACAGCCAGAACTCGGGGAAGGCCACGGTGAACCAGCTCTTGGCGCCGTTGACGAAGAAGGCGCCGATGATCGGGCCGATCAGCGTGGCACGCCCGCCGACCGCGGTCCAGATGGCGATCTCGATGGAGGCCGCCGCGGACATCTCGCTGGGGTTGATGATGCCGACCTGCGGGACATACAGCGCCCCGGCGATCGCGCACATCACAGCCGAAATCGTCCAGATGGTGAGCTTGTAGGCCAGCGGGTTGTAACCGCAGAACATGACGCGGTTCTCGGCATCACGGATGGCCTGGAGCACGCGGCCGAACTTGGTGTTCACCAGCCAACGGGCCATCAGGTAGAAGCCGATCAGGGTCAGCCCGGTCAGCACGAACAGCACCATGCGGGTGGATGGCTGTGCCAGCGGGATGTCGAGGATGCGCTTGAAGTCGGTGAAGCCGTTGTTGCCGCCGAAACCGGTTTCATTGCGGAAGAACAGCAGCATGGCCGCGAACGTCATCGCCTGGGTGATGATCGAGAAGTACACGCCCTTGATGCGGCTGCGGAAGGCAAAGAAGCCGAAAACAAAGGCGAGCAAACCCGGCACCAGCACCACCAGCAGCATCTGGCCAATGAAGCTCTCACTCAGCGTCCAGTGCCAGGGCACGGTCTTCCAGTCCAAAAAGACCATGAAGTCCGGGATGTCGGCGCCGTAGCTGCCGTCACGGCCGATCTGGCGCATCAGGTACATGCCCATGCCATAGCCCCCCAGAGCAAAGAACAGCCCGTGGCCCAGCGACAGGATGCCGGTGTAGCCCCAGATCAGGTCCATGGCCAGCGCGCAGATGGCGTAGCACATGATCTTGCCGATCAGAGCGACCGCGTAGTCCGACAGGTGGAAGGCCGAGCCGGCCGGCACCAGCATGTTGAGCACCGGGGCCAGCACGACCACCGTGATCACGGCGGCCATCAGGGCGGTCCAGCCCTTGGGGCCCAGCGCGCTGCGGGGCACCGCAACACCGGCCGCAGGCAAAGGGGAAGTCATCACTGCACTCATTGTTTTCTCCTCAGGCTTCGGCGCTGCGGCCCTTCATGGCGAACAGACCTTGCGGGCGCTTCTGGATGAAGATCACCACGATGACCAGCACCATGATCTTCGCCAGCACGGCACCCGACCAGCCTTCCAGCAGCTTGTTCACCATGCCCAGGCCCATGGCTGCATACACGGTGCCCGCCAGCTGGCCCACGCCACCGGTCACCACCACCATGAACGAATCGACGATGTAGTTCTGCCCCAGATCCGGCCCCACGTTGCCGATCTGCGAAAGCGCACACCCGGCCAGGCCCGCAATGCCCGCCCCCAGCGAGAACGCCATCGTGTCGACCTTCGCGGTGTTGACGCCGACGCACGAGGCCATCGGGCGGTTCTGGGTGACGCTGCGCACGAACAGGCCAAGTCGGGTCTTCGCGATCAGCAGCGTGATGCCGAGCAGCACCAGGCCGGCAAACGCGATGATGGCCAGGCGGTTGTAGGGCAAGGTCAGGTTGCTCAGCACCTCGAAGCCGCCCGACATCCAGTTGGGGTTCTCGACCTGCACGTTCTGCGCGCCGAACACCGACCGCACGGCCTGCATCAGGATGAGGCTGATGCCCCAGGACGCCAGCAGGGTCTCGAGTGGGCGGCCATACAGGAAGCGGAACACGCCGCGCTCGAGCACCGCCCCGACCGCAGCGGCAGCCAGGAAGGACGCCGGCACGGCCAGCAGGATGTACCAGTCAAAGAACTGCGGCAGGTGATGCCGGAACAGGTTTTGAATAACGAACGTGGCGTAGGCACCGATCATCATCAGCTCGCCGTGCGCCATGTTGATCACGCCCATCAGCCCGTAGGTGATGGCCAGGCCCAGTGCCGCCAGCAGCAGGATCGAGCCCAGACTGACGCCGGTGAACAGCACGCCGGCGTACTCGCCCCAGGCCAGCTTGCGGTTGATGGCGTCCAGTTCGGCCTGCAGCGCGCCGCGCACGGCGGCATCCGTTTCGCCACCATCGGCCAGGCGCTCCATCAGCAGCGCGCGGGCCTCGGGGCTGGCGCGCTCGCCCAATGCACGTGCAGCCTCAATGCGGCGCGCAGCGTCAGTGGCCGTCAACAGCGCCTTCGCGCGCACCATCTCCAGTTGCGCCTTCAGACGGGCATCTTGCTCGCTGGCCAGGGCCTTGTCGATCACGGCCAGCTTCGATTCATCGGCCGCGTTGCTCAGGGCCTCGATGGCGCTGGCCCGCTCGGCCGGATCCGTTGAGCTGAGCTTGCCCGCGGCCAGGGCCGCCTCGATCTCGCTGGACATCCGGTTGTTGTTGACCACGTCCTCGGCGTCGTCGGGCAGCTTCGCGGGCTGGCCCGATGCGGCTTCGCGGGCGGTGTCGCCCTCGACGATGTAGGCGCGGTTGCCGGCCACCTTCACACTGTCGGCGGCCAGCGCCTCCAGAAAGGCGGGCAGGCCCGGGTCGTTCTTCACCACCAGCAGCTGCAGGGCGGCAATGCGCGCATCGTTGTCTCCAGCGGCCACGGCGTAGGCCTCGTCAGGGGTCAGCGCGTGGGCACTCTGGCAGCCCAGCAAGGCGGCCATCAGGGCGGCGCTCAGCCAGCGGGTCAGGCTGGGGCGACGGCAGGTCGATGCGGCGTCTGGTGTCTTCACAGGCATTCCAGTCATGTCGTTGTCGGCGGCAAAAAAACGCCCCCTGGGGTTACCCCCCAAGGGGCGAACCGCTCTGCTTCTTGGTTCATCCCGTCGTCAAAAGGCGGGGACGGGCACCCGCCTGATCTCGCCTTACTTGGCTTCCGGCTCGTCCTTCTTCTTGTCGTTTCCGGGGATGTAGGGGCTCCAGGGCTGGGCCTTGACCGGGCCCGGGGTCTTCCAGACCACCTTGAACTGGCCGTCGGCCTTCACCTCGCCGATGAACACCGGCTTGTGCAGGTGGTGGTTCTTCTCGTCCATCTTGGACATGAAGCCACCCGGCGCCGGGAAGGTCTGGCCGGCCATCGCGGCAATCACCTTGTCCACATCGGTGGTGCCGGCCTTCTTGACGGCCTGGGCCCACATGTTGATGCCGATGTAGGTGGCTTCCATCGGGTCGTTGGTCAGCGGCTTGTCCTTGTGGCCGGCGATGTTCTTGGCCTTGGCATAAGCCGACCACTTCTTGATGAACTCGGTGTTGGCCGGGCTCTTGACGCTCATGAAGTAGTTCCAGGCAGCCAGGTGGCCGACCAGCGGCTTGGTGTCCACGCCGCGCAGTTCTTCTTCACCCACCGAGAAGGCCACCACGGGCACGTCCTTGGCCTTCAGACCCTGGTTGCCCAGTTCCTTGTAGAAGGGCACGTTCGAGTCGCCGTTGATGGTCGAGACCACGGCCGTCTTCTTGCCTTCGGAAGCGAACTTCTTGATCTTGGCAATGATGGTCTGGTAGTCGGAGTGGCCGAAGGGGGTGTACTCCTCCATGATGTCGGCCTCGGCCACACCCTTGGACTTCAGGAAGGCGCGCAGGATCTTGTTGGTGGTCCGGGGGTACACATAGTCGGTGCCCAGCAGCACGAAGCGCTTGGCCGAGCCGCCGTCCTTGCTCATCAGGTATTCCACGGCGGGAATGGCCTGCTGGTTGGGCGCGGCGCCGGTGTAGAACACGTTCTTCTCGAGCTCTTCACCTTCGTACTGCACGGGGTAGAACAGCAGGCCGTTGTTCTCCTTGTAGACCGGCAGCACCGACTTGCGCGACACCGAGGTCCAGCAGCCGAAGGTCACGGCCACCTTGTCCTGGGTCAGCAGCTGCTTGGCCTTCTCGGCGAACAGCGGCCAGTTCGAAGCGGGGTCGACCACCACCGGCTCGAGCTTCTTGCCAAGCAGGCCGCCCTTGGCGTTGATCTCGTCGATCGCCATCAGCACGGTGTCCTTCAGAACCGTTTCCGAGATGGCCATGGTGCCGGACAACGAGTGCAGCACGCCGACCTTGATGGTGTCGGCAGCCGAGGCCATGGTGCTGAAGGCCAGGCCGGCGACGCCCAGGGCGACAGCGGACAGGGACTGGACGGCGCTACGACGCGAGATGTTCATGTGAAGGCGCTCCTTTGAAGCGGTGGGTTGAACGTGAACAAGGGGAACCGGGTTCTGATCCGAGGCGCCCTGTGGGGCCCTTGTGTGATCAGATGGGTTCAGTGTGCCGAGGGGGCTCCGAAGGCGGAATACGCCACATGGCGTATCGGTGCGCCCCTCCTACAATGGCCAGCCCATCGACCGCCCGCCGCCCATGCCCGACCAACCCCGGCTGCACACGAACAGCCAGACTGTGACCCTCAGCTTCGAGGGCACCCTGATCCAGAGCTGCATGCGCGTGGCCGACCCGGATGACCTGGTGCTGGACTACACCCGCACCATGATGGGCGCCCTGCTCTTCAACCCCAAGCCGCGCCGCGTGCTGATGATCGGACTGGGTGGGGGCTCGATGCTCAAGTACCTGCACCGCCACGTGCCCGAGGCCGACCTGACCGTGGTCGAGATCAGCCAGAGCGTGATCGACCTGCGCGACGCCTTCCACATCCCGCCGGATGACGACCGCCTGCACACGGTGTGCGACGACGGCGCGAAGTTCGTGGCCAGGCCACCGCACGCCTACGACCTGATCCTCGTCGACGGCTTCACGGGCGAAGGCATTGCCGAGCCGCTGTGCTCGCGCAGCTTCTACAACCACTGCCGCAAGGCGCTGACACCCGAGGGCATGCTGGTGGCCAATGTGCAGGCTGATACGGACCAGACCCGCGAGATCGGCAAGCGGCTGTTCAAGGCCTTCGCGGGCTCGATGATCTCGGTGTTGTCCGACGAAGGCGGCAACGACATCGTGACCGCCGGGCCGCGGCACCTGTTCGAGCAGTGCCGGGCGGATTTCGAGGGGCACTGGGAGGCACTCGGTTCAGCGCACCAGGCCACGCTGGCCGTGACGTCGCAGCGCATCCAGCGGGCGCTGATCAAGGGATTTCCGATCGGGTGACGCTATGCTGCGCCATGACCTTCCGCTTCTGCCCCCAATGCGCCTCACCGCTGTCTGACGAACACGTCGACGGCGCGCAGCGCCTGCGCTGCCCGGACACCGCCTGCGGCTTCGTCCACTGGGACAACCCGGTGCCGGTGGTCGCGGCCATCGTCGAGCACGACGGCCACATCATTCTGGCGCGCAACGCGGCCTGGCCCGTGCCCTTCTATGCGCTGATCACCGGCTTCCTGGAAAAGCACGACCCAAGCCCGGAAGAAGCCGTGCTGCGCGAGGTAAAGGAAGAGCTGGGCCTCGACGCCATAGAGCCGGCCACGTTCGTCGGGCACTACGCCTTCCCGAAGAAGAACCAGATCATCCTGGCCTACCACGTGAAGGCCACCGGCACGATCGTGCTCAATGAGGAACTGGTGGACTACAAGCGCATCGAGCCCGCCCGTGCACGCTATTGGCCCGCGGCCACCGGCCTTGCCCTGCGAGACTGGCTGCTGAGTCAGGGCCACACGCCAGAGGCACTGGAGTTGCCGAAGCTCTGAACCAGCCGCGTCGGGCTGCGGGTGGGTGTCTCGCCAGCGCCGTCAGCGGGCCTTGAGCTGCGCCACCCGGCTCATGGCCAGCCCTGCAGCCGCCGTGCGCGTCTCCACCCCCAGCTTGGCAAAGATGTGCTCCAGCTGCTTCTTGACGGTGGCCGGGCTGCTGCCCAGGATGTCACCGATGTCGCGGTTGGTCTTGCCCTTGACGACCCAGTACAGCACCTCCCCTTCGCGCGTGGTCAGCTTGAATTCCTGGCTCAGCGCTTCCATCGCAGCCTGGTCGGAGCTTTCCTGCATCACCAGCAGCCACTCGTCTTCGCCGGTGGGCTGGTGTAGCGCAAAGCTCAGCCGCCGGCTGCCCTGGTTCACCACCCACGCGGGCGGCACGGGCGGGGCCTCGCCGCGGTCGATGGCCTGGGCCATGCGCGGCGCATGCAGGCGCAACCAGTCGGCCAGCTCGGCCGGCGCGGCCGTCTCCGGCACATCGAAGAAGGCCTGCATCAGCTTGCGCGCCAGCGGCGTCTGCCAAAGGATGCGTCCGTCCGGCACGCGCACCGTCATCGAGGCATGCCCGAAGGCATCGAGCGCATTGCGCGCCTGCCGGGCCTGCCGGGCACTCTGCATGTGGGCCTCGATGCGGGCCATCACTTCGCGAGGTCGGATGGGCTTGACGACGTAATCGACACCACCGGCCTGGAAAGCCGCCACCACATGCTCGGTCTCGCTCAGGCCGGTCATGAAGACGATGGGGATGTGGCTGGTTTCGGCGGTGGCCTTCAGACACCGGGCCACTTCGAATCCGTCCATGCCGGGCATGACGGCATCCAGCAGGATGATGTCGGGCACCATCTGCGAAGCCCGTTGCAGCGCGGCCTCGCCGTGGGTGGCCACCAGCACGGTGTAGCCGGCTTCGTCCAGCGCATCGTGCAGCAAGGAGAGGTTGTCCGGCACGTCGTCCACGATGAGGACGACGTCGGTACGGCTGCGGTCGAGTGTCTCCAGCATCGGTTCAGGCTCTGTGCATCACGGCGCCGATTGTGCCTGCGCCAGCGCCTCACGCAGGCTCGAGGCCATGGCATCGAGCTGAAACTGGCGGGCCATCGTCCGCATGCGCTGCACAAAGGCCTCGCAGGCCGGCTCGTCGGCGGCCATCTGGTCAAGCGCCTGGTGCACGCCACGCATGTAGCCCGTGTGCACCTGATCCTCCAGCCGGCGCAGCGCCTCGCGAGAAGGCAGCGCGGCAGCCGACGCAGCAGGTGGATGCGGCGTGTTCGAGACGGCTGACGGCGCGCGCTCAGTCGCGGACTCGATCCACTGCAGCGCCAGCCTGCGCCCCAGCCAGTCCAGCAGCTCGCTCACACGCACCGGCTTGACGATGAAGTCGTCGGGCGTGATGCCAACGTCGTTTTCCAGCGCCTTGTCGAACGCATTGGCGGACACGATGGCCGCCGGCGCGTCGCACAGGCGCTGCTCGCGAATGGCGCGCAACGTGTCCCAGCCATCCAGACCGGGCATGGCCAGGTCCATGAAGATGGCGTGCGGCAATGCCAGCGGTGGTGTGGCACGCAACTGCGCGAGGCACGCCACGCCGGACGGCAGCGGTGTGACCTCGAAGCCCAGCGGCTCCAGAATGCGGACCAGCAGGCCGCGGTCGGCCTCCTCGTTGTCCACCACCCAGACGCGCCGGCGCTCACCCACATAGCCCGTACGCTGCCCCTTGCGCGACGCCGCCTGCGCCAGCCCGGCCACCCGCACCTGCGGCAAGAACAGGCGGATGCTGAAGGTCGTGCCGACGCCCGGGGCGCTCTGCACCCTCATCTCGCCGCCCATGAGGTCGGTCAGCATCTTGCTGATGGTGAGCCCCAGCCCGGTGCCACTGGCCGAGCTGCCCGCGGCCGATGACCCCCGCGCGAACGGCTCGAACACCTTGTCGAGCTCTTCCTGCGCGATCCCCGGACCGGTATCGGTGATGTCGATCTGGGCAATCTCGCGTGCGTATCGCACCTTGAAGCACACCTCGCCGGTGTGCGTGAACTTCACCGCGTTGCCCAGCACGTTGATGAGGATCTGGCGCACACGCCGCTCGTCGGCCCGCACCACGTCGGGCAGCCCAGGGTCGATGTCGGCCACGAAACGCAGCTGCTTGGCGCGCGCCTCGGGCTCGATGAGGCTCACCATCTGATGCAGCAGTTCGGGCAGCCGCACCGGCTTCACATCCAGCGTCAGCTTGCCGCTCTCGATGCGCGCGATGTCGAGCGTGCCCTCGATCAGCGACAGCAGGTGGTCGCCGCCGCGTTTGATGACGCCGACCGCGTGCTTGACGTGCTCGGGCAGCTTCTCGTCTTCATCGAGCAACTGGGCATAGCCGAGGATGCCGTTGAGCGGTGTGCGCAGCTCGTGGCTGATGGTCGAGATGTAGCGGCTCTTGGCCAGGTTGGCCTGCTCAGCCGTCTGCTTTGCCTGCTGCAGCTTCTCGTCGGTGACGCGGTGGGACGCGATCTCGCGCACCAGCAGATGGGTCTGCCGGTTCGACTCTTCCTGGGCCACCTGGCGGCTCTTGTGCGTCAGTACCACCCACCACGCCACCACACCCACGATCAACACCAACGCGGCAAATACCTTGGTGAAGGCCTGCTGAAGCAACTGGGCCGGCTCCATCGCGGTGGGCACGATGCTGTCCAGCTCACGCAACTGCTGCTGGAACACGAGGCCGAACAGCGCGCCCAGCAAGCCCGTGAGCACCAGCATCACCACCAGGAACTGGCCTAGTTCGGTGTCCACCTGTTGCCACAGGCGATCGGGCAGCAGCCGCCGGCCAAGCGCACGCCACTGCACGGCCCAGCGCGCATGCGGCTTGCACAGGTCCTGGCAGCGCGCATCGAGAGAACAGCACAACGAGCAGATGAAACCCTGGTAGGCGGGGCACTGTGCCACGTCATCTGTTTCGTACTCGCGCTCGCACACGGTGCAGCGGTGCAGCGCGCGCAGACGGATCACCTTGCTCAGCGGTCGCCCGGCCTGGCCACCAGCCAGCTCTAAGCCTCCCGCTGACATATCCGGCTCGGACTCGAGCCGCATGCGCGCCAGGTAATAGCGCCCCCGAGTTGCCCACGCAATAAGGGGCGAGGCAACAAACGCCACCACCATGGCGATGACGGCGGAAAACGCCTGAGCCAGCTCACCCAGCAGGCCCACATGCGCCAGGATGGACATCAGCGAGGCCAAACCCATGGCGCCCACGCCGACCGGATTGATGTCGTACAGGTAGGCCCGCTTGAACTCGATGCCAGGCGGCGACCAGCCCATGGGCTTGTTGATGACCAGATCCGCCACCACCGCCATGATCCACGCGATGGCGATGTTGCCGTACAGCCCGAGCACCTTGCCCAGCGCCTGGAAGAGGTTCAACTCCATCAACAGCAAGGCGATCACCGTGTTGAACACCACCCACACCACCCGCCCGGGGTGGCTGTGCGTGACCCGAGCAAAGAAGTTCGACCATGCCAGCGAACCCGCATAGGCGTTGGTCACGTTGATCTTGATCTGCGAAACCACCACGAACAGCGCCACGGCCGCGATCGCCCAGCGCTGGTCAGGAAAGACCTTCTCCCACGCCACCAGGTACATCTGGTTCGGGTCCAGCGCCCGCTCGACCGGCACGGCGAAGCTCATGGCCAGCCAGGCCAGCAAGGCGCCGCCCAGCATCTTCAGCACGCCGGGAATCACCCAGCCCGGCCCACCCACAAACACCGAGGCCCACCAGCGCGCGCGCTGCCCGGGCCGCACCTCCGGCATGAAGCGCAGGTAGTCGGCCTGCTCGCCCATCTGCGTGATCAGCGCCACCCCCACCGTCAGCGCCGCACCGAAGCCCAGCACGCTGAAGGCGCCCTGCTGCCCGTCGGCGCCCGCATAGCCGGCCAGGTCATGCAGGATCGTCGGGTGATCCTGAAAGACGAAGACATACGGCACCACCAGCATCACCAGCCACAAAGGCAGCGTGAACAGCTGCAGCCGGCTGATGGTCGTCACCCCGTGGGTGACCAGCGGGATCACCACCAGCGCGCAGACCAGGTAACCCCAGGCCGGGGGGATGTCGAAGGCAAGCTCCAGCGCATAGGCCATCACGGCGGCCTCGAGCGCAAAGAAGATGAACGTGAAGCTCGCGTAGATCAGCGAGGTGATGGTCGAGCCGATGTAGCCAAAACCCGCGCCGCGCGTCAGCAGGTCCATGTCCACGCCATGGCGGGCGGCATAGACGCTGATCGGCCAGCCTGCCAGCAGGATGATCAGCCCCGTGGCCAGAATGGCCCAGAAGGCGTTGAGGAAGCCATGCTCGACCAGCAAGGCGGCCCCCACCGCTTCAAGCACCAGGAACGACGAGGCCCCGAACGCGGTGTTCGCCACACGCCAGTCGCTCCAGCGGCGCGCCGAGCGGGGCGTGAAGCGCAGGGCATAGTCTTCCAGCGTCTCGGTGGCCACCCAGGTGTTGTAGTCGCGTCGCACCTTGACGACACGCTGCAGCGCCTCGCCGGGCGCCGCGTTCAGGGCTGGACTGTTTTGGTCTGGGTCTTGCATAGTGAAGGATCAAGCCGGCCTGACACCGCAATTTCAGTGCCGCAGCCCCGCCTGGCTCCACACGAGACACCATGGAACTGACCCCTCGCGAAAAAGACAAGCTGCTGATCTTCACCGCCGCCCTGCTGGCCGAGCGCCGCAAGGCCCG
>NZ_CANBCC010000087.1 GCF_947366995.1 uncultured Aquabacterium sp. | reverse complement strand
CCTCGGGCAGGTCTTCGCCGGCCTTGCGCAGCGTGGTCCAGCCCTTGGGGCCGAGCCACTGCGCCGCACTGGCGTCGATCAGCCGATGGGCCGCCGAGCGGGTGGGCACGAGCCCTTGTTGAACGAGAAGCTGATCAGCGCGTGGCATGAATTTCCTTGCAAGCGCGGCCCTGTCAGCACCGCGCAGTTCGATCCAGCAACCGCCATGGATCCGGCTCTGCCGGTCCATAGGCGGTGCCCCCTTGAGGGGGCGGCCGAAGGCCGTAGGGGGTGGTCAATACCGATACGTGTCGGGCTTGTACGGGCCCTGCTTGGGCACGCCGATGTAGGCGGCCTGCTCGTCGGTCAGCTCGGTCAGCTGGGCGTTGAGCGTGACCAGCTGCAGGCGGGCCACCTTCTCGTCGAGGTGCTTGGGCAGCACGTAGACCTTGCCCACGTCGTAGGCGTCCTTGTGCGCGAACAGCTCGATCTGGGCGATCGTCTGGTTCGCGAAGCTCGACGACATCACGTAGCTCGGGTGGCCGGTGGCGCAGCCGAGGTTCACCAGGCGGCCCTTGGCCAGCATGATGATGCGCTTGCCATCGGGGAAGATCACGTGGTCGACCTGCGGCTTGATCTCTTCCCACTTGCACTTGGCTTCGGCCTCGGCCACGTCGATCTCGTTGTCGAAGTGACCGATGTTGCACACGATGGCGTTTTCCTTCATCGCTTCCATGTGCTTGTAGGTGATCACGCTCTTGTTGCCGGTGGCGGTCACGAAGATGTCGGCCTTGTCGGCGGCGTAGTCCATCGTGACGACGCGGTAGCCTTCCATGGCGGCCTGCAGCGCGTTGATCGGGTCGATCTCGGTCACCCACACCTGGGCGCTGAGCGCGCGCAGGGCCTGAGCCGAGCCCTTGCCCACGTCACCGTAGCCGGCCACCACGGCGATCTTGCCGGCCACCATCACGTCGGTCGCGCGCTTGATGCCGTCGACCAGCGACTCGCGGCAACCGTACAGGTTGTCGAACTTCGACTTGGTCACCGAGTCGTTCACGTTGATGGCACGGAACATCAGCGTGCCCTTGGCGCTCATCTCGTTGAGGCGGTGCACGCCGGTCGTGGTCTCTTCGGTCACGCCGATGATCTCGGCCGACTTGCGCGAGTACCAGGTCGGGTCCTGGGCCAGCTTGGCCTTGATGGCGGCGAACAGCACGCGCTCTTCTTCGCTGCCGGGGTTGCTCAGCAGCGAGGCGTCCTTCTCGGCGCGCTTGCCCAGGTGCATCAGCAGCGTGGCGTCGCCGCCGTCGTCCAGGATCATGTTCGGGCCTTCACCGGGCGTGCCGGCCGGGCCGAATTCGAAGATGCGGTGGGTGTAGTCCCAGTAGTCTTCCAGCGTCTCGCCCTTGTAGGCGAACACGGGCGTGCCGGCGGCCACCAGGGCGGCAGCGGCGTGGTCCTGCGTCGAGAAGATGTTGCACGACGCCCAGCGCACTTCGGCGCCCAGGGCCTGCAGCGTTTCGACCAGCACGCCGGTCTGGATGGTCATGTGCAGCGAGCCGGTGATGCGCGCGCCCTTCAGGGGCTGCGTGGCGGCGTATTCCTTGCGGATGGCCATCAGCGCGGGCATCTCGTGCTCGGCAATGGTCAGTTCCTTGCGACCCCAGTCGGCCAGCGACAGGTCGGCGACCACGTACTGGTCGGAAGGCAGGGGTTTGAGAACAGCGTTCATGGTCAGGGCTCCGAAAGGATCAGAAGCCGCCGTGCGCTGCCGGGAGTCGGAAAGGCAAAAAGATGCAACTCACCCAGCGGGACACATGCGGGTGAGCGCCGTTGCAAGAGGTCTTGTCTTTCGAGCCTGGGGCCTGCGCCGACCGGGGGTCAGGGGCCTTGCAACGCTCCTCGAAAGCGGACGTGAGTATAAATCGTCCGGGGCCGCCTGTGTTCAGCTTTCGGTCGGCGACGCGAGGACGACGCGGTTGCGGCCGGCCTGTTTGCCCGCATAGAGCGCACGGTCTGCGCGAGCGAGGGCCTGGTCGAAGGCGCCACCGGCCTCCAGCACACTGACCCCCACCGTCATGGCCAGGGTCAGCGGCTGGCCATTGGCACCCGCCACACGCAGCTGCTGGACGCCGGCACGCAGGCGCTCGGCCACCGCCATCGCCTCCGGCACCTCGGTGCCGGGCAGCAGGATGAGGAACTCCTCGCCGCCCCATCGCGCCACGTGGTCGACCTGGCGCACCCCGGCGCGCAGCACATCGGCCACGGCCCGGAGAGCGTCGTCGCCGGTCTCGTGGCCATGGGTGTCGTTGATTGCCTTGAAGTGGTCGACATCGCCGAGCAGCACCGCCAGCGGCCCCGCGCCGCGCGCCACCCGCGCGGCCTCGCGCTGGGCCGCCTCCATCGCGGCGCGCCGGTTGCGCAACTGCGTGAGCGGGTCGGTGCGCGCCAGCTCCTGCAGGCGGGCCTGGGCCAGGGTCACCAGCCGGTAGTAGATGGTGGCCAGCAGGGCCAGGATGACGAGGGTGCAGGTGAGGTTGAAGTAGTACATGACGTCGACCACCGTCTGGGACGCGTTCATGTAGGGCGCCGCCCCGCGCCAGCGCCAGTCCATCAGCAGATAGAGCAGGCCGGTGAGCACCACCAGCACCGCCTTCCCGGCGGGCGCCAGCATCGAGTTCACGATCAGCACCGGGATGATGAGGATGATGTAGAAGTGAAAGCCGCTGTCCCAGCCGATGGCCTGCACCGCCAGCACGCCGTGGGCAATGATTTCCAGCGCCATCAATCCCATCTACAGGCGGACGTGCCCGTTGCGCAGCAGCAGGCCGGTCAGCACGTACAGCAGGACGCTGGCGACGTTGACCAGCGCCAGCGAGCGCACCCCGCTGAAATGAAAGACGAGGATGAGGCAGAAATGGGTGATCCCCGCCACGATGGCCACGGCCCCCATGAGTTCGCGGAAGACATCCAGCGACGAACCAGGGTGGAAGAGGGTGAGAAGGCGGCGCAAGGCGGGGGGCTGGGTTTCAGCGCGGGTGAGCGGACTCGATCGTTCTGTGTATCGGCATTCGGGGACGCCTGCTTGAGCCGCATGACGAACCCGCGGTGATCGTGACAAAACCGGCGCAAATACGGCCGTAGCCCGAGCATAACGACACGTCGGCCACCCGACAATAACGCCGGGAGCCGACGCACGGCACGCGAACGGGGCTCCCCCGCCCCCACCCTCCCCTGGTCTATACCCCTCCGGATGACTTGCCCCGCCCCGCTGCCCCCCGATGAAGCCCACCGTTTGGCGCGCTTGCAGGCGCTGGCGGTGCTGGACACCGCACCGGAACCGGTGTTCGACGCGCTGACCCGGCTGGCCAGCCAGGTGTGCGGCGTGCCGATCGCCCTGGTGTCGCTGATCGACGCCGAGCGGCAATGGTTCAAGTCGGCCACGGGCCTGGAGGGCGTGAGCGAGACGCCGCGCGATGTCGCCTTCTGTGCGCACGCCATCCTCGGAAGCGACGTGCTCGAGGTGAACGACGCCCGGCAGGACCCGCGGTTCGAACGCAACCCGCTGGTGTGCGACGACCCGCACATCCGCTTTTACGCCGGCGCCCCGATTGCGCTCGACGACGGCACCCGCATCGGCACGCTGTGCGTGATCGACCGCGAGCCCCGTGAACTGGACGCCCACCAGCGCGCCATGCTGCGCGAGCTGGCCGATGCCGCTGCGGCAGCGCTGGCGATGCGCGGGCGGGCGATCGAACAGACGCTGCAGGCCAAGAGCCGCTACGAAGACGAACTGCGTGAGCGGGAGCACCGCTATCGCCTGCTGGTCGAGGACCAGGCGGAGCTCATCTCGCTGATGGATCCGGACGGCACGCTGCGCTTCGTCAACGGGGCCTACGCCCGCTTCATGGGCGGCGACGCCGAGGCGCTCGTGGGGCGCTCCATCTACGACCTGATCGCACCCGAGGACTGCGCAGGCGTCCGCCAGCATCTGGCCGCGCTGTGCGCGGAAGGCGAGGTCTGGCACGGCGAGAACCGCCTGCGGGGTCACGATGGCGAACTGCACTGGTTCGGCTGGACGAACCGCGTGCGCCGCGACCACGACGGCCGCGTGCTGGGCATCCACTCCGTGGGTCGCGACATCACGGCCTACCGCGCGGCTGCCGAGGCGCTGCGCCAGAGCGAAGCGCGCCTGCGCACGCTGTACGAGCGGACACCGGCGATGCTGTGCTCGATGGACGCTGCGAACCGGCTCCTCACCGTCAGCGACACCTGGCTGGACAAGATGGGCTACACCCGTGACGAGGTGGTGGGCCGCCCGGTCGATGCGCTGATGGCGCCGGGCATGGCGCCCACCCGGGCCCACGCCCGCGCCGAACTCGATCGTCACGGCCGGTGCGTGGACATGCCCTACCGCCTGCTGCGCAAGGACGGCACGGTGCTCGAAACGCTGATGTCCGCCATCCTGGAGCGGGATGAAAGCGGCCAGCATGTCCGCACCGTGACCATCCTGGAGGACGTGACGCGCCGCCGCGCCGTCGAGGCCGAGCTGAAGGCCCACCAGGAGCGCCTGCGTGTCGCCACCCAGGCCAACGGCATCGGCATCTGGGAGTTCGACATCGCGGCCGACCGCCTGATGTGGAGCGACGAGATGTTCGGCATCTTCGGCTGCCCGCGCGAGACCTTCTCCGGCAAGCTGGACGACTGGCGGCGTTGCATTCACCCTGACGACCGAGCCCATTCGGCACAGGTGTTTGCCGAGGCACTGGCCGGCCGGCGCACGCTGGATTACGACTTCCGCGTGCAGCATCCGGACGGCACGGTGCGCTCGGTCTATGCGCGCGCGACGATCTTCCGCGATGACCATGGCCAGGCCGTGCGGGTGGTGGGCACCAACTACGACATCACCGAGCGCAAGCGCATGGAGCGCGAGCTGGCCGAGAAGCACGAGTTGCTGCGCGTGACGCTGCTGTCCATCGGCGACGCCGTCATCACCACCGATGCACAAGGCCGCGTGCAGTGGCTGAACCCCGTGGCCGAACGCATGACGGCCTGGAGCACCGAGGCCGCGCGCGGCCTGCCGCTTGCCGAGGTCTTCCAGATCGTGGACGAGCACAGCCGCCTGCCGGCGCCCTGCCCCGTCACGCGCTGCCTGTCCGATCACCACGCGATTCCGCTGTGCCGCCATACGCAACTGCTCTCGCGCAATGGCAGCGAGTACGGCATCGAGGAATCGGCCGCGCCCATCCGCGATGACCAGGGCACCGTGCTGGGCGTGGTGCTCGTCTTCCACGATGTGACCGAGCAGCGCCGCATGGGCCGCGAGATGCGCTTCCGTGCGACGCACGACGAGCTCACCGGGCTCATCAACCGTGGCGAGTTCGAACGGCGCCTGATGCACACGCTCGAGAAGGCCCATGCCGATGGCACGCGCCACGCGATGATGTACATCGACCTGGACCAGTTCAAGCTCGTCAACGACGCGTGCGGCCACGCGATGGGCGACCAGCTGCTGTGCCAGGTCACCACACTGCTGCAAGGCTGCGTGCGCTCGCGCGACACGCTGGCGCGCCTGGGCGGCGACGAGTTCGGCGTGATCCTCGAGCACTGCACGGTCGAGCAGGCGCAGCGCGTGGCCCAGCAGATCTGCGACGCGATGGAGGACTTCCGCTTCACGCACGAGGGCCGGCGTTTCCGCATCGGCACCAGCATCGGCCTCGTGCCGGTGGATGCCCGCTGGGCCAACGCCTCGCTGGTGCTGCAGGCGGCCGACACGGCCTGCTACGCCGCCAAGGAAGCCGGCCGCAACCGCGTGCACGCCTGGTACGACACCGACCAGATGCTCAAGGCCCGCCAGGGCGAAATGCAGTGGGCCAGCCGGCTGGAGCAGGCCATCGACGAAGACCGCTTCGTGCTGTACGCGCAGCGCATCGCCCCGCTTGGCCAGCATGCCGCGCACGAGGGCCTGCACGCCGAATTGCTGATCCGCCTGCGCGACGACGACGGCAAACTCATTCCGCCCGGCGCCTTCCTGCCCGCCGCCGAGCGCTTCCACATGGCGTCGCGCATCGACCGCTGGGTGCTGCGCCACGCCTTCCGCATGCTCGAGGCCCACGAAGGCGACCTCGGCCACGTGGCCACGCTGGCCGTCAATCTCTCAGGCCAGTCCATCGGCGACAAGGCCTTTCACCGCTTCGTGGCCGAGCTGGTGTCCCGCACCCGCATCGACGTGCGCAAGCTCTGCCTGGAGATCACCGAGACCGCGGCCATCACCAACCTGGCCGACGCCACCGTCTTCATCGACGAGATGCGCAAGCTCGGCGTGCGCATTGCGCTGGACGACTTCGGTGCGGGCTCCTCGTCCTTCGGCTACCTCAAGAGCCTGGCGGTGGACTACCTCAAGATCGACGGCCAGTTCATCAAGACCCTGACCAGCAACGCGCTCGACCACGCCGCCGTGCGCTGCTTCCGCGACGTGGCCCAGGTGCTGGGCATCCGCACCATTGCCGAGTTCGTCGAGGACGAGGCGACGGTGACCGAACTGCGCCGCATCGGGGTGGACTACGCGCAGGGCTACCTCGTGCACCGGCCGGAGCCGCTGGAAACCGCCCTCGGCCTGCACGCCCCGCAGACAGCCTGATCCCCCGCAGGTCAACCGAAGCTGCGACAATCGCAGGTTCGATTCCCTGCCGAGCCTGCCCGTGAGCTTCACGCCCGAAACCCGCCGCCGCCGCACCTTCGCGATCATTTCCCACCCCGACGCCGGTAAGACGACGTTGACGGAAAAGCTGCTGCTGTTCTCGGGCGCCATCCACATCGCCGGGGCGGTCAAGGGCCGCAAGGCCTCGCGCCACGCCACGTCGGACTGGATGGAAATCGAAAAGCAGCGCGGCATTTCGGTGGCCTCGTCCGTCATGCAGATGCTCTACCGCGAGCACGTGGTGAACCTGCTCGACACCCCGGGCCACAAGGACTTCTCGGAAGACACCTACCGCGTGCTGACCGCGGTCGACTCGGCCCTGATGGTCATCGACGCGGCCAACGGCGTGGAGGCCCAGACCAAGCGCCTGATCGAGGTCTGCCGCCAGCGTGACACGCCCATCATCACCTTCATCAACAAGATGGACCGCGAAGGCCGCGACCCCATCGAACTGCTCGATGAAGTGGAAGCCGAACTGGGCATGCCCTGCGTGCCGATGACGTGGCCCGTGGGCCAGGGCAAGGGCTTTGGCGGCATCGTCAACCTGCGCACGCAGAGCATGCGCCTGTTCGACGCCGGCGAGGACAAGCGCAGCGACGAGTACGAAGTGGTGCCGCTCACCGAGCGCGCCAAGCTGGCCGAGCGTTTCGGCCACGACTGGGAGCTGGCCGAGCAGAACATGGAGCTCATGGCCGAGGCCGCGCCCGCGTTCGACCTCGAACAGTTCCTCGCCGCCAAGCAGACGCCCGTGTTCTTCGGCTCGGCCGTCAACAACTTCGGCGTGCAGGAGGTGCTCGACGCCCTGGTCGACCTGGCCCCGGCACCGCGCCCCCGCTTCAGCACCGAGAAGGACGGCTCGCACAAGGAGATCGCGCCCGACATGGCCAACTTCTCCGGCGTCGTCTTCAAGGTGCAGGCCAACATGGACCCGTCGCACCGCGACCGCATCGCCTTCGTGCGCGTGTGCTCGGGCAAATACACCCCGGGCATGAAGCTCAAGGTGCAGCGCAGCGGCAAGGAGCTGCGGCCCACGTCCGTCGTCACCTTCCTGTCGCAGCGCCGTGAAGCGGTCGACGAAGCCTTTGCCGGCGACATCATCGGTTTCACCACGCACGGCGGCGTGCAGCTGGGCGACACCATCACCGACGGCATCAGCCTGCAGTACACCGGCCTGCCCTTCTTCGCGCCCGAGCTGTTCCAGACGGTCGAGCTGAAGAACCCGATGAAGAGCAAGCAGCTGCAGGCCGGCCTGCTGCAATTGGGTGAAGAAGGCGCCATCCAGGTCTTCCGGCCCGAGGTGGGCGGCGCCATGCTGCTGGGCGCCGTCGGTCAGCTGCAGTTCGAAGTGGTGCAGCACCGCCTGATGGCCGAGTACGGCGTCGACATCCGCCTGATGCCCTGCCGCTTCACCGGCGCGCGCTGGATCACGGCCGACACGCCCGAGGCGCTGAAGAAGTTCACCGACGAGAACGCCAGCAAGCTGGCACTCGACGCGGCCGACACCCTGGCCTACATGATGACCTCGGCGTACGACCTGCGGCTGACGGCCGAGCGGCACCCGCACGTGCACTTCCACCCGCTGCGCGAGCACGCGGGCCTGAGCCTGTCGAGCCAGTGAAGTGATCCGTGCGCGGGCAAATCGCATGCCCCGCGCACGGAATCCGATCCCGCTCTCTAGGGATGGGGTGGTGACCGGCACGCCCGTAAGCTGCCGTCCGCGCGGTCCGCGCGTCACCATCATTCATTTCAGGAGAGTCCCCATGAACCAGCGCCACCTTGCCGTGGTCGTCGCGGCGTTTGCCGCCCTGTCGGCCCAGGCCGCCCCCAAGGCCACGACGGCCGATCTCATCGTGCTGATGGACGAGTCCGGCTCGATGACCGGCGAACAGGCGTGGATGCGCACCGTCGTCCCCACGCTCGATGCCGAGCTCGGCGCGCTGGGCCTGACCGGCAACCGCTTCGGCCTGACCGGGTTCGGCGCCAGTGCGGCAGGCAAGCCGCACTACGTGCGCTCGTTCAGCATCGGGGGCAGCCAGCTCGGTTCGGCGGCCGACTGGGTGACGGCGAGCGCCGGGCTGGCGGCATCCGGCTCCACCGAAGACGGCTGGGCGGCCCTGAACCAGGCCGCCACCATCGCGCCGCGCGCCGGCGCCGCACGCAACATCATCCTCGTCACCGACGAGGACCGGGACAACACCGACCCCAGCCTGACCTTCGGGGGGCTGCTGGCCGACATGCAGGCCGACCGCACCCTGCTCAACGTCGTGGTCAACAACACCTTCCGTTGTGGCGATGGCAGCGCCGCCATGGGCATCATCGGCACGACCGGGTTCAAGGCAGACGGTGCGGGCGGGTTCTCGACCTGCACCGGGGCCTTTGCCAGCGGCGCCGGGAGCACCCGTGCGGCCTATGTCGACCTGGCGCTCGCCACCGGCGGCGGGGCCTGGAACCTCAACATCCTGCGCAATGGCGGCCTGCACGCCGAGTCCTTCACCAGCGCCTTCGTGGCCGGCAAGGTGGGCGAGATCATCACGCAACCGCCGGCGGTGCCCGAGCCCACCACCTGGGGCCTGGCCTGCACCGGCCTGCTCGTGGCCGGGTGGGTGGCCCGGCGACAGCGACGCGGCACCGCGGCCGCATCGGCCTGAGCACCCACCGAAAGGACGGGGGAAGCCGCGACAGCGCGTCCGGATTTCCCCCTAAGAACGGCGGCGTCCACGGGTTCGGGGGGGACAACACAGGACATGGGCTCGGTACAGTGGGGACTCCGGCGTGCGTTTTGCGCCACCCAGCCTTCATCACCATGCACAGCCTGATCCGTTCCTCTCTCGTCGCCGCCGCCCTGATCGCGGCCACCGCCCACGCCGAAACCATCGGCTTCACGAACACCACGGTGGGCGGGGTGGCCCTGACGGCCGCCACCGGCGCCGCCGGCTCGACCAATCTGTGCAGCGGCAGCGGCGTCTGCGCCACTTCCATCAGCTACAACACCGCCGCCGGCGGCCTGCTGACCGTCACCGCCAAGGACAGCCCCGACTTCGACACGCTGGCCCTGGTGCACCAGAGCAAGCTGAGCAACGCCGGCCTCGGCGTCGTCACCGGCTACATGAAGTCCAGCGGCTTCGACATCGTCGACGGCAACTACTCGCTCAGCCAGCCGAAGGAAACACTGACGCTGTCGTTCCAGCACACGGTGGCGCTGAGCCAGCTGGTGTTCTTCCCGGACGACCGCCTCTCGCTGAGCCTGACGCGCGAACTGGACGACTTCGACGGCTTCACCGTGTCGGTGGACGGCCGTGCGGCGGTCGAGTACAGCTTCGGCAAGAACGGCGGCCAGCCGGTCACCCTGAGCACGCCGCTGATCGGCAACACCTTCACTTTCGGCTATGCCGTGAAGAAGTCGCCGGAAGACTACTATCTGGCCGGCCTGAAGGTCACGGCCGTGCCGGAAGCCTCGACGCTGGCCATGATGGGCCTGGGTCTGGCTGGCGTGGCCGCTGTGGCCCGCCGCCGCCGCGCCTGAACGCGCACACGCCGCAGCCGCTCAGGGCTGCGGCATCCACAGCTGGTCGAGGTGCTTGAAGCCCCACACGGCCGGTGACTCACGGCCGACGATCTGGTCGACCGACTTGCTCAGGTCCAGCCGCTCCGGCGGGATGTGCTGCTTGGCCTTGGTCGAGAAGAACACCCGCACCACCGGGTGCAGCAGCGAGCCCGTCCCCTGCTCCATCACCACGGCCAGACGACCGGACTGCAGCCGCACCAGCGAGCCCGTCGGGTAGATGCCCAGGCTCTTGACGAAGGCCTGGAACACGCGCTCGTCAAAGTGGCCTTCCTTGGTCCACTGCGCCATCTTCTGCACCGACTCGGCCGGATCCCAACCTGCCTTGTAGGGGCGGTTCGAGGTGATGGCGTCGTACACGTCGGTCACGGCGCCCATGCGGGCGTACAGGCTGATCTGCTCGCCCTTCAGGCGGTGCGGATAGCCGGTGCCATTCATCTTCTCATGGTGGTGCAGGCACACCTCAAGCGGAATCTTGCCCACACCGCGGCCCTCGACCAGCATGCGGTGCCCGGCTTCCGGGTGGCCCTTCATGATGGCGTACTCGGCGTCCGTCAGCTTGCCGGGCTTGTTGAGCACGTCCAGCGGCATCATGGCCTTGCCCAGGTCGTGCACCAGCCCGGCCAGGCCGACCTCACGGGTCTCGTCCTCGCTGAGCCCCAGCTGGCGCGCCAGCGCCACCATCAGCGCGCACACCGCCACCGAGTGCATGTAGGTGTAGTCGTCGCTGGTCTTGAGCCGTGCCAGGCTCACGATGGCGCCGGGATTGCGGGCCACCGACTGCGTGATCTCATCGACCAGCGGCAGGCAGTGCTCGGTGTCGACGGCCTTGCCCATGCGGGCGTCGGCAAACATCGACTTCATCGCAGGCCGGGCCTGCCCGAGGATGCGGCGCGCGCGCACCACCTCTTCGGTCATGCCACAAGGCTTGGCCGGCACGGGCTGCGGCGCGGGGGCACCGATGCCGCTCAGGTCGGCTTCGGGGGCACCGGCACCCGCCGGCACCTCGACGTCATCGACCCACTGCGTCGGCACCGGCGGCCGCGGCGCCTCGACATCCACACCCTTCGAGGTGTCGATCCAGACCGTTTTGATGTTCGAAGTCTTCAGCTGCGCCAGCTGCGCCGGCTGCTCCACCTTGAACGCCGACTTCCAGAACGGGTGGTCCAGCCAGGATGCGTCCAGCTCGTCGATGTACATGCCGACGCGAACCAGCGCCACGGGGATCTTTTTTCTCATGATGGGTGTGGCAGGCGACGGGGCCGCACTGTACGAGCATCCTAGGCGCGCTGGAAGAGATCGGATCGTTAAAAATGCGGGATACCGGCCAGTTTGTTGCCCCGCCCGAAGCTCGATAAATGGCGGTAGATTAACGATTTCCGGACTCGGAAAAACCCCATACCCCCGGGGCTATTGTGTGCCGAAAACCTGGATGACTGCCCGCGTGTCGTCGGGCCGCAAAACCAGGGAACCACGCCATGAAACACGCCCGATTGGGCATCGCCGGCACATTGTGGGCCGGCCTGGGCCTCCTCATTGTCGCCGTGCTGACGCTCAACGCCGGAGCCGGCTGGATTTCGATGCAGGAGATGGCCAGCGCAGATGCGAAGCGCGCCATCGCTGCGGAAAAACTGAAGGCCGCACGCCAGTGGGCCCACCTCAGCGAAGTGGTGGTCACCCGCATCGTCGCGCTGACCGACGCCCGCAGCGACACCGGGGCCGTTGACAAGGTGCGCGCCCGCAACGAAGCCGACATCCGCAAGATCACCGAAATCAAGCAGCGCATCGAGACGCTGCCGCTGAGTGACGCCGACAAGGCCCAGATCCAGCTGATCGCCGAACGGCGAGCGACCGTGCTCGCCACCCGCGCGCGCATCGACGCGTTGCAGCAGGCCGGGGACACCGAAGGTGCCCGCGCACTGGCCGATGCCACCTTCCAGAAGGAAGTGAGCACCTACTACCAGGCGCTGGGCCGGTTTGCCGAGATGCAGGAAGAGGCTTCGAATGCCGTGAGCGCCGAGCTGGCAGCCAGCCACCGCGGCCACACACTGTGGTCACTGGCCCTGATGGCAGCCCTGTTGGCGCTGGCGGCGCTCGGCGCACAACGTCTCATCAGCTCGATCCGCCACGCGCTGGACCGCTCGGTGGAGGCCGCACGCCGCATTGCCGAGGGCGACCTCACCGTGCAACTGGACACGACCCGCCAGGATGAACTGGGGCAGTTGATGCAGGCGCTGGAAGCCATGGCGCGCTCGCTCAGCGGCCTGGTCAGCCAGGTTCGACAGGCCACCGACAGCATCCACACGGCCTCGGGCGAGATCGCCTCGGGCAACCACGACCTGAGTGCCCGCACCGAACAGGCGGCCAGCAGCCTGCAGCAGACCGCTTCGTCGATGGAGCAGCTCTCGGGCACCGTGCAGCACTACGCTGACACCGCCCGCGAAGCCAACCAGCTGGCCACGGACGCCACGCAGGCCGTGCGCCATGGCGGTCAGGTGGTGGACGAGGTGGTGACGCAGATGGACGGCATCGCGATGGCTTCGCGCAAGATCGCCGACATCATCGGCGTGATCGACGGCATCGCGTTCCAGACCAACATTCTGGCGCTGAACGCCGCGGTGGAAGCAGCCCGCGCCGGCGAGCAGGGCCGCGGCTTTGCCGTGGTGGCCGGTGAGGTCCGCACGCTGGCCCAGCGCAGCGCGCAGGCCGCCAAGGAAATCAAGACGCTGATCAACGACTCGACCGAGCGCGTCGACAACGGCGCCAAGCTGGTCGACTCGGCGGGGCAAACCATGCGGCAGATCGTCTCGGCGATCGAGCGGGTCAACCAGATGATGACCGAGATCACCGCCTCGGCCAGCGAGCAGAGCGAAGGCATCCGCCAGGTGAATGGCGCCGTGACGCACCTCGACCAGATGACGCAGCAGAACGCCGCGCTGGTGGAAGAGGCCGCGGCGGCCGCCTCCAGCCTGCGCGACCAGGCCGATCAGCTCAACGGCCTGGTGCGGGTGTTCAAGGTGTGATCGGGCTTACAGGCCCGCTGCGTCCCGCAGCGCCGCAAGCCGGATACCGCGCTGGCGCGCGGCGGGCTTACAGCCCGGCGGCTGCACGCAGTGCAGCCGCTTTGTGGGTCGCGGCCTGGCGGCCGCTCCCCGCAAGGCCCAGTGAGCCCTGCTGTCGCAGGCCTCAGCCCTTCAGGCCCGCTGCGTCCCGCAGCGCCTGGGCCTTGTCCGTCTTCTCCCACGTGAACTCGGGCTCTTCGCGGCCGAAGTGGCCGTAGGCTGCGGTCTTGGAGTAAATCGGGCGCAGCAGGTCCAGCATCTGGATGATGCCCTTCGGACGCAGGTCGAAAATGCCGCTTTCGGCCACGATCTTCGACAGCTTGTCGTCAGGGATCACGCCCGTGCCTTCGGTGTAGACCGTGATGTTCATGGGCTGGGCCACGCCGATGGCGTAGGCCACCTGCACCTGGCACTGACGCGCCAGACCGGCTGCCACGATGTTCTTGGCCACATAGCGGGCGGCGTAGGCGGCCGAGCGGTCCACCTTCGACGGGTCCTTGCCCGAGAACGCGCCACCGCCGTGCGGGCAGGCGCCGCCGTAGGTGTCCACGATGATCTTGCGGCCGGTCAGACCGCAGTCACCCTGCGGGCCGCCGATCACGAAGCGACCGGTCGGGTTGATCAGGTAGCGGGTCTCCTTGAGCCACTCCTTGGGCAGCACCGGCTTGATGATCTCTTCAATGATTGCCTCGTTGAACTCGGGCTTCATCTTGTCGCCCAGGCTCCACTCGGGGGCGTGCTGGGTCGACAGCACCACGGTGTCGATGCTGTGCGGCTTGCCGTCCACATAGCGCATCGTGACCTGGCTCTTGGCGTCCGGGCGCAGGAAGGGCAGACGGCCGTCCTTGCGCAGCTGGGCCTGGCGCTCGACCAGACGGTGTGCGTAGTAGATGGGCGCCGGCATCAGCTCGGGCGTTTCGTCGCAGGCGTAGCCGAACATCAGCCCCTGGTCGCCGGCGCCGATGTTCAGGTAATCGTCCGAAGCGTGGTCCACGCCCTGGGCGATGTCATTCGACTGCTTGTCGTAAGCGACCAGCACGGCGCAACCCTTGTAGTCGATGCCGTACTCGGTGTTGTCGTAGCCGATGCGCTTGATGGTGTCGCGCGCCACCTGGATGTAGTCGACGTGGGCGTTGGTGGTGATTTCACCGGCCAGCACGACCAGCCCGGTGTTGCACAGCGTTTCGGCGGCCACGCGGGACTTGGGGTCCTGCTCGAAGATGGCGTCGAGGATGGCGTCCGAGATCTGGTCGGCGACCTTGTCGGGGTGGCCTTCAGAGACGGACTCGGAGGTGAAGAGGAAATCGTTCGCCACAGTGGGTACTCCAGAAGATTGATGACGGGCACTCGGCGTCGCCGAGGCTGTGGAAGTCATGCAAGGTGCGGTTCTTCTGGCAGCGGCGAACGCTTTAGCGGCATTTGTGGATCGCCCCGCAAGTTGTCCTGTTAACTCGGCGATGGCGCAATTCTAGAGGAACGGCGCTCGCCGTGCTCGCCGCAGCGCCCCGGAAAACGCGCCAGATGCACCACAGAGGCGGGGTTGTTTTCCGGACCAGCGCGCGCGGAAGCTTCCGGGTTGTCCTGCAACCGCCGCGGCGGGCGCAGGCGGGGGACTCCCTACAATCGACGCATGGCCCGCCTGTTCTCGCTCCTGTCCCGCTGGCCGCTCGGTCTCCTGCACGCCCTCGGCGCGGGCCTGGGCTGGCTGAGTTACCTGCTGTCGCCCACCTACCGTCGGCGCCTGCAGGCGCACGCCCGTGCCGCCGGGCTGAGCCGCACGCAGATACGGCAGGCCGTCGGCCATGCGGGCCGGATGGTCGGTGAGCTGCCCCTGATGTGGGGCCGACCGCGCGAGGAGGCCCTGGGCCCGCGCGTGCAGTGGCGCCACCCCGAAGTGGTCGAGGCGGCCCTCGCCGAGGGGCGCGGCCTGCTGCTGCTGACGCCGCACCTCGGCTGCTTCGAGGTCACGGCCCAGGCCTATGCCGAGCGCTTCGGCGCCGTCAAACCCATCACGGCGCTGTACCGCCCGGCCAAGCAGGCCTGGCTGGCCGAGATGATGAAGGACTCGCGCAATCGCCCGGGCATGCAGACCAGCCCCGCCACGCTGGCCGGCGTGCGCCAGATGCTGCGCGCGCTCAAGAAGGGCGAAACCGTGGGGCTGCTGCCCGATCAGGTGCCGCCTGAAGGCATGGGTGCGTGGGCCCCGTTCTTCGGCCGATCGGCCTACACGATGACGATGGCCGCCAAGCTCGTGGCCCAGACGCGCTGTGCCGTGGTGCTGCTGCGTGGCGAGCGGCT
>NZ_CANBCC010000086.1 GCF_947366995.1 uncultured Aquabacterium sp. | reverse complement strand
GCCGAACGACACTCTTTCCCTACACGACGCTCTTCCGATCTAGCCGCCTGGGCGGTGGGCGCGGAAGGGGGGGCAGACATGCGGGGATTGTAGGAAGCGGGGCCGGATTAGCCCTCGGAAAGCGGACTTTTTGCCACTTCAGGTTTCAGTTCCACGCGGATGATGCCGATAGAACCGAACGGGTGAGGCACCAGGCTTCATGGAGCGCTGTCGCCCGAAGCAGGAGGCAAAATGAACTTTCGCACCAAAATCTGGATGCTGCCGGTGAGCGCCGCCGCGGTGTTCATGGTGGGCGTCGCTGTCAGCATCTTCGTGGGAGACCGCACGTCGGCCGTCCTCGACCAGCTCTACCAGGTCGACAACCCCCACATGGCCCACGTGATGACCGTGGACCGCGCCACCGAACAACTTCGTCTGACGCTGCAGACGGCTGCCGCCGAGGGCGAGGCCGAGAAGCTCAAGGAAGCCGAGGCCCAGGTGGGCACGGCCCGCACGGCACTGGATGCCATGGCCCGGCTGCCGGAAAAATCCGGCGTGGCCAAGGAACTGAGCGGCGCCTTCGATGCCTACCAGGCCGCGGCCATCGGCGCCACCCGCGCATTGCTGACCAGCCAGCCCCCCGGCGACCTGGTTACCCAGATGCAGAGCAGTCTGCAGGTCCTGCAGAAGGCCCTCGACACGCGCAAGACCGAAGCGCGCAGCGCCATCGACACCGCCCAGGCCAGCGCCAACAGCGGCGTGAAGACCGCGCTGTGGGTCACGGTCGGCACGGGCGTCATCGTGCTGGGCGTGCTTGGCCTGATGTCCGCCGCCATCGTGAACTCGGTGTGGCGTGACCTGGGCGCCGAGCCCACCGCGCTGCGCGACGCCGTTTCCCGCATCGCGGACGGCGACCTTGATCTGAACCTGCAGCGCACGCCGGGCGACGAGGGCTCGCTGCACGCCTCGGTGGTGGCCATGACGCACAAGCTGCGCGACACCATCGGCGTGATCCGCCAGGCCACCGATTCGATCAGCACCGCCTCGACCGAGATTGCCACCGGCAACCAGGACCTGTCGATGCGCACCGAGCAGACGGCGTCGAACCTGCAGCAGACCGCCAGTTCGATGGAGCAGCTGACCGGCACCGTGCGCCAGAGCGCCGACTCGGCCCGCCAGGCCAACCAGCTGGCCTCCGGCGCCGCCACGGCCGCACAGCAGGGCGAGCACATCGTCTCGCAGGTGGTGGCCAACATGGCCGAGATCGACGGCGCCAGCCGCAAGATCACCGACATCATCACCGTGATCGACGGCATCGCCTTCCAGACCAACATCCTGGCGCTGAACGCCGCGGTGGAAGCCGCCCGCGCCGGCGAACAGGGCCGCGGCTTTGCCGTGGTGGCCGGTGAAGTGCGCACGCTGGCCCAGCGCAGCGCCCAGGCCGCCAAAGAAATCAAGACGCTGATCAACGCGTCGAGCGAGAAGGTGGAATCGGGCTCGCGCCTGGTGAAGGACGCCGGCAACTCGATGAACGAGATCCTGACCAGCGTGCAGCGCGTGTCGGACATCATCGGCGAGATCAGCGCCGCCTCGACCGAGCAGAGCCAGGGCATCGGCCAGGTCAACCAGGCCGTGACGCAACTCGATCAGATGACGCAGCAGAACGCCGCGCTGGTGGAAGAATCGGCCGCCGCGGCAGAAAGTCTGAAGGATCAGGCCGCGCGCCTGGCCCAGGCCGTGTCCGCGTTCAAGCTGGGCGGCGGTGCCTCCCGCAGCCTGGGCGTGACGCCGGTGACCCCGATTCCGACGCCGAGCGCCCCCGCCAGCACCGTCGACAACGTGGCCCACACCGCCATCGCGAAGGCCCAGGCCGCCGCCCGTGAACCGGTCAAGCCGCTGCCCAAGGCAAGCCCGGCTGCCGCTCCGGCCACACCCAAGGCCCCCGCCCCGGCCCGCGCCAGCCTGCCGCACACGCCGCCGGCCGAACCGGTGGCCGTGGCCGCCCGCCCCCCGGCCGACGACGACTGGGAAACCTTCTGATCTGCCCCCCAGGCCGTCGCTGACGGCCTCTGCCCCTCTCCAGGCCGACCGGTTCTCCGGTCGGCCTGTCTGTTTCTGGCGCGCATCAACCGCGGTGATCTGACGGGGCGTGTCAAGCGTGGCACCCAGGCCTGCGCTACGCTGTGGCGATGTCATCGCCCCGCCCCGCCCCGCTGCGCTTTGCCGCCAACCTGAGCTGGCTCTATACCGAGCTGCCATTTTTAGACCGCTTTGCCGCCGCCGCCCGCGATGGTTTCACCGGCGTGGAATGCCTGTTCCCGCATGAGCACTCAACGGAAGAAGTGAGCGCACGCTTACGCGATAACGGGCTTCAGCTCGTTCTCTTCAACGCCGAACCCGGTAATTGGACGGGCGGTGAACGGGGCCTGGCCGGCCTGCCAGGGCGGGAAGCCGACTTCCGCCGGGTGGTGAGCGAGGCCCTGGCTCGGGCCGAGGCGCTGGGCTGCCCACGCGTGCACCTGATGGCCGGGCTGTGCGCCGACACACCCGGCACCCGCGACCGGGCCTGGGCCACCTACGAAGCCAACCTGGCCTGGGCCGCCACACAGGCGCAAGCTGCCGGCCGCGTCGTCACCATCGAGCCCATCAATTCGCGCGACATGCCGGGCTACCTGCTGACCCGCCAGGCCGACGCGCACGCGCTGGTGCAACGCATCGGCTCGGCGCATCTGCAGGTGCAGATGGACCTGTACCACGCCCAGATCGTCGACGGCGACCTGACCACCCACCTGAGCGCCGCACTGCCCTCGGGCCGCGTCGGGCATCTGCAGGTGGCCGCCGTGCCCGACCGCGGCGAGCCCGACGATGGCGAACTGAACTGGCCCTGGGTGTGGGATGAACTGCAGCGCCTGGGCTGGTCTGGCTGGATCGGGTGTGAATACCGCCCGCGCCAGGGCTCGGCCCACGACGGCCTGGGCTGGCTGCGGGCGCTGCGCGACGCCGGTCGCGCCATTTGAATCCGCCAGCCAAACCCAACCCCCTTGTTGACCCGACGCCCCCTCCCCTCTGCCCGCCCCCGATGACCGTGACCGCCCTGCCCCCTGCCTTCCCCGCCACCGTGCGTACCCGCGACGGCCTGGCCCTGCACGCCCATGCCTGGCCCGTACCAGACACCGTCCCCGCCCGCGGTGTGGCGGTGATCGTGCACGGCCTGGGCGAGCACCTCGGCCGCTACGCCCATGTGGCGGCCCGCCTGAATGCCCAGGGGTGGCACGTGTTCGGCTGCGACCACCGCGGCCACGGGCGCTCCCCGGGTGCACGCGGTGCGCTGAACGCCGACGACGATTTCCTGCACGACACGGCCGCCGTGGTGGACGCCGCCCGCGCCGCCTGCCCGGGGCTGCCGCTGCTGCTGGTGGGCCACAGCCTGGGCGGCGCCATCGCGGCGCGCTTCGTGGCGGCCCATGCCGCACCGCCCGAATCGGCGCCGTGGGCCCGCCCCGTCAACGCCCTGGTGCTGTCTTCACCCGCGCTGGAGATTCCGATCAGCGCCGTGCAGAAAGGCCTGCTGGCCACCGTCGGCAAACTCACGCCCGACGTGGCGGTGGGCAACGGCCTCAAGCCAGCGTGGATCTGCCACAACCCTGCCACCGTGGCCGCCTATCTGGCCGACCCGCTGGTGCACGACCGCGTCACCGGCCGCCTCACGCGCTTCCTGCTCGATGCGGGGGACAACGTGCTGGCCCGTGCGCCGCACTGGACGGTGCCCACCCTCATCACCTGGGGCGGCGAAGACCGCTGCGTGCGGCCGCAGGGCTCGGAGGCCTTTGTCGCCCAGGCGCCGCGGGCACTTGTTCACGCCGTGCCCTGGCCGCGCCTGTCGCACGAGGTGTTCAACGAAGTCGAGCAGGATCAGGTGCTCGATGCCGTCATGGCGTGGCTGGGCGGCATTTTTGGAGGATGATGGCGGGTTCCCCTTCCGCGACCCGATCCGACACCACCATGGCGCTCAAAGCCACCATCTACAAAGCCCAGATCAACCTGGCCGACATGGACCGCCATGTGTACGCCGACATCGGCGTGACCATTGCGCGGCACCCTTCCGAGACCGACGAACGCATGATGGTGCGCGTGCTGGCCCTGGCCCTGGGCTGGCCCGCCGACACGAACGAAGGCACGCTGGAGCTGGCCAAGGACATGTGGGAGCCGGACGAGCCTGCGCTGTGGCACAAGAACTATTCCGACGAGATCCTGCACTGGGTGGAAGTGGGCCAGCCCGATGACAAGCGCCTGATGAAGGCGGCGGGACGGGCTCGTCGAGTGAGCCTGTGGGCCTTCCAGAGCAGCACACCGATCTGGTGGGACGGCATCGCGAACAAGCTGACGCGGGCTCAGAACCTGACCGTGTGGCAGCTGCCCAGCGAACAGACCCAGGCCCTGGCCGCCTTCGCACAGCGCAGCATGCAGCTGCAGGTCAGCGTGCAGGATGGCACCGTGTGGGTCAGCGACGGCACGACCTCGGTCGAGGTGACGCCCCAGCGCCTCATGGGCCAGGACTGAGCCGGGCGCTGCCTCAGCTGGCCGCGCGGGGCGGGTCGTCGCGCAGGGCCCGACGCAGGATCTTGCCGATCGGCGTCTTGGGCAACTCGGTGCGGAACTCGATGAGCTTGGGCCGCTTGTAGCCGGTCAGATGCTGGGCGCAGTGGGCGCGCACCTGCTCTTCCGTCAGCGCCGCATCGGCCTTGACGACCACCAGCCGCACGGCTTCGCCCGATTGCGCATCGGGCATGCCCACCGCCGCGCACTCCAGCACGCCCTCAAGCGAGGCCACCACGTCCTCGATCTCGTTGGGGTAGACGTTGAAGCCCGACACCAGGATCATGTCCTTCTTGCGATCGACGATCTTGACGTAGCCGCGCTCATCGATGGTGGCGATGTCGCCGGTGCGGAAGAAACCATCCGCCGTCATCACCTTGGCGGTTTCCTCAGGCCGATTCCAGTAGCCGGCCATGACCTGCGGGCCGCGCACGGCCAGCTCGCCCGGCGTGTTCAGCGGCAGTTCGTTGCCGTCTTCATCCAGCACCGTCACCTCGGTCGAGGGCAGCGGCAGGCCGATGGTGCCGCTGAAGGCCGTGCTCTGCACCGGGTTGCACGTGACGGACGGCGAGGTTTCCGACAGGCCGTAGCCTTCGGCCACCGCGCAGCCGGTGCGGTCCTTCCAGAGCTTGGCGGTGGCGTGCTGCACGGCCATGCCCCCGCCCACGCTCAGCCGCAGGTGGCTCCAGTCGACCTTGTCGAAATCGGGGTGGTGGGCCAGGGCATTGAACAGCGTGTTGACGGCCGGAAAGCTGTGAAAGCGCCACTTCTGCAGTTCCTTGAGCGTGGCGGGCAGGTCGCGCGGGTTGGGGATCAGGATGTTGAGCGTGCCCATGCGCAGGCCCAGCATCATGCAGACCGTGAAGCCGAAGATGTGATACAGCGGCAACGCGCACACGATGGCGGTCTGCTCGCCGGGCGGAATCTGCTTGAGCATGGGGCCATTCCACGCCTCGGACTGCAGCAGGTTGGCGATGATGTTGCGGTGCAGGAGGGTGGCGCCCTTGCTCACGCCCGTGGTGCCGCCGGTGTACTGCAGCACGGCCACATCGTCGGGGCCCGGATCGGCCTGCTTGAACGGCAGGCGCGCGCCGCGTTTCAGCGCGGTCTTGAACGGCACTGCCTGCGGCAGGCTGAACGGCGGCACCAGCTTCTTGACCTTGCGCACGACGTGGTTCACCAGCGCGCCCTTGATGAGGCCCAGCATGTCGCCCATGGTGGCCAGCACGACGTGCTGAACGGGGGTGTCCTCCAGCACCTGCTGCAGCGTGGTGGCGAAGTTCTCGAGGATGACGATGGCCTTGCTGCCCGAGTCATTCAACTGGTGGTGCAGCTCGCGCGGCGTGTACAGCGGGTTGACGTTGACCACCACATAGCCCGCGCGCAGGATGGCGGCCACGGTCACCGGGTACTGGGGGATGTTGGGCAGCATGACGGCCACACGGTCGCCCGGCTGCAGTCCCAGGCTCTGCAGGTAGGCAGCCATTGCGCGTGATGCGACGTCGATGTCGGCGAACTGCCAGCGCTGCCCCATGAAACCGAACGCCGACAGGCGGACATGCCGGCTGAAGCCCTCGTCCATGAGGGCCACAAGCGAGCGGTAGGCCGAAGGGTCAATGGTGTGCGGCACCCCCGGCGGGTAGTGCCTGAGCCAGATCTTGTCCATCTCCGTGTCTCCTGCAGGCCGCGACGCCCGCGCCAGTCTGGGCTCCCCATTCTTCCAAGGAAGGCGCCCCCGATGTGCGGGGGATGGCCCCAATGGCGCCGCACGAACGTTCGGTTCTGCACCCGTTTTCCCGCGTCGTGAAAACGCCCGGATGCCTTGAAGTCACGTGGTACGCGGCGGTTCTTCGAGGGTTCGCCCGCAGCGGCCCTACCTAGGATTCATCCCACTGCGGCCCTTCCTCGGGCCGACAGCAGCCGCCTCGGGTGATGGGGCGCGGGTGCCACCGGTCGGCTGCCCGCGCCCCGTCGATGTCCCCGCCTGGCGGGCCGGTGAGCCCCGGGGTGTCCCTCTGCAGACCCTGACTGGTTCACAACAATGTTTTCATGGTTCAGACAGATCAGCGTGGCCCGAAGGCTGCGCGCCCTCGTGCTGGCGTCGGTGCTGTGCGTGCTCGGCGTGGCATGCGCCCTCCTCTGGGTCTCCTACCAACACCAGCTGGCCGACCGGCAGCGCGCCGTGCAGCACACCGTCGAGGTGGCGCACGGCATCCTGCAATGGGCCCATGACGGGCAGCTCAGCGGCCGGCTGAGCCAGCAGGCTGCCCAACAGGAGGCAAAGGCCGCCCTGGCCCGGCTGCGCTACGGCGGCAGCGAGTACTTCTGGGTCAATGACATGCACCCGCGCGTCGTGCTGCACCCCATCAAGCCCGAACTCGACGGCCGCGACGTGAGCCAGATGGCCGACCCCAACGGGCTGCGCCTGTTCCAGGCCTTTGTCGACACCGTCAAGCAGCACGGGGCGGGCTTCGTGCCCTACCAGTGGCCGCGGCCCGGGGCGGTCGATCCGGTCGACAAGGTGTCCTACGTCAAGGGCTTTGCGCCATGGGGCTGGATCGTGGGCTCGGGCCTCTACATCGACGACCTGCAGGCCGCCTTCCATGCGCAGATGGCGTGGACGCTCGGCGGCGCACTCGTGCTGGCTGCCGGCCTGGCGGTGCTGGGCGAGCGCACGGCCCGCGACCTGGCCCGCGGGGTGCGTGAAGCCGTGTCGCGAGCCGAAGCCATCGCCCAGGGCGACATCGCGCAGGGTCAGGCTCCGCACCCCCTGGCCTCGGGCCGGGATGAGATCGCCCATCTTCTGAAGGCGATGCAGGCCATGAGCGCGGGACTGGATCACACGGTGAGCCAGGTGCACGAGGCTGTGAACAACGTGGCGCTGGCGAGCGCGCAGATCGCCGCTGGCAACACCGACCTGAGTGCGCGCACCGAGCAGGCCGCAGCGCGCTTGCAGCACACGGCGGCGTCGATGGAGGAGCTGACCAGCACGGTGCAGCACAACAGCAGCTCGTCGGGCTCGGCGCAGCATCAGGCCGCGGCGGCCTCGGAGCAGGCCCAGCGGGGCGGCGAGGTCGTGGCCGAGGTCGTGAGCACGATGGAGGCCATCCACACCAGCGCCCGCAAGATCACCGAGATCATCACCGTGATCGACGGCATCGCTTTCCAGACGAACATCCTGGCCCTGAACGCCGCCGTCGAGGCCGCCCGCGCCGGTGAGCAGGGCCGGGGGTTCGCCGTGGTGGCCGGTGAGGTGCGCACGCTGGCACAGCGCAGCGCCCAGGCCGCACGCGAGATCAAGAGCCTGATTCAGGCCTCGACCCAGCAGGTGGAAAACGGCGCCCGGCTCGTGCATGACGCCGGCGAGCGCATGCACTCGATCGTGGGCTCGGTGGCCGCCGTGAACGACTTGATCCAGGAGATTGCGCACGCCACACGCGAGCAGAGCCAGGGCGTGGGCACGGTGCACGAGGCGGTGAGTGAACTGGACCAGATGACGCAGCAGAACGCGGCACTGGTGGAGGAATCGGCCGCGGCGGCGGGCAGCCTGCATGAGCAGGCACGCCACCTGGCCGAGGTGGTGGGACGTTTCAGGCTCAGTGGTCGCCCTGGCTGAAGCGTTCCGTCATCTGCTGTGAAAGCCGGCCAGCCTGTGCGGTGGCCGGCTTTTTTTCGTTCAGCGCAGCACGGCGGCGAAGGCCTCGGCCACGCGGTCGACGTTGTTGGCGTTCAGGCCGGCGGCACACATGCGACCCGAGCGCAGCACGTACACGCCGTGCTCGGTGCGCAGGGCATCGGCCTGCTCGGGGCTCACGCCGGTGTAGCTGAACATGCCGCGCTGGTCGATGAAGTAGCGCACGTCACGGCCGGGCAGCTGGGCCACCACGCCGTCGTACAGGCGCTGGCGCATGACCTTGATGCGCTCGCGCATGGCGGTCAGCTCGTCGGCCCACAGCTGGCGCAACGCGGGCGTCTGCAGCACGCGGGCCACGATCTGCGCGCCGTGCGTGGGCGGGCTGGAGTAGTTGCGGCGCACGGCCGACATCAGCTGGCCCAGCACCAGCTGCGCCTGGGCCTTGTCCGGGCAGACCACGCTGAGGCCGCCCACGCGCTCGCCGTACAGCGAGAAGCTCTTGGAAAACGAGTTGGCCACGAAGAAGCTCACACCGGCATCGGCCAGCGCGCGCAGCGCAAATGCGTCTTCGTCGATGCCGTCACCAAAGCCCTGGTAGGCGATGTCGAGGTAGGGCAGCAGGTTGCGGCGCTTGAGCACCTCGATCAGCTGCGTCCACTGCGCCGGGTTCAGGTCGACGCCGGTGGGGTTGTGGCAGCAGGCGTGCAGCAGCACGATGCTCTTGGCCGGCAGCGCGTCGATCGCCGTCAGCATGGCATCGAACTTCAGGCCCTTGGTGGCCGGGTCGTAGTACGGGTAGGTGTTGACCTGGAAACCCGCGCCTTCGAACATGGCGCGGTGGTTGTCCCAGGTCGGGTCGCTCACCCACACCTGTGAATCGGGGAAGTAGCGCTTGAGGAAGTCGCCGCCCACCTTCAGGCCGCCCGAGCCGCCCAGGGTCTGGATGGTGGCGATGCGGCCACTGCGCACTGCTTCATGGTCGGCCCCGAACAGCAGGTGCTGCACGGCCTCGCGGTAGGCGGGGTGGCCCGTCATGGGCAGATAGGGCTTGGGGCCGATGGCCGACAGCAGCGCCGACTCGGCCTCGCGCACGGCGTTCATCACCGGCAGGCGGCCTTCGTTGTCGAAGTAGATGCCGATGCTCAGGTTGATCTTGCCCGCGCGCGGGTCCTTCTGGAAGTCTTCGTTGAGCGTGAGGATGGGGTCGCCGGGGTAGGCGTCGACGTGCTGAAACATGCGAGGGCTCCTGGTCTTCGGGCGCGCGGCATCGCCAGACACCGCAGCCCGCCATTATCCGGCGCGCAAGCACCAGCGACTTCCTCGGACATGGGTTTGCCGCTATCGTGGTGCCTCGCGCCATGCAGCGCACCGGGGCATGACTTCCCCACGTCATCGCCCCTCCCTCATCCACAGGAGCCCTTGCCCATGAAAACCCGTGCCGCCGTCGCCTGGAAAGCCGGTGCCCCGCTGACCATCGAAACCGTCGACCTGGAGGGCCCGCGCGAAGGCGAGGTGCTCGTCGAGGTCAAGGCCACCGGCATCTGCCACACCGATTACTACACGTTGTCGGGCGCCGACCCCGAAGGCCTGTTCCCCGCCATCCTGGGCCATGAAGGCGCTGGCGTGGTCGTCGACGTCGGCCCGGGCGTCAAGAGCCTGCGCCCCGGCGACCACGTGATCCCGCTCTACACGCCCGAGTGCCGCGAGTGCAAGTTCTGCCTGAGCCGCAAGACCAACCTGTGCCAGAAGATCCGCGCCACGCAGGGCAAGGGCCTGATGCCCGATGGCACCTCGCGCTTCTCGCTCAACGGCCAGCCCATCCTGCACTACATGGGCACCAGCACCTTTGCCAACCACATCGTCGCGCCCGAAATTGCGCTGGCCAAGATCCGCCCCGACGCGCCCTTCGACAAGGTCTGCTACATCGGCTGCGGCGTGACGACCGGCGTGGGCGCCGTGCTGTTCACCGCCAAGGTGGAGGCCGGGGCCAACGTGGTCGTCTTCGGCCTGGGCGGCATCGGCCTGAACGTGATCCAGGGCGCCAAAATGGTGGGCGCCGACAAGATCATCGGCATCGACCTGAACCCCGAACGCGAGGCCATGGCGCGGAAGTTCGGCATGACGCACTTCCTGAACCCGAAGGACGTGGAAGCCGCCGGCGGCAACATCGTGGATGCCATCGTGCAGCTGACGGACGGCGGCGCCGACTACAGCTTCGAGTGCATCGGCAACGTCAAGACCATGCGCCAGTCGCTCGAGTGCTGCCACAAGGGCTGGGGCCGCTCCATCATCATCGGCGTGGCCGAGGCCGGTGCCGAGATCAGCACCCGCCCCTTCCAGCTGGTGACCGGCCGCAAGTGGGAAGGCTCGGCCTTCGGCGGCGCGCGCGGCCGCACCGACGTGCCCAAGATCGTCGACTGGTACATGGAAGGCAAGCTCAACATCGACGACCTGATCACGCACACGCTCAAGCTCGAACAGATCAACGAGGGCTTCGACCTGATGAAGCGCGGCGAGTCGATCCGTTCGGTCGTCGTGTACTGACGAAAGGCCACCATGAGCACGCTCGAACTGCTCAGCGAGCACGCCTGCTTCGGCGGCGTGCAGCGCTTCTACCGCCACGCCTCGATGGCCACGGGCACGCCCATGCAGTTCGGCGTGTTCCTGCCGCTGCAGGCGCTCGAAGCCGGTGCGAAGGTGCCGGTGCTGTTTTACCTGGCCGGCCTGACCTGCACCGAAGAGACGTTCGCCATCAAGGCCGGCGCGCAGCAGCATGCGGCCCGCCTGGGTCTGGCCATCGTGACACCGGACACCAGCCCGCGCGGCACCGATGTCCCCGGTCAGGCCGACAGCTGGGACTTCGGCGTGGCAGCAGGCTTCTACCTCGACGCCACCGAGCCCCCCTGGTCGACGAACTGGCGCATGGAAACCTATGTGACCGAGGAACTGCATCAGCTGGTGGGCCACCATCTGCCCGTCGACCTGACCCACGCAGGGATCTTCGGGCACTCGATGGGCGGCCATGGTGCGCTGACGCTGGCCCTGCGCCACCCGGGCCAGTACCGCTCGCTGTCGGCGCTTGCACCGATCTGCCACCCCACCGACTGCCCGTGGGGAGAGAAGGCCTTCACCGGCTACCTCGGGGCCTCGCGTGCGGCCTGGGACGCCCACGACGCCACGGTGTTGATGGGGCAATCGCCCACGGTGCCCTTCCCGGATGGCATCCTGATCGACCAGGGCCTGGCCGACAAGTTCCTGCCCACGCAGCTGCGGCCGGAGGCCTTCGAGATCGCATGCCGCACGCGCGGACAGCCGCTGACGCTGCGCCGGCATGCGGGTTACGACCACGGCTATTACTTCATTCAGAGCGTGGTGGCCGACCACCTGGCCCACCATGCCCGCACGCTGCGGGCCGACCGGGCGCCGCTCGCCGACTGACACGGCGGCCCCGACGCCGCGCTGAAAGAAGGGATCCCATGCGTTGTTCGCCTCTGCCTTTTGCCAGCCGGCCCGCGCGGGCCGCGGCGCTGCTGCTCAGCGCGGTGCTCGCAGCCTGCACCCCGACCCTGAGCCCCGAGGCCCAGGCGGCGCTGCCCGGCGCGACGGGCCCCGGCGGGCCCGTGCTGGCCGTGAAGACCCAGACCGTGGCGCAGAGCCTGCGCAATCCGTGGGGGCTGGCCTTCCTGCCCGATGGCACGATGCTGGTGACCGAGCGCGGCGGCACACTGCAGCGGGTGGCAGCCGACGGGAAGGTGTCGTCCATCGGCGGCGTGCCCGCGGTGCAGGCGCGCGGTCAGGGCGGCCTGCTGGATGTGGCGATCGACCCCGATTTCGGCAAGACCGCCTGGGTCTACCTCAGCTTCAGCGAGCCCGGCCGCGGCCCGGAAGACGGATTGGCCGGCACCGCGGTTGCGCGGGGCCGCCTGCAGGGACAGCAGCTGGTCGACGTGCAGATCATCTTCCGCCAGACCCCGAAGGTGCGCGGCACCGGCCACTTCGGTTCACGCCTGGTGTTCGCACGCGACGGCACGCTGTTCGTGACATTGGGCGAGCGCATGCAGGACTCGCCCAGCGCACCCGGCCGCGACTTCGCGCAGAACCTGCAGACCACCTTCGGCAAGGTGGTGCGGATTCATCGCGATGGCCGCATCCCGGCCGACAACCCGACGTGGGCGAGCCCGGCGCTGCCCGGCATCTGGAGCACCGGCCACCGCAACCCGCAGGGCGCTGCGCTGCATCCGGACACCGGCGAGCTGTGGGTGGTGGAGCACGGCCCGCAAGGTGGAGACGAGCTCAACCGCGCGCTGGCCGGGCGCAACTTCGGCTGGCCTCTGCGCAGCTATGGCTGCCCGTATGGCAGCGTGGGCAGCAACGAGACCTGCCGCGTGCAGGGCGGCACACATGCGCCCACGTTCACCGAGCCCGTCAGCACCTGGGTGCCCTCGGTCTCACCCAGTGGCCTGGCGTTCTACACCGGCGAGCGCTACCCCGGCTGGAAGGGCAGCCTGTTCACCGGCGCCCTGAGCGGCCGCGCCCTGTGGCGCCTGGTGCTGCGCGATGGCCAGTTGGTGTCGCGCGAGCCACTGCTGCAAAACCTGGGCGAGCGCATCCGCGATGTGCGGCAGGGCCCCGACGGCTGGCTCTACCTGCTGACCGACAGCGACGAGGGGCGACTGTTGCGCGTGGTGCGCTGACCGCGCGTTCGGGGGCGGACTCACTGGCACACTGCGGACTTTGTTTCCGCCCTGCCCGTGCGCCGGCTGCGCCGTCCTTGTCATGCGTTCCATTGTCCTGTTGTCCTTTTCCTTGATGGCCCAAGCCGGCCGGCGGGTGCTGCTGCCCGCCGCGCTGGGCTGGGCCGCGCTCGGCGCGCAAGCCGCCGAGCCGCCGGCGCCGGGCGAAGCACCGGACGTCGCAGTCAAGGCCAACTACCTCAACGCCGTGGGCAGCACCGATGCGGCCAGCGAAGGCACCGTGACCCGCGCCCTGCTGCAGCGCCGGCCCACGCTCAGGCCGGCCGAGGTGCTGGAGTTCGTGCCGGGCGTGATCGTGTCGCAGCACAGCGGCGGCGGCAAGGCCAACCAGTACTACCTGCGCGGCTTCAACCTGGACCACGGCACCGACTTCGCCACCTGGGTGGACGGCATGCCGGCCAACATGCCGAGCCACGCGCACGGCCAGGGCTACACCGACCTGAACTGGCTCATCCCCGAGCTGATCGACCGCATCCACTACCGCAAGGGCCCGTATGCAGCTGAGGACGGCGACTTTGCGTCGGCCGGCTCGGCCCGCCTGACCCTGGTGGACCGGCTGCCACGCGGGCTGGCCAGCCTCACCCTCGGCAGCTACGACCACGCCCGCGTGCTGCTGGCCGACTCGGCCGACCGCCCGCAAGGGGGTACCTGGCTGTACGCCCTCGAGGCCAGCCACCACCACGGGCCGTGGGATCAGGGCGAAGGCCTCAAGCGCTTCAATGGCGTGCTGCGCTACACGCAGGCCGAGGGCGACACCCGGCAGTCGTGGACGGCCATGGCCTACCGCGCCCGCTGGCGCGCGACCGACCAGGTGCCGCAGCGCGCCGTCGCCTCCGGCCTGATCGGCCGCTTTGGCGCCATCGACCCGACCGACCACGGCGACACCGAGCGCCTGAGCCTGTCCTGGAACCGCCTGACCGTGGTCCACGACGGGGAATGGCAACTGAGCGCCTGGGCACTGGCTTCGCGGCTCACGCTGTTTTCCAACTTCACTTACAACCTCGACAACCCGACCACGGGCGACCAGTTCGAGCAGGCCGAATCGCGCCATGCAGCGGAGTTGCAGGCCAGCCGCCTGTGGCGCACCACGCTGGCCGGCCGCGAGACCGAACACACGGTGGGCCTGCAACTGCGCCACGATCACCTGGCGCCGGTGGGCCTGTACACCGCTGCGGGCGGCCGGCGCGTGGACGTGACGCAGGAAAGCCGGGTCAACGACACACTGCTCGGGCTGTATGCCCAGAACAGCACGCGCTGGTTGCCCTGGTTGCGCAGCATCGCCGGCGTTCGCCATGACCAGGTGTCTGCGCGCGTGCGCAGTTCGATTGCCGATAACAGCGGCAGCCGACAGGCTCATCTCGTGAGCCCCAAGCTCTCTCTGGTCTTCGGCCCCTGGGCCCGCACCGAGGTCTTCGCCCATGCCGGCCAGGGCTACCACCGCAACGACGCGCGGGGCATGACGGCCCGGGTGGCGGCGCGCAGCGGCGAGGCCGTCGATGCCGCCGTGCCGCTGGTGCGCACGCGAGGCGCCGAGCTGGGCCTGCGTGGCGAATGGCTGCCCGGCCTGCAGACCTCGCTGTCGGTGTGGCGCCTGGACCTGGCCTCGGAGCTGGTGTTCGTCGGCGATGCCGGTGAAACCGAAGCCAGCGGCGCGAGCCGTCGCCATGGCATCGAGTTCAACAACCACTGGCAGGCGCGCCCCTGGCTGCTGCTGGATGCCGACCTCGCGTTCTCGCAGGCACGCTTCCGCGCCGAGCAAGGCGAGGCCCCTCATGCCGGTCGCCACGTACCGGGCGCCGTGCGCACCGTGGCTGCCCTGGGCGCCACCCTCACCGACCTCGGCCCTTGGTCGGCCCAGTTCCAGCTGCGCTACTTCGGCCCCCGCCCTCTGATCGAAGACAACAGCGTGCGCTCCAAGGGCACCACGCTGGCCTACCTGCGCGTGGGCCACCAGCTCACGCGCGACGTCAAGGTGGCGCTCGACGTGTTCAACGTGTTCAACCGCCGGGTCAGTGACATCGACTACTTCTACACCTCGCGTCTGGCCGGTGAGCCCGCCGAGGGCATCGCCGACATCCACAGCCACCCGGCAGAGCCTCGCAGTTTTCGCCTCACCGTGGCGATGTCATTCTGACCGGCCTACAGTGATGGCATGACCGACATCGACCGCCATTACTACGAACCGGCGCAGGGCCACGGCCTCGCGCACGACCCGTTCAACGCCATCGTTGCGCCCCGGCCCATCGGCTGGATTGGCACGCGCAGTGGCAACGGCATCGCCAACCTCGCGCCGTACAGTTTCTTCAACGCCTTCAACTACGTGCCGCCCATCGTGGGCTTTGCGAGCCTGGGCGACAAGGACAGCCTGCGCAACGCGCGCGAAACCGGCGTCTTCACCTGGAACCTCGCCACCCGGCCGCTGGCCGAGGCGATGAACGCCAGCTGCGCCGCCGTGCCGCCCGAAGTCGACGAATTCCAGCTCGCCGGCCTGACGGCCGTGGCCGGCCGGCGTGTGGCCGCCCCGCGCGTGGCCGAAAGCCCGGTCTCGTTCGAATGCCGCGTCAGCCAGATCATCCCGCTGCAGACAGCGGATGGCGCGCCCATCCCGACCTGGCTGGTGATGGGCGAGGTGGTGGCCGTGCACATCGCCCGCCACCTGATCCGCGACGGCGTGTACGACACCGCCGCGGCCGAGCCCATCATGCGGGGCGGCGGCCCGGCCGACTACTTCGGCGTCACCGAGGCACAGCGCTTCCGGATGGCCCGCCCGCGCTGACCGGGCTCACAGCCCCGCCCACCGTCGCGCCC
>NZ_CANBCC010000085.1 GCF_947366995.1 uncultured Aquabacterium sp. | reverse complement strand
TGCCGACCTGCCAGGAGCCCCTGCATGCCCACCTACGACTACGCCTGCCCGGACTGCGGGGGCTTCGACGCATTCCGCAGCCTGTCTCAACGCAACGAGCCGGCCGCGTGCCCCGACTGCGGCACGCTCTCACCCCGCGTGTTCGCCAGTGCCCCGCGGCTGGCCTGCCTCAGCGGCGACACCCGCGCCGCGCTGGACCGCAACGAGCAGGCCCGCCACGCCCCCATGAGCTCGAAAGGCTACGCCGAAGGCGCCTACGGGCGGCTCAGGCACCCGGCTGGCTGCGGCTGCTGCTCGCCCGGCACGCGCAAGACCTCCACCATGACCGCTCCCAACGGCAGCAAGATGTTCCCCACCAAGCGGCCGTGGATGATCAGCCACTGAAATGGCTCAGGGCATGAGCGTGTGGGTCACGGCGTGGATGAGCAGGCCGATCAGCCCGCCCACCAGCGTGCCATTCAGCCGCACGTACTGCAGGTCCGGGCCGATGTGCAGCTCCAGTTCGCGTGAGAGTTCGTCGGCCGGCCAGCGCGCCACGCGCTCGGTGATGTGGCGGCGGATGTCTTCCCGCCACCGCGCCACCAGACCGGGTGCGGCCTGCAGCCACTGGCCGTTGAGCCAGTCCTGCATCGCGGTGTCGGCCGACAGCCGCTCACCCAGCGCCTGCACCGCGTCGGCCAGCCTGGTGCGGATCACGCCGTCGTCGGCATGCAGGTCGCGCCGCAAGGCCTCGACGGCCTGCTGCCACAGCTGCTGCACGTAATCGGCCAGCGCGGGGTGGGCCAGCACGTCGGCGCGCAGGGTCTCGGCCTTCAGCCGCATGGCCGGATCGTGCTGCAGGTCGTCCACCAGGCGGGCCACAAAGCCGTCAAAGCGCGCGCGCAAGGGGTGGGCGGTGTCTTCGCCCATCTCGGCTATCAGCCGCCCCAGGCCGGCCACCAGCTTGCGCGTGCCCATGCGCCCGGCCACCAGGTCCAGGCCCACCATGCGCAGCACCTGCACTTCGGCCGCAATGCGCTCGGCAATCTCGGCCTGCAGCGCCTCGTCCTCCAGCCGCGCGGCCACGCGCTGCAGCACCTCGTCGAGCAGCGCCTGGTGTCGGCGCCCTTCCGTCAGCACGGCCAACAGGCGGCCGGCCCACGTGGCGATGTCGATGCCGGCCATGCGGCGCAACACCGCCTCGCGCACGAAGGCGGCCACGCGCGGGTCTTCCAGCGCCGTGAGCACGTGCCGGCCCGCCCCGGTCGCCAGCTCGGACGCCTGGCGGGCATGGGCCGGGTCGGCCATCCACTGCGCCAGGCGCCGGGCCGGATCGAACGCCCGCAGCCGCTCGACCACCTGGGCCGTGCCCAGGAAATGATCACAGATGAAGGCCGCTAGGTTCTCGCCGATGCGGGCCTGGTTGCGCGGCACGATGGCCGTGTGCGGAATGGGCAGGCCCAGCGGATGGCGGAACAGCGCGACCACGGCAAACCAGTCCGCCATGGCGCCGATCATGGCGGCCTCGGCAAAGGCCGCCACTGCACCCCACACACCGGCCCAAGCGGGTACGCGCTGTTGCATCACCATGGCCAGGCCGTACAGGCCTGCGGCCAACACCAGCAGCCCCGTCGCCAGGGCCTTCATGCGGGTGAGCCGTTGTGCCTTGGTCATCGCACCGCCGGCTCAGCGCCCGCCCGGCCAGGGCCGCGCCGCGATCTGCCGGTCCTGGCAGCGTGCAAAACCCATGAGCGCCACCAGCGAGCCGATCAGCGCCATGGCCATGTCCGACTGTGTGTCCCACGGATCCCCCTGCGTGCCAAGAAACGCGTCCGCATCCTGGCCAATGGCCACCGCGACACCCCATTCGACCAGCTCGTAGGTGGCGCTGATGGCCAGCACCACGCACACCACGAGAAAGGCCAGCATGCGCGGGCCTTGCACATGGCGGCCGCGCAGCAGGATCTCGCGGGCCACCAGGGCCGGCACGAAGCCCTGGAAGAAGTGCCCGATCTTGTCGTACGGGTTGCGCTGCAGGTCGAGCCACTCGGCCATCCAGAAGCCCAGCGGCACGCGCGCGTAGGTATAGGTGCCGCCCAGGATCAGCACCAGCGCGTGCAGGAAGATTGCCGCGTACAGCAAGGCCGTGAGCGGCGCTCGGCGTCCTGTGGCCCACAGCAGCGGCAAGGCAATGAAAACGGGGGCCACCTCGAGCGCCCACGTGGGCCGGTCGTAGGCATGCATGCCGGACAGCACGAGCAAGGCCACGAGCACGGCCGAGCCAGACAGGAACAGAATGGAGCGCGACATGGCCCCATGCTAACCGGCCCCCTGCAGGCAGCGCGCAGGATTTGGCAGGAAGCCGTTCTTTCACGCGATGAAAGCGCACGAAGCCCCCACAAGCGCGGGCCCCTCGCGAACAATCGCGGCTGAGGTCGACACGGGTGTGCCGTGGCCCGGCCTCCGATCTCAACCGAGGACCCGGCCTGCGCCATGAAAGATTCTGTGAACGTGTCGGACATGCCCGACGTGGATGAGCTCCGGGGCATGGCCCGCTCGGCCTTCGAGACCCTGCGAAGCAACCCGCCCACCCTGGTGCTGTCGAAATCGACCAGCACCCTGCTCTTCGTCCAGAACGAGCTGCGTCAACTCGGGCACGAGCGCATCTACCAGGAAGAAAGCCGCCGGCACGAACTGCTCAAGCGGGGCTTCACGCCACCGGACGACCTGAGTGCCCCGGCCATCCTCACCTGCCCCAGCCTGACGGATGCCGAATGCGACGAGCTGCGTCGCTCGCCTGGCTCGTTCTACGACATGGTGCGCGCCATCTACCGGGCGGGCTGGAACGCCCACGCCCGCGCCACCGACCAGGCCTGATCGCGCCTCAGGGCACCAGGGTCAGGAACAGAAAGGCCCCGAAGATCACCAGGTGCACCGCCCCCTGCATGACCGTGGTGCGCCCCTGCGCCAGGGTCAGGATGGCCGTACCGAAGGTCAGCAGCAGCAGGATCAGGTCCTTGCCCTCGATGCCGAGCTGAAGCGGCAGGCCCAGCCAGACAGACACCACCGCCACCGCCGGGATCGTGAGCCCGATGCTGGCCAGCGCAGAGCCGATGGCCAGGTTCAAACTGGTCTGCAGGCGGTTGGCATGGGCGGCGCGCACGGCCGCCACCGTCTCGGGCATCAGCACCAGCAGCGCGATCACCACGCCAATCACCGCCTTGGGCAGCCCGGCGTCGCTGACTGCGCGCTCGATGCTGGGCGACAGCAGCTTGGCCAGGCCCACCACGGCCACCAGCGCCACCAGCAGCAAACCGACGCTGGCCCACGCATGCCAGGTCCGGGGCGGCTCGGCGTGCACATGCTCGTTGTTGGCGTCCGCCTCGGGCAGGAAGTAGTCCCGGTGGCGCACCGTCTGGACGAAGATGAACACCAGCCACAGCGTGAGCGACGCCACACCGGCAAACACCAGCTGGGCGTTGCTGTAGGTGCCCTCGCCCGTGGTGGTCGTGAAGGTGGGTAGCACCAGCGACAGCGTGGCGAGCGCCATCAAGGCGCTCAGCCCCGCGTTGGCCCCGGCCACGCGGAAGGTCTGCACGCGATGGCGTGCCGCGCCGATCAACACGCACAGCCCCAGCACCCCGGTGCAGATGATCATGATGGCCGCATACACCGTGTCACGCGGCACCGCGGCCGCCTTGGCGCCCCCGGCCAGCATGATGGAGACGATCAGCGCCACCTCGATCACCGTGACGGCCAGCGCCAGCACCAGCGTGCCGAGCGGCTCGCCCACCTTGTGCGCCACCACCTCGGCGTGGTGCACGGCGGCCAGCACCGACAGCATCAACGCCACACCGAACAGCGTCAGCACGCCGACCGAGGTGCCCAGGCTCTGCGACAGACCCAGCAGAAGGGCGGAGACCAGGGGCACGAGCACGGACCAGATCGGCATGGGGCAACAGATTCCAGGTTGAAAAAAAGGGGCGGGGCGCAGGCCATTGTAGGAAGCCTGCGCCCCGCCCCGTCTGTTGCGGGTCTTAACGCTGCATCACATGAGGCTGCGCCCGTTGATCCGGAAGCTGGAAACCACCTGCGCCAGGCGGTCGGCCTGCACCTTCAGGCTCTCGGCCGCCGCCGCACTCTCTTCCACCAGTGCCGCGTTGCGCTGCGTGGTGTCGTCGATCTGGTTGATGGTGTTGCCGATCTGGGTCACGCCCAGGCTCTGCTCGCTGCTCGACTCGCTGATCTCGGTCACGATGTCCGTCACGCGCTGGATCGCCCGCACGATGTCGGACATGGTTTCACCCGCCTGGTCCACCAGGGCGGTGCCGCGCCCCACCTGCTCCACGCTGTCGGTGATCAGCGTCTTGATCTCGCGCGCCGAGGTGGCACTGCGCTGGGCCAGGCTGCGCACCTCCGAGGCCACCACCGAGAAGCCCCGACCCTGCTCGCCCGCGCGGGCCGCCTCCACCGCCGCGTTCAGCGCGAGGATGTTGGTCTGGAAGGCGATGCCGTCGATCACGCCGATGATGTCCGAGATCTTCTTGGAGCTGTCGTTGATGCCGCGCATGGTGTCCACCACCTGGCTGACCACCTCGCCGCCCTTGCCCGCCACCGCGCTGGCCCCGGCGGCCAGTTCGCTGGCCTGGCGGGCGCTGTCGGCGTTGCTGCTGACCATCGAGCCCAGCACGTCCATGGTCGCGGCCGTCTGCTGCAGTGCGTTCACCTGCTCTTCGGTGCGCTGGCTGAGGTCGTTGTTGCCCTGGGCGATCTGCGTCGAACTCGTCACGATGGTGTCCGACGACTCCCGCACCTGGTTCACGATCACCGCCAGGCTCTTCTGCATGGCGCCCAGCGAGGCCAACACGCTGCGCGACGCGGCCTTCTCGAGGCCGGGGACCGGGCTGAGGTCGCCCTCTGCCACCTGGCGCGCAATCCGGTTCAGGTCAGACGGCTCGGCACCCAGGTCGCCCATCAGCGCATGCGAGATCAGCACGCCCCCTCCAACGCTCAGCAGCACGGCGGCCACAACGGCCACCATCAGCATCGCACGGCGCGCGGCCATCTCTTCCTCGGCGTTGCTCGCCAGCCCGGCCGCACGGCGCTCCACCAGTTCACCGTACTCCGTCATCACCCCCCGCAGGCGGGCCAGCAAGGGCGCACATTCCGCCTGCAGCTTCTGCCGCGCCTCTTCGTCCTGACCGGCCATGGCCAGGTCCACGATGGCCAGCGCCACCGGCCCGTAGGCGCGCTCAACTTCCTGCATGCGGTTGACGAGTGCCCGCGCTTCGTCAGAGGCGTCCGTCGCCACGGCCATCATGTCGGCCAGCTGCTTGAGCTCACGCTGGACGTCGGCATGCGCGGCAGCGATGACGGCCTTCTCTCGCGTGCGTTCGTCGGGGTTGGCGGTCAGCACCAGGTTGCGCGCACCGATGGCGCGGCGCTCCACCGACGTCTGCACCTGGGCCGCCAGCATCGCCCGGGCGTTGATGCCGTGCACAAAGGTCGTGAACCGGTCGGTGGCGGCGGTCAGCGAATAAAGCGCGATGCCGCCGAGCACCACGACGATGCCGGCGACGCCGCCAAAGGCCATGACAAGCTTGGCCTTGATCGACTCAGGAAGGAAAGGCATGCGGTCTCCTCAGGTCGGGGCGCTGGATCCGCGCACCCTTGTTCGTCCCGGTTTTTCGGCAAGGGCGGGCGCGACTTGAGGGAACCGATTCACGTTAAATGCAATCGGGTCGGGGCTGTGAATTCTGCACGGATCAGCGCGCCAGGGCGGCGGCGTTCCGACGGCGCCACTGCGCGGGCGCCAGCCCTGTCCACGACCGGAAGGCCCGCGTGAAGGCGCTCTGCTCGGAGTAGCCCAGCAGCAGCGCGATCTCGGCCAGATCCAGCTGGGCGTCGCGCAGGTGGCGCTCGGCGAGGTGTCGCCGGGTCTGGTCCAGCAGGCCCTGGAAGCTCGTGCCCTGCTCGGCCAGCCGGCGTTGCAGCGTGCGCGCGCTCATGTGATGGGCTTCCGCGAGGGCGGCCAGCGAGGTCTGCCCCTCGCGAATCAGCGGCACCAGCGTGCGCCGCCACGCATCGACCACCGCGGGCACCGTGGCCACCTCCGCCAGCAACTGCTCGGCCTGGTGATCGAGCAGGGTCAGCAGGGCCGGATCCGACTTGCGCAGCGGCAGCGCCAGCACCTCCGGATCGAACACCAGCCGCGTGACGGGCTCGTCAAAGCCGACCTGCCCGCCAAAGAAGTCCTCGTACGGCTGCACCCACATCGGTGCCGGGTTCACGAAGCCCACATGGCGCACGGGCCAGTAGCGGCCGGTCAGATCGCGCGCCAGCTGCACCAGCGAGGCGATCGCCGTCTCGTCGACCAGCGCACCGGGGCGCCCCCGGGCCACGCCCCATTCAATGCACACCCCATCGGGCTGAACCGTCACCTGCGCGGGGTTCGCGTCGTACACCGACGCATGAAAACGCTCCAGCCGCTGCAACGCCTCAGCCAGGCTGCCGCACGCCAGCGCCGCGTAACCCACCACACCGAAATGCCGCGCCCCGATGCCTTCCGCAATGCGCAAAGCCAGCGCCGGCCTGCGCTCCAGTTCGTCGACGCGCGCCAGCATGGTCTGCCAGCGCGCCATCGGCACGAAATGCACGGCGTCGTCCAGCGGCTCGCCGAGCACCGCGACAGGGTCCTTCCCCTGTCGCTCCACATATTCATACAACAGCCGCACGTAGCTGGAAGCGACCCGGTTTTCCGTCATGACAGCCTGCACCACAACAATCGGACGATCTTGCCCGGCCCCCGCCTGCCTGCCCATGCGGATTTCACACAGCCAGCCACGTTGCACATTGGCGTGAAGCGTCAAGAAATTGGCCCGCTTCGTCAAGCAGGAATGCGTGCAGGTGATCACCATGGAGGCCCTCACCGCCTCCTGCCCTCACGCCCCATGACCGACGCGATTGCCTTCCTCCGCGACTGGCTGGCCCGCACCGAAGCGAGCGACTGGCTGCTTGTGGCGCTCTCGCCCGTGTTCCTCGCGGTGGTGGCGCTCGAAGCCTGGCGCTGGCGGGGCCACGGCCGCTATCACTGGCGAGACAGCCTTGACAGCCTGAACCTGGGTGGCGTCTACACGCTGGTCGACGTGCTCCTGGTGATCGCGCTCGTGCTGCCTGCCATGGAATGGGTAGCCGCCCGCCAGCTCACGCACATCGCGATCACGCCCCTCAGCTTCGCGGCCCTCTATCTGGGGGTCGAGTTCTGCTATTACTGGTTCCACCGCGCCAGCCACCGCATCCGCTGGTTCTGGTGTGCCCACGTGGTGCACCATGGCTCGGAGCACATGAACTTCACCACCGCCATGCGGCAGAGCTGGCTCTACCCGGTGGCCGGCAACTGGCTCTTCTACCTGCCCATGGTGTGGATCGGTTTCGAGCCCCGCTGGGTGCTGTTCGCGCTGTCGTGCAACCTGGCCTACCAGTTCTTCGTGCACACGCAATGGGTAGGCAAGCTGCATCCCCTCGTCGAGTTCTTCTTCAACACGCCCTCGCACCACCGCGCGCACCACGGCCGCAACCCGCGCTACATCGATCGCAACTATGGCGGCACGCTCATCGTGTTCGACCGGCTGTTCGGCACTTTCGTGGAAGAAACGGAATCGCCCGATTACGGCCTGGTGCGCCCCGTTCACAGCCACAACCCGGTCTGGCTGACCGTGCACGAGTGGGTGACGATGGGGCGCGACATGCTGCGCCCCGGGCCGCTCGCGATGCGCCTCAAGCACCTGTGGGCGCCCCCGGAGTGGGAGCGACCGCAGCCAAGCTGGGATAATCGCCCCCATGCACCCGAACGCCCTCATCGACCTCACGACGCAACTCGTCCGTGAGGTGCTCAAGCTCGACGCCCCGGCCGACAGCATCGTTTCCTATTTCTTCCGCAAGCACAAGGCGCTGGGCGCCCGCGAGCGCCACGCCCTGGCCGAGACCGCCTACGCCGTGCTACGCCAGCGCCTGCTGTGGGCCCACTTGGCCCAGTCGGGCCACGGCCCGATGGAGCGCCGCCTGGTGCTGCTGGCCTGGCAGGGTCAGTCCTACATCATCAAGAACGGCGCCACGGCCGACGAACAGGCCTGGCTGGCCCGCACGGCCACCATCGACCGCAGCACGCTGCCCGACAAGCTGCGTCATAACATGCCCGACTGGCTGTCGAACAAGCTGCGCGAGCAGCTCGACGACGCCAGCTTCTGGGCCCTGGTCGAGCGCCTGGCCGGCGGGGCCCCGCTCGATCTGCGCGTGAACGCCATCAAGGCCAAGCGCGAGGACGTGCTGGCCCAGCTGGCCGAGGCGGGCATCGAGGCCCAGCCCACGCCGTACTCGCCCATGGGCATCCGGATCGATGGCAAGCCCAACCTGCAGAAGCTGCCGCTCTACACCGAGGGCCATGTCGAGGTGCAGGACGAAGGCAGCCAACTGCTGGCCCTGCTGACCGGCGCCAAGCGCGGCGAGATGGTGGTCGACTTCTGCGCAGGCGCCGGTGGCAAGACGCTGGCCCTGGGCGGCATGATGCGCAACACCGGCCGGCTCTACGCCTTCGACGTCTCGGGCCACCGGCTGGAGAACCTCAAACCGCGCCTGGCGCGCAGCGGCCTGTCCAACGTGTACTCGGCGCAGATCGCGCACGAGAACGACGACCGGATCAAGCGCCTGCGCGGCAAGATCGACCGCGTGCTGGTCGACGCACCGTGCTCGGGCCTGGGCACGCTGCGCCGCAACCCCGACCTGAAGTGGCGCCAGAGCCCCAAGGCGATCGAGGAACTGCAGGCCAAGCAGACGGCCATTCTGGCCAGCGCGGCGCGCCTGCTCAAACCGGGCGGCCGCCTGGTCTATGCCACCTGCAGCCTCATCCCGGCTGAAAACGAGGTGATTGCCGACGCTTTCACCGCAGCCCACCCGGACTTCGTGCCCCTGGACGCCAAGGAAAAGCTGGAACTGGCCGGCGTGCCCGACGCGAGCAGCCTGGTGACGCCCGCCGGCCACCTGCGCCTTTGGCCGCACGTGCATGCCACCGACGGGTTTTACGCAGCGGCCTGGGAAAAGAAGGCCTGACCTCGGCCGTCGACGTCCCACGAAAAAAGGCCCGGTTCGACCGGGCCTTTTTGTTTGCACGCTGCCGTGATCAGCGCATCAGAACAGGCTTTCGCGCACGTAGACCACGTCGCCCGCCTGCAGGCGGTCGTTCATGCCGGGCTGCACGATCTTGACCTCACCGGACTCGTCGCGGCGGTGCACGCGGATGCCGCGCTCGGTGCCGCGCATGTTCAGGCCGCCGGCCGAGGCCAGTGCCTGCAGCAGCGTGGTGTCACGCAGGAGGATCTGCACGCCGGGGCGCTGCACTTCGCCGTAGATGTAGATCTGCGGGGCGCGGTCGACCCAGATGGCGTCGCCGTTTTCCAGGGGGATGTCGTCCACGGTGCCCATCGAGGCGAACACCTTGGGGAAGTCGATCTCCTTGCGGAAGGGCTTGCCGTTGCGCAGGCCGGAGATCACGACGGTATCGGATGCCGAACCCGCCACGGTGCCCCCGGCGGCGGCCAGCACTTCGCTGAGCTTGGAGGTGCCGGCTTCCAGCGGATAGCGACCCGGCTTGTTCACCAGACCGAGCACCGACACCTGGTTGGCCTTCACGGCCATCAGCAGGATGGTGACCTGCGGCTGCTTGAGGTAGTTGCCCTCGCGCAGGCCGTCGGCGATCTTCTTCTCGGCAGCGACGACCGACAGGCCGCCCACTTTGACAGAGCCCAGCAGCGGGTACGAGATGGTGCCGCCTTCGTTGATGCGGGTTTCGAGGGTCAGGTCGGGGTTCTGGTACACCGTCACCCGGACCAGGTCGCCCACACCCAGCACATAGTCGGCCTGGGGTGCCGCCTGGGCTGCCAGGCCGCTGCCCAGCAGCGTGGCCGCCACCAGCCAGCGCGCAATCTCACGCATCCACTTCATACGATCTGTCCTCTAATTGATGGTTCAACGCCCCGGCAGGGGCGGGTCGCAGGCAATGTACACCGGTCGGTGGCGACCACCGCCCGGCAACGATACAACGTCAGCATGATGGACTCGGCGCGGGGTGGGTGGTTCCCCTGGCCCCCGCGTGCGCGGGTGAGCGCAGGCCCCCGAACCGAGGGGGTGCTCAGGCCGCAACCAGCGCACACGTGCGCTGCAGGTAGGGCGAAACGTCTTCGGAAGCCATGGGCCGGGCCACCAGAAAGCCCTGCACGTCGTCGCATCCGAGCGCCTTCAGCATCGCCAGCTGCTCCACCGATTCGATGCCCTCGGCGGTGGTCTCGAGCCGCAGGGCGCGCGCCAGGCTGATGATGGCGGTGACCACGGCCTGGGCGTCAGGGTCGCTCCCCAGCGCCCGCACGAACAGGCCGTCGATCTTGAGCTTGTCGATCGGCAGCCGCCGCAGATAGGCCAGCGACGAATAGCCCGTGCCGAAGTCGTCCATCGCGATGCGCACGCCGCGGGTCCGCAGGGCACTCAGCGTGTCGTGCGCGCCTTCGTGGTCGTCGATCAGCGCCGATTCGGTGATCTCGAGTTCCAGCCTTTCGGGGGCCAGCCCGCTCTCGGCCAGCGCCTGGTCCACCAGGTCGATGACCGACAGGCTGCGGAACTGCACCGCCGACAGGTTCACCGCCACGCGCAGGTGCGCCGGCCAGCGCGCGGCCTGGCGGCAAGCCTCGCGCAGCACCCAGGTACCCAGCGGCACGATCTGACCGGTTTCTTCCGCCACCGGGATGAACTCGCCCGGCCCGACCAGGCCGCGCTCGGAGTGCTGCCAGCGCACCAGGGCCTCGAAGCCGAGCACCTCGCCATCATGCAGACGCATCTGAGGCTGGAAGTGCAGCGTGAACTGCTCGGCCTGCAAGGCCTGCCCGAGCTCGTGCTGCAGGCGGGCGCGGGCCAGGGCCTGGGCGGCCATCTCGGGCGCGAAGTGGCGCCACGTGGCCCGGCCAGCCGCCTTGGCCGCGTACAGCGCCAGGTCGGCACACTGCAACAGCGCGCGCGGATCGCTGCCGTCGCGCGGGGCTTCGGCAATCCCGATGCTGGCATGCACCACCACCTGGGCGTCTTCCAGCTGCAGCGGCTCGCGGATCAGGGCCAGCATCCGGGCGGCCAGCGCATCGGCCGCCACGGCATCGGCATGGGCCCACGTCAGCAGGGCGAACTCGTCGCCCCCCAGCCGGGCCAGCAGGTCGCCATCGGTCACACAGGTGCGCAGCCGGGCACCCAGGCGCCGCAGCAACTGGTCGCCCACGGTGTGGCCCAGTGTGTCGTTGATCTGCTTGAAGTTGTCGAGGTCGATGAACAGCAGCGAACAGGGCCGGGTGGCCTCCTCGGGCGAGCGGCTCAAGCGGTCGAGCTCGGTGCTGAAGCGGTGGCGGTTGGCCAGCCCGGTCAGGGCGTCGTAATTGGCCAGGCGAGCCAGCTCGTCGCGGGCCTGACGTGTCTGCGTGATGTCCGAGCCCACGCCACGCCAGCCGGCCGCACGGCCGCGCTCATCGAACAGCGGCTTGGCCGTCAGTGACCACCAGCGCACCTCGTGCCCCACTTCCACAGGCAGCTCAATGTCGCGGAAGGGCTGCCCCAGCCGCAGGCAGCTGGTGAGGTGGCGCAGGCTGTGCGCCCCTTCCGGCTCATCGGGCGGCAGCATCTCGGCCAGCAGCCCGGTCAGGCTGCGGTCGAGCAACTGGCGCACGGGCAGGGCAAACGACTGGGCCAGCCGCGTCGACACGTGACGCAAGCGGCCCTCGGCATTGATCTCCCACAGCCAGTCGGACGCATGCTCCTCGAAATCGCGCAGCAGCAGGTCGATCAGCTGCTTCTGCCGCTCGGTTTCCGCCTGTGCGCGCAGGCGGCTGATGAACATCCGGCCGTTGGTGAAGATGATGCCCACCATCACGACTGCGTACACGGACAGCATCACCATCAGGGCGCCGTTGTCGGCATAAGGCGATCGCATCAGCGCCAGCAGACACCCGCAGAACAGCACGCCCACATAGGCCAGCGCGGCGGGCGCCAGCGGGCTCAGCATGAAGGCCCCACCGCAGATCATGCCCACGCTGACCGTGGACAGCAGGAGCGAGCCGATCTCGTCCGCATCGGGGAACAGCACCACGGGCAGGGTGGCCCACAGCGCCGCAAACAGCCCCATGTGGGCGACCACCACCCGGATGGCGCGCGGGCTGGCCACGCGTTTGCGGCCATCGCTGATCAGGCGGTGGCGCCACAGCAATCCGATCACGCCGAGCGACAGCACCACCGCCAGGCACCACGCGGCCAGCCAGAGCGGCTCGCCCATGCGATCCCAGAAGACCCACGCCAGCGTGACGGTGTTGACCGCGTTGCCGATGACGCTCAAGGGCAGCAAGGCCATCAGCGCCTGGATCTGGCGCGCCCGGAAGTGCGCCACGTGCGGCCCGTCGAGGTCGACACAGGGGCGCACCTCGTCGAGCCAGGCTTTCAAGGATTGCCTGAACCGGCTCAAACCATGCGGGGTGGGTTCGTACTGCTCTGCCATGCCATGGATCATGACGTCAAATGTGTCGTTCCGACCTAAGGGCAAACCGCGGAGGCGCCCGCAAACATGGGGCTTTCAAGGTGAAACCCGACACCTGAATGGGTGACGGATTGGCGTACCATCCCAGCCCTTCCCCTGGAATGGACCTCATCCATGACTTCCAAGAACCTGTCTGATGCCGAACAGGCGCTGCGCGACGCGGCGCTGGAGTACCACCGCCTGCCTTCGCGCGGCAAGATTGCCGTCACGCCGACCAAGCCGCTGTCCAACCAGCGCGACCTGTCTCTGGCGTATTCGCCGGGCGTGGCCTACCCCTGTCTGGCCATCGAACAGGACCCAACCCTGGCGGCCGATTTCACGTCACGCGGCAACCTGGTGGCGGTGGTGACCAACGGCACCGCCGTGCTGGGCCTGGGCGACATCGGCCCGCTGGCATCGAAGCCGGTGATGGAAGGCAAGGGCTGTCTGTTCAAGAAGTTCGCCGGCATCGACGTGTTCGACATCGAACTGGCCGAGCGCGATCCGGACAAGCTGGTCGAGATCATTGCCGCGCTCGAGCCCACGCTCGGCGGCATCAACCTCGAAGACATCAAGGCGCCCGAGTGCTTCTACATCGAGAAGCAGCTGTCGGCGCGCATGAACATCCCCGTGTTCCATGACGATCAACATGGCACGGCCATCATCTCGAGCGCGGCGCTGCTGAACGGCCTCGAGCTGGTGGGCAAGGACATCGGCGCGGTCAAGGTGGCCGTGTCGGGTGCCGGTGCTGCAGCCATCGCCTGCCTTGATGTGATGGTCGGCCTGGGCGTCAAGCGCGAGCACATCTTCGTGTGCGACTCCAAGGGAGTGATCCACAGCGACCGCGCCGATGCAGCCAAGCTGGATGAATCCAAGCGCCGTTACTGCCAGACCACCACGGCCCGCACGCTGGCCGACGTGATCGAGGGCGCCGACGTGTTCCTGGGTTGCTCGGCCCCGGGTGTGCTGACGGGCGACATGGTCAAGACCATGGCCGACAAGCCCATCATCCTGGCGCTGGCCAACCCGGAGCCCGAAATCCGCCCGGAGATCGCGAAGGCCGCCCGCCCGGACTGCATCATCGCCACGGGCCGCTCCGACTACCCGAACCAGGTCAACAATGTCCTGTGCTTCCCGTATATCTTCCGCGGCGCGCTGGATTGCGGCGCCACGAAGATCACCGAAGCAATGAAGCTGGCCTGCGTGCGCCAGATCGCCGACCTGGCCAAGGCCGAGATCTCGGACGAAGTGGCCGCAGCCTACCCGGGCCGCGAACTGCGCTTCGGCCCCGACTACCTGATCCCGACGCCGTTCGACTCGCGCTTGATCCTGCGCATCGCGCCGGCGGTGGCCGAAGCCGCCGCGGCCTCGGGCGTGGCCACGCGCCCCATCGCCGACCTGAAGGCCTACCGCGACTCGCTGTCGCAGTTCGTCACCAACACGGGCCTGTTCATGCGCCCGCTGTTCCTGGGTGCCAAGGCCGCCGCCGCGCGCAAGCGCATTGCCTATGCCGAGGGCGAGGACGACCGCGTGCTGCGCGCCGCCCAGATCGCCGTGGACGAAGGCCTGGCCTTCCCTGTGCTGGTGGGCCGTCCGGACATCATCACCAGCCGCATCGAGCGCGCCGGCCTGCGCCTGCAGCCGGGCGAGAACTGCGAGATCGTGAACCCGGCCAAGGACGACCGCTTCAAGCAGTACGTCGAGGCCTACCGCCGCCTGCGTTCGCGCGATGGCTTCACGCCCGAGTTGGCCAAGGTGGCCGTGCGCCGCTCGAACTCGCTGATCGCCACCATGCTGGTGAAGATGGGCGACGCCGACGGCATGATCTGCGGGGTCATCGGCCGCTACGACTACCACCTCGACCATGTGCGTGAGGTGATCGGCGTGAAGCCGGGTGCCCACGGCCTGGCTGCGCTGAACGCGCTGATTCTGGACCAGCACAACCTGTTCATCGCCGACACCTTCGTCAACGAAGACCCGACGGCCGAACAGCTGGCCGACATCGCCATGCTGGCGGTGGAAGAGGTGCAGCGCTTCGGCCTGCCGCCGCGCGTGGCCTTCCTGTCGCACTCGATGTTCGGCTCGAGCCGTCGTCCTTCGGCGCAGAAGATGCGCCAGGCCCGCGACATCTTCGTGGCCCGCATGCCCCACATCCCCGCCGATGGCGAGATGCAGGGCGACGCGGCGCTCAGCGAGTCGCTGCGCAGCAAGCTGCTGCCCGAGACCACGCTGGACGGCACGGCCAACATCCTGATCTGCCCGAACCTGGATGCGGCCAACATCCTGTTCAACGTGCTGAAGATGACCGGTGGCAATGGCGTGACGGTGGGCCCGATCCTGCTGGGCGCCGCGGCCCCCGTGCACATCCTCAACCCGTCTGCCACGGTGCGCCGCATTGTCAACATGACGGCTGTGGCCGTGGCCCACGCCACCAAGTGAGCGGGCTGGCCGCGTGGCAGACTCGCGGCCAACCATGAGCACCGTCGTCCCGCCCTCCTCCGCCGCGCCACGCCTGTGGCACGGCTATGCCGCCGCCCTGGCCACTGTGGTGATCTGGGCGGGCTTCATCCTGGTGTCCCGCCTCGGCGGCAAGACCGGCCTGACGGGCTGGGACATCGTGGCGCTGCGGCTCGGCGTGGCCTCGCTGGTGATGCTGCCGCTGTCGTTGCGCCTGCCAGCGGTCACGTGGCGGGATCCCAAGCTGTGGGCGCTGGCCGTCATCGGCTGCCTGGGCTTTCTGATCTTTGTCTACCTGGGCTTCAAGCTCGCGCCGGCCGCACACGGGGGCATCCTCATCCCCGGCATGCAGCCCTTTCTTGTCACGGCGATTGCGTGGGTGCTGCTCGGCGCCCGCCCGTCGCGCCAACGGCTGTGGGCGCTGGTGCCCATCGCCCTCGGCGTGACCTGCATGGCTGCGCCGGTCGTGGCCGGTCTGGGCCAGGGCCCCTCGACCCTCGGGGGCGACCTGTTGCTGCTGACCGGATCCCTGTGCTGGGCCACCTACAGCGTGCTGGTGCGCAAGTGGGTGTACGACGCTTGGCTGCTCACGCGCTTCGTGACGATCGCCTCGGCGTTGCTGTTCCTGCCGGTGTACGCGCTGGCCCTGCCCAAGGGCCTGCACACCGTGCCCACGTCCATGCTGCTGCTTCAAGGAGATCGGAAGAGCACACGTCTGAACTCCAGTCACCGGATAACATCTC
>NZ_CANBCC010000084.1 GCF_947366995.1 uncultured Aquabacterium sp. | reverse complement strand
ACTGGGACAGCGCCCAGTGACCCACTGGCCGCGCGCCGAGTCCTCGGCGCGTGACCGACCCAGACGACGGCCCTGCGGGGCCGTTTTTCGTGGTCCCGGTACCAGCGGAAATGTGATTTTTTGCTTGCTGCGGTGCAGCAGCGGATGCAGAATCCCGCACATCAATGGAATTTGACGGTACCGTGTCGGTCTGCCAGTTCCCTATAATCCGCCCCTCATCCGACCCCGGAAGCGGTGCCAAGGCATCCCGCCGTCGTACCCGCTTGTAACAAGATGAACCGTCTCGCAGCCATCCTTACCCCCGGCCAGGTGCTGGTGGACGTCGACGCCAGCAGCAAGAAGCGCGTCTTCGAGCAAGCCGGGTTGCTGTTCGAGAACCAGAACGCCATCGCCCGCGCCATCGTCACGGACAACCTGTTCGCCCGCGAGCGACTGGGGTCGACCGGCCTGGGGCACGGCGTCGCCATCCCGCACGGGCGCATCAAGGGGTTGAAGAACCCGCTGGCCGCCGTCATCCGCCTCAGCCAGCCGATCCCGTTCGACGCGCCGGACGACGAGCCCGTCAACCTCCTGATCTTCCTGCTCGTGCCCGAGGCCGCCACCCAGCGCCATCTCGAAATCCTGTCCGAGATTGCCGAGCTGCTGTCGGACCGTGAGTTGCGTGATCGCCTCAAGACCGAGGGCAGCGCCGCCGAGGTGCATGGCCTGATCGAACGGTGGCAGCCCCTGAAGTCGGTGGCCTGACCGCGTCGCGTTCATCGGGCATCATGGCGTGACTCCGTTCTGAAGGCATCCTGTCCCCGTGAGCGTCAAAGACATCGCCGTCATCAGTGCCGAGGCACTGTTCGAAGCCAACCGCACCTCGTTGCGCTGGGAGTGGATTGCGGGCCACGCCCACCCTGAGCGCCGTTTCGACGAAGAGGCGGTGCACGCGGCCCAGTCGGCCGCGGACCTGGTGGGTTACCTGAACTACATCCACCCCTACCGGGTGCAGATCGTCGGGCGCCGCGAGACGGCCTACTTCACCAACTCCACACCGGAAGACCAGGAACGCCGCATCCAGCGCATCGTGACGCTGGAGCCGCCCGTGGTGGTGGTGGCTGACGGGGAAGTCCCCTCCGACCGGCTGGTGGCCATGTGCGGCCGCGCCGGCATCCCGCTGTTCGTCACCAAGGAGCCGGCAGGCCACGTCATCGACGTGCTGCGCAGCTACCTGACCCAGCACTTCGCCGAGCGCATCACGCGCCATGGCGTGTTCATGGACATCCTGGGCCTGGGCGTGCTGCTGACGGGCGAATCCGGCCTGGGCAAGAGCGAACTGGGGCTGGAACTGATCTCGCGCGGCCACGGCCTGGTGGCCGACGACGCCGTTGACCTCTACCGGGTGTCGCGCAATGCCGTCGAGGGGCGCTGCCCCGAGTTGTTGCGCAACCTGCTGGAAGTGCGCGGGATCGGCCTGCTCGACATCAAGGCCATCTTTGGCGAAACGGCCGTGCGCCGCAAGATGCGCCTCAAGCTCATCGTGCACCTTGTGCGCAAGGAAACGATGGAGCGCGAATTCGAGCGCCTGCCGTACGAGCCCCTGTATGAAGAGGTCATGGGCGTGCCGATCCGCAAGGCGGTGATCGCGGTGGACGCCGGGCGCAACCTGGCGGTGCTGGTCGAGGCTGCCGTGCGCAACACCGTGCTGCAACTGCGCGGCATCGACACCTACAAGGAATTCATCGAGCGCCACCAGCGCGCGATGGAGCGCGGCGGCAGCTTCTGATCGCCGCCGCCGCTCGGGCGGTCAGCGCGTGCCGGTGCCCTTGCCCGTGCAGTCCGGGCGGTTGCACTCAATGTAGAGCGACAGGGCGTGGTCGTGCAGCTTGTAGCCGCGCTCGGCGGCGATTTCCTGCTGGCGCCGCTCGATCTCGGCATCGTAGAACTCTTCGACGCGACCGCAGTTCACGCACACCAGGTGGTCGTGGTGCTTGCCCTCGTTGAGTTCGAACACGGCCTTGCCGGCTTCGAAGTGGTTGCGCGACAGGATGCCGGCCTGTTCGAACTGCATCAGCACGCGGTAGACCGTGGCCAGCCCGATGTCCGAGCCCTCGGCCAGCAGCACCTTGTAGACGTCTTCGGCCGTCATGTGGCGCTGCGCAGTCTGCTGGAAGACCTCCAGGATCTTGATGCGGGGCAGGGTGGCCTTCAGCCCGCTGCTCTTGAGTTCTTCGGCGTGGTTCATGTCGGTCTCCAGGGTGCGGGCAGGCGGTCTCGACCCCCGCTAGAATGCCCAATGATATCGACTTGCCCCCCTCCCGCGCTGGCGTGAGGCCTTGTCGAGCCCTTCAGATCGAAGAAGACCGTACCCATGACGCTGCCTTTTCTCCGTCGCGCTGTGCTGGCCCTGGTGCCGCTGGCGCTGCTTTCGGCCTGCTCGAGCACGGTCTCCCTCAGCAAACCTGAAACGCTGTTCGGCCTGTTGGAACCCTACCGCGTCGACATCGTGCAGGGCAACGTGGTGACGCAGGAGATCATGGCGCAGATCCAGCCCGGGCTGGGTCGCATGCAGGTTCGCGAGATCCTGGGCACGCCGCTGCTGGCCGACCCCTTCCACGCCGACCGCTGGGATTACGTCTTCACCATTCGCCGCCAGGGGGTGCCCGACCAGCGCCGCGTGGTGAGCGTGTTCTTCAAGAACGACGCTGTCGAGCGCTTCGACACCGAGCCGTTGCCTTCCGAGCAGGCGTTCGTCTCCTCGATCGACAAGCCCGTGACGCGCAAGGCCGAGCCGAACCTCACGGCGGAACAGATTCAGGCGCTGCCCAAACCGCCCAAAACCGAGACCGAGGTCCGCAAGCAGCCGCAGGGCGCCGCTCGCGAGTACCCGCCGCTCGAAGCCGGCCGCCCCTGACCCGCTCGGGCCGCCTGCCGGCCCCGCCCCCGACATCGCACGCACACACATGAGCAACACCGACGCCACCCATCTGATCGCCATTGCCGGCGCTTCCGGCCGCATGGGCCGCATGCTGGTCGAGGCCGTGCAGGCCGCCCCGGACGCCCGCCTGGCCGGCGCCCTCGACATCGCGGCCAGCCCGGCGGTCGGCGCCGATGCCACCGCCTTTCTGGGGCAGACCAGCGGCGTGGCCATCTCCGCCGACCTGCATCAGGGCCTGAAGGATGCGCGTTTCCTGATCGATTTCACCCGCCCCGAAGGCACGATGGCCCACCTGCGGGTGTGCCGCGAACTGGGCGTCAAGATGGTCATCGGCACGACGGGCTTCACCGACGAGCAGAAGGCCGAGATCGAAGACGCGGCGCGCGACATCGCCATCGTGATGGCTCCCAACATGGCCGTCGGTGTCAACGTCGTCTTCAAGCTGCTGGCTCAGGCGGCCAAGGCGCTCAAGGAAGGCTATGACATCGAAATCATCGAGGCCCACCACCGCCACAAGGTCGATGCGCCCAGCGGCACCGCGCTGAAGATGGGCGAAGTGGTGGCCGAGGCCGTGGGCCGCGACCTGAAGGAATGCGCCGTGTACGGCCGCGAAGGCGTCACCGGCGAGCGCGACCCGAGCACCATCGGCTTTGCCACCATCCGCGGCGGCGACGTCGTGGGCGACCACACCGTGCTGTTTGCCGGCATTGGCGAGCGCATCGAGATCACCCACAAGTCCTCCAGCCGCGCCACCTACGCTCAGGGCAGCCTGCGTGCCGTGCGCTTCCTGGCGCACCAGCCGCATGGCCTGTTCGGCATGGACGACGTGCTCGGCCTGAAGTAAGCAACCCATGGCCGGCTGGACGCATTTCTGGGAGCAGGGCGACGCCGTCGGGCGCGCGGTGGCCATCATGCTGCTGCTGATGTCGATCGGCGCGTGGGTCGTCATCTTCTGGAAGGGCTGGCTCATCAGCCGGGCCCGTCGTGATCTGGCGCAGGGCGCCCGCGTGTTCTGGCAGGCGGCTGACCTCCCGCGGGCGCGCACGGCATTGTCTGCCGTTGACCGCGAGGCCGTGCTCCTGCCCCTGGTCGACGCCGTGAGCGAACCCGTGGGCACCGGCACGCTGGAAGGCCGCGCCGACCGCGGCGCGCAACTCACCCGCCGCCTGCGCGACAGCCTGCACGCCGTGCTGGCCCGCCTGCAGGCCGGGCAGGTGCTGCTGGCGTCGGTGGGGGCGGTGTCGCCCTTCGTGGGGCTGTTCGGCACCGTCTGGGGCATTTACCACGCGATGATGAGCATCAGCAGCGAAGGCTCGGTGAGCATCGACAAGGTCGCTGGCCCCGTAGGCGAGGCTCTCATCATGACGGCCGCCGGCCTGGCTGTGGCCATCCCCGCCGTGCTGGCCTACAACCTGTTCGGCAAGTACATCTCGGCCTGCGAGGCCGACCTGGAAGGCTTTGCGCACGACCTGCGCGAGGCGCTGCTGGCCGACGACGCGTCAGCGTCGCGCGGCTGAACCGGCAGGCGCCCGATGGCTTTCGGTCGACTCGAGCGTCCCCAGGGCAGCCAGCCCATGAGCGAAATCAACATGACGCCGCTCATCGACGTGATGCTGGTGCTGCTGGTCATCTTCATGCTGACCGCGCCGTTGATGACCTCGCGCCTGAAGCTCGATTTGCCCAAGGCCCCGGCGCCCAGCACCGAGCCTGCGCCGGCCACGTTCACCGTTGCGCTCACGGCCGACGGCCTGCTGCACCTCGATGACACCGTGGTGACCGTCGACGTGCTGCGCGCTCAGGCCAAGGCCCAGGCCGAGCAGAAGCCCGACACCGAGGTGCAACTGCGTGCCGACAAGGTGGTGCCTTACGGCCAGGTGGCCGAACTGATCGGACTGCTGCAGCAGGCGGGGCTCAACCGCATCGCCTTCGTGACGGAAGGGCCGCAGGGCGAGGCAGCCGCCGCGCCCTGAGCCTGGCCCGCGTACATCCGGGCGGGTGCGCCACCGACCAGTGTCGTGCCCGCCGCGCGTGCGATCAAGCGGATTGCGCGCTGACCGGGTGCCCTGTTGACGCGCCACGACAACCGGATGGGCACGTGGCCCGCTGCACCGCACGGGCCGGCCAGCGCGCGCACAATGGGCCGCATCGTGTCAGCGGATCCCATTTGGTTCCATCCCTCATGGCCACCCCTCCGAAGTTCCCGACCCAGCGTTTCGACAACGCCGACGCCGCGCTGCGCCACGTGACGCAGCTCTACCATGCCCAGATCGCCTACCTGCGCGACAGCCTGCAGCGTTTCGTCGCCGGTGAGACCTTCCGGCACCACGTGCGCGCCAAGTACCCCTTCGTGCGCGTGCACACCGACACCGTGGCGCGCGCCGACTCGCGGCTGTCGTACGGGTTCGTCGCCGGACCGGGTACGTACGAAACCACGGTGACGCGGCCGGACCTGTTTGCGAACTACTACCGCGAGCAGTTCCAGTTGCTGCTGGAAAACCACCGCGTGCCCATCGAGGTGGGGCTGGGGGCCGACCCGATCCCCGTGCACTTCAGTCTCGGCGAGCACCAGCACCTGGAGGGCAGCCTGAGCCCCGAGCGTCGCCTGCTGCTGCGTGACCAGTTCGATCTCCCGGACCTGGCTTCGATGGACGATGGCATCGCCAACGGCACCTACGAAACCCGGGGCGGGGCGCGCCCGCTGGCGCTGTTCACCGCGCCGCGTGTGGATTACTCGCTGCACCGGCTGCGCCACTACACCGGCACCTCGCCCGAGCACTTCCAGAACTTCGTGCTGTTCACGAACTACCAGTTCTACATCGACGAGTTCGTGCGCATGGGGCACGAGCTGATGCGCCGTGCGCCGGATCCGGCCAACCCGCGTGACGACGACGATTGCATTGCCTTCATCGAACCGGGCAATGTGGTCACACGCCGCGTGGGGCAGGCGGTGGAGCCCGGCGACGCGCTCGGGGCCGTGCCGCCGCGCCTGCCGCAGATGCCGGCCTATCACCTCATGCGCAAGGACCGCAGCGGCGTCACGATGGTGAACATCGGGGTGGGCCCGGCCAACGCCAAGACCATCACCGACCACATTGCCGTGCTGCGCCCGCACGCCTGGATCATGCTGGGCCACTGCGCCGGCCTGCGCAATTCACAGCAGCTGGGCGATTATGTGCTGGCCCACGGCTATGTGCGCGAGGACCATGTGCTGGATGAAGACCTGCCGCTGTGGGTGCCGATCCCGCCGCTGGCCGAAATCCAGCTGGCGCTGGAGGGGGCGGTGGCCGATGTGACGAAGCTGCACGGTTACGAGCTCAAGCGCATCATGCGCACCGGCACGGTGGCGTCGACCGACAACCGCAACTGGGAGTTGCTGCCGCAGCGCGAGCCCGAGCGGCGCTTCAGTCAGAGCCGCGCGGTGGCGCTGGACATGGAGAGTGCAACGATCGCGGCCAACGGCTTCCGCTTCCGGGTGCCGTACGGCACCCTGCTGTGCGTGAGCGACAAGCCGCTGCATGGCGAACTGAAGTTGCCGGGCATGGCCAACCAGTTCTACCGCGAGCGGGTGGACCAGCATCTGCGCATCGGCCTGCGGGCGGTGGAGCGTCTGCGCGGTGACCGGGCGGGGCAATTGCACAGCCGCAAGCTGCGCAGCTTTGCCGAGGTGGCCTTCCAGTGAGGCCTCGCCCATCCGGGGAGGGTGGGCGCTTAACCTGAAAAGGTTAGGTGTCGATCAGGCCGCGTTGGCCAGCACCCGGGACTCCTGCACCGGGGCCACCTCGCGGCGGATCTGTTCGCCTGCGGCGTGCTCGGCCACCTTCAGGTCGTAGGCCGTCTGCAGGTCCATCCAGTACTGCGGCGTCGTGCCGAAGAAACGGGCCAGACGCAGCGCCGAGTCGGGGCTGATGCCACGACGCTCCCGGACGATGTCGTTGACGCGCGGTGCCGGCACGTGGAGGCGGATCGCCAGGCCACTGGCGGACAGCCCGTGCGGCGCCATGAACTGGGAGCGGAGGATGGCGCCGGGGTGCACAGCTTGGGAGGGAGTCATGGTCCTGATCGTTTTGGAGGGATACTGTGATGATCGTATGTGGTTTACCCGGATCAGACTGTCAATCGTTCGACAATTAGATGCCTCGCATCTAACCATTACGGGGGATTGTCGTGCGATTGTCCCCACCCGTACCGATTTGGTGATGGCCCCGCCCGGATGTCCATGAGTCCCCGCCCTTTGCCGAGCCCTTCCAGTCTGTTGCCCGCACTGCGCACGCACGTGTGGTTCGGCAGCTGTCCGGAGCACATGCAGCTTGCGCTGACGGAGCGCGCGCGGCTGGTGACGGTCAAGGCGGGCGAGATGCTGTTTGCACGAGGCGAGCACCACGACGGTCTCTACTGCGTGGTGGCCGGTGCGCTGAAAGTCGGCTCGACCGACCCGCGGGACGGCTCGCTGCGGTTGACGCTCTACCTCGAGCCCTATCACTGGTTCGGAGAGATCGCGCTGATCGACCGGCAGCCTCGAAGCCAGCACGCGCTGGCCGATGTGGACAGCACGGTGCTGGTCGTGCCCCGTGTCCAGATCGAGCCCTGGCTGGATGCGCACCCGGAATGCTGGCGCGACATCGCCCGCCTGGCGTGCGGCAAGGTGCGCCTGATGCTGACGGCCATGGAGGACGCGGCAACGCTGCCCCTGCAGCAGGTGCTGGCGCGCCGGTTACTGTTCTTTGCCACCGGCTTCGGCCAGTCGACGCAGAACGAGCCGCGGCGCCGTTTGCGCCTGCCGCAGGAATACCTTGCCAGCATGCTGGGGGTGTCACGGCAGACCGTGAACAAGGCGCTGCGCACGCTGGCGCGCGAAGGGGTGCTGGCCCTGCACTACGCAGAGATCGAGATCATCGACCTGCCTGCGCTGGTGCAACGCGCCGGGCAAGTGGACCCGGGACTGGCCGGGCGCTCATTGCCGACGTCTGCAACGGCCTGAACCGCCGCGGACCTGATGCTCAGCCGCGTGCGCGGGGGCGCACCCGGCTGGCCGCGCGCACGGCCTTGCCGCGGGCGGCGTCCACCGTGGTGTCGGTGGCCAGCGCCACACCCAGGCGGCGCTTGACGAAGCTCTCCGGCTTGCCGAACAGGCGCAGATCGGTGCCCGGCTCGGCCAGGGCTTCGGCCACGCCGTCGAACACGACGTCCTGCGCATCGACACCGCCATAGATCACAGCGGAAGCGCCTGCCTGCCGCAGGCTCGTGTCGACCGGCAGGCCAAGGATGGCGCGGGCGTGCAGTTCGAACTCGCTCTGCACCTGCGTGCTCAGCGTCACCAGGCCGGTGTCGTGCGGGCGGGGGCTGACTTCGCTGAACCACACCGCGTCGCCCTTGACGAAGAGCTCGACGCCAAACAGGCCCTGGCCGCCGAGGTTGCCCGTCACGGCGCGGGCGATCTCGCGGGCGCGCTCGAGCGCCGCGAGCGACATGGGCTGGGGCTGCCAGCTTTCGACGTAGTCGCCGCTGACCTGCTTGTGGCCGATCGGCTCGCAGAAGTGGGTGACGACCTCGCCGAGCTGCGCACCCTGACCCGCTGCGCGCACGGTCAGCAGGGTGATTTCGTAATCGAAGTCGATGAAGCCTTCGACGATGACGCGGCCGTGGCTGACCCGGCCGCCGGCCATCGCGTAATCCCATGCCGCGGCCACGTCGTCGGGGCCGTCGATCTTGCTCTGGCCCTTGCCCGACGAGCTCATGACGGGCTTGACCACGCACGGGTAGCCGATGCCGTCGTCGATGGCGGTCTGCAACTCGACCAGCGAATCACAGAAGCGATAGGGGCTGGTGGGCAGGCCGAGGGTTTCGGCGGCCAGGCGGCGGATGCCCTCGCGGTCCATGGTGAGGCGCGCGGCGCGGGCCGTGGGGATGACGCGCACGACGCCGGCGGCCTCCAGCTCTTCCAGCACCGGCGTGGCGATGGCCTCGATCTCGGGCACGACCAGATGCGGCTTTTCGGCCTCGATCAGCGCGCGCAGCTGGGCTGGGTCGCTCATGGTGATGGTGCGGCTGTGGTGCGCCACCTGCTGGCCGGGGGCGTGGTCGTAGCGGTCGACCGCAATGGTTTCAACACCCAGACGCTGCAGGGCGATCAGGACTTCCTTGCCCAGTTCGCCAGAGCCAAGCAGCATCACGCGCACGGCAGAAGGGGACACCGGGGAACCGAGGGTCAGGGGCTGGACAGGAATGGGGCTCATGGCGGGGCAATCAGGTGACGGCAGGCCTTGATTGTCGCTGCGGCGGTGCGGGCGGCAAGGGGAGGGTCAGGATGAAGCGGGATCCCTGGCCCGGCAGGCTGTCGACCAGGATGCGGCCGCCCAGGCGCTGCACCAGCCGCTGGACCACCGCCAGCCCCAGGCCCGAGCCGGCCACGCGTTCGCTGCCAGGTGTTTCGAGCCGGACATGGGGCTCGAAGATGCGGTGCAACTCGGCCGGATCAATCCCGATGCCGCTGTCTTCGACTTCCAGCCGGAGGTCGCTGTGACCCTGCGCGCGGCCCACCAGCGCGGCGCGCACGCAAACCGTGCCGTCCGGGGTGTACTTGATGGCGTTGGTGATCAGGTTGCCGAGGATCTGGCGCAGGCGCACGGGATCGACCCGCTGCAGCGACAGCGGCCCGGCGTGCGCATCGGCGACCTCGCAGCGCAGCGACAGTCGCTTGTGCTCGGCCAGCGGGGCGAGCTGGTCGCAGACGTCGCGGATGAGGGCCACGAGGTCGGTGTCCTCTTCATGCAGCTGCCACTCCGGGTTTTCGAGCCGGGTGTACTCGGTCACGTCGCGCAGGTGCGCTTCCAGCTGTGTGGCCGAGCGCCGAAGCCGGTCAATCGCGCGCTGGGCGGGCTCGTCGTGCAGCCGTAGTGCAAGCAGGTCGATGGAGCCCAGCATGGTCTGCAGCGGTGAGCGGATCTCGTGCGAAAGCATGGCCAGAAAGCGCTCCTTGCCCGCGTGGGCTTCCCGTTCGGCGCGGCCCAGGCGGCCGCGCAGCGCGGTGATGTGCTGCAAGGCCAGGATGCATGCGGGATGGACAAGCAGCAGCACGGTCCACATGTGGGTGCTGAGCTGGGTGAACAGCCTTTCGTCCGGCCCCGCGAGGTACAGCGCGCCGTACAGCGCCACCAGCGCCAGATAGAGGGTTCCGCTGAGCCACACGGCGCCGCGTCGCAGCGTGACGAAGGCCCCTACATAGATCAGCGGCATGAACTGGGCGTTGGCCCCGACCGCATACAGCCCTTCGGGCGTGTCGAGCCGTGCAGCTTCCTGGATGACGCCAAGGAAGTACGCGCCGGTGCAGGCGAGGGTGGTGCCCATCACCACGTCGAGCCAGCGCGGGCGCCACCACAACAGCAGCGCGGTACTCAGGTAGAGCACGGCCAGCAGCGGCCCGAACTGTCGCTCCCACCCGAGGTTGAGTCCGGCCGCGCCGTCGTGCAACAGGAGCAGTGCGCTTCCAAGCCCGACGAGCAGGCACAGCGGGGCCACGCGCCGGGCGGCCAGTGCCCGGGTATCGGTATCAGGCATCGGCGGGGAGGGGCGCCACGCCGCGGCGCTGCCGGTCGAGGCTGCTCTGAATGGCGGCCATCAGCACAGCGGGCCGCACGGGTTTTTCGAAGAACGTGACGTCCTGGGTGCGCAGCAGGGTGGCGAGTGTCGCTTCGGACGCCCGGCCTTCGCGCAGTTGACCTGTGAGCAGCACGATGGGGGCATGCGGCTGGTTGGCCCGGATGTGTTCGACCAGCGCCTGCGAAGTCTGCCCGCCGGCCAGGATCAGGTCGATCACGTAGGCATCGTGGACCGGGGCGGGCTCGGCCATCAGGGCCTGCGGCTGCGTGTAAGGCTGCGCCTGCCAGCCGGACTCGCGCAGCCAGTCGCTCAGGGCCTCGGCGGCGTCGCGGTCATCGTCGACCACTGCCACACGCGGGCGCTCGGGCTCACGGCATGGCTGCACCTGGAGATGGTCCACGGCGTAGTGGGGCGACGACGGCGCGATGGCCTGCAAGGCCGCGTGCGTGCCGACATGCCATTGGCCCTCGGCATACCGTGCGACCAGCGCGGGCGTGGCGCCTGCGGTCAGCGCCGGGCCCAGGCGCACGGAGCAGTCGAGTTGCAGTCCATCGATGTGGAGCCGCGCGGGTTGCAGCGCCGGCGCCGGGGAGGTAGAGCGGCCCGCGCCCCGGGCGGCCGCCGGAGGGCGGGCACCGAAGAGTTCATCGAGGCCGGCGCCCACGTGCGTGCACACGGCGCGGACCTCGTCGAACAGCCACACGGCGCCTCGCAGCTTGCGTCGTGCCTGGCTGATGGAAATCGCGCAAATTTGCGCGATTTGCGCCGCCTGGTTGCGTGGGGGCACGCCGTGGCGAGCGAGCAGGTTGGACACCGCCGCGGCCGTTTCGGCGTGCGCAGTGTCGTCTGCAGGCTCGGTGTCGTCGACGTGGGGCAGGTCCATCTTGGGAAATCCGCGGCAGGGGCGAAACAGATTATCCCCTCAGCCGGCGAACCGGGAGGCGCAGGTTCGAATTGGTAACAAGGGGTCAGATTTGCGCGAGGCGGTCAAATATGACACATACAATCGAGGTCGAGCGCTGAACACAACACGCAAGACAGGCGCCGCTCAGGGATCATGTTGAAAGATGCAACGCCTTCGGGTGTTGGCAACCGGTTCGGGTTTCGGCCTGCTCCTGGTTGGCGCCGCAAGGCTTTGCGCGACCACCCCACGGGGTGGTTTTTTTATGGCGCTGCAACAATCGGGTGTCTGACCGTTTTGAAGCGCCCACCATGTCTGTCTCCGTCACCCCGCCGTCTGCCACGTCACCCCTTGTGTCCGCCCGCATTGGCCTGATGGCCGCCTTGCCGGAGGAGATGGCCGCGGTGCTGGACGCCATGCCCGACGAGGCCCGCGTCACGCTGGCCGGGCGCGACTTCTGGGTGGGCCACCTGCACGGGCGCGAGGTGGTGGCGGTGCTGTCGGGCATCGGCAAGGTGGCGGCCGCAACCACCACCGCCTTGCTCGCCAGCCATTTCGGCGTGGGGCAGGTCGTGTTCGTCGGGGTGGCCGGTGGCCTGGCAGATGGCGTGCGCGTGGGAGACGTGGTTCTGGCCGATGCCCTCCTGCAGCACGACATGGACGCGTCGCCGCTGTTTCCCCGCTTTGAATTGCCCGGCAAAGGATTGAGCCGACTGCGGGTCGACGTCGCCGCTGTTGCCCGCGCCCGTGCGGCATTGGAGGCGGCCCTGACGCCGGCTGCGTTGGCGAGTACCCAGCCACATGGGCTGCAGGCGGCGGATCTGGCCGCGCTCGGTCTCGACTGGCCGCGGGTTCACCAGGGGCTGATCGTCAGCGGCGATCGTTTCGTCTGCACGGACCGCGAATGTGCCGCGCTGCGGGCCGCCGTGCCCGATGCGCTGGCCGTGGAGATGGAGGGCGCGGCGGTGGCCCAGGTGTGCCACGACTTCGGTGTGCCCTGTCTGGTGGTGCGCACCGTCTCGGACCGGGCCGACGATGCCGCCCACGTCGACTTTCCTCGCTTCCTTCGTGCCGTGGCCAGTCCGTACGCATCCGCCATGCTGGCGCACCTGCTGCCGGTGGTCTGATCCGATGGCATGACGCTTGCCGTCCGGATACCCCGCGGTGGCCCGGACGTGGCGGGTGTCCCATTCCGATGCAGACCTGGTGCACGCCGGGACGGCTGCATCGCCCGGTCTCCGCGATAACCCTCGGCTTGTGGCCCCCTGCTGTCTCAATACGGACAGCGGACCGGCCGGGGAGCAGTCACAAAACATCGGAGACAAGCATCGTGAAACAGAAGTCCGGCCCTGGCGCCGACGACCTGGCCGCCTCGCTCGGCCTGGTCGCTGGCGTGCGCCTGCCCTGGCGCGTCAGTCAACATGCGGTGGACAGCACCGCGCGCAGCGTGCACCTGTGGGTGACGCAGGAGCCCGAACCGCCCGCCGAGGTGCGACGACCGTGGTTCGGTTTCGGGCGGGTGGTGATGGCGCCTCGGCCTGCGATGAAGGATGGTCAGGTGTGGCGCCACCTGGACTGCATGGGCTACGCCTGCTTCATCCACACGCTGGACCGCGTGTACGAGGACGAGCGCAGCCTGGACTGGCTGGGCGCCGACCAGATGCCGTTCACCCATGCCCTGTCGCGCAAGGTGTTGATGCTGCTGGCCGAGGGGGTGGATCTGGCGGTCGTGTGCGAACTGCTGCGGCTGCCCTTCGCCGAAGTGTGGAAGTTCCGTTATGCGCTGGACAGTGGCCAGCTGCCCCACGAATACGCGCTGGTGCGCCGCAGTGCGCCCCGCACACCGGCCGCGCCTGGATCGGCGAGCGTGGCCGCGCCGGTCACCACGTTGCCGGCCAGCGAGGCCATCGTGGTGTCGAGCGGCCTGCCCGAGTGGCGCGACCCGGTGTGGGTCCAGCTGATCAGCGGCGAGCTGCCCATCGAGATCCGCACGCTGGGCTTCCAGCTGCTGCTTGCGCGCCTGCGTCAGCAACTCAGCCAGCAGCCTGGGGAAGAGGTGCTGCAGCTCAAGCTGCGCGAACTGCACCGCTATGTGCAGCGCCACGAGCGCGTGCTGGGCCATGAACTGCAGCAGTTGCAGGCCCTGCGTCCGGGAGGTGCGGCATGAGCGCGTGGCGACAGGCCCTGGTTGATCACGACATGGCCGTGACCCTGATCGAGAGCGGTGCGTGGCTGACGGTGGCGGGCGACGAGGCCGCGCTGAGCCGGCTGCCCCGCGGCAACTGGATCGGCGGCACCATCCCGTACTTCATGGGGCAGGAGGGCGGCGTGACCTCGCGCGGCCAGCTGTTTGTCACCGTGCTCGATCAGTTCGCGGGCCACGTGCCCTTTGTCAAGGTGCATGACGTGAACACCTTGCCCCAGGTGTGCCTGGAGGCGCCCGAGAACGGCTTCTCGCTGCTGATCCTGCCGGCGTTCTCGGCCGTGCATGGCGCCTATGCGCAGCACGCGCCGTCGTACGAGGACATGTACATGAAGCCCCTGGTGGGCTGGGTGGCCGGTGTGCACCTCGATGACATGGGGCAGCGCCGGCCCAAGGTGGTGGATGGCACGACCGGGCGGATGCACGAAGACCGCGCCGTGGTGCTGCATGTGCCGTTGCCCGACAGCCTGGGGGCCGATGTGCGCATCGTCAACCTGTTCGAGCAGGGCGAGGGGCCTCGAATCCAGTTCGAGCACGATGGCTTCGAGGTGCGCGAATGCCTGATCGACGGCGTGCGCACGCCGCTGGCCGCTTACCTGCAGGAGCGGCGCCACGACACGCGCCTGCCGCTGGTGGCCGATTGCAACGGCGCGGCGGTGAACGTGAGCTTCCGCTGGGTGGATGCCAAGCAGGGGCAGGTGGCGTTCTACGGGCCGGTGTTCCGCGACATCGAGTACCGGCTGGCGCGCCCGTTCGCGGGGCAGTATCACGAGGCCTTCACCCAGGCCGGCGCCGATCTGCCCGAGGCCCAGTTCTCGTGCAATTGCATCCTCAACTACCTGTATGGCGAACTCGAAGGCCGCCGAACCGGCGAGGCCATCGGCCCCATGACCTTTGGTGAGGTGGCGTATCAGCTGCTCAACCAGACCATGGTGCAGTTGACGCTGAGCCTGCGCTGACCCTGTTCCTCTTCTGGCTCATCTGATGAGCCATTTGCGGCCCGCTCCTTCCGGACGGGCCGCTTTTCTTTGGCGCCCCTTCGCCTCACGGGCGGGTGCCCGCTGGAAATCCCTGGCAGCGTTTTCCCTATTTTGTTCTGCTGTGCAGAAATGTGTTCTGTGTTTGCGTTGACTCGGTGCGGTGTGGGGAACAAACTGGACTGCATATCGGCACGGTGTTCACCTTTGCCGCAACGCGAACCAAGGAGCGCATCTTGGAGCTGTTCTTTCAGCAACTGCTCAATGGCCTGACGATCGGCGGCGTCTACAGCCTTGTCGCACTGGGCCTGACGCTGGTCTACGGGATCCTGCATGTGCCGAACTTCGCCCACGGCGCGTTCTACATGGCCGGGGCCTATGTGGCCTTCTACCTGATGGGGTCGCTGGGCCTGAACTACTGGCTGGCCATGGCCGGCTCGGCGGTGGCCGTGGCCGTGCTGTCGATGCTGGCAGAGCGGCTGGTGTTCAACCCGCTGCGCAATGCGCCCCCGCTGCACGACATGATTGCCGCCATCGGCATCCTGCTGTTTCTCGAGGCCGGCGCCCAGGCGCTGTGGGGCGCCGACTTCCACCGCATGAGCAGCCCTTATGGGCAGTTGGTGGAGGTGTTCGGGCTCACGGTGGCGCTGCAGCGTCTGCTGATCCTGGCCGGGGCAGTGTTGCTGGTCGTGCTGCTGCACCTGTTCCTCACGCGCACCACCACGGGCGCCACCATCGTCGCGATGGCGCAGAACCGCGATGGCGCCGCGCTCGTCGGCATCGATGCCACGCGGGTCACGCTGATGGTGTTTGCCATCTCGGGCGCGCTGGCGGCGGTGGCCGCGGTGCTGTATGCGCCGATCAACCTGGTCTACCCGGCCATGGGGCATCTGGTCATCACCAAGGCCTTCGTGATCATCATCCTCGGCGGCATGGGCAGCTTTCCCGGTGCCATCGTGGGCGGTCTGATCATTGGCCTGGCCGAGGCCTTCGGCGGCTTCTACTTCTCGACCGACTACAAGGACCTGATTGCCTTCGTGCTGCTGGTGCTGATCCTGTCGGTCCGCCCCCAAGGTCTGTTCTCGAAAGGTGCGCACTGACATGACGCTGCTGCAAGGCAAGGCGGGCTGGGGCCTGCTCATCGCGCTGGCCCTCGTGTTCCCCTACGTGGTGCCCAACAACTACTTCCTGTCGGTGATGACGCTGTCGTACATCTTCGCGATCGCGGCACTCGGGCTCAACCTCATCACCGGCTACAGATCGGAAGAGCGTCGTGTAGGG
>NZ_CANBCC010000083.1 GCF_947366995.1 uncultured Aquabacterium sp. | reverse complement strand
GGGTCAGGATGCGGTGCACGTCGGCCACCATCGAGGCGATCCAGCGCATGTTGAAGTCCTTGCCGCGCACGCCTTCCTTGCCCTCCAGGCACTCGTCGATGTAGCGCTTCACCGGGGCATCCCAGTGGCGCATGTTCGACATGTTGATGGCGAACTCCTTGGTGTCCTCCGGGATCTGGACGCTCTCGGTCGTCATCACCCACGAGCCCTGCTCGCGGTCGAGCGTGAACATCACGACGCCCTGGCCCACCGTCAGCACCAGCGTGGTCTGCGGACCGTACACGCAGTAGCCGGCGCACACCTGCTCGGTGCCGGCCTGCAGGAAGCTGTCGTTGGTGACGTCGCCACCCTGGTGCTTGAGCACCGAGAAGATGGTGCCGATCGACACGTTGACGTCGATGTTGCTCGAGCCGTCCAGCGGATCGAACAGCAGCAGGTATTCGCCCTGCGGATAGCGGTTGGGCACCGCGTGCATGTCGTCCATTTCTTCGGACGCCATGCCGGCCAGGTGGCCGCCCCATTCGTTGGCCTCGATCAGCACTTCGTTGGCAATGATGTCCAGCTTCTTCTGGACTTCGCCCTGCACGTTCTCGCTGCCGGCGGTGCCGAGCACCTCACCGAGTGCGCCCTTGTTGACGCTGATGGCGATGCGCTTGCAGGCGCGCGCCACCACTTCGATGAGCAGGCGCAGCTGCGCGGGAATCTGGGCTTCACCGCGCTGCTGTTCGATCAGGTACTGCGTGAGGCTGATGCGTTTGGTCATGGGATGGGTGGATGGGGGTTGGAAACAGGGAGAGGCTCAATCCTGCAACGCGCGCGTGACGATTTCGCGCACGTCGTCGGACAGCTCGGGGCGGGCCGCCACACGGCTGATGGCCTCGCGGGCCGCCGTGCGGTAGGGCTCGGCCAGGCGGCGCCAGTGATCGAGCGCGCGGGCGAGGCGGGCCGCCAGCTGCGGGTTGATGCCGTCGATCTCGATGACGCGGTCGGCCCAGAAGACGTAGCCGGCCGCATCGGTGCGGTGGAAGGCCGCGGGGTTGCTCTGGCACAGCGCCATCAGCAGACTGCGGGCGCGGTTGGGCGTGCGCAGCGTGAAGTCCGGGTGCTGCATCAGCGCCCGGGCGCGGGCAAAGACCTTGCCGTCATGCTCGGGTGCGGTGGCCTGCAGGGTGAACCACTTGTCGATGACGAGTGCCTCACCCTTGAACTGGGCGTGGAAGCGCTCGAGCGCCGGGCCGGCCAGTTCCGCGTGGGCGTGAACCAGGGCCTGCAGTGCACCCAGCCGGTCGGTCATGTTGGTGGCGTCCTTGAAGCGCTGCAGCGCCTTGCCGGGCCAGATGGGGTTCTGGCGCAAGCTGCCATCCAGCACCAGCATGGCGAGCGCCAGATTGGCGAGCGCGCGGCGGCCGGAACTGCGGGCGTCTGGCGAGTAGGCGCCGTTGTCGTGGAATTGCTCCCAGGCCCAGACCCAGTCTTCATGCAGGGCATGGGCCAGCTGGCGCTTGAGGCTTTCGCGCACGGTGTGAATGCGCTGCGGGTCGACCACGTCGAGCTGTTCGGCCACATAGGCTTCGCTCGGCAGGGTCAGCACCAGCTCCTTGAAGGCGGCATCCAACTCGGGGTGGCGCAGCACCTCACGCATGGCGTGCAGGTAGCGCGCGTCCAGCTCGATGTGGCCGTCGCCGCGCACCGCCGCGAGGATGCGGTTGAGCGCCAGCTGCTGGCCGGCCTCCCAGCGGTTGAACGGGTCGTGGTCGTGGCTGAGCAGCGTGAACAGCGCATCGTCGCTGTGCTCGGCCTCCAGCACCACCGGCGCCGAGAAGCCGCGCAGCAGCGAGGGCACGGGCTCGACCGGCACGTGCACGAAGGTGAAGGTCTGCTCGGGCTCGGACAGCACCAGCACGGTGTCGTGGCCCAGCGTGTTCAGATGGCCCTCGAGCTGCAGGTTGATCTGGCGGCCATCGCGGCCCACCAGACCCATGGCCACGGGGATCACGTAGGGCGCCTTCTCGGACTGGCCCGGCGTCGGGGCACTGCGCTGGCTCAGGGTCAGGGTGTAAATGCGGTTGTCGGCGTCGTAGCTGCCGCGGGCCGTGACGCGCGGCGTGCCGGCCTGGGCGTACCAGCGCTTGAAGGGCTCCAGGCGGTTGGCCAGCTCGCTGCCCGGGTTGGCATCGGCAATGGCCTGCGCGAAGTCATCGCACGTGACGGCCTGGCCATCGTGGCGCTCGAAGTACAGCGCCATGCCCTTGCGGAAGCCCTCGTCGCCCACCAGGGTGTGCATCATGCGCACCACCTCGGAGCCCTTTTCGTACACGGTCGCCGTATAGAAGTTGTCGATGGCCACGTAGCTGTCGGGGCGCACCGGGTGGGCCATCGGGCCCGCGTCTTCGGGGAACTGCAGCTGGCGCAGCGTGCGCACGTCCTCAATGCGCTTGACGGCCCGCGCACTGCGGCTGCCGGCCATGTCCTGGCTGAACTGCTGGTCGCGGAACACCGTGAGGCCTTCCTTCAGCGACAGCTGGAACCAGTCACGGCAGGTGACGCGGTTGCCCGTCCAGTTGTGGAAGTACTCGTGGGCGACCACGCTTTCCACGTTGCCGAAGTCGATGTCGGTGGCGGTGGCGGGGTTGGCCAGCACGAACTTCGTGTTGAAGATGTTCAGGCCCTTGTTCTCCATCGCGCCCATGTTGAAGTCGCTGACGGCGACGATCATGAAGCGCTCGAGATCCAGGCTGAGACCGAACTGGGCCTCGTCCCAGGCGATGGACGCAATCAGCGAGTTCATCGCGTGCTCGGTCTTGTCGAGGTCACCGGCGCGCACGTAGATCTGCAGCAGGTGGTCCTTGCCAGCACGCGTGCGGATGCGCTGCTCGCGGCGCACCAGGTCGGCCGCCACCAGCGCAAAGAGGTAGCAGGGCTTCGGATGCGGGTCCACCCAAACGGCAAAGTGCTTGCCACCTTCCAGCACGCCCTCTTCCACCAGGTTGCCGTTGGACAGCAGGACCGGGTACTTCAGCTTGTCGGCCTTGAGGGTGACCTTGTAGGTCGCCATCACATCCGGGCGGTCGAGGAAGTAGGTGATGCGGCGGAAGCCGAGGGCCTCGCACTGCGTGAAGAAGCCGCCGCTGCTGGTGTACAGCCCAGACAGCTGGGTGTTCTTCTCGGGCGCGCAGGTGGTGCGGATCTCGAGGTTGAACGGCTGCTGCGGCAGGTTCTCCAGCACCAGCTGGCCGCCTTCGGTGCGGAAGGACACGGGCTCGCCGTCCACCAGCACGCGCAGCAGGTTGATGTCTTCGCCGTCCAGGCGCAGCGGCGCGCCCGGCTGCTCGGCGTTCGGCTCGACGGTCATCTTGTTGATGACCAGGGTCTTGGCCGGATCCAGGTCGAACGTCAGGTCGACGGTGCGGATCCAGAAAGCCGGCGCCGCGTAGTCTTCGCGGCGGATCAGCAAGGCGGTGCCTTCACGCATGGGGGTCCTTGGTGTCAGGTCGGGCGGTGGCGGGCGGCGGCACGGGCGGGTCAGACGCCCTGCTTCAGGCTGGCCTCGATGAAGGCGTCCAGGTCACCGTCCAGCACCTTCTGGGTGGCGGAGATTTCGACGTTGGTGCGCAGGTCCTTGATCCGGCTGTTGTCCAGCACGTACGAACGGATCTGGTGGCCCCAGCCCACGTCGGTCTTGGTGTCTTCCAGCTTCTGCTGCGCTTCCATGCGCTTGCGCATTTCGTGGTCGTACAGGCGCGAACGCAGGCGACGCCAGGCCACATCACGGTTGCTGTGCTGCGAACGGCTGTCCTGGCACTGCACGACGATGCCGGTCGGCATGTGGGTCAGGCGCACGGCCGAGTCGGTCTTGTTGATGTGCTGACCGCCCGCGCCCGAGGCACGGTAGGTGTCGGTGCGCACATCGGCCGGGTTGATGTCGATTTCGATCGAATCGTCGATTTCCGGGTAGACGAAGACCGACGCGAACGAGGTGTGACGGCCGCCCGACGAGTCGAACGGCGACTTGCGCACCAGGCGGTGCACGCCGGTTTCGGTGCGCAGGTAGCCGAAGGCGTACTCGCCCTCGACCTTGATCGTTGCGCTCTTGATGCCGGCGGTGTCGCCGTCGGTGAGGTCTTCGACTGTGGCCGTGAAGCCCTTGCGCTCGCAATAGCGCAGGTACTGGCGCAGCAGCATCGAGGCCCAGTCGCAGGCCTCGGTGCCACCGGCGCCCGCCTGGATGTCGATGAAGCAGTTGCTCGGGTCGGCCGGGTTGCTGAACATCCGGCGGAACTCCAGCCCTTCCACGTCCTTCAGCAGGTTCTGCACGTCATCGTGGATGGCCTGCAGGCCGTCGTTGTCGCCCTCTTCCTTTGACATCTCGAAGAGTTCGGCGTTGTCGGCCAGATTGCCCGTCAGGTTGTTGATGACGACGACGACGTCTTCCAGGGACTTCTTTTCCTTGCCGAGGGCCTGGGCGCGCTTGGGGTCGTTCCAGACGGAAGGATCCTCCAGCTCGGCGTTCACTTCAGCGAGGCGGCGGGACTTTTCATCCCAGTCAAAGATACCTCCGAAGCTCAGCGGTGCGCTGAGTCAGGTCGGCGATCTGGGTGCCCAGGGCGTTGATGTGTTCGATGTCCATGGTCTTGCAATCTTCGGTGCGGGGCCAGGCACGGGGCCGGCCCGGGGGCATGAGGGGCCGCCGGCAGACAGCGTCGGATTCGACGCCCGGCATGCGGTCGGACTTTTCATTTTCTCACGGTACGGCGGGATTGCGACGCGCGCCCCTCACCCCAGAAACTCGGCCAGCCAGGCGGCCAGTTGCTCGGGCTGGTCGTGGTGCAGCATGTGGCCGGCATCCGGCAACACCCGGTGCGTGGCGTTCTTCAGCACGGCCACCCGCTGCAGAAAGTCGTCGCGGGTGTGGCGTCCGTTGAAGAACTGGTAGACGGCGGTCTCCGCACCCTCGACCACCAGGGTCGGCGCCGTGATCGCACGCCATGTGGCGAGCACCTCCTCCAGGCGGTAGAGGTGCGGGCCGGGTCGCTTGTGCGCCGGGTCGGCATTGATGTGCCAGCGCCCGCCTGCCTCGTGCGCCCAGTGTCCGGCCAGCCACTGCGCCCGCTCGGACGTCAGACGCGGGTTGTTCTGCCGCAAGCGGGCGGCCACGGCGGCCACGCTGTCGTAGTCCTTCAGGGCGACCGGCGCTTTCAGGCCATCCAGCCAGGCTGCCAGCCGGCGCGGCGCTTCTTCGGGCGCGGTCACCGGCAGGCCCACGCCTTCCAGGTTCACCAGCCGGCGGATGCGGCCGGGCCGTGCGCCGGCATACAGCATCACGACGTTGCCGCCCATGCTGTGCCCGATGAGGTTGCCCGGACGCCCCGGCGAAACGCGGTCCAGCAGGGCATCCAGGTCGGCGAGGTAATCAACGTAGGCGTAGTCCCCATCGGGCGCCGGGCCGCTGGCCAGATAGCTTCCCCCGAAACCGCGCCAGTCGAGCGCCAGCAAGGGGCGGGTGCCCCAGCCAGGCTGCGCGCGCAACGCATCGACCAGGAATTGATACGACGCCGCCACGTCCATCCAGCCGTGCACCATCACCGTCAGGGGCGCCGCGTCGGTGGCCTCGGCCGGATCCCCCCAGTGCAGGACCTGCAGTTGCTGCCCACGAACGGCAAGCCGCTCGGCTCGGAAAGGGTGTCGGGAAACGTGATCGGCCATGAAGGTGCAAAAACTGAAATCAGGCACACCCCCGGGTGTGGCATATGCCACGCGCGGGATTCGTCACGATGAGGGAGTTGACGCCCGTCAGGCGGGTCATCCTCACCGATGGCCATGGTTTTAACCTAAGCTGTCTCGTTTTGTGCCCGCCGCCGACGTCTTCCCTTACCGAGCGCCCCGTGAGCATGGCCCCGCCTTCCCCTCTGTCGCCCACCGCCGCCCGCCGGCCGGATACGCCCCAGGCTCCCGCCTTGGTGCGTTTCGGCCCGCTCGCGCTGGCGGTTTCCGCGCTGGCGGCCATCAGCATGGGCCTGATCGCCTGGTCGCACGAAAGCTGGGGGCGATTGCAGGAGCGCACCCACCGCGTTGACACGCTCCTGTCGACGGTGCAGTACCAGGCGCGCTCGAGCGTGCTGGAGGCCGAGCAGCGGGTGCTGGGTCTGCCCACCCTGCACAACGAGGATCCGCGCGAGGCCATTGCCATCGCGCTGCGCCAGGCCCGGGCGCTGCACGAAGACTCCCCGGCGGAGCTGCGGCCCGCGATGGCCGCTCTGGTGGCCGAACTGGAGATCACGCGCAACGCCGTCGAGGACCGCACCCGCGTGCCGCCCACGGTGGACGCGGCCGCGCTGCGCCACACGCTGGACCGGGTTGACACCGCCGTGCGCCAGGCCACCAGCCGCTGGGACGACACGCTGCGCGCCCAGACCACGGCACAGCAGCAGTTCGACCACCTCAACATCGCGCTGGTGGGCCTGGTCACGCTGCTGCTGATCAGCCTGATGCGCCGCGCAGACCGGCAGCGCGCGGCCACGGCCGACAAGCTCCACGCCCGGGACGCCCAGTTGCGCGCGTTTGCGGAGGTGCTGCCCGACCTCGCCTTCCGCATGGACGCCGACGGCACCTTCCTCGACGTCTACGGCAGCAACCTGCCCCTGCTGGGGCGGCCGCCCGAGACGATTCTGGGCAAACCGTTGTCCATCCTCTTCCCCACCGACATGCGCGGGCGCTTCATGGACGTCATCGCACAGGCCCTGAGCAGCCGCCGCACGCAGTCGCTCAATTTCTCGGTGCGCCTTCACGAAGAGGCCCGGCATTTCGACAGCCGTTGCGCCCCCGTGGCCGACACGGAAGAAGTCGTCTGGATGATCTGGGACATCACCGCCCACCGTCAGACCGAAAAACGCCTGCGCCACAAGACCCGGCTGTACGACTTCCTCAGCCACGTGAACCAGTCCGTGGTGCGCTCGTCCGACGAGCGCTCGCTGCTGGCCCGGGTGTGCCGGGTTGCCATCGAGCACGGGCAATTCAAGAAGGCCTGGGTGGTGATGCACGAGGGCGAGGGCACGCTGGATCTGCGCTGCGAAGCAGTGGCCGGCGAGGACGGTCCCGATCGCCCGCTGCTCGACTTCATCCTGCCCGCCGACCCGGCCGCCGACACCCCGCTGGACGCCGCCCTGCGCAACGGCCGGACGTACTGCAGCAGCGACCTGGGCCGCCTGACTCGCCGCCCGGCGTGGGCTGATGCGGCGATCGCATCGGGGATGCCGGGCTGCGTCACCGTCCCGCTGCGACGCGACGAGGTGCTGATCGGCCACCTCGTGCTGCTGGGGCGGCGCGTGAACGACCAGGCCGAAGACCTCCTCACCCTGTTCGACGACCTCGCGAAAGACCTGTCGTTCGCCCTGACCAACCTGCACCGCGAGGCGTTGCGCCACCATGCCGAGGAGCGCATCCGCCTGCACGCCGCGGCACTGGAGAGCACGCAGGACGGGATGATGGTGCTGTCGCAGGACCGCGTGGTGGTCTCGGTCAACCCCGCCTTCACCGCGCTGACCGGCTGGACCGAGGCCGAAGTGATCGGCCGCATGCCGGATTTCCTGCTGCCGGACGACCCCACCGTCACGCTGGACGACATCCGTGAGGGCCTGATCCAGGAGGGCAGCTGGCAGGGTGAGATGTGGTTCCAGCGCCAGAACGGCGAACTGTTCATGACCAAGCTGTCGGTCAGCGCGGTGCGCAACAAGGCCGGGCGGCCCACGCACTTCGTCGGCGTGTTCACCGACATCACGCAGCTGAAGCAGACCGAAGAGCGCCTGGCCCGCATGGCGCACTTCGACACGCTCACCGAGTTGCCCAACCGCGGCATGATCCACCAGCGGCTGGCCCACGCCCTGAGCCTGGCCCAACGCCACCACACGCTGGTGGGCGTCGTCTTCATCGACCTCGACAACTTCAAGACCGTGAACGACGGCCTCGGCCACGCCGCGGGCGACAGCCTGCTGCGCCAGGTCGCCAGCCGCCTCCAGGCCCGTGTGCGCCAGGAAGACACCCTGGGCCGATTGGGCGGCGACGAGTTCATCCTCGTGCTGGAACACCTGCGACACCCGCAGCAGGCGGCCCACGTGGCCTCGGCCATCCTTGACACGCTGCAACAGCCCTTCACCCTGGACGGCGGCGAGCAGGTCTACGTGCGTGCCTCGATCGGCATCAGCCTCTTCCCCGACGACGGCCAGGACGCGGCCGAGTTGATCCGCAATGCCGATGCGGCGATGTACGAGTCCAAGCGCCGCGGACGCAACAGCTTCAGCTTCTACACCGAGTCCTTCACCAGCGACGCCACTTCGCGCCTGCTGCTCGAGACCCGTCTGCGCCGCGCCATGGAGCAAGGCGACTTCCTGCTGCACTACCAGCCACAGATGCGCCTGAGCGACCGGCGCGTCACCGCCGTCGAGGCCCTGGTGCGGCTGCGGCCGCCGTCGGGGAGTGGCGAGTTCATGGCACCGGTCAGCCCGCACCAGTTCATTCCAGTGATGGAAGACACCGGCATGATCGTCGCGCTCAGCGAATGGGTGCTGGCCGAAGCCTGCCGCCAGGGCCGGGCCTGGCTGGACGCCGGGCTCGACTTCGGACGCATGTCGGTCAACCTGTCGCCTTCCGAGATCCGGCGCGGCGGCGTGGTCGAACGCGTGTCACGCATCCTCAATGAAACCGGCCTGCCGCCCGACCGGCTCGAGCTCGAGATCACGGAAAGCGGCCTGATGGAAACGGGCGGCAGCGCCGAGCAGTTCCTGCACATGCTGCACAGCCTGGGCGTGACGCTCACCATCGACGACTTCGGCACCGGCTACTCGTCGCTGGCCTACCTCAAGCGCTTTCCGGTGCATCAGCTCAAGATCGACCGCAGCTTCGTGCAGGACCTGCCAGGCAACGACAACGACGGCCAACTGGTCGCTACCATGATTGCCATGGCCCGCGGCCTGAAGCTGGCCGTCGTGGCCGAGGGCGTCGAGATGCCGGATCAGGAGGCCTACCTGGCCAGCCGTGGCTGCGATCTGGTCCAGGGCTACCTCTACAGCCGGCCTCTGCCCGCGCCCGCGCTGGCCGCCTGGCTCCAGGAACGCCAGCCGGCCTGAGTCGCCCCAGAAAAGCACGATCGTTCGATTCCAACCATAATGGGGCGATCCAAGCTGTCCTCGCCCCTCTGCCATGAACGACACTGTCTCCGCCCCCACCCTGCAGTCCCTGCCTGAGATGCTGGCCGCCCGCGCGCCGGCGGAGGCCCGGGTCCGCTTCCACGTTGGCGACGACTGGGGCCAGGGCCGCACCACTTTCGGCGGCCTGCTGTCGCTGCTGGCCGTGCAGGCCATGCGGGATGTGTGCGGCGCCGACTGGCCGCTGCGCGCCCTGCAGACCAGCTTTGTCGGACCGGTGGTGCCCGGCCCGGTCGACATCGAGGTGCACCTGCTGCGCCAGGGCAAGAACGTGCGCCAGGTTCAGGCCCGACTGCTGCAGGCCGATGGCAGCGGCGAAGAACAGGTGGCCGGCGTGCTGCTGGGCGTGTTCGGCACCGGCCGCGACAGCGCCCTGCCAGCCCTGAATCCCGCTCGGCCCGACGTCGCCAAGGACCCGGACGCCGCCTTGAAGCTGCCCTTCATTCCGGGCCTGACGCCCAACTTCACGCAGCACCTCGAGTTCCGCGTCGCCGAAGGCGGCCTGCCCTTCACCGGCGCCGAGAATTGGCACAGCCGCACCCACGTGCGCGTCAAGCAGCCGGGTGACGTCGATGCCGAACTCCAGGCCGTCCTCATGGCCGACGCCGGCCCCACGCCCGCGCTGCAGCGCCTGAACGGTTTTGCCCCTGCGTCGTCGGTGTCGTGGGCGCTCGAATTGCGGCCGGTGGTCCTGAGTGAGACGACCGGCTTCTGGCGCATGGACAAGGACGCCCTCGTCACCGGCGAGGGCTACGTGAACGAGCGCACCACGCTGTGGACCCCATGCGGACAACTGGCCGCGCTGGGCTACCAGGTCGTCGCCGTGTATGCCTGAGACCGCCGAGCGCCGGCCCGCCTCCCTCGGCGAGCTGTTTCTGGCCTTCACGCTGCTGGCCCTGCAAGGCTTCGGAGGCGTCATCGCCGTGGCACAGCGCGAGCTGTGTGAACGGCGCAGCTGGCTCACCGCGGACGAGTTCGTGCAGTTGCTGGCCAGTGCGCAGGTGCTGCCCGGTCCGAACGTCTGCAACCTGTCGCTGATGGTGGGCGACCGCTTCTTCGGCTGGCGCGGGGCCCTGGCGGCGCTGGGTGGCATGGTCTGCGCGCCGCTGGTTTTGATGCTGGCCCTGGCCTGGGTGCTGGGGGAGGCGGCCGCCACCGGCCCCGCACAAGGCGTCGTCCGCGGCGCACTGCACGGCATCGCCGCCGTGGCAGCGGGCCAGATCGTCGGCACCGTGCTGCGGCTGGCAGTGTCCCTGAAAGGGCATGTGCTGGGCGCGACCACAGGGGCCCTTCTGGCTCTCACCGCCTTCCTGTTGATGACCGTGCTGCGCCTGCCGCTGCTGTGGGTCCTGCTGGGCCTGGGAGGCGGTGCGTGGGCGGTCACCTATGTGATGCTGCGACGGCGCGCCCGGCCCGCGGAGGCCCGCGCATGAGCGCCACGCTGACCGCCGTCCAGGCCGTTGCGGCGTCTGCCCCGACCACAGCAGCCAGTCACCCCGCCATGCATCCCCTGATGTGGGCCCCCGACACCTGGTTGACCCTCTTCGGGCACTTTCTCGCGCTCTCGCTGATGTCCATCGGCGGGGCCATCACCCTGGTGCCCGACATGCACCGGCGTCTGGTCACCGATGGCGGCCTGATGAGCGACACCGACTTCACGGCCGCCATCGCGCTGGCCCAGGCCGCGCCCGGGCCCAACGTGCTCTTCGTGGCCCTGATGGGCTGGTACGGCGCCGGGCTGGGCGGCGCGGTCATCAGCCTGCTGGGGATCATGATCCCGTCGACCACGCTGGCCCTCGCCGCCTCACGTTGGGTGGCGCGACGTCGGCAGTGGTTGGGCGTGCAGGCCTTTCAGGCCGCCATGGTGCCCGTCACGGTGGGCCTGCTGCTTGCCACAGGCTGGTTGCTGGCCCCTGCGCCCGATGCGCCCCGCGCGCTGGCCCTCAGCGCGGGCGTGGCGCTGGCCGTCTGGCGCACCCGCGTGCCGCTGATCTGGCTGGTGGCGTTGGGCGCCGTGCTGGGCGGTCTGGGCTGGGTCTGAAACACAAGGAGCAAGCATGAGCGACACGAAACCCCTCGACATCGTCCACCGCCCTGAGATCGGCCGCTTCGAGACCACCGTGGACGGCCTGCGCTGCGAGGCGGACTACGTCCTGCAGAACGGCGTCGTCCGCATGACCCACACCGGGGTGCCGCGTGCACTGGAAGGCCGCGGCATTGCGGCGGCACTGGTGTCGCACGCGCTGGGATGGGCACGTGCGGAAGGCCACAAGGTGCAGCCCCTGTGCAGTTATGTGGTGGCCTACATGCGGCGCCACCCCGAGTGGCAGGATCTGCAGGCCTGACGCGGCGTCATCCGCGGGCCACCTGCCAGATCGCCTCGGCCATCTGACGGGCCGCACCACGGTGTGCAGCGGCAAACGCGAGCGCCCGCGCGCTCGCCTCGCCTCGCGCCTTCGGTTCGGTCAACGCCACGGCCTGCGCCACGCCAGCCGGCCAGTCCTGCACGCGCCATGCGGCGCCGGCCGCCTCGCTCAACTCGGCAGCCTGCGCAAAATTGAAGGTGGACGGGCCCATCACCACCGGGCAGCCACACGCGGCGGCCTCAATCAGATTTTGCCCACCCAGCGGCGCAAAGCTGCCACCCAGCAGGGCAACGTCGGCCGCGGCGTAGTACGCCGGCATCTCGCCCATTGAATCGCCCAGCCACACATCTGCGGCCTGCGCTTCGGCGTGCGGGCCGGATGCGGGCCAGGCACTGCGGCGCGAGAGCGTGAAGCCAGCCGCCGTCACCGCCTGCGCCACCTCGTCGAAACGCTGCGGATGGCGCGGCACGATGAACAGCCGGGGCCGCACCGTGGCGCTGTCGACCAGGCTCGCCGACATGGCCTGACGCCACGCATCCAGCAGACCACCCTCCTCGCCTTCGCGCGTGCTGGCCGCCAGCACCACGGGGCGCCGGTCGACCGCCCGCCACGCCTTGCCACGCTCGAGCAGCGCCGGGTCGGGTGCCAGGTCGAACTTGAGGTTGCCTGACACCTGCACGGCGGGCGCCCCCATGGCACGCAGCCGGGCAGCGTCATCCTGGGTCTGCGCGAGGCACAGACGCAGCGCTTGCGCAGCAGGCTGCAAGAGCGCCGCAAACCGCCGCCCCTGTCGCAGGCTTTTCTCGCTCAATCGGGCGTTGGCCAGCACCATGGGCAACCCCGCCCTGGCCGCCTCATGCTGCACGTTGGGCCACACCTCGGTTTCCATCAGCACGCCCACCGCCGGACGGTGCAATGCCAGAAAGCGGCGCACCGCGCCCGGGGTGTCGTAGGGCAACCAGGTCTGCAGGTCACCCGGCCGAAGCAGCGCTCGCCCGGCCTCACGGCCCGTGGCGGTGGTGTGGGTCAGCAGCAGCCGCATGTCGGGCCGCGCGGCGCGCAGCGCCTGAACCAGCGGCGTGGCCGCCCTCGCCTCGCCCAGCGACACGGCATGCAACCACAACACCGGCCCCGACGACGAAGCGCCGGACGCCACCTGCGCGCGGTAGGCCGCGTCGTACAGACCGAGCCGGCGTGGCCAGTCCGCGCGGTAGTCGGGCTCGTCCCGGCCGCGCAACCACACCCGCCACAGGTAGGCGGGCGTGCCAAGACGCAACAGCAGGGTGTAGGCCTGGCGGACCAGCCAGGCGCTCAAGATTCGGTCGGACAAGGGCAACGCTTTCGGGACAGCAAACCCGAAATCGTAGCCCAGGCCGCTCAGTGCGCCGCAGCGCCGACGTGCGCGTCCGGCTTGACAGCGAGGATGGCGTCCATGAACACCTTGCGGATGCGCTCCAGCGCCTCGGGCGTCTGGCCCTCGAAACGCAGCACCAGCACCGGCGTGGTGTTGGAGGCCCGGACCAGACCAAATCCGTCGTCGTAATCCGCGCGCAGGCCGTCGATCGTCGTCACCTCGCGGGCGCCTTCGAACTTTGCCGTCTCACGCAACTTCTCAACCACAGCGTGGTGCTCGCCCTCGGCGCACGGCACGTTCAGCTCGGGCGTGCTGTGGCTGGTGGGCAGCGCGTTCAGCACAGCGCTCGGGTCGGCTTCCTTGCTCAGGATCTCGAGCAGGCGGCCGGCGGTGTAGGTGGCGTCGTCAAAGCCATACCAGCGCTCGGCAAAGAAGATGTGGCCGGACATCTCGCCCGCGAACGGCGCCCCGGTTTCCTTCAGCTTGGCCTTCACCAGCGAGTGGCCCGTCTTGTACATCACGGGCTCGCCACCCGCCGCGCGGATCGCGACGGCCAACTGCTGGCTGCACTTCACGTCATAGATGATCTTGCCGCCCGGCACGCGAGACAGCACATCGCGGGCAAACAGCATGATCTGGCGGTCCGGGAAGATGTTCTGGCCGTCGCGCGTGATGAGGCCCAGCCGGTCGCCGTCACCGTCGAAGGCCAGGCCGAGGTCGGCGCCCTGCGCTTTCACGGCGGCAATCAGGTCCTGCAGGTTCTCGGGCTTGGAAGGGTCCGGGTGGTGGTTGGGGAAGTCACCATCGACCTCGGAGTACAGCTCGGTCACCTCGCAGCCCAGCGCGCGCAGGATGCCGGGAGCCGAAGCGCCCGGGATGCCGTTGCCCGAATCGACCACGATCTTCAGCGGGCGGCTCAGCTTGCAATCGCCCACGATGCGCTGGGTGTACTCCGGCAGGATGTCGAGCGCCGTGAGGCTGCCCTGTCCCTCGGCGTACTCCTCGCGCTCGATGCGCAGGCGGAGGTTCTGGATGTCGTCGCCGTAGATGGCGCGGCCGGCCAGCACCATCTTGAAGCCGTTGTAATCCTTGGGGTTGTGGCTGCCGGTGACCTGGATGCCGCTGTGGCAGCCCTCGGCACCGCGCGTGGCCGCCACGTAGTACAGCATCGGCGTGGTCACGGCCCCCAGGTCGATCACATTGATGCCGGTGGCGCGCAGGCCCTTGATCAGCGCCGCGCTCAGCGACGGGCCCGAAAGGCGGCCGTCGCGGCCCACGGCCACCGCCTTCTCGCCCAGCTTCAGGGCCTCGGTGCCAAAGGCGCGGCCCAGGTGCTCGGCCACCGCCTCGCTCAAGGTCTGCCCGACGATGCCCCGAATGTCATAGGCCTTGAAGATGGAAGCCGCAACTTGCATGGTGGTCCTTTGCTGAGATGAATGATGGTGAACTGAACTGGGGCCCATTTTAGGGACTGCCCTGTGACCACCCGGTAGGGCGCCGTCGCCATGGACCTCGGTTCCCCGCGAATCGAGGTATCCGAATCTGTCCGGATGGCCTAGCCAGCAAACGCCGTGCGCGCGGCTGCTTCACGCTAGGATCCCACCGCATGCACCTTCGTGACCATCTGGCCCTTCTTCTGCTCGCCGCGCTGTGGGGCGCCTCGTTCCTGTTTCTGCGGCAGGCCTCGCCCGTTGTCGGCCCCATCATGGTGGCCGCCGTGCGCACCCTCGGCGGGGCGCTGGTGCTGCTGCCGCTGTTGATGTGGCGGGGTGGCCTCCATGACTTCGGCAAGGTCCGTGCGCACCGCACCACCCTGCTCGGCGTGGCCCTGTTCTCCACCCTCATTCCGTTTCTGTGCCTCAGCCAGGCGGCGCGTTCGCTGCCCGCTGGCCTGATGTCCATCCTGAACGCCACGACCCCGCTGTGGGGCGCCCTCGTCGGCTGGGTGTGGACGCGGGAGCCCATGGGCACGCGCCGACTGGTCGGCCTGGCCGCCGGCTTCGCTGGCGTGATGCTGCTGTCGGCAGAGCGACTGCAAAGCGGCGAGGCCTCGCTGCTGGCGGTGGTCCTCGTGATGCTGGCGACGCTGTGCTACGCCCTGTCGGTGTACATGGTGCAGCGGCGGCTGCATGGCGTTCCATCGCTCACGGTAACGACGTCCACGCTGGCGATGTCGGGCCTGGCCTTGTGCTGGCCTGCCTGGTGGGCAGGGCTGCCCGGCGCGCCCGCTTCCACATGGTCGTCGCTGAGCCCCACAGTGTGGGGAGCCTTGCTGGGCCTCGCCGTGCTGTGCACCGGCTTCGCCTACGACCTGTTCAACCGGCTCATCGTGCGCATCGGCGCCAGCCGCGCCATCTCCGTCACCTTCCTCATCCCCATCTTCGGCATGCTGTGGGGCGCCCTGTTTCTGGGTGAGTCCATCAGCCTCAGCATGGTCCTCGGCACGGTCGTGATCCTGGCCGGCACCTTTCTTTCCAATCAGAGCGTGCCTCCAGCGGGCTCGCCCTCGTCCCCCCGCCCCCTCAGCTTCGACAAGGAGACACCATGAGCAAGCCCGTGCCCCGGTGGCACTGGGAGGACTTCACAGAAGGCCTCACCATGACGTTCGGCCCGAAAGAGGTCACTCGCGACGAGGTGATCGCGTTTGCGCGCGATTTCGACCCACAGCCCTTCCACCTCGACGAGGAAGCCGGCAAGGCCTCGCTCTTTGGTGGGCTGGCGGCCAGCGGCTGGCACACGGCCGGCATCGTGATGCGGCTGATGTGCGATGGCTTTCTGCTGGATTCGTCGAGCCTGGGATCGCCGGGCCTGGACTCGCTCAAGTGGCTGAAGCCTGTGATGGTGGGTGACCATCTGCGTGCCCGCATGACCGTGCTGGCGTCGCGCCCGATGAAGAGCCGCGCCCATGTGGGCCTGGTGCAGACACGTTGGGAAGCCTTGAACCAGCGAGACGACGTGGTGATGCTGATCGAAAGCTGGGCGATGTTCGGCCGCCGCACGCCGGCTGAAGAGACAGCAGGCTGAAGCCCAATGCAAAAAGCCCTGATGCACAGACATCAGGGCTTTGCAAAGCTTGGCGGAGTGGACGGGACTCGAACCCGCGACCCCCGGCGTGACAGGCCGGTATTC
>NZ_CANBCC010000082.1 GCF_947366995.1 uncultured Aquabacterium sp. | reverse complement strand
CTACACGCCGAACGACACTCTTTCCCTACACGACGCTCTTCCGATCTGTCTCGAAGGTCGCTGTGTTCACCGCCACTTGCTTGCGCTCCAGCGCCATGCCCCATGCAGTCAGTGGCCCGAGCTTGGGGCTCATGCCCTGGCGGATCAGCAGGTGGTCCAGCGTCAATGGAACCTCAGCCTCCTCCGGGGTGAGGATGGTCAGCGCCTGAACCACCCCCTCGGTGGCATGCGCGTCCGTCGGCATCCCGACGCACAGCGCGACGCGTCCTTGCGCAATCAGCGCCCTCACGGCCGCATCCAGCTCCGGCTCGGCCTGGAACACATCGCGGCGGTGCAGCAAGGTCACACGGGCAGGGCGACGCGCCGGGTTGGTGTCCTCAGTCAGCGACCGCACCGTGCTCAGGGCCTCGTCACCCCCACCGGCCACGACGACATGCTGCCCCGACCAGGGCAGGGCGCCGGCCTCCGGTACATGGAAGTGCACGTTCGAGGCGTCCTGCAGCCCCGGGAGATTCAGGCTGCGCGGCACGAAGGCCCCGGCGCCCGCGGCCACGAACACAGCGCGGGCGCGCCATTGCTGCCCGCGGTCAGAGGTAATCAGCCAGCGGCCGTCTTCCGCGCGGGCCAGCTCGGATACCTGCTGCCCGAGATGCACATTGGCGTAAGGGCTGCCTGGCGCATCGGGGCCTCCCGCGTTCGACGAGGCGGAATCCACGGTCTGCAGAAACGGCTGCGCCTGCGTAAGCAGCAGGCGCGTCAACTCCCGGCCGGTGCAGCGCGGCACGCCGGGAATGTCATAGATCGGTTTGTCGGGGTACAGTGCAGCGCATTGCCCCCCGGGTTCGGGCAGCACGTCGATGACATGGGCACGAAGCCCCAGCAGACCGAGCTGAAAGACCTGGAACAGGCCCACCGGGCCCGCGCCGATCACGACCGCATCGGTGTCGGTCATCGCGTGCACGCGCCTTCAGCGAACCAGCTGGTCGAGCTTGCCGACCTTGTCCTTCCACTCGTCGGCGTCCGGCAGCGGGTCCTTGCGCTTGGTGATGCTGGGCCACACCTTGGCCAGGTCGGCGTTCAGCTGGATGTAGTTCTGCTGGTTGCCCGGCACGTCCTCTTCCGGGACGATGGCGTTGGCGGGGCACTCGGGGATGCAGACGGCGCAGTCGATGCACTCGTCCGGATCGATCACCAGGAAGTTCGGGCCTTCGCGGAAGCAGTCCACCGGGCACACGTCCACACAGTCGGTGTATTTGCAGCGGATGCAGGCTTCGGTGACGACGTGGGTCATGTCAGGTCTCTTGTAGCGGTTGTAAGACGGGCGAGATTTTACCGGCTGGGGCCGGCTTCAGCCCTGAGAACCCGATGCGCTTTCGCCGCAGATCGGGATATGGGTCAAAGGTTCGTCAGGAATATCGGTGGCGCCAGCGCCCACGATGACGAGCGTGGGGCGCCCGGCATGGATGGCGCTGGCGTCGTCCAGTGTGGCCACGGTGTGCAGACTGTGGCGCATGTCGGGCCAGCCTGCACGCGAGACCACGCTCACCTCGGTGTCGCCGGGCCAGCCGGCCTCCAGCAACCCTTTCGACAACGGGGCCAGTTGGCGGCCCGCCATGTAGAACACCTCGGTGTCCGCGCGCTGGCCCGGGCCCATGCCGCACTGGAGGTCGCCCGTGCGGGTCATGGCGGTGGTGAAGCTCACGCTTCGGCCGGAGCCACGACGTGTCAGGGGGCGCTGTGTGGCGGCCGCTGCCGCGAGCGCTGACGTCACACCGGGCACCACCTCCGAGGCAATGCCGGCGTCGCGCAGCGCATGCAGTTCTTCTTCCAGCCTTCCGAACAGGCTGGGGTCGCCGCCCTTGAGCCGCACGACCAGACCCCGTTCGCCGTGCGTGGCACCAACGGCCAGCGACTGCTCGACCAGCAGGCGGTTAATCCGCGTCTGACCGTTGAAATCGCTGCCTTCCTTGCCGGAGAAACCGCGCTTGCCCACGTCGATCCAGTCGGCCTGGGGGGCCAGATCCCGGAGCGTGGCGTCAGCCAGCGCGTCGAACAGCACCACGTGCGCCTGTGACAGCAGCCGGCTGCCACGCACGGTGATGAGGTCAGCCTCACCCGGCCCGGCGCCGATGAAAACCACTTTGGCCGTTTTGAGCGAGCAGGGCTTGGATTCCACGATAGGAGGCGCAGCGCGCGTAAGAGAGAACTCAGGCAGCCTGCACCAGCAGGGCGCCGCTGGTGCGGTTGGTCGTGGGGTCGACCACGATCAGCGCGCCACCGACACGGTTGCTGGCGTAGGGCTCGACCGGCAGCGGCTGCTGGGTCTGGATCTGCACGCGGCCGATCTCGTTGACGGCCAGCTCGTGCGCGTCGGTGTCTTCCAGCGTGTGGATGTCCAGGCGGTTGTCGACCGACGTGATGCGGGCCTGCACCCAGCGGTTGCCGTGGCGCACCCAGTACTTGCGGCCGACCACGGCAGGCTCGGTGTCCAGCCAGGCCAGCGTCGCGGTGAAGTTGGCCGTCGGCTGGATGGAGCCCGGCGTGTGGATCCAGTCACCGCGCGAGATGTCGACCTGGCGGTCCAGCACGATGCCGGCCGACTGGCCCGCTTCGCACTGGTCGACCACCAGCGCCGAGTGGCGCACTTCCGCCACGATGGCGGTCTCGCCGCTCGGGAAGATCTGCACTTCGTCGCCGGCCTTCACGGCGCCGTGTGCAATGCGACCCCAGAACGCGCGGTACTGGTGGCCGGTGCCCGAGGCCGAGGCTTCGCCTTCGCCCACGCTGTCGCGCGTCACGTACTGCACCGGGTGCAGCAGGGCGCCGTCGTGGCGCTCGTCGCTCGGCGGCAGTTGCTCCAGCACCTGCAGCAGGGTGGGGCCGTTGTACCAGGGCCAGTTGGCGCTCGGCGTGGTCACGTTGTCGCCGCGCAGGGCCGACACGGGGATCACGCCCTTGTTGACGATGCCGGCCTGCTCGGCAAAGGCTTCCAGCGAGGCCTTCACGTTGTTGAAGGCGGTCTCGGTGTCCTGCTCGATGGCATCCAGCTTGTTGATCGCGAACACGATGTTCGGCACGCGCAGCAGGTGGGTCAGCAGGCTGTGACGGCGCGTCTGGGCCAGCAGCGGCACCGGCGAGGCCTTCCAGTCGATCTTGGTGATGTCGACCAGCACGACGGCGGCATCGCTGCCGGCAGCGGCCGTCACCATGTTGCGGGTGTACTGCTCGTGGCCCGGGGCGTCGGCGATGATGAACTTGCGCGTCTTGGTCGCGAAGTAGCGATAGGCCACGTCGATGGTGATGCCCTGTTCGCGCTCGGCTTCCAGGCCGTCGGTCAGCAGCGACAGGTCGATGGGGGCGCCGGCGGCACGCTTCTCCAGCGCATCCAGCTGGTCGGCCAGAATGGCGCGGCTGTCGAACAGCAGACGGCCGATCAGCGTGCTCTTGCCGTCGTCCACGCTGCCCGCGGTCAGGAAGCGAAGGGCCTTATGAGCCAGTTCGGTGCTGGCTTCGTTGTGGGTCACGGTGCTCATCAGAAATAACCTTCCTTCTTGCGGCGCTCCATCGAGGCCTCGGACGTGCGGTCGTCCATGCGGGTGGCGCCACGTTCGCTCACGGTCACGTGCAGGGTCTCGGCGACGATGTCGGCGGCGTTGGCGGCCGTCGATTCGACCGGGCAGGTGCAGGTCATGTCACCCACGGTGCGGAAGCGCACGTCCACGGTCTCGACCGTTTCGCCTTCCAGCGCCGGCGTCACCTCGGTCAGCGGCACCAGCAGGCCCTTGCGGCGGATCACCTGGCGGGCGTGCTTGAAATAGATGTTGGGCAGCGGGATGCCTTCGCGGGCGATGTACAGCCACACGTCCAGCTCGGTCCAGTTGCTGATGGGGAAGGCGCGGAAGTGCTCGCCCGGCTTGATGCGGGTGTTGAACAGGTTCCACAGCTCGGGGCGCTGTTCCTTGGGCTGCCACTGGCCGAAGCTGTCGCGGTGCGAGAAGATGCGCTCCTTGGCGCGGGCCTTCTCTTCGTCACGACGGGCGCCGCCGATCAGGCAGTCGAAACGGTTGTCTTCAATCGCTTCCAGCAGGGTCACCGTCTGGTGGCCGTTGCGCGATTCCAGCGGGTGGGCCAGGCGCACGGTGCCCTTCTTGATCGACTCTTCCATGTGCGCCACGATCAGGCGCTCGCCGATCTCGGCCACGCGCTTCTCGCGGAAGTCGATCACTTCCGGGAAGTTGTGGCCGGTGTCCACGTGCACCAGCGGGAAGGGCAGCTTGCCTTCCAGCTTGCCCGTGGCCGGGTTCTTCATCTTGAAGGCCTTCTCGGCCAGGTGCAGCACCACGCACGAGTCCTTGCCGCTCGAAAACAGCAGGCCCGGGCGCTCGAAGCTGGCGGCCACTTCACGCAGGATGAAGATCGCTTCCTCTTCCAGCGCGTCCAGGTGGCGGTGGTCGACTTCCGCCAGCAGTTGGTTCACATCACTCATCTTGTTCTCGCTCTTGAATCACTTGTGGACGTGCAGGCCGCATTCCTTGGCCTTCTCGTCTTCCCACCACCAGCGGCCGGCCCGGAAGTCTTCGCCGACGGCAATGGCGCGCGTGCAGGGGGCGCAGCCGATGGACGGCATGAACTGGTCGTGCAGCGGGTTGTAGGGCACGTGGTTCACGGCCACGTAGTGCCACACATCGCCCCAGGTCCACTCGATCATCGGGTTGAACTTGGCGCGGCCGGCGTCGTCTACCTCGCGGTCCAGCATGCCGCCGCGGTTGTTCGATTGCTCACGGCGCAGGCCGGTGATCCACGCGGTGCGGTCGGCCAGCATGCGGGCCAGCGGCTCGAGCTTGCGGATGCCACAGCAGGCCTTGCGCAGGTCGATGCTTTCATACATCGCCTTCTCGCCGTGCTGGCCCACGAACTCGATCACGGCCTCGTTCTTCGGGCGGTAGACCTCGACGTGCAGGCCGGCATCGGCGTAGTGCGTCTCGATCGTGCCGATCAGCGCGGCCGTTTCCGGGTTCAGCATGCCGGTTTCCAGCGTGCCAATGGCGATCGGCAGCTGATGCCGGGCGATCAGGTCGGTGACGATCATGTCCTCGACCCCCAGGCTGGTGGCCTGCACCACCTTGCCCGGGTGCTCGAAGGCCGCGGCCTTCAGCAGGGCCACCGTGGCCTGCACCTTGGCCGCATAGTCGGCGCTCGGCTTGTTGTACAGGGCGATCGCCGAGCCGGCGGCAGCCGCAGGCCCGCCCAGCATCGACACGCCCCCGATGGCAGAAACCTCACTCATCGTGCTCTCCAGTCCGGTTCAGGCCGCACGGCCGAAGACCGGCTTGGTCTGCTGCACGTCGCCCTGGTAGTGTCCACGGGCCCCGAAGAAGCCCAGTTGACGCTCCGCAATGCCGCGGTCCTGGTCGGCGCGCAACACCACGGCATCGAAGCCGGTGCGGGCCATCAGCGGCATCATGTCGACCAGCACGTCGCCGGTGGCGCGCACCTCGCCGCCGAAGCGGTAACGGGCGCGCAGGATGTGCGCCTGCGTGTAGGCGCGGCCGTCGGTCCACTTCGGGAACTGCAGCACGACCAGGTCCAGCTTGGCCAGGTCGGCTTCCAGCACCTCGATGTCGACGTCGTTGGCGACGATGACGCCAACCGGCTTGTGGTCGGCCGAGCCCTTGGCGGGCCACTGCTCGCGCACGGCGTGCCACTGCGCCAGCGTCAGCAGGCTGTAGGACTTGACGGGCGGATGCGACATCGGGCCGTCTTCGCCGCCCACGGTGTGCCACTGGTCGTGGTGGGGATCGATGAATTTCATGGTCTGTCTCTTTCGCGGCGAGGGGCTCAGGCGGCCTTGGCGGTCGTGCGGCGCACGGCGTTGGCAGCGGTCTTGAACGGGTCGATGCCGACGCGCTTGACGGTGTCTACGAAGCGCTCGTCGGTCGCCCGCTGGCTGCGGTAGGTCTCGATGACCGCTTCGATCACGTCGGTGACCTCGTCGGCCGAGAACGACGGGCCGATGACCTTGCCGGCCACGGCGCCCGGCGCCAGGTTGGAGCCGTCCGAGCCACCCAGCGTCACCTGGTACCACTCGGTGCCGTCCTTGTCGACGCCGAGGATGCCGATGTGACCGCTGTGGTGGTGGCCGCACGAGTTGATGCAACCGGAGATGTGCAGGTCGATGTCGCCGATGTCGTACAGCTCGTCCAGGTCCTGATAGCGGGCGATCAGGTCGTTGGCGATGGGGATGGAGCGGGCATTGGCCAGGGCGCAGAAATCGCCGCCCGGGCAGGCGATCATGTCGCTCAGCAGGCCGATGTTAGGCGAGGCAAAGCTGCTTGCCTTGGCCGCCTTCCACACGGCAAACAGATCTTCTTCGCGCACGAAGGGCAGCAGCACGTTCTGGTCGTGCGTGATGCGCAGCTCGCCGCAGCTGAACTGGTCGGCGATGTCGGCGATCGCGTCCATCTGGGTGTCGGTGGCATCGCCCGGGGCCTGGCCCACGCGCTTGACCGACAGGTGCACGCTCTTGTAGCCCTGCACCTTGTGGCCCACCACGTTGCGCTCCAGCCACTTGGTGAACTGGGTGCGGTCTGCGTCGGTCGCGTCGGCAGGCAGGCCGTTGCCGGCGGGCAGGTGCGCCTGCACCGAGGCCGGGAACGCGAAGCTGGCGTTCACGCGGTCGAATTCGGCCTGCGGGATGATGTGGGCGGCACCGTCCACGTCACGCTCGAGGATGTTCCGGAACTCCGCGTTGACCTGATCGAAGAACTTCTGGCCTTCGGCCTTGACCAGGATCTTGATCCGCGCCTTGTACATGTTGTCGCGGCGACCATAGCGGTTGTAAACGCGCACGATGGCCTCGATGTAGACCAGGATCTGCTGCCACGGCACGAAGGCGTTGATTTCGGTGGCCGTGATCGGGGTGCGGCCCATGCCGCCGCCCACCAGCACGCGGAAGCCCACTTCGCCGGCGTCGTTCTTCACCAGGTGCAGACCGATATCATGCCAGGCGGTGGCGGCGCGGTCTTCCTTGGCGCCGTTCACGGCAATCTTGAACTTGCGCGGCAGGAAGGCGAACTCGGGGTGCAGCGTGGACCACTGACGCAACACTTCGCAGTAGGGGCGGGCGTCGATGATTTCGTCTTCTGCTACGCCCACGGTCGCATCGGCCGTGATGTTGCGGATGCAGTTGCCCGAGGTCTGGATGCCGTGCATGTTGACTTCGGCCAGCAGCTCCATCACGTCCGCGGCCTTCGCCAGCGGGATCCAGTTGTACTGGACGTTCTGGCGGGTCGTGAAGTGAGCGTAACCACGGTCGAACTCACGCGCGATGCGCGCCAGCTGGCGGATCTGCTTGGCCGACATTTCGCCATAGGGCACAGCGACGCGCAGCATCGGCGCGTGACGCTGGATGTACCAGCCGTTCTGCAGGCGCAGCGGGCGGAATTCTTCGTCGCCCAGCTTGCCTGCGAGATTACGCTCGAGCTGGTCGCGGAATTGCGCCGCGCGCTGGCGGACAAACTGTTTGTCGAACTCGGTATATTGGTACATGGTGCGCAGCGAGGGAAAAGCGAATCAGACCGCGAGGGTTTAAAGCCTGCAGTGAAGTTGAAAACAGTCAGCCGAGAGCCCGGTAGAGATTGTAGAGGCTGATGCAGGAGATCACCCCGCCCACCAGCATCAGCAGCGTCCGAGTGTCGAGCCGTCGCGTGAGGAAGGCCGCAAACGGCGCCGCAAAAAGGCCCCCGACCACCAGCCCGGCAACCGTGGGCCACGGCCCTTCCTCGACCAGACCGGCAAAGACGGCGGCGCTGGCAAAGGTCAGGAAAAACTCTGCCAGGTTCACCGAACCGATGGTGGTGCGCGGATCCTGACCCGTGCCCACGAGCGTTGTGGTCACGACGGGGCCCCACCCACCGCCGCCCACGGCATCCAGAAACCCTCCGAACAGCCCCAGTTTGGCCACATGCTTGGGGGTTTCGCGGCGCGGTGTGATTTTCTTGAAAATCTTGCTGACGATATACAGGCCCATCACGAACAAATATCCCGACACAATGGGTTTGATCACGGCAGCATCCACCGAAGAAACCACCCAGGCTCCCAGGCTGGCGCCCAGAATGCCGGGCACCAGCAGGCGAAGAAACAGCGAGCGGTTCACGTTCCCCAGTTTCACGTGCGAGATGCCCGAAACGCCGGTCGTGAACACCTCGGCGATGTGCACGCTGGCCGAGGCCACAGCAGGCGTGCTGCCGGTTGCCAGCAGAAAGGAGGTCGACGTGATGCCGTACGCCATCCCGAGCGCGCCATCCACCGTCTGTGCCAGCAGGCCGACCATGACAGCCTTCCAGAACGCGTCACCTTGCAGGGTGCTCGCGATGAGCTGCATGCCCGTCTGTTCGTGTTGTCCGTTGAACAGCTTCGATGCGAGGTAAGCCAGCACGCCAACCAGCAGGAATCCCACCGCCCACACGGCAATGCGCAGCACCGGATGGTTGGACGGGTGGGTGATGTCGTCTTCGACCGGAGGCAGACCCAGCGCCGTGTGCTCCGCGTTGATCGGGTTGTCGGAGAGGTCGAGGTTGCGGATCTTCATGGAACTGCGCGAAGGAAAGCCCGGCGGCGCGACAATGTGAGAGAGCTGCGGATGCTATCGATCAACTATATAAATACGAAGAACATTTATGGAAGTTGCACATAACTTCTGGCTATTAAGGCGCCTTGCTGCCGGCCTTGCTGTAGCCTCAGCCGCGCTGCTGGCGGGGTGCGGTGTGGTGCCGTCCGGGCCTGCCGCGCCAGCCACGCCTGCCGTGGTGCAACCTAAACCAGCACCGAAGCCGCCCCGCGTCGGGGTGGCGCTGGGCGGCGGCGCTGCACGTGGTTTTGCCCACATTGGCGTGCTCCAGGTGCTTGAGGAACAGGGCATCCGGCCCGATGTCGTGGTGGGCACGTCGGCCGGCAGCGTGGTCGGCGCCCTCTATGCAGCGGGCAAGACGCCGACCGAGCTCGCCACGATGGCCATGTCGCTCGACGAGTCCTCCATCACCGACTGGGTCTTTCCGGGGCGCTCGCTGCTGAAGGGGGAGGCCCTTGCCAAGTTCGTCCGGACGCACACCGGCGGCAAGAACATTGAAGCGATGCGCGTGCCGCTCGGCATTGTCGCCACCGACCTGCAGAGCGGTCAGCCCATCCTCTTCCGGCGCGGCGACGTGGGCACGGCCGTGCGGGCTTCAAGTTCCGTCCCGGCGGTGTTCGAGCCGGTCCGCATCTCGGGTCGCGAGTATGTCGACGGTGGGGCGGTGTCTCCCGTCCCCGTCCGCTTCGCACGCCAGATGGGCGCCGACGTCGTCATCGCGGTCGACATTTCGGCGATCCCTGAAGGCATGCCGGTCAAGGGGCCGGTGGACATCCTGCTGCAGACCTACAACATCATGGGTCACGCGATCAGTCAGTTCGAGCTGCAGGATGCGGATGTGGTGATGCGCCCCAAGCTCGAAGGCATCGGCAGCACCGAGTTCAGCGCCCGTCGCCTCTCGATCCTCGCCGGCCGCGAGGCCGCGCTGATGGTTCTGCCGCAGCTCAAGGAGCGGATTGCCGCCCGCACGCGTTGAGTGCGGGCCTCCCTTCATCGCGGTGTGCCGAAAGGCGCCCCGCTCAGCTTGCTGCCCGGCTTGATGCCCTTGCGCGCAAACCAGCCCGCGTTCATTTCCAGCACGTGGCGCACCGGCCGCGTCGAACAGTGCGACTCCAGCGTCTGCGGAGCCATCTCATCGAGGTTGACCACGGTGCCGTCATCGGCAATGAACGCCACCGCCAGCGGGATCAGCGTGTTCTTCATCCAGAAGCACTGTTGCCCCGGTCGGTCGAAGATGAAGAGCATGCCGTCGTTCGGTCCCATCTCCTTGCGGAACATCAGCCCGATCTGGTGCTGCTCCGGTGTCGATGCCACCTCGGCGCGGATGTTGTGCATGCCGGCGCCCAGGGTGATGGTGGGAAGTTTCTGGGGGGCCGTCTGGGCCCGGGGCGTGGTTGTCCACAGCAGGGCTGTGGCTGCCATCGCGGCCACGCCCCATTTCAGCCGTTCTTGAAACACAATCTCGGTTCCTCGTTGACCTTGCTCAGGGTCGGGTTCCGCCCAGCCCTTACAGTGCCGCCTCTGCCAGTCCGTCCTGGCTTTCCGCCCTCGCACCGAGCCAGACTGTAGCAGCGCCTCCCATGCCCCCCTCCGCCAGTACCGCCTTCCCGTCGGGTGAAGCCGCTGCGCCCTTGCCCGGCGTGGCGCTGCCGCCGTTGCCGCCGCTGACTCCTTCCCAGGCGGCAGGGCTCGATGATCCCGATCTGCTTGCACAGTGCGTGCTCGAGGCACCGCTGGGCAGCAGCCAGCGCCGCATCGGCCTGGGCTTGTCCGGGATGTACTGCGCGGCGTGCGCCATCACCATCGAGACGGCGTTGCTCAAGGTGCCCGGCGTCTCCGACGTTCAGGTTCAGTCTGCCTCGCAGCGTGCGCGCATCCTGATCGACCCGGCCCGTGTCCGGCTGTCCGAACTGGTCGAGGCGGTTCAGCGGGTGGGCTACAAGGCTTGGCCCGACTCGGCTGCCCGCGCGGGGCATGAGCGCCTGCGTGAGCGGCGCAAGCTGCTATGGCAGCTCTCCGTGGCGGGCTTCTGCATGATGCAGGTGATGATGATCACCTGGGCGCAGTACGTGGCCTCGCCAGGCGAAATCCCGGCCGACATCTGGCAGCTGCTGAACTGGGCGTGCTGGGTGCTGAGCCTGCCGGTGATGCTGTTTTCGTGCGGGCCCTTCTTTGCTGGCGCCTGGCGCGCCGCGCTGCAGGGCAGGGTGGCAATGGACACGCCCGTCGCGATCGGCATGGCGGCCGCCTTCATCGTCAGCACCGGCGTCACCTTCGGGGCACAGGACATCTTCGGGCCCGATGCCTATTTCGACTCCCTGACCATGTTCGTCACCTTCCTGCTGGCCGGGCGCTGGCTGGAAACGCGCGCGCGCGAGCGGGTCACGCAGTCCCTCGAGGCGCTGTGTCTGCGCCTGCCGGAGGCGGTCGACCGGGCCGTTGGCGTGTCGGCCGACCCGGCCGCGGCCCCGCCGGACTGGTCTGCGTGCCAGACCGAATCCGTGGCCCTGTCGGCGCTGCAGCACGGCGACTGCCTGCGGATTGCCGTGGGGCAGTCCTTCCCGGCGGACGGGCAGATCCTGGACGGCCGGACGGAGGTCGACGAGTCGCTGCTGACGGGCGAATCGCGCGCCGTACCCCGCGTGGTGGGGCAGGTGGTCGTGGCCGGCAGCATGAACCTCGGCGCGCCGGTGTGGATGCGCGTCGAGCGCCTGGGCCCGGACACGCGCTACCAGCAGATCGTGTCGCTTGTTCAGCAGGCGCTGACGGAAAAGCCGGGCTGGATGCGCACCGCCGACCGGATGGCCGGCCCCTTTCTGTGGATGGTGCTGTTTCTGGCGGGCGCCGGCGCACTGGCCTGGCAATGGATCGATCCGTCCCGCGCGGTGTGGGTGGCGGTTTCCGTGCTGGTCGTCACATGCCCCTGTGCGCTGTCCCTGGCCGCGCCGGCGGCCTTGCTCTCGGCGGCGGGTGCCCTGGCGCGCCGCGGCGTGCTTGTTCGAAGGCTGGACGCCATCGAGGCCTTGTCGGCCGTGTCTCGCGTCTACTTCGACAAGACCGGCACGCTCACCGAGGGCGAGCTGAGCCTGGTCGCCCTTGAATGGCAGGGCCGGCGCCACGATGAATGGCGCACCGAGGTCTTCGCCGAGCCGCTGGCGCGCGCCTCTGCGCTGGCCGCCTGTTCACAGCACCCCCTCTCGCGGTCCCTCGTGGCCGCCGTCCAGGCCTGGCAGCCCGTGCACACGCGCAGCTGGCAGGATTTGCATGAAGAGGCGGGCAAGGGTGTTCAAGGGCGCGATCCCACTGGCCGCGTCTGGCGCCTGGGCTCCGCAGCCTGGGTGCTCGGACCAGACCATGGACCGGCTGCGGCCCGTGTATGGATCGCCCCGCTCGATGCCCAGGGGCAGGGGATCAAGAATGAGGCGCTGGGCTTTGTGTTCGACGAGGTGTTCCGTACCGAGGCGGCCCCCGCCTTGCAACAATTGCAGCAACTCGGGTGTGAATCGGCCTTGCTTTCCGGTGACCAGCACGAGCGCGTGGTCGCCGCATCCCGCCATCTGTCGGCCGGTGCACAGCCGTTGGCGGTGCGCTCTCAGGCCACGCCGGAAGACAAACTCGAGGAGATCCGCCAGGCGCAGGAGGCGGGCCATCGCGTGGCCGTGGTGGGCGATGGGATCAACGATGCTCCGGTGCTCGCCAAGGCCGATGTGTCGGTTGCCCTGGACCAGGGGGCTGCGTTGGCGCAGTCTCAGGCCGATCTCATCGTGCTGGGTGGTCGGCTGCTGGGCGTGCCCGCTGCGGTGACCGTGGCGCGCCGTGCCATGCGCATTGTCCGGCAGAACCTGTTGTGGGCGGCTGCCTACAATTTCACATGCATTCCGCTGGCCCTCATGGGCCTGCTGCCCCCCTGGCTGGCCGGCCTCGGCATGGCGCTGAGCTCGCTTTTTGTGGTGCTCAACGCGCTTAGACTCGGCGCCCATCCGGCGGGCTCCCGCCCCTCAGCCTGATCACGCCATGGAAATCCTCTACGTCCTGTTGCCCGTTTCGGTCCTGCTGGTGCTCGCCATCCTGGCCATCCTCGGGTGGGCCGTTAATTCTGGACAGTTTGAAGACATCGAGCAGGAAGGCATTCGCATCCTGTCTGATGAGTCTCAAAAAGTCGAGGATAACGTTGAGCGTCATCAAATTTAGGAGGGGGTTTGCCCTCACAATTCGCGCTGTAACTTAGGAGAAGAAGAGATGGCATCCACCCACTCTGCCACGTACAACGACACGGTTGTCCGGCAGTTCGCCATAGCGGCCGTCCTATGGGGCGTCGTCGGTATGGCCGTCGGCGTCCTCATTGCGTCCCAGCTGGCCTGGCCGGAACTCAATTTCGGGATCCCCTGGCTTTCCTACGGTCGACTGCGACCCCTGCACACCAACGCGGTGATCTTTGCGTTCGGGGGCTGTGCCCTGTTCGCAACGTCCTACCACGTTGTGCAAAGAACATGCCAGACGCGCCTCTTCGCAGGCCCTCTGGCTGCTTTCACGTTCTGGGGTTGGCAACTGGTGATCCTGCTGGCAGCCATCTCGCTGCCCCTGGGCTACACCAGCGGCAAGGAATATGCCGAGCTTGAATGGCCGATCGACATCCTGATCACGCTGGTCTGGGTGGCCTACGCCGTCGTCTTCTTCGGCACCATCGGCATGCGCAAGGTGCGCCACATCTACGTGGCGAATTGGTTCTACGGCGCCTTCATCATCGCCGTGGCCCTGCTGCACATCGTCAACAGCGCCGAGATCCCCGTCAGCCTGACCAAGTCCTACTCGGTGTACGCCGGCGTGCAGGACGCCATGGTGCAATGGTGGTACGGCCACAATGCCGTGGGCTTCTTCCTGACGGCAGGCTTCCTGGGCATGATGTACTACTACATCCCCAAGCAGGCCGGCATGCCCGTGTACTCGTATCGCCTGTCGATCGTGCACTTCTGGGCCCTGATCTTCACCTACATGTGGGCGGGTCCTCACCACCTGCACTACACCGCGCTGCCTGACTGGACCCAGTCTGTCGGCATGGTGTTCTCGCTGATCCTGCTTGCGCCCTCCTGGGGCGGCATGATCAACGGCATCATGACCCTGTCGGGTGCCTGGTACAAGCTGCGCGACGACGCGATCCTGAAGTTCCTGATCGTGGCCCTGTCGTTCTATGGCATGTCGACCTTCGAAGGTCCGATGATGTCCATCAAGACCGTGAACTCGCTGTCGCACTACACCGACTGGACCGTCGGCCACGTGCACTCGGGCGCCCTGGGCTGGGTGGGTCTGATTTCGATGGGCTCGCTGTACTACCTGATCCCGCGCATGTTCGGCCGCAACACGATGTACTCGGTGCCGGCCATCTCGCTGCACTTCTGGGCTGCCACCATCGGCATCGTGCTCTACATCGCCGCGATGTGGATTGCCGGTGTGATGCAGGGCCTGATGTGGCGCGCTGTGAACCCGGACGGCACCCTGGTGTACTCCTTCGTCGAAAGCGTGAAGGCCACCTATCCGTTCTACGTGATCCGCGTCGCGGGCGGCCTGCTCTACCTGGGCGGCATGATCCTGATGCTGTGGAACACCGTGATGACTGCCCTGGCTGGTCGCGCCGTGGATGCGCCGATCTCGGCCCAGGCTCAGCCGGCTCACGCCTGATAACAAGGAGAACAACATGGCTGATCACAACCACAAGCCTGCGCTCTTCTCCCACGAGAGGATCGAGACCAGCAACTTCCTGATGATCGTGCTCACGCTGGTCGTCGTGGCCTTCGGTGCGCTGGTCGAAATCGTGCCGCTGTTCTTCCAGCACAGCACGACCCAGCCGGTGGAAGGCCTCAAGCCCTACACCGCCATGCAGCTGGCCGGTCGCGATGTCTACATCCGCGAGGGTTGCTACAACTGTCACTCGCAGATGGTGCGTCCCTTCCGTGCAGAGACCCTGCGCTATGGCCACTACTCGATGGCCGGCGAGTTCGTTTACGACCACCCCTTCCAGTGGGGTTCCAAGCGGACCGGCCCTGACCTGCACCGCGTTGGCGGCAAGTACTCGGACGAGTGGCATCGTGCCCACCTGATCAACCCGCGTGACGTGGTGCCCGAGTCCAACATGCCAGCTTACCCGTGGCTTGCCGAAAGCAAGCTGCAGGACGGTCCTGCCGTGGCCCCCCGCATGGAGGCCCTGCGCAAGGTCGGTGTCCCGTACACCGACGCAGAGATCAAGGCCGCCGACGAGGAGGTCAAGGGCAAGACCGAGCTGGAAGCCGTGATCGCATACCTGCAGGTCCTCGGCACCGCCGTCAAGTAAGGAGCAGCGCACATGGACATCATCGATGTGAGAAGCCTCTTCACGGTGGCATGCCTGTGCGTTTTCGTGGGCATCGTTGTCTGGGCCTACGCGCGCAGCAACAAGGCCCAGTTTGAAGAGGCAGCGCAGCTGCCTCTTGCAGAAGATTGACTGGAGGCTCAGACATGAGCGACTTCATTTCGAATGGATGGGCGTGGTATGTCACGGCCATCGTGGTGTTCGGCCTGGTGTATTGCGCGTTCGTCCTGATCGGCGCGGCCAAGCACAAGGTTGTCTACGATGCTCAGGGCAATGTCGACAAGACGACCGGCCACGTGTGGGACGGTGATCTGCGCGAACTGAACAACCCGCTGCCCCGCTGGTGGCTGTTCCTGTTCATCTTCACGCTGATCTTCGCCATCGGCTACCTTGTTCTGTACCCGGGTCTGGGCGCCAACCCCGGCAAGCTGAACTGGTCTTCCACTGGCCAGCTCGAAGCCGAGATGGTCAAGGCCAAGGTCGAGCAGGACAAGATCTTCGCCAAGTTCAAGAACGCCTCGGTCGAAGACCTGGCGCGCGACCCGCAGGCCCAGGCCATCGGTGAGCGCCTGTTCCTGAACAACTGCGCGGCTTGCCACGGTTCGGACGCCAAGGGTGCCAAGAGCTTCCCCAACCTGACAGACGGTGACTGGCTGCACGGCGGCTCGCCGGAGAAGATCATCGAGACCATCACGTTGGGTCGTCGTGGCCAGATGCCTCCGATGGCTGCTGCGGTTGGCACCCCGGACGAAGTCCGTCAGGTGGCGAACTACGTGCTGAGCCTGTCCGGTTCGGGTCACAACTCGATCCTGGCTGAACTTGGCAAGGCGAAGTTCAAGGCGGCCTGCGCAGCCTGCCACGGTGCAGACGGCAAGGGCAACCAGGCCATCGGCGCGCCGAACCTGACCGACAAGGTCTGGCTGCACGGCTGGGGCGAAGAGGCCATCCAGCACATCGTCAACAACGGCAAGGTCAACGTGATGCCGGCCCAGAGCCCGCGTCTGTCGGAAGACCAGATCAAGATTGTGGCGTCCTATGTGTGGGCCCAGTCTCACCCGGTCAAGACCGCATCGGCCAAGTGACCTGTGACAGGCCGGGCCCCAGGCCCGGCAAAGCTTGACACGCGTCAAGCC
>NZ_CANBCC010000081.1 GCF_947366995.1 uncultured Aquabacterium sp. | reverse complement strand
CCGAGATGGCCAAGCAGGGTGTCGAGCTGCCCCCGCCGGGCGAGTACGGCGTCGGCATGATCTTCCTGCCCAAGGAAAGCGCCTCGCGCCAGGCCTGTGAGCAGGAGCTCGAGCGTGCGATCAAGGCCGAAGGCCAGGTGCTGCTGGGCTGGCGTGACGTGCCGGTCGACCGCGACATGCCCATGTCGCCCACTGTGCGCGAAAAAGAGCCGGTCATCCGCCAGGTCTTCATCGGCCGTGGCCCGGACATCCTCGTGCCCGACGCGCTGGAGCGCAAGCTGTACGTCATCCGCAAGACGGCGTCGGCCAAGATCCAGAGCCTGAACCTGACGCACGGCAGCGAGTACTACGTGCCCAGCATGTCGTGCCGCACCATCATCTACAAGGGCCTGCTGCTCGCCGACCAGGTTGGCAAGTACTACATCGACCTGCGCGACGAGCGCGTGGTGTCGGCCCTGGCCCTGGTGCACCAGCGCTTCTCGACCAACACCTTCCCCGAGTGGCCGCTGGCTCACCCGTACCGCATGGTGGCCCACAACGGTGAAATCAACACCGTCAAGGGCAACTTCAACTGGATGCGCGCCCGCGAAGGCGTGATGAAGTCGCCCGTGCTGGGCGACGACCTGAAGAAGCTGTACCCGATCAGCCTCGACGGCCAGTCCGACACCGCCACGTTCGACAACGCGCTCGAACTGCTGGTGATGGCCGGCTACCCGCTGGCGCAGGCCGCGATGATGATGATCCCGGAAGCCTGGGAACAGCACGCGACCATGGACGAGCGCCGCCGCGCCTTCTACGAGTACCACGCCGCCATGATGGAGCCGTGGGACGGCCCCGCCGCCATGGTGTTCACCGACGGCCGCCAGATCGGCGCCACGCTGGACCGCAACGGCCTGCGCCCGGCCCGCTACCTGATCACCGACGACGACCTGGTCGTGCTGGCCTCGGAATCGGGCGTGCTGCCCATCCCCGAGAACAAGATCGTCAAGAAGTGGCGTCTGCAGCCGGGCAAGATGTTCCTGATCGACTTCGAACAGGGCCGCATCATCGAGGACGAAGAGCTCAAGGCCCAGTACGCCTCGGCCAAGCCCTATCGCCAGTGGATCGAGAACGTCCGCATCAAGCTCGACACCATTGACGCCCAGGGCGCCGCCGGTGAGTTCGGCGAATCGCTGCTCGACCGCCAGCAGGCCTTCGGCTTCACGCAGGAGGACGTCAAGTTCCTGATGGCCCCGATGGCCACCAACGGCGAAGAAGCCACCGGCTCCATGGGCAACGACTCGCCCCTGGCCGTGCTGTCGGACAAGAACAAGCCGCTGTACAACTACTTCAAGCAGCTGTTCGCCCAGGTGACGAACCCCCCGATCGACCCGATCCGCGAAGCCGTGGTGATGTCGCTCGTGTCGTTCATCGGCCCGAAGCCCAACCTGCTCGACATCAACGCGGTGAACCCGCCGATGCGCCTCGAAGTGTCCCAGCCCGTGCTGGACTTCGACGACATGGCCCGCCTGCGCAACATCGAGAAGCACACCGGCGGCAAGTTCAAGCCGTACGAGGTCGACATCACCTACCCGGCGGCCTGGGGCCACGAAGGTGTCGAAGCCCGTCTGGCCTCGCTGTGCGCCGAAGCCGTGGAAGCCATCCAGAGCGGCCACAACATCCTGATCATCACCGATCGCAAGATGGATCGTGCCAACATCGCCATCCCGGCGCTGCTGGCCCTGTCGGCCATCCACCATCACCTCGTCCGCAAGGGCCTGCGCACCTCGACCGGTCTGGTCGTGGAAACCGGCACCGCCCGCGAAGTGCACCACTTCGCCGTGCTGGCAGGTTATGGCGCCGAAGCCGTGCACCCCTACCTGGCCATGGAAACCCTGGCCAACATGGCCAAGGACCTGCCGGGCGAGCTGTCGGCCGACAAGGCCATCTACAACTACATCAAGGCCATCGGCAAGGGTCTCTCGAAGATCATGTCGAAGATGGGCATCAGCACGTACATGTCGTACTGCGGCGCCCAGATCTTCGAAGCCATCGGCCTGAACAAGGAACTGGTCGACAAGTACTTCCGTGGCACCCCCACGCAGGTCGGCGGCATTGGCGTGTTCGAAGTGGCTGAAGAAGCCATCCGCAACCACAAGGCGGCCTTCGGCACCGACCCCGTGCTGACCAGCATGCTGGAAACGGGTGGTGAGTACGCCTGGCGTGCCCGTGGCGAAGAGCACATGTGGACGCCGGACGCGATTGCCAAGCTGCAGCACTCGACGCGCTCGGGCAAGTTCGACACCTACAAGGAATACGCCCAGATCATCAACGACCAGAGCAAGCGCCACCTGACCCTGCGCGGCCTGTTCGAGTTCAAGATCGATCCGGCCAAGGCGATTCCCGTCGAGGAAGTCGAACCCGCATCCGAAATCGTCAAGCGCTTCGCCACCGGCGCCATGTCGCTGGGCTCGATCTCCACCGAAGCCCACTCGACCCTGGCCCTGGCCATGAACCGCATCGGCGGCAAGTCGAACACCGGTGAAGGCGGCGAAGACGAGGCCCGTTATCGCAACGAGCTCAAGGGCATCAAGATCGTCAAGGGCACCAAGGTGTCCGACGTGGTCGGTGCCTCGCGCATCGAAGCCGACTACGAGATGCAGGATGGCGACAGCCTGCGCTCGAAGATCAAACAGGTGGCGTCGGGCCGATTCGGTGTGACCACCGAATACCTGGTGTCGGCCGACCAGATCCAGATCAAGATGGCTCAGGGCGCCAAGCCCGGTGAAGGCGGCCAGCTGCCCGGCGGCAAGGTGTCCGACTACATTGGCAAGCTGCGTCACTCGGTGCCGGGCGTGGGCCTGATCTCGCCCCCGCCGCACCACGACATCTACTCGATCGAAGACCTGGCTCAGCTGATCCACGATCTGAAGAACGTCAACCCCAAGGCCGACATCTCGGTCAAGCTGGTGTCGGAAGTGGGCGTGGGCACGGTGGCCACGGGTGTGGCCAAGGCCAAGGCCGACCACATCGTGATCGCCGGTCACGACGGCGGCACGGGTGCTTCGCCCTGGTCGTCGATCAAGCACTGCGGCACGCCGTGGGAACTGGGCCTCGCTGAAACCCAGCAGACCCTGGTGCTGAACCGCCTGCGCGGCCGTGTGCGTGTGCAGACCGACGGCCAGATCAAGACCGGTCGTGACGTGGTGATCGGCGGCCTGCTGGGTGCCGACGAGTTCGGCTTCGCGACCGCCCCGCTGGTCGTCGAGGGCTGCATCATGATGCGCAAGTGCCACCTGAACACCTGCCCGGTGGGCGTGGCGACACAGGACCCGGTGCTGCGCAAGAAGTTCTCCGGCAAGCCCGAGCACGTCGTGAACTACTTCTTCTTCGTGGCCGAAGAAGCGCGTCAGATCATGGCCCAGCTGGGCATCCGCAAGTTCGACGACCTGATCGGCCGTGCCGACCTGCTCGACACCCGCAAGGGCATCGAGCACTGGAAGGCGCAGGGTCTGGACTTCAGCCGCGTCTTCGCGCTGCCCCCGGTGCCGGCCGATGTGCCGCGTCTGCATGTGTCCACCCAGGACCACGGCCTGGACAAGGCCCTGGACGTGCGCCTCATCGAGAAGGCCAAGCCGGCCATCGAGCGTGGCGAGAAGGTCCAGTTCATGGAGCAGGCCCGCAACGTGAACCGTACCGTTGGCGCCATGCTGTCGGGCGAGCTGATCAAGCACCATCCGGACGGCCTGCCCGACCAGACCGTGTTCATCCAGATGGAAGGCACGGGCGGCCAGTCCTTTGGCGCCTTCCTGGCCAAGGGCATCACGCTGTACCTGATCGGTGAAGCGAACGACTACACCGGCAAGGGCCTGAGCGGCGGCCGCGTGGTGGTGCGTCCGAGCATCGAATTCCGCGGCAACGCCAACGACAACATCATCGTCGGCAACACCGTGCTGTACGGCGCCACCGAAGGCGAAGCCTTCTTCCGTGGCGTGGGCGGCGAGCGTTTCGGCGTGCGTCTGTCGGGTGCCACCGCGGTGGTCGAAGGCACGGGCGACCACGGTTGCGAATACATGACCGGCGGCACCGTCGTCGTGCTGGGCCGGACCGGCCGCAACTTCGCAGCCGGCATGTCGGGTGGCGTGGCCTACGTCTACGACGAGGACGGCCAGTTCGCCAAGCGTGTCAACACCGCCCAGGTGTCGCTCGAGAAGGTGCTGCCTGCCGCGGAGCAGGCCGACGCCGGCATCCCGCTGCACAAGGGTCAGGCCGACGAGGCGCTGCTCAGGAAGCTGGTGGAAGACCATCACCGCTGGACCGGCTCGCTGCGTGCCCGCGAGATCCTCGACAACTGGTCTGCCTCCATGGCGAAGTTCGTCAAGGTCTTCCCGCACGAGTACCGCCGCGCGCTGACCGAGATGGGCGCCAAGCAAGAAGCAACGGCCACGATCACGAAGGCCAAGACCGCCAAGGCCAAGGCCTGATCGCGACGTTAGGAGTTTGAAATGGGAAAAGTCACTGGCTTTCTGGAATTCGAGCGTCTGGAAGAGGGCTATGAGCCCGTCGAGAAGCGCGTCAAGAACTACAAGGAGTTCGTCATTGGCCTGACCAACGAGCAGGCCAAGATCCAGGGCGCGCGATGCATGGACTGCGGCACTCCGTTCTGTAACAACGGCTGCCCGGTCAACAACATCATCCCGGACTTCAATGACCTGGTCTATCACCAGGACTGGAAGAACGCGATCGAGGTTCTGCATTCGACGAACAACTTCCCCGACTTCACCGGTCGGGTGTGCCCGGCGCCTTGCGAGGCCGCCTGCGTGCTCAACATCAACAACGATCCCGTCGGGATCAAGTCGATCGAGCACGCCATCATCGACCGCGCCTGGCAGGAGGGCTGGGTCAAGCCCCAGCCGGCCAAAGTCAAGACCGGCAAGAAGATCGCCATCGTGGGCTCCGGCCCTGCCGGCATGGCCGCTGCCCAGCAGCTGGCCCGCGTCGGCCACGACGTGACGGTCTTCGAGAAGAACGACACCATCGGCGGTCTGCTGCGTTTCGGCATCCCCGACTTCAAGTTCGACAAGTCGCACATCGACCGCCGCGTCAAGCAGATGGAAGCCGAAGGCGTGGTCTTCAAGACCAACACCATCGTCGGCGAACTGCCCAAGGGCTCCAAGGTCACGAACTGGGCCAAGGAAACGGTCAGCCCCGAGCAACTGAAGAAGGACTTCGACGCCGTGCTGCTGGCCGGTGGTTCGGAGCAGTCGCGTGACCTTCCCGTGCCGGGGCGCGATCTGGCCGGCATCCACTTCGCGATGGAGTTCCTGCCCCAGCAGAACCGCGTGAACGCGGGCGGCAAGGTCAAGGACCAGATCATGGCCACGGGCAAGAACGTGATCGTGATCGGCGGCGGCGACACCGGCTCCGACTGCGTGGGCACGTCGAACCGCCACGGCGCCAAGAGCGTGATCCAGTTCGAGCTGATGCCCCAGCCGCCGGAGCAGGAGAACAAGGAGCTGACCTGGCCCTACTGGCCGATCAAGCTGCGCACCTCCTCGAGCCACGAAGAGGGCTGCGAGCGCGAGTTCGCCATCGCCACGAAGGAGTTCATCGGCGAAAACGGCAAGGTCACGGGCGTCAAGACCGTGCGCGTCGAGTTCAAGGACGGCAAGTTCAACGAGGTGCCGGGCTCCGAGCAGACGCTCAAGGCCGACCTGGTGCTGCTGGCCATGGGCTTCGTGAACCCGGTCAACACGATGCTGGAAGGCTTCGGTGTCGAGAAGGACGCACGTGGCAACGCCAAGGCCTCGACCGACGTCGGCGGCTACAAGACGAACGTGTCGGGCGTGTTCGCGGCCGGCGACGTGCGCCGCGGCCAGTCCCTGGTGGTGTGGGCCATCCGTGAAGGCCGCCAGGCCGCCCGTGAAGTCGATGCCTTCCTGATGGGTTCGACCACGCTGCCGCGCTGAGCGAGACGCGCTGGCCCCGGCAGGCGCCAGTGGCAAAAAGGCCGCCCTCCCGGGCGGCCTTTGTGTTTCGTGAAGCTCGGTGCATTCGCCCTGAAGGGGGCTTGCTGCTTCTTTACCTGCAAGCCTCGCTTGGGGATTGGCCCATACCCGGCGGGTACCAAGACCATGCCCTATGATCGGGGATTGGTGTTCATTGCACCGGCAACCATTTTCATGTCAACGCCAGATACCCCCAACCCAGCCTCTGAAAGCGCCGCCTCCGTGCCGGATGCCCTGGTCGAACTCCGGGGTGTGACGTGCGGCTACGGCGACCGCATCATTCTCGAGAACATCGATCTGGTGGTGCCCCGCGGCAAGCTCGTGGCCCTCATGGGCACCTCGGGCGGTGGCAAGACGACCGTGTTGCGGCTGATCGGGCGGCAGCTCGGAGTGATGGCGGGGCAGGTGCTGGTCGACGGTCAGGACATGGCCACCCTGGATGCCGCCGGGTTGATGGCCGCGCGCCGCCGCATGGGCATGCTGTTCCAGTTCGGCGCGCTGTTCACCGACCTGAGCGTGTTCGAGAACGTGGCCTTCCCGCTGCGCGAGCACACGCGCCTGCCCGAGTCCATCATCCGCGATCTGGTGCTGATGAAGCTGAATGCGGTGGGGCTGCGCGGGGCGCGCGACCTCATGCCGAGCGAGATCTCTGGCGGCATGGCGCGGCGGGTGGCCCTGGCGCGCGCCATGGCGCTGGATCCGGCGCTGATGCTGTACGACGAGCCGTTTGCGGGCCTCGATCCCATCTCGATGGGCGTGGCCGCCCGGCTGATCCGCGAACTGAACGACACCATGGGGCTGACCAGCATCCTGGTGTCGCACGATGTCGAGGAGACCTTTCTGATCGCCGACCACGTGGTGCTGCTGGCCAATGGCCGCATCGTCGCGCAGGGCTCGCCGGCCGAGATGCGCGCCAGCGAAGACCCGCTGGTCCGGCAGTTCGTGCACGCGGCGCCGGATGGCCCGGTGCGCTTCCATTACCCCGCACAGGACGCGGGCCATGATTTCGGGGTGCGCGGATGATCCGTTGGTTGCAACCCAGCGTGGTGGGCCAGGCCGTGCGCCTGAAGGTCACCGACATCGGCTACGCCACGCGGCTGTTCTTGAAGTTGCTCGGCACGCTGGCCGCCACGTTCCGGCGCCCGCGCCTGCTGTCCGAGCAGATCTTCTTCCTCGGCAACTACTCGCTGGCCATCATCCTGGTCTCGGGGCTGTTCGTGGGCTTCGTGCTGGGCCTGCAGGGCTACTACATCCTGCAGCGTTACGGCTCCAGCGAGGCCCTGGGCCTGATGGTGGCGCTGTCGCTGGCGCGTGAACTGGGCCCGGTGGTGGCGGCCTTGCTGTTTGCCGGACGCGCCGGCACCGCACTGACGGCCGGCATCGGCCTCATGAAGGCGGGTGAACAGCTGGCTGCCATGGAGATGATGGCTGTTGACCCGATCCAGCGCGTGCTTGCATCGCGATTCTGGGGGGGCGTGATTGCCATGCCGCTGCTGGCTGCCGTATTTTCGGCGGTCGGCATCCTGGGCGGCTGGCTGGTGGGCGTGGTGATGATCGGGGTCGACCCCGGCGCCTTCTGGTCTCAGATGCAGAGCGGCGTCGACGTCTTCCAGGACGTGGGCAACGGCCTGATCAAGAGCGTGGTGTTCGGCGTCACCGTGACCTTTGTGGCCTTGCTGCAAGGCCACGAGTGCAAGCCCACCGCCGAGGGGGTGTCGCTTGCGACGACCCGCACCGTCGTCATGGCCTCGCTGGCCGTGCTCGGACTCGACTTTGTGTTGACAGCCATGATGTTCTCGATCTGACGAAACGCAGGCTGGAAGGACGACAAGATGCAGAAATCAAAACATGATGTGTGGGTGGGTCTGTTCGTGCTGATCGGCGCGGCGGCCATCCTGTTTCTGGCGCTGAAGGCGGGCAACCTGCTGACGCTCAACTTCGACGCGGGCTACACCGTGACGGCCCGCTTCGACAACATCGGCGGGCTCAAGCCCCAGGCGGCAGTCAAGAGTGCGGGCGTGGTGGTCGGGCGCGTCAAGTCGATCTCCTTCGACAGCGAGAACTTCCAGGCCCGGGTCGACATCGCCCTCGACAAGGGCGTGACCTTTCCGAAGGACAGCTCGGCCAAGATCCTGACCGCCGGCCTGTTGGGCGAGCAGTACATCGGCCTGGAGCCGGGCTACGGCGAAACCAACCTGGCGCAGGGCGACACGATCAAGAGCACGCAGTCGGCCATCGTGCTGGAGAACCTCATCAGCCAGTTCCTCTACAGCAAGGCCGCCGAGGGCGACAACAAGGGGGCCGCCAAGTGATGCCCGTTGTGTCGATGCCCGATGTGCGCCGCGTGTCGGGGGCGCTGGTGCTGGGCGGGGCGGTGCTGCTGCAGGGGTGCGCCACGGGCCCGCTCGAGCGGGACCCGATCGAGCCCTGGAACCGCCAGGTCTTTTCTTTCAACGAAGCGGTGGACCGCACGGTGCTGCAGCCGGTGGCCCGCGGGTACAACGCCGTGGTTCCGAGCCCGGTGCGTACCGGCGTGCGCAACTTCATGGGCAACATCGGTGATGCCTGGTCGACGGTCAACCTGTTCCTGCAGGGCCGCTTTGCCGATGGCACGCTCGGCGTGATCCGCGTGTCGGTGAACACGACGTTCGGCCTGCTCGGTGTGCTGGACGTGGCCACACCGATGCAGCTCGAACGTCAGAACGAGGACCTGGGGCAGACCTTCGGTGTGTGGGGCATGCGCCCCGGACCGTATGTGGTCTGGCCCTTCCTTGGATCGTCGACTGCGCGCGATTCGGTGGCGTTGCCGGGTGACCTGTACGCTTCGCCGTCCTCGCTGGGCGAGACGGCCGCGCAAGGGCTGGCCATCACCGGGCTGCGTCTGGTGAGCGTGCGCGCCAACATTCTGGAGGCCACGAACCTGCTCGATGACGTGGCGCTGGACAAGTACAGTTTCGTCCGCGACGCCTACCTGCAGCGGCGCCAGAACCTGATCTACGAAGGCAACCCGCCGGAAAGCAACCTGGACGACGATGAGAGCGACGAGGACGACGACGTGCTGTACGCGCCGTCCGAGCCGGAAGCCCCGGCATCCGAGCCGGCACCTCAGGCGCCTGCAGCGGCCGCTGCGCCGGCTTCCGGCGCATCTGGTGCGTCAGGCGCAACCCGCTGAGCAGGCACGCGTGCTGCTGCGCTTGTCGTCCCGGCAAGCTGCCCGTGCGTTGAATGGCCAGATGGCCCCCTTAGGACATTGACATCATGCTGAAGCAACCCTCATCCCTCCGTACGCTGGCCGCCGCGCTGCTGGCCGCGTCGCTGGCCACGCCGGCGCTGGCCCAGGTCGCCAAGGACGCCAAGGACGCCGTGGCGCCCAACCCGGCCGTGGCCGCCGCTGCGGCGCAGGCTCCCGATGCCTTCGTCAAGGCCATCACCGCCGACGTGTTCGCCACCGTCAAGGGCGACAAGGCGATCCAGTCAGGCGATGTGCGCAAGCTCATCACGGTGGTCGACACCAAGATCCTGCCGCACGTGAACTTCCAGCGCATGACGGCGTCGGCCGTGGGCCGCGCGTGGCGCCAGGCCACGCCCGATCAGCAGAAGCGCCTGCAGGAAGAGTTCAAGACCCTGCTGGTCTACACCTACGCCGGCGCCGTGGCCCAGATCAAGGACCAGACGGTGGAGTTCCGCCCGATGCGCAGCCGCCCGGAAGACACCGAGGTGGTGGTGCGCACGGTGGTCAAGGGTCAGGGTGAGCCGATCCAGATCGACTACCGCCTCGAGAAGGCCGCGAGCGGCTGGAAGATCTACGACGTCAACGTGCTGGGCGCGTGGCTGGTGCAGACCTACCAGAGCAGCTTTGCGCAGGAAGTCAACGCCTCGGGCATCGACGGCCTGATTGCCAAGCTGGTCGAGCGCAACAAGCAACTGGCCAACAAGAAGACGACCGGCTGATGAGCGCGATGTTGCTGTTGCCCGCTGTCATCACACACGCGGAAGTGCCGCATGTGCTGAGCCTGTTCAAGCAGACGCTGGAGCAGGCGGCGGCCGGCAAGCCGGGCGAGGTCGTCATGCTGACGGTGGACGGCTCGGCGCTGCAGCAGTTCGACTCCAGCGCGCTGGCTGTGCTGCTGGAATGCCAGCGCATGGCACGTGCGCGCGGGCGTGCCTTCTCGGTGCAGTCGCTCCCCACCAAGCTCACGGAGCTGGCTGGCCTGTACGGGGTCGACGGGCTGCTGCAGTCGGGCTGAGGCCCGACCTCTGCGTTTCAGGCCTCTTCCGGCCAGGTAAAACCGTCGCGCGCCACCAGGGCGCTGGCGGCAGGCGGGCCCCAGGTGCCCGCGGTGTAGGTCCGCACGCCATGTGGGTCCTGCTTCCAGGCTTCCAGAATCGGCTCCACCCATCGCCACGCCTGCTCCTGCTCGTCGGAGCGCACGAACAGGTTCAGTCGACCCGCCAGCGCATCGAGCAGCATGCGCTCGTAGGCGCCCACGCGGTCGGTCGGGAAGGCCTTGTCGAAGTCGAGGTCGAGCGACACCGGCGACAGCTTCTCGGCGCCGCTCGCATCCGTCGAGCCCACCGAGCCCTTGGCGGCCAGCAGGTGCAGCTCCAGCCCGTCTTCCGGCTGCAGCTTGATCACCAGCCGGTTCGGCCGCGCGGCCCCCGGGAAGATCGAGTGCGGTGTCGAGCGGAAGTTCACGACGATCTCGGCGTGGCGGTTGGCCAGGCGCTTGCCGGTGCGCAGGTAGAAGGGCACGCCCGCCCAGCGCCAGTTCTGCACCTCGCAGCGCAGGGCCACAAAGGTTTCGGTGGCGCTGCCCGCGGGCACCTTGTCTTCTTCCAGATAGCCCTTGACGGGCTGTCCCTCGACCGTGCCCGCGCGGTACTGGCCCCGCACCACGTCGCGCGCCACCGAGACGGCGTCGAAGGGCTTCAGCGAGCGCAGCACCTTGAGCTTTTCGTCGCGGATGGCGTCGGCGTCGGCGCTGGACGGCGGCTCCATCGCCACCATGGTCAGCAGCTGCAGCGCGTGGTTCTGGATCATGTCGCGCAGCGCGCCGGTGCGGTCGTAGAAGTCGCCGCGGGTGCCCACGCCCAGGCTCTCGGCCAGCGTGATCTGGATGTTGGCGATGCTCTCGCGGCGCCACAGCGGCTCGAAGAGCACGTTGCCGAAGCGCAGGGCCATGAGGTTCTGCACCGAGGGCTTGCCCAGATAGTGGTCGATGCGGAAGGCCTGGCGTTCGCTGAACACCGAGCGCACCACGCGGTTGATTTCCTGTGCGCTGGCCAAGTCGTGGCCCAGCGGCTTTTCCAGCACCACGCGCACGCGGTCGTGGTTGAGGCCGGCGGCGCCCAGCTGGGTGCAGATGACCGGGAACAGGTGCGGGCTGGTGGCCAGGTAGATGACGGCCGTGTCGGCGTTGCGCTCATCGAGCCAGCGTTTCAGTCGCTGGTAGTCGTCGGGTTTGGACAGGTCCATCGGCCGGTAGTGCACCAGCTGAGAGAACTGCTCGAACTCCTCGTCGGTCGGGCGCTTGGCGGTGTCGGCGGCCTGCAGGCGGTCCTTCAGCCAGTCGCGGTAACCCGCGTCGTCGCGCTGGTCACGGGCCACCGCCAGAATGCGCCCGTCGGCCGGCAGCTTGCCGTGCCGCCAGGCCTGGAAGAGGGCGGGCATCAGCTTGCGCCAGGTGAGGTCACCGGTGCCACCGAAGAAGACGAGGTCAAAGGACATGGCTGCGGCCTGTGCGATAGTGGTGGAGGGTTTACACCGGGGGTGTCATGCTCCCGGTGTTAATCTAACGATAATACTTCTGACGGGAGCCCGCTGTGCAATCGGCGTGGTGGCCTGTCAGTCTGCAGCCACTGTACGCACATGCCCAGCCAACTCGACCAGCTCAAGCAATACACCACCGTTGTGGCCGACACCGGCGACTTCAAGCAGCTTGCTCAGTTCACGCCCCAGGATGCCACGACCAATCCGTCGCTCATCCTCAAGGCCGTGCAGAAGCCCGACTATGCCCCGCTGCTGGCGGACACGGTGAAAGCCCACAAGGGCGAGGCGCTCGACGTCATCGTCGACAACGTGCTGGTGCGCTTCGGGCTCGAGATCCTGAAGGTGGTGCCGGGCCGCGTGTCGACCGAGGTCGATGCCCGCCTGAGCTTCGACACCGAGGCCACCGTGGCGCGCGCGCGCCGCATCATGGGGTTGTACGAGGCCGCAGGCATCGCGCGCAGCCGTGTGCTGATCAAGATCGCCTCGACGTGGGAGGGCATCCAGGCCGCCCGCGTGCTGGAGCAGGAAGGCATCCGCTGCAACCTGACGCTGCTGTTCGCGTTCTGCCAGGCGCAGGCCTGTGGCGATGCCAAGGTGCAACTGATCAGCCCGTTCGTCGGCCGGATCTACGACTGGTACAAGAAGCAGGCCGGTGCCGGCTGGGACGAGGCTGCGAACGCCGGCGTGAATGATCCGGGCGTGAAATCGGTGGCGCGCATCTACGCGTACTACAAGGACCACGGCATTGCGACCGAGGTGATGGGCGCCAGCTTCCGCAATGCCGGCCAGATCACCGCGCTGGCGGGCTGCGACCTGCTGACCATCAGCCCCGACCTGCTGGCCCAGCTTCAGGCCAGCGAGGCTCCGATCGAGCGCCAGCTGACGCCGCCCGCACAGGCTGGCACGCGGGAAGCCGCGCTGAGTGAAGCCGCCTTCCGCTACGCCCTCAACGACGATGCCATGGCCACCGAGAAGCTGGCAGAAGGCATCCGCGCCTTTGCGGTCGATGCCGGCAAGCTTGACGCCATGATCGAGGCCCTGCAGGCCTGAACCCCTTTCTTCCTCACCCCTCGGAGTCCTCTTCGATGTCTCATCCACGCTGTGACCAGACCGTGGCATGGCAGGCGCTGGCCGGCCACCACCAGGCGCACGGGCGCGAGATCGACCTGCGTGCGCTGTTTGCAGACGACCCCGATCGCGTACGCCGCCTCACGCTGCCGGCCCCCGGCCTGGTGGCCGACCTGTCGCGCTGTCACTGGGATGTGGCCACGCGCGAGCACCTGCTGGGTCTGGCGCGCGAATGCGGCATCGAGGCGAGGCGTGATGCCATGCTCGCCGGCGAGCCGATCAATGCGACCGAGGGCCGCGCCGTGCTGCACACAGCCTTGCGCGCACCGAAGGGGCAGGGCCCGCACGGCGAGCTGGTGCACGGGGTGCTCGACCGCATGCTGGCCTATGTGGATGGCGTGCGGGCCGAAGGCCGCTTCACCGACATCGTCAACATCGGCATTGGGGGATCGGACCTGGGGCCGCAGATGGTGGTGCCCGCGCTCGAGGCCTTTGTCGACGCACGCGTGCGCTTCCACTTCGTCAGCAACGTCGACGGTCAGGACCTGGCCTCGGTGCTGCCGAAGGTGAAACCGGCCACGACGCTGTTCATCATCGCCTCCAAGACCTTCACCACGCAGGAGACCATGGCCAACGCCCAGGCGGCACGGCAGTGGTTCGTGGATGCGGGCGGCACGGACATCGCCACGCACTTCGTCGCCACGACGACCAATGTCGAGGCTGCGGCGCAGTTCGGCGTGACGACCACCTTCGGGTTCTGGGACTGGGTGGGCGGGCGTTATTCGCTGTGGTCGGCCATCGGCCTGCCGATCGCCCTGGCGCTGGGCAGCGAACACTTCCGCGCGCTGCTGTCGGGCGCACACGCCATGGACCAGCATTTCGCCACGGCGCAGCTGGCGGCCAACGTGCCGATCCAGCTGGGCCTGCTCGACGTCTGGTACCGCAACTTCATGGGCTACACCAGCCGGTGCATCTCGCCGTACCACAACGGGCTGCGCCGCCTGCCGGCCTACCTTCAGCAGCTGGTGATGGAGAGCAACGGCAAGTGCGTGGATGCCGACGGGCAGACGCTGCCTTATGCCACCAGCGAGGTGGTGTGGGGCGAGCCGGGCACCAACGGGCAGCACGCCTTCTACCAGATGCTGCACCAGGGCACGGACGTGATCCCGGTGGAGTTCATTCTGGTCAAGCGCCCGAGCTTCCGTCAGCCCGAGGCCATGTCGCCGGCGCTGCGTGATCTGTTCGCCGAGCAGCACCGCATGCTGCTGGCCAATGGCCTGGCGCAGGCCCAGGCGCTGATGTGGGGCAAGACCACGGCCGAGGCCGTGGGTGAGCAGGCACCCACGGCGTCGAAGGACCTGGCGCCCGAGGTGATCGCGCGCCACCGTACCTTCCCGGGCAATCGCCCCAGCCTGACGCTGTTGCTCGATGAGGTGACCCCGTACACGCTGGGCGCGCTGATCGCGCTGCACGAGCACCGCACCTTCGTGAGCGGCGCGCTGTGGGGCATCAACTCGTTCGACCAGTGGGGCGTGGAGCTGGGCAAGGCGATGTGCAAGGAACTGCTGCCCCGCCTGAGCAGTGGCGACGTGAGTGGCCTGGACGCCGCGACGGCCTCGCTGATCCAGCAACTGCGCGCCTGAGGCCGACGACCGATGACCCTGATGCAAGACGGCGCCGCAGCGCCCCTGCCACCGCCTGACGCGGTGGTGTTCGATTTTGGTGGCGTGCTGTTCAACTGGCAGCCGGTGGTGCTGCTGCAGCAGGTGATGCCCGATCGGGCCCGCAACGCTGAAGAAGCGCTGGCCCTGGCGCACACCGTGTTCCAGTCCTTCATGCCCGACGGCGACTGGGCCGCCTTTGACCGGGGCACGGCCGAGTGGGACGAGGTGCGGGGGCGGATTGCCCGGCGCACGGACCTGCCCGAGGCCGATCTGGACCGGCTGATGGCGGCCATTCCGCCGCATCTCGCGCCGCTGGCCGACACGGTCGCCTGGCTGGAGCGCCTGGCGGCCGCCGGCACGCGGCTGCACTTCCTGTCGAACATGCCCGCGCCGTACGCGGCCTTTCTGGAGCGCGAGCACGCCTTTCTGAAGCACTTCCGCTCGGGCGTGTTCTCATGCGACGTCAAGCAGATCAAGCCCAACGCGGACATCTTTCACACGGCCATCGAGACGTTCGGCGTTGAGCCAAGCCGCACCGTTTTCATCGACGACAACGTGCACAACATCCGCACGGCCCTGGAGCTGGGCTGGCGTGCGGTGCGCTTCGAACACGCGGCACAGGCGGAAGCCGATTTGAAGGCCCGCGGCTGGCTCTGAAAGCAAACGGCGCCCAGGTTGCCCTGAGGCGCCGTTCGTCTGTGCGCTGCAGTCGGGTCAGGCCTCGACGACCTCGGCCAGGGCCTTGCGCATCTTCTTCATGGCGGCCACTTCGATCTGGCGGATGCGCTCGGCGCTGACGCCGTAGTCGGCGGCCAGTTCGTGCAGCGTCATACCGCCCGAGCCGTCGTCGTTGACCTTCAGCCAGCGCTCTTCGACGATGCGGCGGCTGCGGTCGTCGAGCGTCGACAGCGCGTGGGTGATGCCGTCGGAGGCCAGCCAGTCGCGGCGGGCGGCTTCGATGACGCGGGTGGGCTCGTGCACCTCGTCGGCCAGGTAGGCCATGGGGGCCAAGGGGGCATCGCCGTCGTCGTCGGTGGGCGATTCAAGTGCCACGTCGCCGCCGGCCATGCGGGTCTCCATCTCGATCACGTCCTCCGGGCGCACGTCGAGTTCGGCGGCCACGCGCTGGATGTCGGCCTCGGACAGGGCGGCGCGGCCCACGTGGGCGTCGTCCGCCTCACCCTTGAACTGGTGCTTGAGCGAGCGCAGGTTGAAGAACAGCTTGCGCTGCGCCTTGGTGGTGGCCACCTTGACCAGACGCCAGTTCTTCAGGATGTATTCGTGGATCTCGGCCTTGATCCAGTGCATGGCGTAGCTCACCAGGCGCACGCCCTGATCGGGATCGAAGCGCTTGACGGCCTTCATCAGGCCCACGTTGCCTTCCTGGATGAGGTCACCCTGAGGCAGGCCGTAGCCCAGATACTGGCGCGAGATGGAGACCACCAGACGCAGGTGCGAGAGCACCAGACGCGAGGCGGCCTGCAGGTCTTGCTGATCTCGCAGGCGCCGGGCCAACGCCTGCTCTTCCTCGGCCTCCAGCATGGGGATGCTCTGGACCGAGCGGATGTACGCGTCCAGATTGCCCAGCGAGGGCACCACACTCCAGGGGTCACGGGGGGCAAGGGCGGTGGTCATGGTCATCGATGGTTCCTTTCGGCTCCTTCTGAGATCGATATTAGCACTCCCGGTAAGAGAGTGCTAAGCGCGGAAAGTTCCCCTTCGGTTGACGGTTTTTCTCAGCCGCCGGCAAGCGGCGCGCCCGGCGGGCAGGGGCTCAACCCACCCCCAGAAAGCGCCGGATTCGCCGGGCTACTTTCCCGATCTGCGCTTCTTCCAGGGGC
>NZ_CANBCC010000080.1 GCF_947366995.1 uncultured Aquabacterium sp. | reverse complement strand
TGTCTTGTTGGAGCAGGTCGTCGTAGGGATTGAACTGCTGCACCAGGTGGTCGTAAGGGTTGGGCATGCTGCTCCAGTGATCAGGGCTCCATGCCCGGGTAGATCTGTTGGGCCCGTGCGGACACGGGTTGCGCCGGTTCCAGGCGCAGGGTGGCAGCCACGCCGGCATAGTCGATCGTCCCGACCTTCGCGCTGAGCGAGGGCAGTGCCCCGGCGTCGACCAATAGCTGGCGTGCTTTCGCTTCGGGAACCCCGAATTGCCGGGCGAATGCTTGGAACCTTGCCCGGTGATCGGCTGCGCTCATGGCGTTCTTCCTTCCGATGTGGGCGCCGACCGCCAGCGGGTGGCAACCTGGCGTTTTTGGCCCAGGCAAATGCGCCGGGCCTGTGACTTCGAGATGTCGAACACGGCAGCCAGCTTTCCCCAGCCCATGCCCTGCTCGCGCAACTCCTGCAGCCGCTCCGCGTCTCTGTCCGTCAACTTGGCCTGAGGGTGCGACTCACCGACCCTGCGGTTGTTCTCGTTGACTCCGACCAGCGTGCGCACCATCAGCCGACCTCACGCCAGGCCACCGGGACGACGCGGCTGCGGCCGATGACGATGTTGCGAGCCTGGGTCCGGGAAATGCCGAAGATTCGGGCCAGCTTGCCGTAGCCCAGGCCAAGACGTGCGCGCATCTCCAGCAGGCGCCGGGCCTCATCGTCGCTCAGCTTGGCACCCGGGTGGTACTGGCCCACAGGGCGCCCGTGAACGTTGACCCCGACGACCTCAGGCATCGCCGGCAGCCTTCTGCAGCCGATCATGCGCCGCACCAGATACCGAAGCGAACGTGGCCAAAGCCATCGCGTTATAGGCTGCCAACGTCCGCACCTTGGTCTCCGAGTAGTTGAACAAGATGTAGGGATGGGTCTTGATTCGCGTCCGCAGCGCGAAGTCGAGCCGCTGTGCCAGGACGTGGCTGAACCAATGGAGATCAGGGTGCGTGTACCCGAGGCCGAGCTCCCACGGATCGTCACCCATGACCCCGGGAGTGCTAGACCGTACGCCCGCACGCCACTGATCAAATGCGGCGCGGCCGGGTTCTGACGCCTCCCTGAGCTGGTCAAGTGCAACCACCAGCGCGTCAATCGCTGCGTCGGCGGCTGCGGCGGCTTGTTGTCGCGCCGAGATGGCGTCCATCACCTTCTGGTGTGCCGATGTCGCCTCGACCAAGAACTTCTTCCGATCGCTTCGGGCAGTGGCTTCGTTGAACGCCTCCACAGCAGACGCCACAACACCCAGCGCCTGCTCGGTAGCCTTGATCGCCGCCTGCGCCTCCAGCAGCTTGCTCAGTGCGTCGCTGTTGCCAGGGTTCTTTGCCAGCTCATGCGAGGCCAGCCGCTGCTCGGTTTTCAGGCTTTCCAGGCGCCGCTCGAGCTCCTGCTGCTTGGTGAGGGTAAGGCTCATCGCCGCTCCATGGTTGATGGTGTACCGGCAATGTGCGGCTATGCGGGTGAGTCAGGGGCACCCCTGCCAGGTGGCCTTTTTTCCAGGTGTACGAGCTGTGTACGGCATGCGCGCGCGCATGCGATGCGTGCGCCTTTTCAGCTGTGCGGATGGTGTGCGCCACACTCCCGCGCGCGCACCCGATGCGTAGCGCCAAGGCTTGAACGTGCGAACTTTTGCAGGTTCGGCCAGGGGGAGGCGGCGCAGAGCCTGACAAATGCTGACATGCAAGACAGCGAGGCGGCCTAGCAAATCCTTGCACCGTCCCACCATCCCACTTCCTAGAGTGGTGGGATGGGATGGGACGACTGGAAGGACAGTGGGGACGAAATGGGACGGGATGGGATACCGTCCCATAACGTCCCGAATGGGACGAAACGGGACGTTATGGGATCAGGGGAGGGCGGCAACCTTGCCGCCTTCGATGCGCAGCACGCGGTCTGCCACCAATGAATCCAGCGCGCGCATGGCATTGCGGCGCCGCTTGTCTTGTGACCCTTTCTCCGGTGGCACCATCTGCTGCACGACAGCATCAACGAGATCAGGCACCGACACGCCCCCGACAACGTCCAGGCCCATCAATTCGTGCAGCACGCGCACGACAAGCTTCTGGTGCTGCCCTTTCGGCCCGGCGACTTGGCGGCGCGGCGGTGCGCCTGTATCGGTGTGTTCCACCACGCAGCTGGTGATGTCGTCACCGTCCTCGTCCACGCCCAGCAGCACCGGCTGCAGGCGGAAGCCCAAGGCCTCGCCGTCCTGCCCGTCCTTCTGCTTGGTCACGCGCACCGCGCGCTGATCGTCGGCCCGGATCACCTCCAGTTCAACGTCGGCGGCCGCCTTGAGGCCCGACCATCCACGCGCGCCCCGAGTCGCGTCCTTGCCAGAGTGGTGGACGAGAAGAACCAAGGCGCCGGTAGCCTGGTGGATGCGGCGGCAGTTGGCCAGCGCCTGGCCCATGTCTTCGCCGCTGTTCTCGTTCGCTCCTGGCGTCACCTGGGCCCAGGTGTCGAGCACCACGACCGACAGAGACCCCAGGGCTCGCAGCGCCGCAATGAGGTCGTCCACGGTCTTGCGCTCCACGATGTTTGGCGCGTCGCCCAACACGAAGAACCCACCAAGGTCAGCGGCGACGTGTCGTTTGTAGGCTTGCAGGCGGCCACGGAAGCCGCCGGCACCTTCGGCGCACACATAGGCCACGCTCCCCTGGCGCACGCGGTGGCCGCGCCATGCCGTGCCCCTGGTAATGGCCAGCGCCATGTCGAGCACCAGGAAGCTCTTTCCCGAGCCCGATTCGCCATAGATCACGCCGAGGCCGGCTTGCGGCACCAGCCCTTTGATGATCCAGCTGGCGGGCCGGCTCTCCATGAACTGGTCAGCCGGCAGGAACTGGAAGCGCGCCGGGTCTGGCTCGCTCGACGTCAGGTCTTCGAACTCCGATGCGTCGGGTGCATCCAGGTCGATGCCGGCGCCGCGCTCATTGGCCCAGCGAGCAAGAGATCGCAGAGTGAGCGAGCCGCCCTCCCGCTTGCCGAAGCTCTCCCACTTGGCCAGGCCGTACTCGCGTGTGCTGTACTTCGGCGATCTGCTGGCCCAGTCGTCCCAGAGCTGGAACCCCTGGCCGCCGGTCTCGTGGTGCAACGCCATGCCGACCCCGAGCCAACTGGGCCCCGAGTGCGACTCGTAAGGCAGGTCGCCCGGCGGGATGGCGTCCAGGCATGCTGTGATGGTCTCCACGTCGACGCCCACCGGTGCGCGGGCCGCGACAGCTGCCGCCGGCTGCAGCAAGTCGCGCCACACTGCAAGCAACTCGGCCGGCAAGGTTGGCGGGGTGGACCAGTGGCCCACCAGGTCGTCGCCGATCCACCAGGCGTAAGGCGTGCCGGTATCGGGATGGGTGGACGGCGGCAGCACGTCCTGCACGGTCAGGCCGTCCGCCGTGGCGCAACGCAACTCCAGGCCGGCGTCGTGCGTCAGCACCTTGGACGGCAGCGGCGCCACGCCCTCGGGCAGGCGATACAGCAGCTTGCAGCGACCCGGGCGGCCACTGGAAATGCCGACCGCATCCGGAGCGTGCATCAACGCGTCCAGGTCGACGCCACGCTCGGCCAGCCAGGGGATCGCCAGGGCCAGGTCGTCCACATCCAGGGCGCACGTCCCGCTGTAGGCATGGGCCAGGCCCAGCCCTTCGGTGATGCGCTCGCAATCGGCTGCGGTCGTCACGCAGCGGTCACGCCGATTCCAGCCCTTCGCGCTGGGGCCCTTGGTGCCCTTGGCGATCGGCACCACGGCCCAGCCGTTGGCGACGTACCGGCGAGCTGACTGGGTTACGGGGTTGACCGCTTCGCAGGCGGTGCCCAGAATTGCGGCGTCAATGCTTTTGTTCGCGCCCTCGCCGGTTGCCGCTGGCGGGGGCGCTTCTTTTGCGAGCTCGGCTAGGCCAAGCAGTGCACGCACCTGGTCATCCATTGGCGCCTCCCTTCTGAGATCCGTACTCGGCTTGGTATGCACGCTCAAGTGCTTGCTGACCAGGCACCGCACGCTGCAACGTCGCCTGCCGATCCCCTTGGCGCACCGGCAGAAGCTCTTTGACCAGATCAGCCAGTGCAAGCACCGACCACCGCGGCGCTTTCGCCTCCACGAACTCAGGTTTGATCGCCCCGGCGCTCACCAGAGCGCGTACCTCGTCGGGGGTGCTATGGAGCGCGGCGGCCAAGCCGACCACGCCAAAGGACAGTGCATCAGACTTGGGCATGTGCGTCTCCTTCTGGCACGGCATTCGAGACCATGCCGCGCACGGCCGCGTCGAGCTGCTGAAATGCTTCGCTGAGGGCTGGTCCGGTCGCAGGTACCGGGCGAAGCTTGGACAAGGCAGCAGCAAAGGCGCGGTGCGACCACCGCAACTCCCCGCCCTCGACCACATCGGGTCGGAGCAAGCCGGCGCGGACCGATCCACGGAGGTGTTCGGGATCCCGTCCGGCAGCCTTCGCCAGGTCGTCAGTGCTGTAGGTCGTGCTCATTGGGGCACCTCCATCACGGCGACCCGCAGCCCATGGGCGCGGGACACGTCGGCCAAGAAGGCATCACGCCCCTGGCGGTATCGATCCAGGGTCCGACGGGAGTCTCGCCCCTGCGGCATGCGGGGGGACCAGGTAGCACCAAGCTGGTTGCCGACCAGGTGAAACTCGACCGAATAGCCGAGGCCGCAGCTATAGCGGCGGGAGCGGTGCACGGTGTTGGGATCATGCATGGGCCGCCTCCTTGCGAGACACCAGCCAGGCATGAACGTCACCGGCGCGCCATCGAGTGCACCGTGAGCTCAGCTTGATGGGGCGGCAGAAGTCACCGGCTTGCACCTTCCGATAGATGGTCTGCCGCGACAGTCCCGTAAGCGTTTCAACGAGCGCGATGCGCAGCAGCGCGTCGGGCACCGCGAGCGCATCAAGGGGGCCCGGCGAGCGGGCCTTGTTGGTCGTTCGAGAGGTCAATTGATTGCTCCTGAGATAAACACAGGAGCAATGTCGGGCCGAGAGGCAGAGTCAGGGGCACCCCCCTGTTCACGGGGATCACTCAGGGACTAGAGAAGGAAAAAAAAAAAAGGGGGCCCGCATAGCGGGCCCCTAGCTGGGAGCGGAAACGCCTTCAGCAGGCGGATAGGTAAGGTGCAGGGCCGTTCATGCCCTCGCGATGTGCCACCTCATCAAGCCGCGAAAACTGGCGCCGGGAACTCTGGACAATCTGCTTAGCGAGAGGGGCAGCTCGCTTGGCTCGGACGACGATCGCAAACACTGCAACCAGCGGAGCCAGCACGATCATGTACGGTGATCCAAGAAGGTGCTTAGTGATTGCGAGATGTGCCTGGAACATGTGCGTCTCACAAAGCCTACGATCACTGACTGGCGAAGCGTTGAAAGCCTTCAGGATAGCGGCACTGGTATGACTGCCAGCGTCCCGCGGGAGCAGAAGAAGAATCACGAGTAGCCGGGTCAGGCTAAGTTTGTGGCCGAATCTGATCAACCCGTTCAGCACCGTACGAGTAGCCAGATATGCGCGACTGTCGAACGCGATATTGCCGCGGGCAGCCTCATCGAAGAGGCTGTCTCGAACAGCAAACAGTTCCTGCCTCAGGTTATCGACTCTCGTCCTGTTGTACAGCGGCACCAGGACAAAACAGATCAACGAAATCGAAATCAAGCTAAAGAGCGCGGTCATTAGTGATCCCCCGGGTTGGTATCGCCTTCTGCGGTAAGCCCGCTGGAGCTTCTTGTTGGATCCAGGCCGAGTTCGAAGTTCCTAACACGTCCCTCCAACCGGGCGACGGTCTTCTTACGAAGCTTGCGCTCACGGTTGCCGTAGGCAACGCCTCCGAGCCCTACCATCCAACCGAGCGTAACGGCTAACTCAGTCTTATTCAAGAAAGAAACCGCGATGTTTGCCTCGGTTTTCAGGCCTGCGAGGGCGATGGTGGCTTCCTTCGCGCACCACGCGACGAAGCCTGCCACAGCACACCCCACGAGGAACCGCACGGTCGCCCCCGTCTGCTCGACAATTGCGCGACGCACCTCAACGTCAGATGGCGCGTTCTGCTTAGGTTTTCTAGTTGTGGTGGCCGACATGTCACTCCCGTTGACGACCTGTGCTCTGAGGTGTTCCCGCACTCATTGCGGCTATGGCCGCTGAAGAACACCTGTTTATTGTATGGTGGCACTTTTGATGGGCCTGAACGAGCGCTCCATCACAAAAACCAAAAAACCCTAAGTGAATCAATCACTTAGGGTTTCGTATTGGCGGAGAGGGTGGGATTCGAACCCACGGTACGTTATGCACGTACGCCTGATTTCGAGTCAGGTACATTCGACCACTCTGCCACCTCTCCTGAAAACGGTGCATCCGTGGTCAACGGCGTAGACCGCGACTATAGCAGGTTTTTGCCCTGCACCCCGCCCGGCCCCGCGCGTTGCGTCAGGCCGACAACACCTCGGCGCCCCCCAGATAAGGACGCAGTGCCGCCGGCACGCGGATGCTGCCATCGGCCTGCTGGTGGTTCTCCAGCACGGCCACCAGCGCGCGGCCCACGGCCAGGCCAGAACCGTTGAGCGTGTGGACCAGTTCGTTCTTGCCCTGCGCGTTCTTGAAGCGGGCCTGCATGCGGCGCGACTGGAAGGCCTCACAGTTCGAGCACGAGCTGATCTCGCGGTAGGTGTTCTGCGCGGGCAGCCACACCTCCAGGTCGTAGGTGCGCGCAGCGCCAAAGCCCATGTCGCCCGTGCACAGGGCCATCACGCGGTACGGCAGCTCCAGCTTCTGCAGGATGGCTTCGGCGTGGCCGACCATCTCTTCCAGCGCGGCGTTGCTCTGCTCGGGCGTGGTGATCTGCACCATCTCGACCTTGTCGAACTGGTGCTGACGGATCATGCCGCGGGTGTCACGGCCGGCGCTGCCCGCTTCCGAGCGGAAACACGGCGTGTGGCCCGTGAGCTTGATCGGCAGCTGGTCCAACTGCACGATGGTGTCGGCCACGGTGTTGGTGAGCGTGACCTCGCTGGTGGGGATCAGGTACCACTTGCTGTCGGCGTCTTCCGCATCGCCCGAGGTGACGTGGAAGAGGTCCTGCTCGAACTTGGGCAGCTGGCCCGTTCCCTGCAGCGCCGGCGCCTTCACCAGGTAGGGTGTGTAGCACTCGGTGTAGCCGTGCTCCTGGGTCTGCACATCCAGCATGAATGCGGCCAGCGCGCGGTGCAGGCGGGCGATGGGGCCCTTCATGAAAGTGAAACGTGCACCCGACAGCTTCGAGCCTGTTTCGAAGTCGAGGCCGAGCTTCTCGCCGAGGTCGACGTGGTCGCGCACGGTGAAGGCATACGCGCCCGGGGTGCCCCAGCGGCGCACCTCGACGTTGCCCGTCTCGTCCGAGCCCACGGGCACGCCGTCTTGCGGCAGGTTGGGCACGGCCTGCAACATCGCGAGCAGCTCGGTCTGGATGCTCTCCAGGCGCTCGGCGGAGGCCTTCAGTTCATTGGCAATGCTGGCCACTTCGGCCATCACGCGGTCGACCTCGGCTGCGGTGTCTTCGCCCTTGGCTGCCTTGCCCTTGAGCATGCCGATCTGCTTGGACAGGCTGTTGCGCTGGGCCTGCAACTCTTCCGTGCGGGTCTGGATGCGCTTGCGCTCGGCCTCCAGCTCACGGAAGCGCGCCTCGTCGAGGAAGGGCTGCGGGTTCTTGCGCCAGGCCAGTTTGGCGAGCACGCCGTCGAGGTCTTTGCGCAGCAGAGCGATGTCGAGCATGGTGTGTTTCGATAAGAGAGATTCGGAGGTGTCGAGGGGCGATCAGGCCTGGCCTCGTTCGGAAGGCAGCGGGCGATCGAGGCCGGTGCCGCCCAGGCCTTTGGGCAGCGGGAAGCGCACGTGCTCTTCCACGCCCTGCATGCGGCGCACCGAAGCGGCGCCCAGCGCCTTGAGCTGGCCGATGACGCGCTGCACGAGCACGTCGGGCGCCGAGGCCCCGGCCGTGAGCCCGACGCGCGGGCGGCCTTCGAACCAGCTGGACTGCAGGTCTTCCGGGCAATCGACCATGTAGGCCGGCGTACCGAGGCGCTCGGCGAGTTCACGCAGGCGGTTGCTGTTCGAGCTGGTCGGGCTGCCCACCACGATGACCACGTCCACCTGGGGCGCCATGATCTTCACGGCGTCCTGCCGGTTCTGGGTGGCATAGCAGATGTCCTGCTGCTTGGGCTCGCGGATGTGCGGGAAGCGCGCCTTGATGGCCGCAAGAATGCCGGCCGCATCGTCCACCGACAGGGTGGTCTGCGTGACGACGGCCAGCTTCTCGGGGTTGTGCACGTGCACGCGCGCCACGTCGTCGATGTCTTCGACGAGGTAGATGCCGTCGGACAGCTGGCCCATCGTGCCTTCGACCTCCGGGTGCCCCTTGTGCCCGATCATCAGGAACTCGTAGCCCTCACGGCGCAACTTGGCCACCTCGATGTGCACCTTGGTGACCAGCGGGCAAGTGGCGTCGAAGATGCTGAAGCCGCGGCGTTCGGCCTCCTGGCGCACTTCCTGGCTGACACCGTGGGCGCTGAAGATCAGCGTGGCGCCCGCGGGCACCTCGGCCAGATCCTCGATGAAGATGGCGCCCTTGGCCTTGAGATCGTTGACGACGTAGGTGTTGTGGACGATCTCGTGGCGTACGTAGATCGGCGCGCCGAACTGGGCCAGCGCCCGCTCGACGATCTCGATGGCGCGGTCGACCCCGGCGCAGAAGCCGCGGGGTTCGGCCAGCAGGACGTCCTGCACGTGGGGCGTCATGGGCACAGGGCGGTCCTCACAGCACGCCGATCAGCTGCACCTCGAAGGTGACGGGCTGGCCGGCCAGGGGGTGGTTGAAGTCGAACAGCGCCCACTCGTCGGTGGTTTCGCGCACGACGCCGGCAAACGAGCCGCTGCCATCGGGCGTGGGGAACTGCACCACGTCGCCGACGTTCCAGGTCTCGTCCGGGTCGCCCAGCTGGCGCAGCAGCGACAGCGCCACCTTCTGCACCATCTCCGGGTTGCGCGGGCCGAAAGCCTCTCCGGGCTCAAGCTCGATGACGGTGCGGGTGCCCTCCGACAGGCCCACAAGGCGGGCCTCCAGGGCAGGCGACAGCTCGTTGGAGCCGATGGACAGCGTGGCCGGCTTGTCGTTGAAGGTGTTGACCAGGTCTTCGCCATCCGGCCCGGCCAGACGGTAATGCAAGGTCAGGAACGAGCCGGGTTGAACGGTGGGCGCAGCAGAGGTCATGGTCAGGACCGCCTGGAGATGGGGCGGCTTCCGTGGAGGCAGGAAAAGCATGATTTTGCCGCAGTCCACCAATCAGGAGGATGGGCGGGTTGATCGGCGCTGCCGACAATCGCCCGCAAAAAACGGGAAGACACGATGAAGGACCTGCCTGCCGCCATGCGGCCACGGGAAAAACTGCTGGCACTCGGCCCTGGCGCACTGGCTGACGCCGAGTTGCTGGCCTTGCTGCTGCGCACGGGCATGAAGGGGCTGGGCGTGCTGCAACTGGCCGAGAAGCTGCTGGGCGAGCTGGGCGGCTTTGCAGGCCTGCTGCACGCGGAGCCGGCCCAGCTCAAGGGCCTGAAGGGCCTGGGCCCAGCCAAGCGCGCCGAGCTGCTGGCCGTGATGGAGATGGCACGCCGCGGCCTGAGCGGCACCCTGCAGGCGCAGCCCGTGTTCAACTCGCCGCAGGCGGTGAAGGACTACCTGCAGATGCGGCTGGGCGCCCTGCCCCACGAGGTGTTTGCCGTGGTGTTTCTGGATGCCCAGCATCGGCTGCTGGCCTGCGAGGAGCTCTTCAGGGGCTCACTCACGCAGACCTCGGTGTACCCGAGAGAGGTCGTCAAGCGCACGCTGGCGCTCAACGCAGGCAGCGTCATCCTGGCTCACAACCATCCCTCGGGCGTGCTCGAACCTTCGCGGGCCGACGAGCTGCTGACGCAGACACTCAAGAGCAGCCTGAACCTCATCGACGTGAAGGTGCTGGACCACGTGGTGGTGGGCCGAGGCGGGGCCCTGTCGTTTGCCGAGCGCGGACTGATCTGACCCCGCCCAGGTGCTGGGGCGACTCCCGATGCGACGCGCCCCGGAACAGCCTGCATCTTGAGTTAGGCTTGACCCCGTGAAAAACGGGACCAAGCCCCCCTCTCAGGCCCCCTCGTCCACGCCGCTGCGCGACTTTGCCGACCTCAAGAAGGCATTGAAGCAAGCGGCGAAGGAAACGGCCGCCCGCCTCGAACGCGAACGCGCCGAACGCGCGCAGCGCGAGGCCGCACAACGCCGTCACGAGGCCGAAGCCGAGCTGTTCAAACGCTCGGTGGGGCAGGTCAACCGGCTGCCTGACACCGGCCGCATCCTGGGGGGCGGCCCGCGCCCCGAGCCCGTGCCGGCCAGCAAGCAGCAGGACGAACAGGCCGTGCTCAAGGAATCGCTGTCCGACGAGTTCGACGTCGAAAGTCTGCTGGAAACCGATGCCTCGCTGTCATGGCGGCGCACCGAGATCGGCATCGACGTCGTGCGCAAGCTGCGCCGCGGTGTGTGGGCTCTGCAAGGCGAGCTTGATCTGCACGGCCTGCGCACCGATGAGGCGCGCGAGCGGCTGGTCGGTTTCCTGCGCGAGGCCCAGACCAAGGGATGGCGCTGTGTGCGCGTCGTGCACGGCAAGGGACTGGGGTCGCCCGGCCGCCAGCCCGTGCTCAAGGACAAGGTGCACCGCTGGCTGGTGCAGAGCGAGCGGGTGCTGGCGTTCGTGCAGGCGCGGGCCGATGAAGGCGGTCACGGCGCGGTGGTGGTGCTGCTGCAGTCCACCACCAAGCCCGGTGCGCCCAGCGGGGGCTGACCTGTCTCGGCGTCAGACGCCCTGGTTGCGCATCCAGTCGGCGGTCTGGAAGAAGGCCTTCTGAAGACGCGGCACCAGGTCGGCGTCGACCCCGATGTCGGCCATGGCCTGGTCCATGCACCCCACCCACTGGTCGCGCTCGCGGATGCCGATCGGAAACGGCATGTGCCGCGCCCGCAGGCGGGGATGGCCGAAGCGCTCGATGTAGTGGTTCGGGCCGCCGAGCCAGCCGCTGAGGAACCAGTAGAGCTTGTCGCGGGCCTCGTCGAGGGTGCCGCCGTGCACGGCACGGAGTTCGCGGTAGGCGGGCTCGAGGTCCATCAGGTCGTAGAAACGGTCGACCAGTTCGCGCACGCGCACGTCGCCGCCCAGCAACTCGTAGGCCGTGGGCTGGCTCAGGTCGTCGGTATCGGTATCGGTATCGCTTGCAGACATGGGGCGGGACTCTAGCAGGCCGGCCAGCGCCCCGGGTCAGCGAGGCGCAGCCAGCCGCGCCGCCACCTGCAGAATGCCCTGTGCGGCCGCGCTGCCCGGGTGCAGCTCGAGCAGCAGTGAGCGCTTGCGCACGGCCTCGCGCACCGCCGTGTCGAGCGGAATGTCGCCGAGCAACTGCAGGCGTGGGGGTGTCCCGTTGGGCCCCTGCACGAAACGCTCGACCACCTGCTGAAGCTGGTTGCAGATGGCGCGGCCGTCTCCAGGGCGGCCCACCTGATTCACGACCAGGTTCAGCACATCGCGCCCTTGCTGCGCCGACAGCACCTTGATGGTGGCGTAGGCGTCGGTCAGGGAGGTGGGCTCAGGGGTGGCCACGACGACCACGTCTTGCGCCATCGAGACGGCATGCAACACCACGTCGGAAATGCCGGCACCGGTGTCGATCAGGATGATGTCGAAGCGCGGCTTGACAGCCTCGAAGATGCCTTGCAGCTGGTCACGCACTTCGGGTGTGAGGCGCGAATACTCGACCAGACCCGAGCCCGCCAGCAGCACCGAGAAACCACCCGGCGCAGGCAGGATGGCTTCTTCCAGCTGCGCCTTGCCGGTGAAGACGTCGTGCAGCGTGATCTTCGGGTACAGGTTGAGCACCACGTCGAGGTTGGCCAGGCCAAGGTCGGCATCCAGCACCAGCACCTTGAGGCCCTGTCGGCTGAGGGCCGCCGCCAGGTTGGCACTGACAAAGGTCTTGCCGACACCGCCCTTGCCGCTGGTAATGGCCAGCGTGCGGGCAATGCGTGCAGACGCGGTGGGTTTTGGAGGGGCGGAGGCGGACATGGACACCATCATTCGGTGGTTTTCGGCAGGTCATCGGGCAGACCTGAGGCCAAAAACGGGTCAGATTGCGCAAGGCCGCTGAACAACAGCCCTTTTTCCTCGGCACTCACCACCGTCAGGGGGGGCATGTCGAGGCAGGTCCGGTTGCGGCCTTCGGTCTTGGCGCGGTAAAGCTGCTGGTCGGCGCGCTCGGACCACAGGACCGCCGACGAACGGACCCACTGCGGCGCAAACGCCCCGCCGATGCTGACGGTGACGGAAAGCTGCTGGCCGCCGATGACGGCGACGGGGCAGACCTGCACCCGCTTGCGGATGCGCTCGGCGACCGTCTGGCCGAACGCCGGCGGGCAGTTGGGCAGGATGATCGCGAACTCTTCTCCGCCCAGCCGCGCCACGAGGTCCATCGGGCGCACGCAGTCCTGCAGACACGCTGCGACGGACTGGATCACCATGTCCCCGGCAGCATGACCGTGGCAGTCGTTGACCTTCTTGAAGTGGTCGATGTCGGCGATGAGCAGCAAGGCCGGCTCGCCCACGCGCGCGACGCGGTCGATCTCGCGGGCGATCGCGGCCTCGAACTGCCGGCGGTTGGCCAGGCCCGTGAGGGCATCGCGGCTGGACAGATCACACAGTCCGTCGATGACGGCCTGCATCCATTCGGCCGAACCGGGCGACATCCCGGCGGGTGGCACCCATCCGGCCTGGCTCAGCAAGCTGAGTGCCATCTCCAGGCGCAGTTCGGCCACACCCTCGGCGAGGGGCACGGCAACAGGTGTTTCGAGATCCAGGGTGGCGATGGCAGACCCCATGAGGCTGGTAAAGCTGGGTTCCAGTCTAGCAGTTGCACCATGCGCAAGCCCTTGAATAAGCGCCCTTTCCTGTGCGAGCTTGCACGTTTCACGGGGTGTGCGACCACGGCAAGCTCAAGGATCGCCACATTCCGGCCGATAAACCTAGGCGGCCGTTTGCCGTCGCCAACCGTCTGCCTGTCATGCAACCCATTGCGCCTGACCTGTCCCCCGCTCTCAATGACCGGGAGTTCGAGTTCCACCCCCGGGACTTCGCCCGGGTGCGGGCGCTGATCTACGAGCGGGCCGGCATCAGCCTGCACGAAGGCAAGCAGGCGATGGTCTACAGCCGCCTGTCGCGCCGGCTGCGCGAAACAGGCCACCAGTCGTTCGAGAGCTACCTGCGCTGGCTGGAAAGCCACACCGGCAGCGAGTGGCAGGAGTTCGTGAACTGCCTCACGACCAACCTGACCAGCTTTTTCCGCGAGGAGCACCACTTCCACGCGCTGGCCGAGTGGCTCAAGGCCCGCGGCTCGACGCCCACGCGCATCTGGTGCTGCGCCGCCTCGACCGGTGAGGAGCCCTACTCGCTGGCCATCACGGTGGCCGAGTCGCTGGGCCTGCACGCGCCGGTGAAGATCCTGTGCAGCGACATCGACACCAATGTGCTGACCACTGCGTCGCGTGCGGTGTACACGGCCGACGCCCGCGGCCTGAGTCCGCAGCGTCTGCGCAACTTCTTTCTGCGCGGCAAGGGCGCGAACGAAGGCAGCATCCGCGTCAAGCCCGAACTGGCCCGCATGGTGGAGTTCCGGCCCTTCAACCTGATGCAGACGAGCTGGCAGCTCGGCGAGCCCTTCGACATCGTGTTCTGCCGCAACGTGATGATCTATTTCGATGGCCCGACCCAGCGCAAGGTGCTCGAGCGCATTCACGGCGTGATGAAGCCGAAGGGCCTGCTGTTCGTGGGCCACTCGGAAAACTTCACCGATTCCCGCGACCTCTTTCACTTGCGCGGCAAGACGGTCTATGACAGGGTCTGACGGACAGGCTGGAGACAAGGACAAGCGATGATCAGCACCACCCCGATGGGCGCACGCCCCGGCACCCCGCCCCCAGCCCGGCTGCAGGCAAGCCCTATGGGCCAGCGCAGCGACCGGCTGGACCGCCTGAAGGCCCGCATCCCGAAGCCGGGCGAGGCCTCGTTCTTCTTCTACGACGCCCACTTCAAGGCCGAGGCGGTCAAGATCCTGCCTGGCGAGTACTTCGTGTACGACGAAGACCTGCTCATCATGACGACGCTCGGTTCGTGCATCGCCGTGTGCCTGTGGGACCGCCAGGCCAAGGTCGGCGGAATGAACCACTTCATGCTGCCCGACAACGGTGGTGGGGCCAGCGATTCGGGCCGCTATGGCTCGTTTGCGATGGAACTGCTCATCAACGAGATGATGAAGAAGGGCGCATCGCGGATGACGATGGAAGCCAAGGTGTTCGGCGGCGGCGCCGTGATCACCGGCATGAACACCATCAACGTCGGCGAGCGCAACACGGCCTTCGTGATGGACTACCTCAAGACCGAACGCATCCCGGTGGTCTCGAAGGACGTGCTCGACATCTACCCGCGCAAGGTGTGCTTCCTGCCGTACAGCGGCAAGGCCATGGTGAAACGCCTGGCGCCGAGCAACCCCGAGGCCATCATCCAGCAGGAGCGCCTGGCTGCGCAGAAGGTCACGCCTGTGGCCAGCACCGGCGGCTCCATCGACCTTTTCTGAGCCCACGGAGACAAGAACATGGCCAAGATCCGCGTGGTGGTGGTGGACGATTCCGCCCTGGTCCGCAGCATGCTGACCGAGATCATCAACCGTCAGCCCGACATGACCTGCATCGGCGCGGCCAGCGACCCGTTCGTCGCGCGCGAGATGATCCGCAACCTCAATCCGGACGTGATCACGCTGGATGTCGAAATGCCGCGCATGGATGGCATCGACTTCCTGTCCAAGCTGATGCGCCTGCGCCCGATGCCGGTCGTGATGGTGTCGACGCTGACCGAGCGTGGCGCCGAGGTGACGCTGAAGGCGCTGGAGCTGGGTGCCATCGACTTCGTGGCCAAGCCGAAGATCGGCGTGGCCGATGGCCTGCGGCAACTGGCCGATGACATCACGGACAAGGTCCGCATTGCGGCCAAGGCCCGCATCAGCCGCCTGCCCCCCACCACCGCGGCCGCCGCAGCAGCCGTCGCCCACCCGGCTCATGCACCGAGCGCCGAGCACCGAGCCGCCGCACCACGGCCGGCCGCGCCGACCAGCTCGCCGCTGGGCAGGCTGTCGACTGAGAAGATCCTCTTCATCGGCGCCTCGACAGGGGGCACCGAAGCCACCAAGGAAGTGCTGACCTCGCTGCCAGCCGACTTCCCGGCCGTGATGATCACGCAGCACATGCCGCCGGGCTTCACGCGCAGCTATGCCGCGCGGCTGGATGGCCTGTGCCGCATCCGCGTCAAGGAAGCGACGGACGGGGAGCGGGTGCTGCCCGGCCATGCCTACATCGCCCCGGGCGGGCTGCACCTGAGCGTGGAGCGCTCGGGGGCCAACTACATCGCGCGGGTGCAGGATGGCGAGCCGGTGAACCGGCACAAGCCCAGCGTCGAGGTGCTGTTCAAGTCGGCGGCCCGCGTGGCCGGGCCCAATGCCATCGGCGTGATGCTGACCGGCATGGGGGCCGACGGCGCCCGGGCCATGCGCGAGATGCGCGACGCCGGCGCCTACTGCCTGGCGCAGGACGAGGCCAGCTGCGTGGTGTTCGGCATGCCGCGTGAGGCCATTGCGGCCGGCGCCGTGCAGGATGTGATGCCGCTCGTGAAGATCGGCCCGCATCTGGTGGAGCACCTGCGCGCCACCGTGGGCCACGCGCTCAGCCGCGTCTGAGCGTCGGCCTGGCTTCGGTCAAGGCCGGCCCACGAACACCATCAGGGTGGGCCCCACAGCGGGGCTGTGCAGCACCGCCGCATACACCGGCCCCACCACCGTGTCGCGGCCCAGGTAGAGGCTGGTGCCAATGCGCTTGCGGCCCTGCCAGAACTGCTCGGGCCGATCCCACGCGTTGCCGGCTTCGACGCTGGTGCCCGCAAACAGCCCGCGCGTGAAGCCGGGGCCCGGCAGGCGCACCTGGTACACCGCGCGCACCAGCCCGACCTGCTGGCCGCTGACCTGGTAGGTGCCATAGCCGGATAGCTGCTGGAAGCCACCCAGGCCATAACGCGGCGCCAGCGGCATGACGCCATCGGACAGACCCAGGCGGCCGCCCAGGTTCAGGGTGTGATCGCCCCATGACTGCACCCATTGGCCTTGTGCATGCAGATGCCGCACGAAGCCGTCCTCGCCGGGTTGGCCATCGCGCTGGCGGCTGTGCGCCCACGTGGCCGCCGCCTCGATGCGCCAGCCGCGCGTCGGGAAGAAGGCGTGGTCGAGCTGGTCGAACACCGCACGCAGACGCAGGCCCTGTTCGCGCCAGCGTGCCACGCCATCGGGCAACAGGTTGCGCAGCAGCGCACCGTCGGCGGCCAGCGTGACCCGGTCACGGCGCACCTCGTCCACCAGGCCCAGACGGATCTCACCCAGTTCACGCCAGTTGGCCCCGATGTCGAGTTGGACGGCCGTGCGGGCGCGGTCCACCCGAGCCGAGACGTCGCGATCCGGATCGGCGTAGTAGTCCACCCGCTCGCGCTGGTGCGTGCCCTGCACGGCCACGAAGCCGCTGAGCCCGTCCGGCAGACGCCAGTCCATCGGCCGGTACCATTCGCTGCTGAGCCCCGGCGCCGAGCCGATGCGCACGGCATTGCGCCATTCGCTGCCGTGCGCATCCAGCCAGTGCCGGTTGTGCACGAGCTTGAGGTTGAAGGCACTGCGGCCGCGGTTGTCGGCGACGAAGTCGACGCCCATCTGCAGGTAGTTCGGCCCCCAGGGCTTGTCTTCCAGGTCGAAGACCAGGCCCTCGCGCCCGGATTCATCGCGAACCAGGCGGTAGTCGGTGCGCAGGTAGTCACCCGAGGCGGCCAGCACCGTGGTGTCCCGCTCGGCCTTGGCGAGGTCGAACACCTGACCAGGCTGGGTGGCCAGGATGTCGGAGCGATTGGCGGGCTTGGTGCGCTCCGTGCCTTCGAAGCGCACGAACTGCAGCGGCACCGGTGGCGCGATGCGCTGCTGGCGCGCCGCCAGCCACGCCGCATAGTCCGACTCGCTCACTTTCAGATCCTGCATGCGCAGCACCAGCGCCTCGGCCTGCAATTCGCCCAGCAGCATGAACTCGCGGGCGCGCTCGAAATCAGCCGAGGTGAGGCCATCCAGCTTGGGCGCGATCAGCACGTCGTCCGGGCCCAGCGTGCGCAGGCTGGCCTGCACGTTCTGCTCGGTCAGGAT
>NZ_CANBCC010000079.1 GCF_947366995.1 uncultured Aquabacterium sp. | reverse complement strand
CCACCGAGAAGATCTTGATGATCTTGTTCTGGTTGATGTTGATGAAACCGACGGTCGCATCCATCAGGAAGTTGATCTTGTCGAACAGGAAGGCCGTGTGCGAGTCGAGCGAGTCGATGTCGCGCAGGATCTGGCGCGCTTCCTCGAACTGGTCGGCGTTCAGCATCCGCGCGCGCATCATGAAGCTCACGGCGCGGCGCGTGTCCATCACGTTGCGGCGAATGCGCCCATTCAAGTCTTCCTGGCGCGCGATGGCGGCCAGCGCCTCACCGGCGGCCTGGTCGTTCACCTCTTCCTTCAGCACGCGCTGGCTGACCTTCTCCAGGTCGTCGTAGATGCCTTCCAGCGTGTCGGCCGAGTACTCGGCATCGGCGTCGTACAGCTTGAGCAGCACGTCCTTGGCGTCTTCGATCAGCGCGGGGATGCGGCGGGCACGCATGCGCAGCAGGCGGAACACCGGCAGGTCTTCGCGGTGGATCGAGAACAGCACGTTCTGGTGCAGGATGAAGGCCACCCGCACGTTACGCGGCGTTTCGTCGTCGTCGATCAGGAAGTCCGAGCGGATGTGCACGGCGCCGTCTTCTTCGTAGAAGCGCGCCGATTCTTCCAGGTCGTCGTCAATGATGTCGCCGGGGATGACGAGGCCGAAGCGCACGGCGATCCAGCCCTTTTCCTCGGGCGTCGGGTCCTCGAGGTCGACCCAGATGGGGCGGACCGGCGTCAGCTCGTCGAGGCTGTCGATTTCTTCCTGAAACAGCCGGCCGTTGGCCAGCGTGAAGACGTTGAGCATGGGAGCTCCAGCACGTGCGCCACGGGCCGGGGGCCGTACGCGGTCGCACAGGTTGGTGAAGGGGGTGGAATGTGGTGGTTGCCGCCCCCTCCTGCATGCCGGCCGGCCGCGGCGTCGCGCCGGCGGGTGGCACCGGTCGAACCCTGGTGCGCCAGATGCGGTCTGGGGCGGTCAGCGGGCTCGGCGCCGGTGGCTGGAGTGGGCGGTCACCGAGGGTGACTGTCCAAGGTGTCTGCTCCGAAAGTGCCGCATGAACGGCAACACGACATTATGGCGTGTGTTGCGCTGCGGCATGCACGCAAGGCGGCATGTTCTTGGCAAGCGGGGCGCCCACCCTGTGAAGGCTGTCGGTTGCATCAGATTCGTGAATGATTGGCGATGCAAATTCTTCAGTTGATGCATGGGTCGGGCTTGCGTAGCATCCGCCCAAGCCCATCCCATTGCAGGAGACACGACATGGATTTCCAGCCCAGCCCGCGTGGCAAGCAGACGGCCGAACGCGTTCGCGCCTTCATCAAGGAGCACATCGAGCCCATCGAGGCCGCGCACTGGAAGGGCATCCACGAAAAGCGCCATGGCGGCCACTGGACGGAGTGGACCATCCCGCCGGTGGTGGAAGAGCTGAAGGCCAAGGCAAAGGCCGAAGGCCTGTGGAACCTGTTCCTGCCCGATCCCGAACTGGGCGCCGGCCTGAGCGTACTGGAGTACGCCTTCAGCGCTGAGGAGACCGGCCGCAGCCTGATGGCGCCCGAGATTTTCAACTGCAACGCGCCCGACACCGGCAACATGGAAGTGCTGTGGAAGTACGGCAGCGCGGAGCAGAAGGAACAGTGGCTCAAGCCGCTGCTGGCTGGTGACATCCGTTCGGTGTTCTTCATGACCGAGCCCGACGTGGCGTCGTCCGACGCCACCAACATGGCGGCCACCGCCGTGGTCGAGGGCGACGAGATCGTGCTCAATGGCAAGAAGTGGTGGTCGTCCGGCGTGGGCGATCCGCGCTGCAAGATCGGCATCTTCATGGCGCTGACGCCCAACCCCGACCTGGGCCGCCACAACCAGCACTCGATGGTGCTGGTGCCGCTGGACACCCCGGGCGTCGAAATCAAGCGCATGCTGCCCGTGTTCGGCGAGTACGACGAACCGCACGGCCACGGCGAGGTGCACTTCACCAACGTGCGCCTGCCGCTGAGCAACGTGATCGCCGGCCCCGGCCGCGGCTTCGAGATCGCGCAGGGCCGCCTGGGACCGGGCCGCATCCACCACTGCATGCGCTGCATCGGTGCGGCCGAGCGCTCGCTGGAGCTGGCGATCAAGCGCGGTCTGGACCGCGTGGCCTTCAAGAAGCAGTTGATCAACCTGGGCGGCAATCGCGAGCGACTGGCTGAAGCCCGCGTCGCCATCGACCAGGCCCGACTGCTGACGCTGCAGGCTGCGTGGAAGATCGACACGCTGGGCGTGCATGCCGCGCTCACCGACGTGTCGGCCATCAAGGTGGTGGCCCCCACCATGCTGCAGAACGTGGTCGACTTCGCGATCCAGATCCACGGTGGCGCGGGCGTCTCGCACGACACCCAGCTGACGGCCTTCTTCAACCAGGCCCGCTCGCTGCGCCTGGCCGACGGCCCGGACGAGGTGCACAAGGGCATGATCGCCCGCCTCGAGCTGATGAAGTACGGCCAGAAGTAAGCGGCATGGGGGCGATCTACCTGCTGCGCCATGGCCAGGCCTCGTTCGGCTCGAACAACTACGACCAGCTCTCGGCCGTGGGCCACCAGCAGGCCCGCGTGCTGGGCGAGGCCCTGAAGGCCCGCGGGGTGACGCCCGACCGGCTGGTGAGCGGCACCATGCTGCGCCACCAGGAAACGGCGGCCGGGGCCCTGGCCGGGCTCGGGCTGGATGCGGCCACGCCGCTGGCGCTGCATGCCGGCGTCAACGAGTTCGACCACGAGAACGTGATCGAGGTGGCCGAGCCGCGCTATGCCGACAAGGTCGCCATGATGGCCGAGATGGCGGCCACCGGTGACCCGCGCCGCGCCTTCCAGAAGTTCTTCCAGGACGCCGTGAGTCGCTGGGTGGGCGGCAACCACGACGACGAGTACGCCGAACCCTGGTCTGTGTTCAAGCTGCGCGTGGTGGCCGCGCTCGACGAGATCGTACGGCAGACGCCGCCCAAGGGCACCACCTTGGTCTTCACCTCCGGCGGCACGATCAGCGTGGTGTGCGCGCACCTGCTGGGGCTGAACGATGCGCAGGCCTTCACCATCAACTGGACGCTGGCGAACGCCGGCATCACCAAGGTGGTGGCCGGGCGCGACGGGCTGCACCTCATCTCGGTCAACGAGCACGCGCACGTCGAAGGCGTGGAACCTTCCCTCCTGACCTACCGCTGAGTGCGTTTCACCGCTCGTGTCGGTCGCCCCACCAGGGCTGCGGCCGACAATGCCGGCTGCACCGCCGACACACAACGAGAAGGAGACCACCGCGATGCGCATCACCCGAATCCTCGCCATCGGCGTGCTGGCGCTGGCCGCCCTGGCGGGCACCGGTGTGGCCCTCACCTGGGCGCCTGACCGGCCCGTCGACACCCTCAAGGCCCGGTGGGCCCCGTGGCCCTCGCGCTTCGTCGAGATCGAGGGCATGCCGGTGCACCTGCGCGACGAAGGCCCCCGCACCGATGCCACGCCCCTCGTGCTGCTGCACGGCACCTCGGCCAGCCTGCACACCTGGGATGGCTGGGTGGATGCGCTCAAGGGCGAGCGTCGCATCATCCGCATCGACCTGCCCGGCTTCGGGCTGACCGGCCCCACGCCCGATGGCGACTACCGGCTGGTGCGCTACAGCCGTTTCGTGGGCGCGCTGCTCGACGAACTCGGCCTCAAGCAGGTCGTGCTGGCCGGCAATTCCTTTGGCGGGCAGGTGGCCTGGAAGTTTGCCGCCGATGCGCCTGGCCGCGTCGCCCGACTGGTGCTGGTGGACGCCGCCGGCTACCCGTTCAAGCCCGAGTCCGTACCAGCGGCCTTCCGCATCGCGCGCATCCCCGCTCTCGAGCCGCTGATGACGCACACGCTGCCGCGCAGCATGGTCGAGTCCAGCGTGCGCAATGTCTACGGGGATCCGGCCCGTGTCACGCCGGAGCTGGTCGACCGCTATTACGAGCTGGCGCTGCGCGAAGGCAACCGTGACGCGCTGGTGCAGCGTTTCCGGCAGACGCCCGGCGGCGAGTTCGCCGAGCAGATTCCGCAGCTCAAGGTGCCCACGCTGATTCTGTGGGGCGGACGCGATCGCCTGATCCCACTGGAGAACGGCCAGCGCTTTGCGCGCGAGATTGCGGGCAGCAAGCTGGTGGTGTTCGATGCCCTCGGCCACGTGCCACACGAGGAAGATCCCTCGGCCACCGTGGCGGCGGTGAAAGGCTTTCTGGCTCAGTGAATGAGCCAGCCCATTCAACCGGCGGGATCTTGTGCAGCGCTCGGCGTCGCCACGGCCTCCAGCCGCAGGTAGGCCACGATGGCCAGCGCCAGAGGCGCCAGGTAGTACACCGCGCGGTAGGCCAGCAGCGACGCGAGCAGCGTGCCATGCCCGACCTGCCCGCCCAGAAGCGCCAGGCACACCGCCTCGATGACGCCCAGCCCGGCGGGGATGTGGGTGATGACCCCGGCGATGGCGCTGACCATGAGTGCACCGAGCACCACGGGATAGGCCACGCCTGCCGGCATCAGGGTGTACAGCACCGCCCCGATCACCATCCAGTTGCCGATCGACAGCGCGAACTGGATCAGCGCCACACGGGTGCGAGGCAAGGTGAGGTCGTGGCCGCGCACGTGCCACGTCCGCTTGCGTGCGGTGATGCAGGCGATCAGGTAGGCGACGGCCACGGTGCACAACGCCCCACCCAGTGCCTGCAGGGCCACTGGTGCCACGCCCCACGACGGCGGCGGCCGCACCAGCCCCAGCAGAAAGCACGTGCCGGCCACCACCCCCCAGCCCAGCCAGTTTGTCAGCATGCTGAGGCCCAGCACCTGCGTGACCTCGGCCGGGCTCAGACCCAGCCGCGCATACAGCCGGTAGCGAAAGGCAAAGCCGCCGATGAGCGAGCCGAGGTTGAGGTTGAACGCATAGCTCACGGCCGTCACTGCCATCATGCGCCGCGGCGGCAAGCCCAGGCGCAGTTGGTGGCGGCCCACCAGGTCGTACTGGCTGTAGATCAGGTGGCTCAGCACAGTGAGGCCGGCCGCCATGGCCAGCGTGGTGGGCTGCAGGCGCTGCACCGCCGTCCACACCTCCTGCCAGTCCAGGTCGCGCGCCTGGCGGACAAGCAGCGCGCCCACCAGCAGTGCAAACGCGCCGAACAGCCATGGACGCAACCGGGGCCACCAGCCACGTTGCGCGGTGTCGGCCTGGGGCTCGGCGGGAGGAGACGCGGCGGGGCGGCGTGCGGCCATGGTGTTCAGGCGGGTGGGGGCTCGGGTGGCGTGGGCGCGGGCGACGCGGCGGTGATGCGGGGCTGGCGGCGCGGCAGCCAGGCCAGCCAGCGTGGGAAGTGGCGCAGCAGGTGGAACACCAGCACGCTGCTGCCCAGTCGCCACACCCGGCTGCTGCCCTCCGCCTCGGCATCGATCTGCCGACAGTGGTTGCGCATCAGGTGCTCAAGCCGATGCCGCAGGTGCTCGTTGAAGGCGCGGCTCCACACGACCACATTCGCCTCCAGGTTCAGCGACAGGCTCCACGGGTCGAGGTTGCTCGAGCCCACGGTGGCCCAGTCGTCGTCGGCCAGGGCCACCTTGCCGTGCAGCGGGCGCTCGCAATACTCGTGAATCTCGATGCCCGCGCCCAGCAGATAGCGGTACAGGGAGCGGGCAGCCAGGCCGGCAATCGGCATGTCGGGCTCGCCCTGCAGGATCAGCCGCACGCGCACGCCGCGGCGGGCCGCATTGCGCAGGTCGCGCAGCAGCCGGTAGCCGGGAAAGAAGTAGGCGTGCGCCAGGATCAACTCCCGCTGCGCCATGCGGATGGCCAGCCGATAGTGGCGTTCGATGTCGGTCGGGTGAGCCTCGTTGTCGCGCGTGATGAAGGCGCCCCAGGCCTCCGTGCTGGTGTCCGGACGAGCTTGCGCGAGCGCGATGCGCGGCCGGTTCCACCACCACCGGCGGCGCCCCCGGTCCTGCGTGTTCGACAGGGCAAAGCGGTGGATCTCGGCCACCAGCGGGCCTTCCACCAGCACGGCGTAGTCCTGCTTGGCCTGTGGCCCGAAGTCGCCCAGGTGGTCTGCCGAGAAGTTTATGCCGCCCACGAAGGCGCGCGCGCCGTCCACCACCACCAGCTTGCGATGCAGCCGCCGGAAGGCATGCAGGCGCATCCCCAGCAGCCGGGGACGCTTGTCGAAGAACTGCACCCGCACGCCCGCCGCCGTCAGTGGCCCCACATAGTCGTCGCCCAGGTCGCACGAGCCGAAGCCATCGACCGTGAGCACCACCCGCACGCCGCGCTGCGCGGCGTCCAGCAGCACGGCATGCAGCGCCCAGCCCACCTTGTCCTCGAACAGGATGAAGGTTTCGATCAACACTTCCGTCTGCGCTTGCGCGATCGCCTCGAACACTCGTGGGTAGAAGGCCTCGCCGTTCTCCAGCAGTTCGATGTGGCCGATGGGGCTCCAGTTCGCTTTCACAGCCGTACCTCCGCGCACAGCGGTGCATGGTCTGACAGGTGGCTCCACGGTTGCGTGGACAGCACGCGCGGGTGATGAACGTGCACGTTGCGTGCATAGATGCGGTCCAGCCGCAACAGGGGCCAGCGGGCCGGAAAGGTGCGCGGCGGCGCCCGGCCGGTGTCGGCAAACGGGTCACGCAGGCCGGCGCACTGCTGCAGGCGGTGATGGGCCTTCAGGCGCCAGTCGTTGAAATCGCCAGCGATCAGCAAAGGCGCCTCGCTCGGCACATCGCGGTCGATCAGTTCACACAGCAGGGCGAGTTGCGCCGTGCGTTCGGCCTCGCGCAGACCCAGGTGCACGCACACCGCGTGCACTTCGGTCGCGCAGCCCGGCACGTCGAGCACGCAGTGCAGCAGCCCGCGGCGCTCTTCGCCCCGAAAGCCGTGGCCCGAAACATCGTGGTTGGTCCAGCGCCGGATCGGAAATTTCGACAACAGCGCGTTGCCGTGGTCGCCCTCGGGGTAGACAGCGTTGCGACCGTAGGCAAAGTCGCTCCAGATCTCGTCGGCCAGGAACTCGTACTGCGGCATGGCGGGCCACAGACTGTGTCGGTCGGCATGGCCCGCGTGCGTGCCATGCACCTCCTGCAGAAAAACCAGGTCGGCGTGCACGCTGCGCACGGCTTCACGCAACTCGGGCAGGATGAAGCGGCGGTTGAAGGGCGTGAACCCCTTGTGGGTGTTCACCGTCAGCACCGTGAACGACAGCGGGGCAGAGGCGGGCATCTGGGCGGGGCCCGAAAGAAGGCCGTGTGGCAGGACACTGGATAGGGCAAACGGTGTGCCTGCGGCGGACGGGCTCCGCGTTCAGAACACCTTTTTCAGGTGCACGACCCACGCCTCGCGGGCGTCCTTTCCGTTCCCCTGCCACAGTCGCGACCACTCCGCCACGGCCGCCCAGGACGCCCCCAGCGGCATCGACTGGGTCCAGCGGGTTTCCCATGCCTGCTGACCGCTGCCCGCGGCATTGACGAGCGCCGTCAGCGTCACGATCGACTTCATGCCGCCGACTTCCCGCACCAGCATGCCGACCTGGGGGGCGCCAAACACATAGGCGCCGCCCCGCCAGCCAAGCCCGCCGCCCGCCAGCGCGAACACGTCGATATCGGTCTGGAGGCGCCAGGTGGCGCCCAGGGCGCCGTCCACCAGCATGGCATGTCGGGCGCGCAGATGGCGGTCGGGTTGCTGGTCGATGCCGATGCGCATCCGCCCTGAAAGGCCGCCCGTGAACACATCGCGCGGTAGCAGTGACGCCACCGAGTACAGCGTGGCGCGCTCGAGGCGCACGGCATCACCACGCGGGGCGACGAGCAGGCTCAGTTCCATGAGCTGCAAGCTGTTTTCGCTGAAGTAGCTGCGGTTGTCGTCCTCCAGGCCGTGGGAAGTCGGCAGCCATCGCCATTGCGTCCAGTGGCGCCCGTCGCGCCACAACCAGCCAGCCGACCACTGGCTGTCGGGGGGCGACTGCGCCGGATCGCGATGGGGTGCGCTGCGGGCCTGCCAGCCGCTGAAGCGCTGCGCATCCAGTGCGTCGAGTCGCGCTGCGTAGGCCATGCCGCGCTCGGCACGCCGCAGCCCCTGGTCCGTGAGGTAACGGTTGTAGGCCCCCGCAAGCTGGTGCTGCAGAAAGGCGCGCTCGGGTTGCCCGGACAGCGTATCCGGGCCCGGTAGGCGGTCGTTCTGCACCATCTGGCGCACCTGAACGGCCTCGCGGGTCGGCAGCCCGTCGGCCAGCAGGCGCAAGGCCCACCGGCTCGCGGTCAGGGTGGTCGGTGTGTCAAGCAGGCCGGCCGCGTCGGCCGAACGCAGCACGTCCTTCGGGGTGGTCCAGGCCTGTCGGTGGGCTAGCAAGGCGGGTTGCACGGCCGCCAGCATCTGCCACACCAGGGTGGCGCAATTGTGGCTCTGGAACAGGTAGCTGAAGCGGGTCTGTTTGAGCTCGATGGCGTGGGCCTGAAACAGCGTGCGCTGCGTGGCGTCCAGCTTCAGGGGGTAGATCCACAGGTTGCGTTGCTCCTCGCCGACATAGAGCGCAACCTCGCGCTCGAAGGGGGACAGCGAGAAGTAGCCCGCCATGCCGCCCACCAATCCGTCGTAGACGAGCTTCGGGATATTGAAGCTGACCGGGTCGGTGTAGAAGGACAGGGCATGGGACACGTTCTGCCCATCGGCCCGCCGTCCTTCGAGGCGCAGAAACAGATGCCCCAGCATGCTGGCGGGCTGACTCAGGTGTTCGGATGCGAACACCAGTGACACCGTCTCTGCTGGTGCGCGCGTGCGGAAATCCACCCAATCGGGGCAGTGGTCAAGGTCGGCGTTGCCATGGCCCAGACGGGCGTGCAGCCAGAGGAAGCGCGCGGGAAAGCGGCAGCGGGTCGCGAGCGCGCCGTCGTCATCGCCGTACAGCGCGTCGATGGTCGCTCGCAGTTCGGCGCGCAGCCCGAAGCGGGGCTGACTCAGCAGAAAGCCAGGGTCGGGGATGGCGGGCTGGGTGCCGTCTACGTGCAGCAGTGCGGCCCACTGCGGATCCTCATGCAGCAGGGCCTTGTCCGCAGCCGCGTGCACCCTTGCGACGTCGGGTGCCACCACGTCTGCTGCCGCGGCCGATGCGACCGTCGCCAGCAGCAGGCCGATCAACATCTTCCGTGCATGCATGAAAAAAGCGGCCCGAGAGCCGCTTGTGTGACGCGCCTGAGGCATCAAGGCTGCGATGCGGCAGCGGCGGGTGCAACAGCGGGCGCAGCGGCCGGTGTGGGGGTGGGCACGCAAGGAATGATGATGTTGTCGGAGTACTTCCACATGCGCTCGGTGGCGAAGTCGGTCGACGAGCCCAGCAGACCACCGGTGATGACGTTGCCGAAGAACTTGAAATCGACAGAGCTGTCGGCGACGGTCTGGGCGGCGCAGCCCGGCGACGTCACGGAGATCAGCTTCGATGCCTTCTGGCGTTGCACCTGCACCTGGCTCGGCGTCTGGAACGGCTTGCCGTCAACGGTGCCCTGCACCGGCTGGCCGTTGGAGGCCACGATCGTCACGGTCTGGGTGGCGTCGTTGAAGATGGAGGCGCAGCCGGAGGCCAGCACCGAGGCGGCCACCGCAGCGGCCAGAGCAAACTTGTTCATGTGAAAGTGTCTCCCAGGGGATTTGCAACAGCATGTCGATGATAGACACGCTTCTTTACATTCTGTCGCTCAGTCAAGGGGCGGGGCGCGCACGGTGGTTGACCGCGCGTCATTCGTTGCAGGGGCGCCACTTTTTTGTTCACAGCCGCGCCCTCACCAGTGCCGCTGCACCCCCACCGCCAGCACCCGTGCGCCTGTGGGCGCGTCTTCCCGCCAGGCGTGGCTTGCCTGCACGGTCAGTGCCCACTGCCGATCCGGATGCCATCGCGCCTGCAGGCTCGCGCCATGCTCGCCCGGCTGCCCGGCGAGGTACACCCGCCGATAGGCCTCCGCCTGCACGCGCACCTGCGGCCCCATCTGGGCCAGCAAGCCCGCCGCGATGCCCGTGCCAGCCGCCCAAGGCTTGCGAGCCAGGCTCCGATCCCAGCTCAGGTGGTTGTCCAGAAACACGTAGGCCATGGCCTGGCCTGGCTCGCCCAGATCCCAGGCCGCACCAGGCCCGCCCTGCACCTGTCCTCCCACCGGGCGACGGGCATCGGCATCGGCAAAGCGGCTGCGCTGGATGTGCATCCCCACGCGCCACGAGTGCGCCTTCAACAAGGGCTCGCGGGCGCTCAGCGAGGTGATCTCGACCGGCGTGAGGCGCTCGAAACGCAGCGGGCCGCTGCCCTCCCGGCTCAGCTCCAGCTGAAAGAACTGGATGGCCGAGCCGCTCTGGTAGCCCGCCTCCGGGTCGAGCAGGTCGTGGTAGGCCGGCCGCACGGCGAAGCTCAGCCAGCCGCGACCGTTGCGCTGTCCGGTCATCACGTCGATCCGGGCCGTCGCGTGGCCCGTGGTGGGCTCGTCGGTCGGGCGGGGCACGTTGACCGGGCTGCCGGCGGGCAGCTGAGCGCGTTGCATCAACAGGCTCATGCGCTGAGCCTGCACGACGTCGTCTGGGCGTGGGTGCCGTGTGGCCTCGTACGCCACCAGCCGCTCGGCGGTTTCGAGCACCAGCGCCTGCTGTGGCGCAGGCAGGGCGCTCTCGCGCACGGCGGTGGCCGGCACGCTGCTGTCGGCCAGCTGGCGTGCCATCCCGGCGGCCTCCGGCCCCAGCAGGCGGGCGCGGTGCCGCAACTCGGTGCTGTTGGCTGGACGGTAGCGCACCGCGCGCAGCCAGCCCGGGGTCTGGGCCACAGCGCGCACGGTGTCCACCGGAATGGCCCACCACGTGAAGCGCTCGGTCAGGCGGGCGTCGGGGCGTGCAGCCTCAAGCAAGGCCAGCAGGTGATAGGAGCAGTTCTCGTCGAAGAAGAAGTAATCGAAGCGGGTGGGGCCCAACTCCCACGTGTGGTCCAGCAGGCGGTCGATCTCCTCGCGCGACAGCGCCAGCTCGTACTCCCAGATGTCGCGGTTCTCCAGGTCGTTGTACTCACGCAGCCGCAGGTAATACGGCGCGTTGGTGAACTGGCCGGCGTACAGGCCAGTTAGACCCTTGAGCGCGTACGCCAGGCCATCGCTTTCGTCTGCGTTGGCCGCGTAGTTGATGGCGTACGACAGCATGGGCGCGCCCGGGCGTCCGCCCGTGTCCGGGTCCAGCCGCAGGAAGGTGTGGCCGTACATCGACGCGGGGCTGTTCAGGTAGGCCGACGGAAAGATCAGGCTGACCTTGTCGGCCTGCAGGCCGGCGCGCCAGGTGTCGTGGCGTTCGCACACGGGTTCGGGCAGCAGGGCGGGATCAAATGACAGCTGCTGCGCCAGCCAGCGGTAGCGGGCGATGAAGCGGCATGCAGCCGGCTGGCTCAGCGCATGGCGCGGTGTGGGATCGAAGAACGCAGCCAGCGTGGCGTCGAGCTCGGCCTGGGCGTTGCGGTGGCCCTGGGGGGCGAGAAAGAAATCGGCATCGTCAGCCAGACTGCGGTCGACGCGCGTGAGCGGATGCACCTGGTAGTGCAACAGCGCGCGCCACATGGGCTGGGTGGCCAGTGAGGCGGCCCGCGCGCGGGCCTGCAACGCAGCCAGGTGGGCGGTCTGCGCGGGTGACAGCGCGGGCGCGGTGTGGGCTGCGGGCTCGGGCGATGTGGCGTGTGTCGAGGGCGCGAGCGTGCTCAGGCACAAGGCGGCCAGCAGGCCACCGATGCGTGTCTTCACCTTGATGATTCCCTGAAAGCGCGCATGCCCAGCACAGGCCGGGCATGCAGACAGGGCGCGGATGCGCGCCCCGGTCACGCCGACGCCGCCTGGGCGGGCCGGCGTCTGGCGAACGTGATCAGATCACGGTGGCGTAGCCGGCCAGCTGGGCGTTCGAGGCCAGCACGGCCTTCAGGTTGGCCGCCACGGCTTCGGTGGCGAAGATGGTGCCGAAGTTGGCCTTGATGGTCGAGGCGAACAGGGCGCGGTCGCCTTCCTTCACGCCCATCACGGTGGCCAGGGTGTCGAGGCTTTCGCCTTGGCCGGCAGCGGCGTCACGGGCCAGGGCCACGCGGTTGCCGTCAATGTACATGGCGGTCTTCCACGACGAGCTCACGACGCCGTCTTGCGTACAGCCCGAGGTGCCGAAGGTGATGCCGAAGGTCTGGTTGCCCGAGGTGCCGTTGGTGGTGGCAGCCAGCACTTGCGGTGCGACGCCCGACTGGCCCTGGAAGACCTTGGAGCCCCAGCCGCAGGAGCCGACGTTGTTCTGAGCGGCCATGGACGAAGCGGCGGCCAGGGTGGCCAGGGCGGCGATGACGATTTTCTTCATGCTGATTCCTGAAATTGATGCGGTTGGATACGAGGACACAGAACGCTCACCGTGTCGAAAACCATTGTAGGGGTGGTGTTGTTCGGTCAGGTCGGCCTTACGGGGGGACCGTGGCAAGCGCGCACACCGAGGTATCCCTCGCTCACCACCCTGACAGGACCCTTCCACGACACCGCAACAAGTCCCCACGGCTGTTACCGCCCGAGCGCCGCCGAGGGCCCCGCTTCAAGGGGGCAGGGCCCGCTGCAAGGTCGGCATGATCGGCGGCGTTTTTCTTCGTCTTCTGAAGCACCACACCATGCGTACTTTCGTTTCCGCTCTTGCCGCGGCCGTTCTGGCTGCACTGGCGTCCACTGCCTCGGCCCAGGCCTACATTGGGGGCGTCGTCGGCGCCTCCGACATGGACATCGACTGCCGCGGCGCCAGCCGCTGCGACCAGGGTGACGTGGCCCTGAAGCTCTACTTCGGCCTGCCGATCGCCAACCGCGTCATCCCGACGCTGGCGCTGGAAGCCGGCTACATCGATTTCGGTGAGGGGCAGGCCGCCAACGCCGTGGCCTCGCGCAAGGTCAGCGTCTCGGCCCTCACGTTCGCGGCGGCCGCCCGCGTGAAGTTCTCGCCGGTGCTGAGCGGCGTCGGCCGCCTGGGCTTGGCCTATGTCGACGCCAAGGCCACGGGCAACGTCGGTCCCTTCCTGGTCAACGGCGGCTCCGACACCCAGCTCACGCCTTACCTGGGCTTCGGGCTCGAGTACGCGCTCAACCGCCAGCTCAAGGTCACCGGCGAGGTCGATTTCACCAGCTTCGACACCGGCAACGAGAGCGGCTCCGTCCACCAGATCGGCGTGGGCCTGCAGTACCAGTTCTGATCGCCGACACCGGACGCACCATGAAAAAGGGCACCCCGCGGGGTGCCCTTGTCGTGCCGGCCCTCAGGCCCGCGATGCGTCAGCGCATCAGGCCGAAGCCTTCTTCTTCAGACGCCACGCGTGCAGCAGCGGCTCGGTGTAGCCGCTCGGCTGTTCCTTGCCCTTGAAGACGAGGTCCAGTGCAGCCTGGAAGGCGGCGCCGCTCGGGTTGGCCACCAGCGACTGGTACAGCTTGTCGCCGGCGTTCTGCTGGTCCACCACGGCGGCCATGCGGGTGAAGGTCTCGCGCACCTGGGCTTCGGTCACCACGCCATGGTGCAGCCAGTTGGCCACGTGCTGGCTGGAAATGCGCAGCGTGGCGCGGTCTTCCATCAGGCCCACGTTGTGGATGTCGGGCACCTTGGAGCAGCCCACGCCCTGGTCGATCCAGCGCACCACATAACCCAGGATGCCCTGGATGTTGTTGTCCAGCTCCTGTTGCTTCTCGGCGTCCGACCAGTTGGCTTCGGCCACCACGGGGATGGTCAGCAGCTTGTCGAGCAGCGATTGCGGGTCTTCGCCGTTCTTCTCGATGTCGGCCTGGATGGCGGCCACGCTGACCTGGTGGTAGTGCGTGGCGTGCAGCGTGGCGGCCGTCGGCGAAGGCGTCCAGGCGGTGTTGGCACCGGCCTTCGGGTGGGCGATCTTCTGCTCCAGCATGCCGGCCATCAGGTCGGGCATGGCCCACATGCCCTTGCCGATCTGGGCGCGGCCGCGCAGGCCCGTCTGCAGGCCGATCAGCACGTTGCGACGCTCGTACGCGGCAATCCAGGCGCTGTTCTTGATGTCGCCCTTGCGCATCATCGGGCCGGCCAGCATGGCGGTGTGCATCTCGTCGCCGGTGCGGTCCAGGAAGCCGGTGTTGATGAAGGCCACGCGGCTCTTGGCGGCAGCGATACAGGCCTTCAGGTTGACCGAGGTGCGGCGCTCTTCGTCCATGATGCCCAGCTTCACGGTGCTGTCGGGCAGGCCCAGCAGCTGCTCCACGCGGCCAAACAGCTCGTTGGCAAAGCCGACTTCGGCGGGGCCATGCATCTTGGGCTTCACGATGTAGACCGAGCCCTGGCGCGAGTTGCGGATGGCCTGGCCGTTGATCTGGCCACGGCCTTGCAGGTCATGCAGGGCGATGGTCGTGGTGATCACGGCGTCCATGATGCCTTCCGGGATCTCCTTGCCTTCGGCGCCCCACAGGATGGCCGGGTTGGTCATCAGGTGGCCCACGTTCCGCACGAACATCAGCGAGCGGCCGTGCAGCTTGACTTCACCGCCCTTGGCGCCGGTGTAGACGCGGTCGGCGTTCAGCGCACGGGTGAAGGTCTTGCCACCCTTGGCCACTTCTTCGGTCAGCGTGCCCAGCTGGATGCCCAGCCAGTTGCTGTAGCCCAGCACCTTGTCTTCGGCGTCCACCGCGGCCACCGAGTCTTCCAGGTCCAGAATGGTCGACAGCGCGGCTTCCAGCACCACGTCGGCCACGCCGGCGGCGTCGGTCTTGCCGATCGGGGTCGCGCGGTTGATCTGGATGTCGATGTGCAGGCCGTTGTTCACCAGCAGCACGCTGGTCGGGGCAGCGGCGTCACCCTGGAAGCCGACGAACTGCTCGGGGTTCTGCAGGCCGGTCGTCTTGCCGTTGGCCAGGCTCACCACCAGCTTGCCGCCTTCGACGCGGTAGCCGGTCGATTCCTTGTGCGAAGCGCCTTCCAGCGGAGCCGACTGGTCGAGGAAGTTGCGCGCCCACGCGATCACCTTGGTGCCGCGAACGGGGTTGTAGCCCGTGCCCTTGTCGGCGCCGTCGGTCTCGGGGATGGCGTCCGTGCCGTACAGGGCGTCGTACAGGCTGCCCCAGCGGGCGTTGGCGGCGTTCAGCGCATAGCGGGCGTTCAGGATGGGCACCACCAGCTGCGGGCCGGCCTGAGTGGCCAGCTCGGCGTCCACGTTGGCGGTCGTGGCCTGCACGTCGGCGGGCACCGGCACCAGGTAGCCGATCTTTTCCAGGTGCGCCTTGTAGGCGGCCATGTCCTGGATCGGGCCCGGGTTGGCGGCGTGCCAGGCGTCCATGTCGGCCTGGATGCGGTCGCGCTCGGCCAGCAGGGCGGCGTTCTTCGGTGCCAGGTCGTTCACGATGGCGTCGAAGCCGGCCCAGAACTTGGCGCTGTCGATGCCGGTGCCGGGCAGCACCTTGTCTTCAACGAAACGGTAGAGCTCGGTGGCCACTTGCAGGCTGTGGACTTGGGTGCGTGCGGTCATGGATGAACCTCGGTCAACAAGAAAGAATCGAAAAAGGAATCAGGCGGGGAACAGGGCCAGCACCTCGCGCAAGGTTGCGCCCTGGTGGTCAGGTGGGGTGCCCAGGCGCTCCAGCGGTGCGCCCGTGCGGTTGACCCACAGCGTGGTGTAGCCGAACCAGGTCGCGCCGATCGCATCCCAGCCATTGCTGGACACGAACAGGATATCGCGCGCAGGCATCTGCAACGCGTCGACACCGATCTGGTAGGCCGCGGGGTCGGTCTTGAAGCGCCGCGTGTCGTGCACGCTGAGCACATGGTCGAGCAGGTCGCTCAGGCCCGCGCTGCGCACGGCGATCGCCAGCATGTCGGGATCACCGTTGGAGAGGATGCCGGTCGGGATGCCGCGGGCCTTCAGGCCCTGCAGCACCTCGCGGTTTTCGGGAAAGGCGGAGAGGTGGCGGTACTGGTTCATCAGCCGCTCCTCGCCTTCCGGGGTGAGGATCAGGCCCATCGCCTCGGCGCTGAACTGCAGCGCGGCACGGGTCAGGGCCCAGAACGGCTGGTAGGTGCCGCTCATCGAGACGAGGCGGGTGTACTCGATCTGCTTGTCGCGCCACGCCCGGGCCAGGCGGTCGCCCGCGCCTGGAAACAGCTGCTCGGCCGTGAGCCCGACGCTGTACACGTCGAACAGGGTGCCGTAGGCGTCGAACAGCACGGCACTGGGAGCAGGCCTCTTTTCCATGGCGTCACTTTATTCGATACTTCTGCCTGCATTACCGGCACAAAAATCCAATGATTTGTGACTTTGATGCACAAATCGCCGCGCCCACCGGCACCGCGCAGCCAGGGCAGAGGAGACAGCATGGACCGGCTCAAGCAGATTGAAACCTTTGTGGCCGTCGCCACCCGCGGCAGCCTGACCGCCGCTGCCCAGGCTGAAGGCGTGGCCCCGGCCATCATCGGTCGCCGCATGGACGCGCTCGAGGCGCGACTGGGCGTGAAGCTGCTGGTGCGCACCACGCGCCGCATCAGCCTCACCCACGAAGGCAGCGCCTTCCTGGAAGACTGCCAGAGGCTGATCACCGATTTCAACAATGCCGAGGCCAGCGTGTCGGAAGGCGGCGTGAAGGCCAGCGGCCACCTGCGCATCACGGGGCCGGCCGGCTTCGGCCGCCGCCATGTGGCGCCGCTGGTCCCCGCCTTTCTGGCCGAGCACCCGGACGTCAGCCTGTCGCTCAACCTGTCCGACCGCGTGGTCGACATCGTCAACGAGGGTTTCGACTGCGCGGTGCGGGTGGGTGACCTGCCGGATTCCAGCCTGGTCAGCGTGCGCTTGGCCGACAACCGCCGCCTGTGCGTGGCCACGCCCGCCTACCTGCAGCGCGCCGGCGTGCCGTCGCACCCGTCCGAGCTGGCGCGCCATGCCTGCCTCACCCTCAGTTCGGACGCCAGCCAGACCCGGGGATGGGCCTTCGTGATTGACGGCAACGTGAGCCACCTGCGGCCCACAGCCCGGCTCGACTGCAGCGACGGCCAGGTGCTGCACGAATGGTGTCTGCAGGGCCTGGGCCTCGCCTGGCGCAGCACCTGGGAGGTGCAACACGACATCGCGGCTGGCCGGCTGGTCAGCGTGCTCGACGACTTCGCGGCCCCGCCCAACGGCATCTACGCCGTCTTCCCCAGCGCCCGGCACCTGCCCTTGCGCGTGCGCCTGTGGATCGATTTCCTCAAGCACAGCTACGGCGATCCGGGCTACTGGGCGCGAGCCGGCCGGCACTGAGGGGCCCGACTCGCCCGTGCGCCCGCCCATGGGAGGGCCCTCCTGCAGGGGCCACCGCCAAGGGGATGGCCGACCACGGTGTGGCTGCGGCATCGTGGCGTCATGCCGCGATCCATCTGCTCTCTGATCCTCGTGTGGCTGACGCTGATCGGCGTGATGCCGGGCTCAGCCGTGGCCCGGGCGGCGCCCGCGCTGGTCGACGCCAACCACGCCGACGCCGTGCGTCTGATGACGGTGCCCGGCATCGGCCCCGGCATGGCGGCCCGGCTCGTCATCGTGCGCCAGCACGGCCCTTTTCGTGACTGGGCCGACCTCGTGCAGCGCGTGGCCGGGCTGGGGGCCGCCCGCGCGCAGGCCCTCTCGGCGGCCGGGCTCACGGTCAACGGCCTGCCGTGGCAGGGGCTGCCCCGTGCAGCGGCGCGCACCGGCGCCCGGCAAAAAGCCCAGTCCCCGCCGCGCGAGGCCGGCCCGCGCGCCCCGCGTGCCGGAAAACGCAACGGGCCCCCGAGGGCCCGTCGAA
>NZ_CANBCC010000078.1 GCF_947366995.1 uncultured Aquabacterium sp. | reverse complement strand
GGATGGACCGCTGTTGGCTCCTTGTCTGCAGCCGGGCGCCTCCGGCGAGGGCTTGACCTGCCAGGGCGTAAGGGGCCGAGGCCGCACCGGGCGGCGCCCCGCGGTGTCTGCATCGGCGGCGTTCTGCTGCGCAAGCGCGGGCTCGGTTGGGCGAGCGGGCTGCTGGCGTGCGGCGAACGCCCGGGCGAGGTGATGAATCATGGTGAACTCCTTGAAACTGACGAAGTCCGGCAGGATTCGAAACGCACATCACCATGCGGGATTGCACGCCGATTCAGGCGCACGAATGCCCGCCACCCGCATGGTGGCTGTTGGCCAACTGGTGCCACCCTCAGGGGGCGTTCAGTTCAGCAACTGCTTGCGAATCAGGCCCACCGCCAGCCCCTCGAGCTCGAACTCGGGGTGGTCGGGGGGCACGAGAATAGGGTCGAAATCGGGGTTCTCAGGCAGCAGCGTGATGCCTTCCGGCGTGCGCTGGAAGCGCTTGACGGTCACCTCATCACCGAGGCGCGCCACGACGATCTGGCCATTGCGGGCTTCGCGGGTGCGGGCCACTGCCAGCAGGTCGCCGTCGAGGATGCCTACGTCCTTCATGCTCATGCCCTTCACGCGCAGCAGGTAATCCGGCGTGCGGCTGAACAGGCTGGGCTCGACCGCGTAGGTCTGCTCGACGTGCTCTTGCGCGAGGATGGGCTGGCCGGCGGCGACGCGGCCCACCAGCGGCAGCACCAGCTGCTCGAGGCCTGGAAGCGGCAGGTTGAAGGGTAGCCCGCCATTGCGGGGCTCGGCCGGGCGCTTTCGGCTTTCGTTCACCGTGCGCAGCGTGTCGGCTTTGAGACGGATGCCGCGCGAGGTGCCCCCCACGAGCTCGATCACGCCCTTGCGGGCCAATGCCTGCAGGTGCTCTTCTGCGGCATTGGCCGAACGGAAGCCCAGCTCGGTCGCAATCTCCGCCCGAGTGGGTGGCGCGCCGGTGCGCGCGATCGCACGCTGGATCAGCTCGAAGATCTGCTGCTGGCGCGGCGTGAGTTTGGGTTTATCGTTCGACATCGCAGGGCAGCCCAGGGGGCACAGTCCGTTTGCTGGCATTTTATACAGGACTGTTTCTTTGTCCAGTACCTGAAGGAAAGAACGATGCAGAAGGTGGTGATCCTCGGAACGGGGGGCACGATCGCCGGGACCGGCTCGGACCCCGACCGTGCGTGGCACTACGTGGCCGCGCAGCGCAGCGTGGCCGAACTGGTGGACGCGGTTCCGGCGCTGGCCGGCGAGGCGATCGAGGCGCAGCAGGTGGCCCAGATCGACAGCAAGGACATGGGCTGGCCGGTGTGGCGGGCATTGGGCAAGGCCATCCAGGTCGAACTGCAGCGCGACGATGTGGCCGGTGTGGTGATCACGCATGGCACCGACACGCTGGAGGAAACAGCGTGGTTGCTTCAGGCCCTGCATGACGGCCGCAAGCCCATCGTGCTGACAGCCGCCATGCGCCCCGCGACGGCGCCGGATGCCGATGGCCCCGTCAACCTGCGTGATGCCGTGGCGGTGGTTCGCCAGGGGGCGGGGGCCGGTCAGGGGGGCGTGGTGGTGGTGATGCATGGCCGCGTGTGGCCCGCCAGTGCGGTGCGCAAGGCCCATACGTCGGTGCTCGATGCGTTCGATGGGGGCGATGCGCCTCCACTGTGCGAGTTGGGCCCGGACGGCACGATGCCGACCCGCGCATGGACGTGGCCGCCGTGTGGCGAGCGCGGCTGGGCGCTGCTGCAGGCACCGCGTGTGCCGCGGGTGGAGGTGGTCACCAGCCATGCCGATGCGGATGGCTGGGTCGTGGACGCCCTGTGTGCGCATGCGGCGCAGAACGGGGGGCTGGACGGGTTGATCGTGGCCGCAACCGGTCACGGCACGCTCCATGCGGGCCTGTCCGCCGCGCTGAAGCGTGCGGAGGCGGCGGGCGTGACGGTGTGGCGCAGCAGCCGCGTGGCTCGGGGTGGTGTGACGCCCCGCGAGGGCGACGACTGGCCGGCTGCCGGGGCGCTCACGGCGGCGCAGGCGCGCGTCGCGCTGGTGCTGCACCTGCTGGAAAGACAACGGCCCGCCAGGTGAAGGGCAGGCCGGAGAAAAAAGTGTCGAGGGAATTTCAGGCGTCGACTGCGGCGTCCGTCGGCCGGGCCTGGTAGGCTCCCTGCGGCCCTTTCAGGCCGCCGACAAGGTGAACTGTGCCACCCGATTGTGAAAGCCGTGTGACGCGCGCCCGTCAGGGATTCATGCGCAGGGCGACCACCCCCGCCGCCGTGGTCGCGAAGCGCACCTCCTGGCCCGGCACCTTCTCGCCCATGGCGGGTTTCCAGATCCGCGCTGTGTGTTCGCCCCCCGGGAGGTCGATGGTGAGCCGTCCGCGTTCATCGCTCACACCGAAATACGGCGTGTCCACGACGTGAACGTAGGCGAGCATGCGATCGTGAATGTTGCAGCCCAGCGTGGCGGTGCCGGGTTTGTCGAAGAGCACTGGTTGCGCCGGGGTGCCGGCGTAGAGCTTGATTTCGAAGGGGCGCGCGGGCGAGAACGAGTAGACGTGGTGCCGCACCGTGTCGAAGTTGGGGAAGTTCACCAGCGTGCCCGTCTGCACGACCAGCAGCGTGGGCTCGAATTGCTTGTTGCGCTGCCCGAGCTGGGCGAGCGTGCCTGACGGTGCGGTGGCTCGCACGCCGCGCACCACGACCGACACGACGGCACCAGCGACCGGTTGTCCGGAGGTGTCCACCACCATCAAGCCCTGTGGTGCTGCGATGGCGGCTGGAACGTGCGCCAGCGCAAACAGCGCGGCGGCGAGCAGAAGGACCGGATCACGACGAGACAACATGCCGGTATCTTGGCCCGGAACGACGGACGAAAACCGCGGGGTCAGCCCATGCCCCCATGCCTTTTCTGGTACTTCTTGCGGCTTTCCGGACGCGCGCGCACCGGTCTTTACATTGCAGTAACCTGCGCTTCGCGGAATGACAACCGGGCACGCTCACACTGCCCGCATGAGCACGATGAAGAGAAGAACAAACTGGTTCAAGGGATGGCGGCTGGGCCTGGTCGCCGTCGTCCTGGTGGGAGGGGGCTGGTGGGTACGCCAGCATTACTTCACCCCGCCTCCCGCTCCACAGGTGATCACGGCGCCCGTCACGCGACAGGATCTGGAAGACACCGTGCTGGCCACGGGATCCATCCAGGCCATCCAGCAGGTAGACATCGGGGCCCAGGCCTCGGGGCAGATACGCAAGCTGCACGTCGAGCTGGGGCAGTCCATCCACAAGGGCGATCTCGTGGCCGAGATCGACTCGACCAAGCAACAGAACGACCTGCGCAATGCCGAGGCGCAACTGGCCGTGCTGGCCGCGCAGAAGCGGTCGCGCCAGGCGCAACTGGTGCAGTATGAACTGGCGCTCAAGCGGACGCAGGCGCTGGTGAAGGAGGACGCGGGCACCCGAGCCGATCTGGAGTCGGCGCAGGCTTCGGTCGACACCACCCGGGCAGCGCTGGCCGAGCTTGACGCGCAGATCGAGCAGGCCCGCATCGCCGTCGACACCGCCAAGACCAATCTGGGCTACACCCGCATCGTGGCGCCCATGGACGGGGTGGTGATCGCCGTGGTGCGCAAGGCCGGGCAGACTGTGAACGCGCTGCAATCGGCTCCGACGCTGATCAAGCTCGCTCAGCTCGACACCATGCTGATCCGCGCGCAGATCTCGGAAGCGGACGTGGTGAAGGTGCGGCCGGACATGCCGGTGTACTTCACCATCATGGGCGAGCCCGAAAAGCGTTATGACGCCAAGCTGGTGGCGATCGAGCCCTCGACCGACGCGGAGCAGGCCGAGACCTCGAGCACGACGAGCACGAGCAGCACCAGTTCTTCGACCACGTCGGCCATCTATTACAACGGCCGCTTCACGGTGCCCAATCCCGAGCACAAGTTGCGCATCGACATGACGGCGCAGGTGTCCATCGTGGCCTCGCGCGCCGACAACACCCTGACCGTGCCCGCCACCGCGCTGGGTGCACGTGGCAAGGACGGTCGCTACACCGTGAAGGTACTGGAAGGGGAAGCAGGGCAGGCTCAGAAGGTGAGCCAGCGGCAGGTTCGTGTGGGCCTGAACAACCGTGTGCAGGCGCAGATTCTGGAGGGGCTGAAGGAAGGCGAACGCGTGGTGATCGGCGATGCGTCGGCCAACGGCGCGTCCCGTTCCCGCGGCGGCCCGCCGATGTTCTGAGCCGGGGCACGACATGGGCAAGGCATTGCTGGAAGTCCGCGATCTCTGGCGCGAGTTTCCTTCGGGCGAGGGCACGGTGGCGGTCCTCAAGGGCATCGATCTGACGATCGAGGCCGGCGAGATGGTGGCCATCATGGGCGCGTCGGGCTCGGGCAAATCGACGCTGATGAACATCCTGGGCTGCCTCGACCGCCCGACGCGCGGACAGTACGAGGTGGCCGGCCAGTCCACCGCCGCCCTCGAGCCTGACGAGCTGGCGAGGCTGCGTCGCGAGCACTTCGGCTTCATCTTCCAGCGCTATCACCTGATGGGCGACCTGACGGCCGAGGGCAACGTCGAGATCCCGGCCATCTATGCGGGCATGCCACCCGCGCAGCGCCATGAGCGCGCGCAGGCCTTGCTGCAACGGCTGGGACTGGGTGATCGCACGGGCCACCGGCCGGGCCAGCTCTCGGGCGGGCAGCAGCAGCGTGTGAGCATTGCGCGGGCGCTGATGAATGGCGGTGATGTGATTCTGGCCGACGAGCCGACCGGGGCGCTGGACAGCGTCAGTGGCGCCGAGGTCATGCGCATCCTTCGCGAGCTGCATGCCGACGGGCACACGGTCATCCTCGTGACGCACGATGCCCAGGTGGCCAGCCACGCCCAGCGCGTCATCGAGATCAGCGATGGCCGCATCGTCGCCGACCGCAGGCAAGGCGAGGGCGGACAGGCCACCGCCGCGCCCCCCGCACGCGACCGGGCCGCGGGCTCGTGGCTGCATGCCCACTGGGACCGCCTGGCCGAGGCCTTCACGATGGCCTTGCGCGCCATGGCCGGCCATCGTTTGCGCACCCTGCTGACCATGCTTGGCATCGTGATCGGCATTGCCTCGGTGGTGTCGGTGGTGGCGCTCGGGCAGGGCTCGCGCGAGCGCATCCTCAAGGACATCAGTGCCATGGGGACGAACACGATCGACATCTTCCCCGGCAAGAACTTTGGCGACCGGCGTGCCGCGACCATCCACACGCTGATACCAGGCGATGCGCGGGCGCTGTCGCAGCTGAGCTATGTCGACAGCGTGAGCCCCAACGTGAGCACGAGTGTGACGAGCCGGCGCGGCAATGTGGAAGCGTCGGCGACCGTGTCCGGCGTGAGCGAGGCCTACTTCCGCGTCAAGGGCTACACGCTGGCCGAAGGGCAGGGCTTCGATGCCGACAGCGTGGCGCGTCTGGGCCAGGAGGCCGTGATCGACCCCAACACCCGCAGGGCACTGTTCGCGCCGGGCGAGGCCGCCGTGGGCCAGGTGATCTTTCTGGGCAGCGTGCCGGTGCGTGTCATCGGCGTCACCGCCCCGCTTGAATCGGCCATGGGCAACAGCGATGCGCTCAACGTCTGGGTGCCCTACACCACGGCCATGAAGCGGATGCTGGGCCAGGACCACCTGCGCAACATCACCATGCGCATCAGCGACCAGGTGCCCAGCGCGGCGGCCGAGCAGGGCATCGTCGCGCTGCTCACGCAACGCCACGGCGTGCAGGACTTCTTCACCCGCAACAGCGACAGCATCCGTCAGACCGTCGAGAACGCGACCCAGACCATGACCATGCTGGTGTCGGCCATTGCGCTGATCTCGCTGGTGGTGGGCGGCATCGGGGTGATGAACATCATGCTGGTGTCCGTCACCGAGCGCACACAGGAGATCGGCGTGCGCATGGCGGTGGGCGCGCGCCAGAGCGACATCCTGCGCCAGTTCCTGATCGAGGCCGTGCTGGTTTGCCTGATCGGCGGGGTGCTGGGCATCGGCATCGCGCTGCTGATCGGGCTGCTTTTCGAGCGGCTGGGTGGCAACTTCAGCATGGTCTATTCCTCAGCCTCCATCGTCACGGCCTTCGCGGTCTCGACGCTGATCGGCGTCGTCTTCGGCTTCCTGCCCGCGCGCAATGCCGCTCGGCTCGATCCGGTGGACGCGCTGGCCCGACAATGAGCGCCCGCCCGTGGCCGCCTTTTCGCACACACGCACGATGAACTGCGACGTCCGCTTGCTTCCTTTTGCGCTCACCCTGCTGGCCATGGCCACGCTGGGAGGGTGCGCCACCTACCGCGGCGAGCCCGTGGCACCCGCGGTGCAGCAGCCGAGCACCTTCCAGCAGGCGCAGGGCGCGCAGGTGGGCGACACCCCGCCCTCGCCCTGGTGGCTGGAGATGAACGACCCGGTGCTGGTGCGCCTGATCGACGACGCGCTTGCGCGCAACAACAACCTGGCCCAGGCGACGGTGCGGGTGCGTCGCGCGCAGCTCGTTGCCGGCACGGCGGCGAGCAACCAGCTGCCGACCGTATCGGTTCGCGCCAGCACGCAGGGCAGTCGTCAACTCGATGGCGAAGGCAACCTTGTCAAGACGAGCGCCCTGACGGGCAGCGTGAGCTGGGAACTGGACCTGTGGGGCCGGCTGGCAGCCGCACGCCAGGCGGCCGAGTGGGAGGCATCGGCCACGGTGCAGGATCGCCTCGCCACCGCACAGGCACTGGTCTCCACCACCGCGCGAACCTACTGGCAGGTTGCTTACCTGAACCAGCGCGTGGCCGCCAGCCAGGCAAGCATCGATTACGCCCGCCAGACTTTGAAACTGGTGGAGGCCCAGGCCCGCGCGGGTGCGGCCTCGGGGCTTGAGGTGGCGCAGGCACGCCAGACGGTGGCGGTCCAGGAGGCCGCGCACACGCAGTGGCTGCAGCAGCGCGTCGAGGCGCGCAACGCCCTGGCCATCCTGTTCGACGGCCCACCGGGCGTGGCCATGGACGAAAGCCAGTTGCTGCCCGAAGGTGCGCTACCCGAAGTGCCCGCGGGGCTGCCCGCCTCATTGCTGACCCGGCGCCCTGACGTGCTGGCGGCCGACCTGCGCCTGCGCTCGGTTTTTGCCACGGTCGACGCCACACGGGCGGCGGCCTACCCGGCGCTCACCCTCACCGGCAGCGTGGGTCGCACGACCACGGCCCTGTCCAACGTGCTGATCGACCCGGTCGGCACACTGGGCGCAGGCTTGACGCTGCCTTTCGTGCAGTGGCGCGACGTGCGCCGCAACACGGCCATCTCGCAGGCCGATTACGAGCTCACCGTGCTGAGCTACCGCCAGACCTGGTATACCGCGCTCAGCGAGGTCGAGAACGCGTTGTCGGCTCGTCGTCAGTACGAGGAGCAGGGCGTCCGTCTTGCTGAAGCGGTGGAAGCAGCGCGCCAGGCCGAACGCCTCAGCGAGATCCGCTACCGCAGCGGCGCTGTGCCCCTCAAGACCTGGCTCGATGCCCAGGAGACGCGCCGCGCGGCCGAAAACAACCTGGCGCTGAACCGCTACAACAGGCTGTCGGCGCTGGCCACCCTGTATCAGGTCCTGGGCGGTGACATGGGCCGCGCGGGCGTGTAGGCTTCGCGCCCATGATCATCGTTCATCACCTCGAAACCTCCCGCTCGCAGCGCGTGCTGTGGCTGCTCGAAGAGCTCGGCCTGCCCTACGAGATCAAGCTGTACAAGCGCGACCCGCGCACCCGACTGGCTCCGCCGGAGCTCAAGCGCGTGCACCCGCTGGGCAAGTCGCCTGTCATCACCGATGGCGACCGCGTGGTGGCCGAATCGGGCGCGATCCTCGAGTACCTGGCCGAAACCCATGGCAGCGGAGCCCAGGGGGAGTTGGCCAACCTGTTGCCCGCCCGCGGCACCGAGGCCCACCACCAGCTGCGCTTCTGGATGCATTACGCCGAAGGTTCGCTGATGAACTGGCTGGTGATGAAGCTCGTGTTCATGACCATCCCGACCCAGCCCATGCCCTTCTTTGTGCGCCCGATCGCGCGGCAACTGTGCCAGCAGGTGCAGGCCAAGCTGATCGACCCCAACCTGGCCAGCGCCCACGCCTTCATCGAAGACCACCTGTCGCGTCACACGTGGTTTGCGGGCGATCAGCTCAGCCTCGCCGATTTCCAGATGAGCTTTGCCGTGGCAGCCCTGCTGTCGCGCAACCCCGCACCCGCCCCGGCGACGCGTGCGTGGCTGGCGCGTGTGGAGGCCCGCCCGGCCTACCAGCGCGGCGTGGCCAAGGGCGGCCCGGTCATCATGGGCGCCTGAGTCCCACGGCATTGTGCGTGCCATGGCAACGGGCTGGCGTGCGCGGCTCGGTCCGCCTCAGCCGGCTTCGGGGCGTGGCACCTCGCGCCCCGGCGGTGTCTCGCTGAACTGCTGTCGCAGCGCCGCCAGAAAGGTGCGCGCAGGCAGCGACAGGCTCCGGTCGCTGCGCCACGCCACGTGCCACATCCGCCGGATCGGCAACCCCGTCACCTTCAGCTCCACCAGCCCCTGCGACGCCGGATCCGGCCCCAGCGTATGGCGTGACAGGATGGCCAGCCCGAGGCCCGCCGCCACGGCGTGCTTGATGGCCTCGTTGCTGCCCAGCGCCAGGCGGGCGGGCCAGCTCACGCCCTGCGCAGCCAGATACTGGTCGGTGGCCTGGCGCGTGCCCGAGCCGGGCTCGCGCGTGAGCCGTGCCTCTTTGATGACCTCACTCAGCCGCAGCCGGCTGCGCTGCGCCAGCGGATGACCGACCGGTGCAATCAGCACCAACGGGTTTTCGAGAAAGGGCCAGCGCTCCAGCGCCAGGTCGGTGGGCGGCAGCATCATCACCGCCAGCTCCACATCGCCGCGGGCCAGGTGCTGGATCACTGCATCCCGGTTTTCCACGGCCAGGTCGATGCGCAGCCCGGGATACTGCCGGGCAAAAGGCCCCAGCAGGTCGGGGATGAAGTACTCGGTCGTGGTCACGGCTGCGAGCTTCAGTCGGCCCTTCTGCAGGCCCTGCATGGCCAGCGCATCCTCTTCGAAGCGCCGCCAGCGCGTGAACAGGTCGCGCACGGTGTCGGCCAGCAGCTCGCCATGCGGGGTCAGCCGCACCCCACGGCCCTCGGGCTCCAGCAGATGCAGGTTCAGTGCCTGCGCCAGCTCCTTGAGCTGGGTCGACACGGTGGGCTGAGCCAGATGCAACGCCTCGGCCGCTTTGCCGATCCCGCCCAGCCGGGCCACGGCCTCGAAGCTGCGCAGCTGCTGAAGACTGGCACGCGGAAGTCGCAATGTATTCATCGAAGGGGTAGATGGAAAGCATCGGAAAAGATCACTTTATCTGATTGGAGCCTTTGCGTATCCTTCAAGCATCAAGGAAAAGTACGCACCGCCGCTCATGCTCAGAAAGAACCCTTCCGGTCACCTGCCCCAAGTCCACGAATCCGCCTACGTGGACCACACCGCCATCCTGTGCGGCAAGGTGATCGTGCACGAGAACGTTTTCATCGGCCCCTATGCCGTGATCCGTGCCGACGAAGTCGACGCCAGCGGCGACATGGAGCCCATCGTCATCGGCGCGCACTCCAACATTCAGGACGGTGTGGTGATCCACTCGAAGTCGGGCGCGGCTGTCACCATCGGCGAGCGCACCTCGATCGCGCACCGCGCCATCGTCCACGGCCCGTGCGAGGTCGGCGATGGCGCCTTCATTGGCTTCAACAGCGTGCTCTTCAACTGCAAGATCGGCGCGGGCTGTGTGGTGCGCCACAACGCCGTGGTCGATGGCATCGACCTGCCGGCCGGTTTCTACGTGCCGTCGACCGAGCGCATCGGGCCGAGCACCAAGCTCGAGAACATCTCACGCGTGAGCGTGGCCGCTTCGGAATTCTCGGAAGACGTGGCACGCACCAACAACGAGCTGGTGCAGGGTTACAAGCGGCTCGCCAACGAGTTCTGACCTTCGCCTGCGCAGGGCGGTGCGCCAGCCTGGGGCATCGCCCATGCGACACTGCCGTCATGGCTGACCTCCAAGCTGCTTCCACCGTGCCGGCCTCGCTGAGGGTGCACCAGTTCCACGGCCTGCAGCCCGGCCCCCGGCTCATCGTGCTGGGTGCCGTGCATGGCAACGAAACCTGCGGCACGCAGGCCATTGAGGCCTTGCTGCCCGAATTGGACAGCGGCCGCCTGGCCATTCAGCGCGGCTGCCTGACGCTGGTGCCCGTGGCCAATCCGCTGGCCTACGCGCGCGGCACGCGCCAGGGTGACCGCAACCTGAACCGCCGCCTGCGACCCGAGCCGGAGCCCCGCGAGTTCGAAGACCGCGTTGCCAACGTGCTATGCCCGCTGCTGGCCGCGCATGAGGTGTTGCTCGACCTGCATTCCTTCCACACGCCGGGCGAGCCCTTCGCCATGCTGGGCCCCGAAGACAACACCGGCCCGCTCGAACCCTTCACGTACGCCGCATGCGAATCGGCCTGGGCTGCGCACCTGGGGCCGCGGCGTTTCGTGGAGGGCTGGCTGGACACCTACGCGGCCGGCGTGGCCGAGCGGCGTGCGCGGGCGGCGCTGGATGGCGCGCTGCCTGCCGTCGTGCAGGATGCGCAGTATGGCGTGGGCACGACCGAGTACATGCGTTCGGTGGGCGGCTACGGGATCACGCTCGAGTGCGGCCTGCACGGTGATCCGCACGGTGCGGCGGTTGGCCTGCACGCGATCCGGCAGACGCTGGCGTGGCTCGGCATGGCAGATCTGCCGCTGATGCCCCCCGTGACCGACCCGGACGTGATGCGGCTGGTGCACGTGACGGACCGGTTCCACCCCGATGACCGGCTGGCGGCCGCCTGGCGGGGCTTCGATCCAGTGCGGGCAGGGCAGCCCATCGGCTGGCGCCATGATGGCCAGGCCGTGTGCGCACCCGACGACGGCTGGGTGGTGTTCCCCAACCCGGAAGCGGAGGTGGGACAGGAGTGGTTCTACTTCGCGCGCCGCAGTGCGCGGCGCTTGGGCTGACACGGCACGTCGCGCTCAGGGCGTCCGGCGGCGTGCCACCATGGCGGCACTCAGCGAGCGGCATTGCTCAGGCGTGAGGCCAGCTGCGGCCGGATAGACCCACGCTTCCTCGGCATCTGCGTGCGCGGGGTAGCGTTCGGTCAACGTCAGCACGGCCTCGGGCGCCGCGCCGCCCGGCGCGACCTTGCCGGCCTGCACGGCCAGCAGCCAGGGGCGAGTCGCCTGCCACAGCGCACCGAGCTCATCGTGTTCTGCCTGCAGGCGCGCAATGTGTGCCGTCACGTCAGGGTGGCCCAGCGACCGTAGCGCCGGAAACAGATCCAGGTCTTCGTCTTCATGGTGCAGTGGCGCCGCCAGATCAAAGTAGCGCAACACCGACGTGGCCGCGTCGCGGGCCTCGGCATCGGCACCGCGTTGCCCGACGTGATCCACCAGGCGCCGCGTCAGGGTCGAGAAGCGCCGCACCTTTTCATGGCAGGCCGTCAGCAGGGCCAGCGGGTCGTCGATCTCGGGGGCAATGGGTTGAAGCAGCGGGCGCATGAGGTCGGGGGCGAAGGGCGAGACACCCGGAGAGATGCCGTGCTGCATTGTCCGCCTTGCACCGGGGGAGCGAGTGATGCACCTCAACAACCTGCCTGCAGGCAGGGCGGGCGGGGCGGTCTGCATCTTGCTAAAGCTATGCGTTCAGCAGTAGCAGGAGTTCTCTCGCATGAGCCAAGACAGTACCCGCATCGCCCTGGCCGCCCGCATCCATGTGGCCTTGCGCCGCAAGACCGGACGCGTGACCGACACCGAGTGGCTGGCGCAGGATCCGACCTACGCCACCGAGATCATCCGGTTGTGCCGTGCGGAGGGGGATGCAGAGTTGGTGGGGCTGGCTGACAAGCTGGATGGGGCGATGCAAGCCTTGCGACCGCGTGTCGTCAGGCCGGTGGCCCCGCAGCCCGTGGCCGTGATGCCGGCATGGGCAGACAGCGGCATGCAGCTGGAGGCCGAGCGGGAGCGCGAGCGCAAGATCGAGCAGCGCTACGTTGGCCGCCTGCGTTGAAGCAGCTGGGGTGCGGCGAGGGCCACGGTGGCGGCGACCGCGCGCCATGGCCCTGCGCACCTTTGCTGCATCGGATCTCGCAAGCGCTGTGCCAGCGCTGCGTCGCGGTTCAAGGCCGGTTCTGCACAGAGACGGTGCCCTCGGCGCGCCCTTTGCGGCGCAGCGCCAGCACCATGCCGAGGCCGACCACCGCCATCAGCACCGTTTCGGGTTCGGGTGCCGGGCTCAGCGTCACGTCGGCCAGCGTGCGGCCCGAATAGCCGTAGCTGCCCCCGATGGTGCCGTCGATGTAAGCCGACGCGCGCAGTGTCATGTCCATGCGGTACTGCCCCGCACTCAGGAAGAGGGGCACCGAGAAGTCGCGGTACATGGCCACGTCATCGAAGATCACGGTGTTGGTCCATACCGCCTGCCATTCGCCGTCCTGCAGCCGGCTGAGGCTGAAGGCAAAGTCGTCATCGCGGTAGTCGGCCACGGTGCTGTTCATGGTCAGGCGCATGCCGTGACCTTCCTCCAACTCAAACCGGTGGGACAGCGTGGTTTCGGTGTAACCGTGCCCCCAGTACTGACCGTCGAAGTCGTAGACCGAACCATAGGCCGACACGTCCACCAGGCCGCTGAACGAGATGCGGTTGGGGGCGGCCGACCACGTCTGCTGCGCCTGTCCATCGACACCGCCATAGCCCATCACGCTGTCAAGCTGCACGCTGAGGCCCTGGTGCAGCGTGCCTGCATCGCCGGTGCCCGTTTGCTCGCCGCCGTCTTCGTTGCGCACGGTTTCGAACGGCTCCATCTCGCCGAGCTGGATCGTGCCGCTCGCCTTCACCGTCTGCGTGGTGCCCTGGTGGATGAACGGGTTGGCGTGCGTGGTGGTTTTCGCGTGGGCGGTGGCGCTCAAGGCGACCGCGAACGACAGGGGCAGCAGGACGGGGCGGCGGAACCCCGTGGGCAGTGAAGACGCGGACATGTGGGCAGACTCCTGAGTTTGTGTTGCCGGTGTGACAAAACACCGTACAGGCAGTCTATGCAGCGCATGTCGCTTGCGTGTTCTATTTCATCGAACGGACACGGCATCAAGGTGTAACGTTTGCCCGCCGTGTTTCCAAAGCCCCCTGCTGATGCGGGTTTACATGGATCACAGTGGCTGCGTACGTGCCACCAGCCAGTCCCGCGCAGCGCCGTCGACCAGCGGCAGCAAACGGTCGCGCACGGTCTGGTGGTAGGCGTCGAGCCAGGCCACCTCGTCTTCACGCAGCAGGCCGCGTTCGATGCAGCGGGTGTCGATCGGGCATAGGCTCAACGTCTCGAACGCCAGGTAGTCCCCGTGTTCGGGCGTGCCCGGTTCAGCGTCAGGGCGCACCGAGGGCACCGCCACATTGAGCACCAGGTTCTCGATGCGGATGCCCCACTGGCCCGGGCGGTAGAGCCCCGGCTCGATCGACGTGATCATGCCGGCGTGCATGGCCATGTCCGGGTGGGGCACGGCCTTTGAAATCGATTGCGGGCCCTCGTGCACGTTCAGGAAGTAGCCGACGCCGTGTCCCGTGCCGTGGCCGAAATCCAGTCCCTCGGCCCACAGCGGCGCGCGGGCGATGGCATCCAGCATGGGCGCCAGCGTGCCCTTGGGGAAGCGCGTGCGCGACAGTGCCATCGTGCCCTTGAGCACCAGCGTGAAGTCGCGCTTCTGAGCGGGTGTGGGGGTGCCGATCGCCCACACGCGGGTGATGTCGGTGGTGCCGCCCAGGTACTGCGCGCCCGAGTCGATCAGCAGCAGCCCCTCTGCCACCAGGCCCTCTGGCGTGGAGATCATCGCGTAGGCGTCGGGCGTGGCGCGGTAGTGCGGCAGCGCACCGTTCGCGTTGAAGCCCGCGATGGTGGGAAAACTCAGCGACACGTAGCCGGGCTGGCGTGCGCGCTCGGCGGTCATGCGTTCGTCGATGGTGAGCTCGCTGATCGCCTCGTGGCCCAGCGCCTGCTCCAGCCAGGCATAGAAGGCGCACATGGCGGCGCCGTCGCGCGCCATGGCCTCGCGAATGTGCTCGGCCTCGGCCTCGGTCTTGCGGGACTTTGCCAGGGTGCTCGGGTTGATCGCTTCGAGGACGTGCACACCCTCGGGCACGGCTTCACGCAGGCCCCACGTGGTGCGCTTGGGGTCCAGCCACAGCACCGCGTCGGCCGGCAGCGCGGCCAGCGCCGCGAGGGCGTCACCGTAGGGGCGGCAATGCACGCCGTCGGCAGCCAGGCGGGCAGCCAGGGCCGCGTCCACCTTGCCGGCACCCACGAACAGCTCGGCCCGGTCGGGTGCAATCAGCAGGTGGCCCAGAAACACCGGGTTGTATTCGACGTCGGCGCCGCGCAGGTTCAGCACCCAGGCCAGGTCGTCGAGCGTGGCCACCCAATGGTGCGTTGCCCCCCGTTCCTGCAGCGCGGCGCGCACGGCGGCCAGCTTGTCGGCGCGCGGGGTGCTGGCGTGCGGGGGCAAGTGCTCGTAGACCGGCGCGGCGGGCAGGGCCGGGCGATCCGGCCAGGCCTCGGCCAGCACGTCTTCACGTGTATGCAGCTGCCATGCGGTGCCGGTCATGCCCGCCAGAGCATCACGCAGCTGCTGGGTCTGTGCCAGGCCCATCACCGCGCCGTCGGCCGCCAGCGTGGCCGGCCCGTCCGACACGGGCAAGGCGCCCAGCCAGGCCGCATAGGCGGGCACCGGCGCACCATCCAGCTTGACCAGCTCGACGCCGGTGCCTGCCAGTTCGGCCTCGGCCTGCGTCCAGTAGCGGCTGTCGGTGAACAGCGCGGCGCGGTCGGCCGCCACGAGCAGCGTGCCCGACGAGCCCGTGAAGCCACTGAAGTGCGCGCGGCCTTCCCAGCGCGCCGGCAGGTACTCCGACAGGTGCGGATCGCTGCTGGGCAGCAGCACGGCCTGCCAGCCCCGAGCGGCCATCGTGGTGCGGAGGGCGGCCAGTCGGGCCGGGACGGGCGAGGCGAGCGGGGCGAGGGCTTGGGGGGCGTTCACGGTCTGGTCCAGCGGAAATCGATGGCCGATGTTGCCATGCCAGGGCCCCTCATGCCGCACACGCGGGCTTCAGCCGGCCTTGGGTGGCGTGCCGGCCGAGGCCGGCTGAACCTCGTCGACCCGCATCAACACCTTGTTCGGCTCGAGCGCGTGCGGGTCAGGGAAGACCCGTGCGTGGCGCTGTGAGGTGAAGTAGGCCCAGGCCCAGTCCATCATCACCACCAGGCGGTTGCGGAAGCCGATCAGGAAGTAGACGTGTACGAAGAGCCAGAACAGCCAGGCCGCAAAGCCGCTGAAGCGCAACTGCTTGCGGGTGAAGGGGAGCTCGACCATCGCGACCGCCGCGCGCTTGCCGATGGTGGCCAGCGAGCCGTAGTCGAAGTAACGGAAGGCCTGCGGCTCGAGCCCCTTCATGCGACGGATGATGTTAAACGCCGCCTTGCGGCCCATCTGCTTGGCCCCCGGGCTGACGCCGGGCACCGGGGTGGGCTTGGCGGGATCCAGGTAGCTCTTGGCGTTGGCCAGGTCACCCACCACGTAGATGTTTGCGTGCCCCGGGATGGTGAGGTCGGGCTGCACCACGACGCGGCCGGCGCGGTCCAGCTCGCAGCCCGTGGCCTTGGACAGGGCCTTGCCGAGCGGCGACGCGGCCACGCCAGCGGCCCACACCACGGTGCGTGTCGGCAGGAAGTGCGACACGGCCTGGGTGGTGCCGTCGGGCTGGCGTTCGGTGAGGTCGTAATGGATACCGAAGGCCGTGATGTTGGTGACGCGTGCGCCCGGTAGCACCTCGGCGCCCAGGCCTTCAAGCTGCTCCTTGGCTCGCTGTGACAAGTCCTCGGTGAAGGTACCCAGCACACGCGGGGCGCCTTCCAGCAGCACGATGCGCGCCTCGCGCGAGTCGATGCGGCAGAACTCGGCGCTGAGCGTCTGCTGCGCGATCTCGGCCATCGTGCCGGCCATCTCGACGCCCGTGGGCCCGGCGCCGACCACCGCAAAGGTCAGCCAGGGCAGCCGCTTGACGAGATCGGTCTCGCGCTCGGCTTGCTCGAAGGCGGTCAGCACGCGGCGGCGAATGGTGAAGGCGTCGCCCAGGGTCTTCAGACCGGGTGCGTACTTGGCCCAGTCGTCGCGTCCGAAATAGCTGTGCGTGGCCCCAGCCGCCACGATGAGGTGGTCGTAGTGAAGGTGCTCTCCGCCATCCATCTGCACGCACGACGAGGCGGTGTCGATGCCGGTGACCTCGGCCATCAGCACAGTGAGCTGACCCTTGGCGATCTGCTTGCGCAGCACGTGGCGGATGGGTGCAGCGATGGCGGGAGCAGAGAGCCCGGCAGTGGCCACCTGGTAGAGCAGCGGCTGGAACAGGTGGTGGTTGGTGCGGTCGATGACCACGATGTCCACCGGCGCGGCCGCGAGCGCCTGGGCGGCTTCCAGCCCGCCAAATCCGCAGCCGATGATTACCACACGCGGGCGGTCACCGGCTGTGCGGTCCGGGGAAGGCAGGGGGGGCGTTTCCGTCTGTCGCATGGGCTTGGCTTTCGGCAGAAGCAAAGGGGCGGTTATACCCTTATCCGCCCGTGCTCTGTGGCGGGGAACATGATGGTTCTCCACTCGATCATGGGGCTTCTTTCGTCTATTGACGGCTTTCTTCCACTCCATGCCCAGCAGGGGCGCGCCGGCCGCCTTTCGGACGGGGTGTTTCTGCCTCGTCACCGGGGGTGCGTTAAGCTGGCAGGCTGATTGTGTCTGTGGCTGTCGCTTCACCGTACCCCATGCCGCTTTTGTCTGCACACGATGTGCTGCCGCCGGGCACCCGACTGGGTGAGTTCGAGATCCAGCGCGTGCTGGGCTCGGGCGGTTTCGGTGTGGTGTATCTGGCACTCGACCACACGCTCGAGCGCCGCGTTGCGGTCAAGGAATACATGCCCTCCGCGCTGGCGGTGCGAGGGGCCGACCACGCTCTCAGCCTGCGCCCCGGCGCCGACGCGGGTGCCTTCGAACTGGGGCTCCGCTCGTTCGTGAACGAGGCGCGGCTGCTCGCCCGGTTCGACCATCCTTCGCTGGTCAAGGTGCATCGCTTCTGGGAAGCCAATGGCACGGCCTACATGGCCATGCCGTACTACCAGGGGCGTACGCTGCAGGAGGCCCGTCGCGAGATGGGCGAGCCGCCCGATGAGGCCTGGTTGAGACGTCTGATCAACCCGCTGCTGGGCGCGCTCGAGTGCCTGCACCGAGAGCAGGTCTACCACCGGGACATCGCGCCCGACAACATCCTGCTGCTGGATGACGAGCACGGCGAGGGCGACGGGCGTCCTGTCCTGCTGGACCTCGGCGCCGCGCGTCGCGTCATCAGCGACCACACACAGGCATTGACGGCCATCGTCAAGCCGAGCTTTGCACCCATCGAGCAGTATGCAGAAACCACGCAGCTTCGGCAGGGGCCGTGGACGGACCTGTATGCGCTGGCTGCCGTGGTGCACTTCTGCATCACCGGGCGCCCGCCGGTGCCAGCCACCGCGCGCACGCTGCACGACGAACTGCCGTCCCTGAAGGACATGGCGCCCGCATTGTCCAGCGGCTTCAACCGCGACTACAGCACGGTGTTCCTGGCGGCGATCGACCACGCCCTGGCGGTGCGCCCGCAGGACCGGCCGGCATCGGTGCTGGCCTGGCGCGAAGAGCTGGCCGGCATCGTCAGCGTGCCGCGTGCCGACGCGGCAGACGGCGGGCGGGACGATGCCTTGATGCCCACCGTGCTGGTCAGGCCAGCCGGCGAGGCCTTCGCCACCACCGCGCCTGCGGCCAGCGTGCTGGCGGCGCCGGCGACCCAGCCCTTGCCCCGACCCGGCGCGCCGTCCCCTGCCGCGGGCCTCGCACCCGACGCCTCGCAAGAAGGCGATGACGCCGCGCGGTCCGCCTCGCCATCGCCGCTGAGCAGCCGATTCGCGCGCACGCGGCGTGCCACCTGGGTTGGCATCGCGGGGGTGTTCACGCTGGCCGTGGCCGGGCTGGGCTGGTTCGGCTCACGCCCGGCAGTGCCTTCTGCCGCGCCGGCCGCCTCCGCCGTCCAGCTGGTGTCGGCCGGGCCCTCGGCGCCGTCCGTCATGCCGCAGGTCGCACCGCGGGGGGAGGACGCCGCCAGCGCGGTCAG
>NZ_CANBCC010000077.1 GCF_947366995.1 uncultured Aquabacterium sp. | reverse complement strand
GCGTCAAGGCGGCTGTCAAAGGCGAAGAAGGAGTCGGGTGCGAAGCCCGACTCCGCCCAGCGCACCGCGCGCTCGGCGCGACGCTCCTTCAATCGGCGCGCCAGTTGGTCGCCCGCATGGGACAGAGCGCCGGGCTCGAGCGGGTCGGTGGCGCGCATCGGCTGGCCCTCGACACCGTGGCCGAGCACCCACGCCGCCAGCAACGGCGGCGGAGGCCATTGACCCGGCTGGCAGCGCAGATGACGTACCCGGCAGACATCCAGCACCGCCTGCGTGAGTCGCGCGGTACGGGGTGAGGGCATGGCACCGGGCAGATCCAGGTCGATCGCCGCGATCGCGGTGCCAGTCGGGGTGCACACCAGCATCGACACCGTCAGCGCCTGCAGCCGGTCATACCACTGGCGAGCGGTACGCGGCTCGGCCGCCTGGCAGAACCGCACGAGACTCACTTTCGCCAGCACCACATGCTGGGGCAGGGCGGCCTTGAGTTCCCGGTACAGCGCACGCTCGTGCGCGGTAAACAGAGGCCGAGGGCGCAACGGCCAGCTGTCGGGCCAGGTGCGCACACGCTGCCGTTGGCGGCGACCGTGCAACCACCATCCCAACAAAATGCCGGGCAGCACGCCGCATGCCACGGCTGCCGCCACCTGCGCACTGTTCACATTGACCCCTGAAGCCCCCGTTTCAGGCCATGCTAAGTGGGCGGCCGGTTCACTTCTACCCCCTGGGGAGGGGGCTTTCAGTGTCAAACCCCCTCAAGCAGAGGTCATCAGCAGGCGCAACCAGTCGCTGGCGTGCAGTGCCTGGTACTTGATCCGGTACAGCGCTTCGGCCGCCAGGGACTGCAGCGAACTGTCGATGTGGCTCCCCACCGTGTCCGGCGGCAACTTCAGCCAGGCCTCCGCCTCGGGGCCGTCCCGCTCGACGGCCGCGCCCGCCTTGCTGGCAATGCGCAGCATCGGGGCGTTCTCGCTCAGCGCATGAATCATCAAGTGGCTGGCACCCCGGTTGCGGGCATGCATGATCGCGTGCTGGAACAGCCGCGAGCCCAGACCCTTGCCGCGGCCCTGGGGCAGCACCGACACGCCGAATTCCATGGCGCGGCCGCGCGACGACTCGTCGCCATGCGGGCCTTCGCCGGGCATGGCGGCCAGGTGGGCCACCGCCACCAGCTGCAGCCGGCCATTGAAGATGCCGAAGACCTCGTCCCGGCGGAAGTCGATCGAGGCCACATAGCGGGCCACCTGCTCCTTCGAGGCCTGAAAGCCGAAGCGCAGGTAGCGGTCGTGGTCGTCCAGCTGCAGCAGGTGATCCAGGATGCGGGCGCGGTGGCGCGCGTGCAGGTCGCGGATCGGTACCCAGCCATCGTGATGGCTAGGGCGGCTGGGCGGTGTGCCCCCGGTCTTGTCCAGACCGAAGCGGTCGAGTGTGTCGGGTGTCTTGGTTGCGGTCATCGGTGACCCCTCGTTGCCCTGGGCCGGGGGCGCGTCAACATGCTGCGCCCCCTGAATTCCTCATCACCTAGGGTTTTCCCGAAGGGTAAGGGAATTCCCTGTGTCGCGCAACCGCCCTCCTGCAGGTGCCCTCGTATCGCGTGATGGCATTCACGACAAACGTGCCCCGTCCAGGCTTCGCGGCCCAGCTTTCAATGAGGCGCAAAAGAGCTTGGCGCGGTGCGCGATTCACGGCTAGAATCGCGGGTTCCCGACATGGTTGCCGGGATGGCCTTTGCTTTTCTTGCAGGGGCCGGAGCTGATCGACACCCGGTCGGCCGCGCGGTGCAGGCGCTTGCCTGCATGTCTTTCAGCGCGGTTGCCGTCGGCCAGCTTCGTTGCCGGAGAGGCCACCACCTTCCAAGAAGTGGTTCCAAAGGCGACTGTCAGCCAGTTTTACCACTTAGGAAATCTCATGAAGACCTTCAGCGCCAAGCCGGCCGAAGTGAAGCACGAGTGGTTTGTGATCGACGCCACCGACAAGGTGCTCGGACGAGTGGCCAGCGAAGTCGCTCTCCGTCTGCGCGGCAAGCACAAGGCCATTTACACGCCTCACGTGGACACCGGCGATTTCATCGTCATCGTCAACGCCGACAAGATCCGCGTCACTGGCACCAAGGCCAACGACAAGGTTTACTACCGTCACTCGGGCTTCCCCGGCGGCATCTACGCCACGAAGTTCAAGGACATGCAAGCCAAGCACCCTGGCCGTGCCATCGAAAAGGCCGTCAAGGGCATGCTGCCCAAGGGTCCCCTGGGCTACGCCATGATCAAGAAGCTGAAGGTCTACGCAGGCAGCGAGCATCCGCACGCCGCTCAGCAGCCCAAGGCCCTGGAAATCTAAGGATCGGCCATGACTATCGGTAACTGGAACTACGGCACCGGCCGTCGCAAGTCCTCCGTGGCCCGCGTCTTCATCAAGAAGGGCACCGGCCAGATCATCGTCAACGGCAAGCCTGTCGAGCAGTATTTCGGCCGCCAGACCTCCATCATGGTGGTCAAGCAGCCGCTGGTGCTGACGAACAACGCCGAAGCGTTCGACATCAAGGTCAACGTGCACGGTGGTGGCGAATCCGGCCAGGCCGGCGCTGTCCGTCACGGTGTCACCCGCGCCCTGATCGACTTCGACGCAACCCTGAAGCCCGAACTGAGCCGCGCTGGTTTCGTGACCCGCGACGCCCGTGAAGTCGAGCGTAAGAAGGTCGGTCTGCACGGCGCCCGTCGCCGCAAGCAGTTCAGCAAGCGCTGATCGATCTCCTGGACCGGTGGCCTTCGCTGCCGGGTTCCAGCACCCGCCCCAGGCCCGTGCCTCGGGCGGGTTTGTTTTTTCTGGCGTCACCGCGTGTCCCTACAATGGCGCCTCAGCTGAAAGGACCCACACATGATCAAGGTCGGCATCGTCGGCGGTACCGGGTACACCGGAGTGGAACTGTTGCGCCTGCTGTCGCAACACCCCGAGGTCCGCATCCACGCCATCACCTCGCGCAAGGAAGCCGGCATGCCGGTATCCGACATGTACCCGAGCCTGCGTGGGCATGTCGATCTGGCCTTTGTGACGCCCGATGACGCCGGGCTGACTGAATGTGATGTGGTCTTCTTCGCGACGCCGCACGGCGTGGCCATGGCCCAGGCGCGCGAACTCCTCGCGGCCGGTGTCAAGGTCATCGACCTCGCGGCCGATTTCCGCCTGAAGGACACGGCGGTGTTCGAGCAGTGGTACGGCATGGCGCACACCTGCCCCGACCTGCTGGAAGAGGCCGTGTATGGCCTGCCTGAACTGAACCGCGACGCCATCCGCACCGCCCGCGTGATCGGCAACCCCGGTTGCTACCCCACCTCCGTGCAGCTGGGTTTTGCGCCGCTGCTGCGTCACAAGTTGATCGACCCCACCCACCTGATCGCGAACTGTGCCTCAGGCGTGTCGGGTGCGGGCCGCAAGGCCGAGGTCCATACGCTGATGGCCGAAGCGTCGGACAACTTCAAGGCGTATGGCGTCAAGGGCCATCGCCACGGCCCGGAAATCAACCAGCAACTGCGCGCCATTGCCGGCGACGACAGTGTCAACTGCCTGTTCGTGCCGCACCTGCTTCCGCTGATTCGCGGCATCCATTCGACCCTGTACGCGCGCCTGAACGACGCGGGCCAGGCCGCCGACCTGCAGGCCACGTTCGAGGCCTTCTACCAGGGCGAGCGTTTCGTCGACGTGCTGCCGGCCGGCAGTGCCCCCGAGACGCGCAGCGTGCGCGCCAGCAACACCGTGCGCATCGCTGTGCACCGTCCGCAGCCCGACACCGTGATGGTGCTGGTCGTGGAAGACAACCTGACCAAGGGTGCTTCGGGCCAGGCGGTGCAGTGCATGAACCTGATGTGCGGCCTCGATGAGCGCCTGGGCCTGACGGGCGTGCCGGTGCTGCCCTGATGCGATGGCGGCTCTTGCGCCGGCGGCTGTCGATCAGCGCGCCGCGCATGGCGGTGCGCAGCCACTTGCCCTGGCCCTTGCGGTGGGCGGTGGCGGCGTTGGTGCTGGGCTTCTCGGCCGCGCTCGCGCTGTGGGCGTTCGAGTTCGGCCGCAACATCGCCGGGCTGAACCAGGGCGCTGACCGGCTGAACGAGACACTGATGCACACACGTGAGCAACTGGCGCAGGTGCGCGAGGAGCGTGACCGCGCGCAGTCGGTGGCCAATTCGGCGGACAGCCTGCTCAAGGCCGAGCGCGTCACGCAGCAGCGGCTGGCCGAGCAGGTCAAGGCGCTCGAGGCCGAGAACCTGGCCCTGAAGGACGACCTCGGCTTCTTCGAGCGCCTGCTGCCTGCAACCGGCGGCGCCGGCGTCTCGGTACGGGGCCTGCAGGGCGAACTGACCGGCGCAGGCCAGTTGCGTTACCAGCTGCTGGTGATGCAGCGAGCCGATGGCCGTATCCAGAGTGAGTTCCTGGGCCGCTTCGAGCTGTGGCTTTCGGGCATCCGGGACGGCAAGCCCTGGACCGACAGCAGCCCGGTGGTGGCCCGCCCGCTGCAGTTCAAGCAGTACAGCCGCGTGGAAGGCGTGGCGCGCTGCCCGACCGATGTGCAGTTGCGGACAGTGCAGGTTCGTGTGCTGGACAGCACGGGTTCCGTCCGTGCAAGCCAGTCCCTGAAGCTGTGAGGCCGTTGACCTGTGCCTGCAACGGTGTACGCTTGACGTTTCGGCCCTGTCGAGGTTGAGGAAACACATGCTCGGATGGAAGAAAACCCCGCCCATACGCACGCTGGTTGGTGAGGGCACCGTCGTGACCGGTGAACTGCGGTTCAGCGACGGCCTGCGCATCGATGGCGAAGTGCAGGGCGACGTGGTCGCCTCGGGTGAGGGCCGCACCTTGCTCGTCATCAGCGAAAAAGCCCGTGTCCATGGCAAGGTCAGGGCGGGGCATGTCATCATCAACGGGTCTGTTCATGGCCCTGTGGTGGCCGAAACCCTGCTCGAATTGCAGCCCAAGGCCCGCATCGTGGGTGATGTGAAATACGAAGCCCTTGAAATGCACCAGGGTGCCACCATCCAGGGTGGTCTCCTCCCGCTTCAGGCCGACGACAAACCGGGCCTCAAGCTCGCGGCGTCCGCCACCGGAGCGCCCGACCGCGGCTTCTCGCAGCCTGCCGCCCCGAACCCGCTGCACAAGATTTGAAATCCCCTCCCGGAGTTGATCCCATGACCGCTGTTGCCCAAGAAACCCAGACCGCCGCCTTCGCTGACGACATGCCGCCTGCCCCCATTGTGTTCACCGACGCCGCCGCCGGCAAGGTGGCTGAACTGGTGGCCGAAGAAGGCAATCCCGATCTGAAGCTGCGTGTGTTTGTGCAGGGTGGCGGGTGTTCGGGCTTCCAGTACGGCTTCACGTTCGACGAGATCGTCAACGAAGACGACACCAAGATGGAAAAGAACGGCGTGACCCTGCTGATCGACGCCATGAGCCTTCAATACCTCGTGGGCGCCGAGATTGACTACAAGGATGACCTGGAAGGTGCCCAGTTCGTGATCCGCAATCCGAACGCCACGACCACCTGCGGTTGCGGCTCCAGCTTCTCGGTCTGACGCCCCTCGCGATCCAGCATGAAGAAGGGCTGCCAGCAGGCAGCCTTTTTGTTGGGCGGTGCCGGAAGGCGGTGCTCAGCGTGCCGGATAGAGCGCGCCCAGCACACGGGGACCACGCGCCCCGGTGACCTCGGGCACGTTGCCCGCCAGTCGGGCCACATGCCGCCACGCCAGCCAGGCAAAGGCGGCCGCCTCGACCTGCATGACGTCCAGCCCGTGGGTGTCCGAGCGCCCCACGCGCACACCGGGCAGTTGTTCGCCCAGCCGGCGCATCAGGTCGCCATTGAGGGCGCCCCCCCCGCACACCACCACATCGGTGGCATCCGGCGCGTGCTGCTGAATGGCCGTGGCGGCACTGCGGGCCGTCAACTCGCACAGCGTGGCTTGAACGTCCCGCGCCACGTCGGTGTCGCCCAGTGGGCCATCGGTCAGGCCATGCGGGGCCAGCCAGCGCGACAGCCAGTCCGGGTTGAACAGGTCGCGCCCAGTGCTCTTGGGTGGCAGCAGGCTGAAGAAGGGTTCGGCCAGCGCGTCGGTCAGCCAGTCCTCGCGCACCTCGCCCGCAGCACCCCACTCGCCGTTGGCGTCGTAGGCGTGGCCCGTCTGCGACTCGCACCACAGATCCAGCAGGGCGTTGCCCGGGCCACAATCGAATCCCAGTGGAGGCTGGCCAGGTCGCAGGATGCTGACATTCGCCATGCCGCCGATGTTCAGCACGGCCACGGTCTGGTCTGGTTGGCCGAACAATGCCTGGTGGAAGGCGGGCACCAGGGGCGCACCTTGCCCACCGGCCGCCATGTCGCGCGTGCGAAAGTCGGCCACCACATCGATGCCCGTCAATTCCGCGAGCAGGGCCGGGTGGTTCAGCTGCCAGGTGTAGGCCAGATCTGGCCGATGGCGGACCGTCTGACCGTGTGCACCGATCGCCTGCACCTCGCTGGGCAGCACATCGGCGGATGTGCACAGTGCGTGCACGATCGTGGCGTACAGCACCACCAGCGCCTGCGCGGCCTCGGCACTGCGGTGCAATTCATCGTGGCCCGGGGTGTTGAGGTCGAGCAAGGCCTGGCGCAGGGGCGGCGGCAGCGGTCGGTGCGCGTGCGCCAGCGTCCGCCACGCACCGTCTTCATGGCGCATCAGCACCCCGTCCACGCCGTCCAGTGACGTCCCGGACATCAAGCCGATGTACAGGTTGGACCGCTGGTGGCTCGATTGCCCGGAAGGCGTCAGGCCGGGTTGGGGGCTGGGGGCGGCCGAGTCGCCGGGCATGGCTTTATTCGAAGCGCGGGCCGGACTGGGTGCCTGCGGCGGCCCATTCGCTCGCCATGTCGAGTCGCGCCGCGATCGCGCCGACCTGGCTGCGGAAGCTGGCGAGGGCCTGCGGCGACAACTGCAGCGCCTCGGATGCGCGCGCCACCACCATCGGGTCGACCTGCTGGCCCTTGACCTTGAACTCGAAGTGCAGATGCGGGCCGGTTGCCCAACCGGTGGCGCCCACCGCACCGATCAGCTGACCCTGCTCGATGCGCTGCCCCTTGCGCACATCAATGCGGCTCAGGTGGGCATAGACGGTCTGACGGTCGCCCGCGTGCTGCACCTGCACCACGTTGCCGTAGCCGTTCTGCACGCCCGCGAAGTTCACCACGCCTTCGCCGACGCTGCGCACGGCCGTGCCGGTCGGGGCACCGAAGTCAACGCCCAGGTGGGCGCGCCAGGTCTTGTGGATCGGATGGAAGCGCATCGCGAACCCGGAGGTCACGCGCGAGAAGGCCAGCGGCGACGCCAGGAATGCGCGGGTCTTGCTGCGGCCGTTCAGGTCGAAGTAGGCCCCCTTGCTGCTGCCGGGTTGCTGGAACCAGACGGCGTCGTGGGTCTCGCCCTTGTTGATGAAGCGGGCGGCCAGCACGCGTCCGGTGCCGCTCGTCCAGGTCACGGCCTCGCCATCCGCCATCAGGGCTTCGTACAGCACGCTGAAGGCATCGCCCTTGCGCAGTTCGCGGCGGAAGTCGATGTCGCTGCCGAAGATCTCGGCCAGCTGGTTGGTCACCGCGTCCGGCACGCGCGCGTCGTCGGCGGCAGCAAACAGCGACGAGCGGATCGTGCCCGACGCCAGCTGCTGGGCGCGGCTCAGCGGCAGTTGCTCGGAGCGCACGTCCCACTGAACTTGCCCGCCCGCCGCCGCGCGCTGGATGGTCACCCGGGTGAAGTGGGTGTCGGCCTGTTCGGCGTGGGTTGCAGGCCCGCGCACCACAAGTTCGCGCAGGCGGCCGTTGTCCACAATGGCCTTGATCGCCTTGCCGGCCCGGCCCTGCAGTACGCTGGCCGCGACCGCGTCTTCACGCAGCAGGCGTGCCGCGTCGGCGTCGTCGACGCCCAGGCGGCGCAGCAGGCTGTCGGCGGTGTCGCTGCTGCGCGTGACATCGCTGCGGTACAGCGCCAGCGGCTCGGCGTCCAGCCGGCCCAGCTCGGCCGCCAGCGCCGGCGCCTGGACGGTTTCAACGACCTCGACCACGGCGGGCTGGCCGGTGTCGGGCAAGGTGGTCAGGGGCGCCACACCGAAGGCGGTCACGGCGGAACCTGCCAGCAGGGCCAGCACGGCGGCGCTGACGCGGCGGGGGTGTCGGTGGGCCGCGGACTGAATGGCTTCAGCGCGGTGGAGGAGGGAGGTGAGCGGCGAGGGCGTGGCGGTCTTGATCTGCTTGGAAGAAGTCAAAACGGGAATCCTTCTGGTTCGGGAGAGAGCCTGCGCCCCGCTCCCCTAAAATCAGCCCGCGTCGTACGCAGGCAGTAGCCCGCGCGCGCGCACAATCAGCGGAGTATAGCCCCGGCCCGGGGCGCGTTGATCCGCAGAATTCCACACGATGGCCCGTCATGTTGCACCCTGAAAATCCCGCACCCGTTACGCCCGATCACCCCGTCTCCGACCGTGTCCGTGAGGCGCTTGCCGTGACGCTGCGTGGCGTGGAAGAGCTGCTGCCCGAGGCCGAGTGGGTGAACAAGCTGGCCCGTTCCGAGGCCACGGGTGTGCCGCTGCGCATCAAGCTGGGCCTGGATCCGACCGCGCCAGACATCCATCTGGGCCACACGGTCGTGCTCAACAAACTGCGCCAGCTGCAGGACCTGGGCCACACCGTCATCTTCCTGATTGGCGACTTCACTTCGCTCATCGGCGACCCTTCCGGCCGCAACGCCACCCGCCCGCCGTTGACCGAGGAACAGGTCAAGGCCAACGCCGAGACCTATTACAAGCAGGCGAGCCTGGTGCTCGATCCGGCGCGCACCGAGATCCGCTACAACAGCGAGTGGTGCGATGCTTTGGGTGCGCGCGGCATGATCCAACTGGCCAGCCGCTACACCGTGGCCCGCATGATGGAGCGCGACGACTTCACCAAGCGCTTCAAGGCCGGCACCCCGATCAGCGTGCACGAGTTCTTGTATCCGCTGATGCAGGGCTATGACTCGGTGGCGCTGAAGGCCGACCTGGAACTGGGCGGCACCGACCAGAAGTTCAACCTGCTGATGGGCCGCCACCTCCAGGCGGAGTATGGCCAGGAGCCGCAGTGCATCCTCACCATGCCGTTGCTCGAAGGTCTGGATGGCGTCGAGAAGATGTCCAAGTCCAAAAACAACTATATCGGCATCAGCGAGGCGCCCAACGCCATGTTCGCCAAGCTGATGAGTGTCAGCGATGACCTGATGTGGAAGTACTTCACCCTGCTCAGTTTCCGCCCGCTGGAGGAAATCGCCCGCCTGAAGGCCGCCTGTGAGGCTGGCGCCAATCCCCGCGATGCCAAGGTGATGCTGGGGCAGGAAATCGTGACGCGCTTCCACAGTGCCAAGGCTGCGGAAGAGGCGTTGCAGGATTTCGTCAACCGATCACGCGGGGGGATACCGGACGACATCCCGGAACTCGCGGTGACTTTGCCGGTCGATGGTCTGGGCATCGGCGCGTTGCTGAAGCAGGCCGGGTTGGTCGCCTCGACCAGCGAAGCACTGCGCCTCATCGAGCAAGGCGGCGTACGCCTGGATGGGGAAGTCGTTCGTGAAAAAAGTCACAGAATGTCGGCTGGTACCCATGTGGTCCAAGTTGGCAAGCGAAAGTTCGCCCGCGTGACGCTTTCAAGCTGATTCGGGGGTAACCCCGACGCATGATCACGGGGGAGGGTCCGGACCCCTGGTGTTTTCCTGAGGGATTTAACACGTGTCTGGAGGGTCCCCCGCGTTGTCTCCACCCGAAGGGCGCCGCTATCCTTCAATCGAACAGACGTTTAAAGGTCTGTGCGAACCGAAGGAAGACGCGGATGCCTCCGGAGCGCAGAAAAATTCAAAGGTCCGCTTTGAAGTGGAGATAGACATGAAATTTGCAATGAAGAGCATCGTCGCCGCGGCTGCCTTCCTGGCCGTTGGTGTTGCCAGCGCTGCGACGCAGACCGTTGCAGTGGGCGGTTCGGTCAACGGCTTCACGCTGGTCGGCGGCACGGGCGCCCTGACGTTCGACCGCTCGCTGGTCACCGCGATCAACACCGGCGCCATCCAGCTGTCGGCGGTCAATCCGGCCACGGCAACCCTGGTCAAGACCTCGACCGGCAAGTACAGCAACGTCGAAGGTAGCCGTCCGGTGTTCAACGCACCGATCACGTCGCTGAAGGTGGACACCGCCACCAACCAAGTCACCGACGCCTACACCGCCGGTGGCGCGCTGATGGTGGCTCCGGCCGAGATCGAGGGCGACGCCAACCTGGCCTCGACCGGTGGCTCGCTGTCCGTGACCAACATCCACGTGGACCTGCTGGCCAAGAAGGTCTACGTGGACATCACCGGCGCCAACGGCGTTGGCACCAAGACCAACTACTACCTGTGGGACGTCACCACGATTTCGGGTGACACCGCCCTGAAGGACGGCACAGCGCTGACCTCGATCACCGGCCTGACCATCGCTGGCGGCACCACCGGCGACGCGTTCAACACGTTTGCCAAGTCGCTGGGCCTGACCGCAACGGGTATCACGGCCATGCAGGGCATCACCAACTACGGTTCGATCGCTTCGACCATCACGGCCAAGGCGGGCACGACCCCGGCTGTGCCCGAGCCCTCGACCTACGCTCTGATGGGCCTGGGCCTGGCCGGTATCGCGGCTGTGGCCCGTCGCCGCGCCAAGTAATCCAGTTCCTGGATGAGGAGGGGGCGCGCGTGATGCCGCCCCCGAGAGCAGCCGCTGCAAGCGGCTGTTTTCTTCTCGACGCCTGAACGCTGTAGATATAACGGAGACCGCATGATCCGCCGTGGACGTTTCGCCCTTAACCTTTTCTCCCTGGCGTTCGCTGCCAGCCTGTCCGGCGGTGTGCAAGCGCAAGCGTCCGACCCGTATATTGCCAAGCAGCTTTCGAGCGCGGTTCGCGGCAATCTTTTCATGCGCCTGGGCTATACAAGCATTTCGGTCGACAACAAGTCGGGGGACGCCTACGACGTGACCGGACCGGTGGTGACGACGCAGGACCTCCGAGACGCAGCGGCGCGCGGCGATGCACTGGATGCCAGCGACCCCCTGAGTCCAGCGAATTTCGACATCGGCGCGGAAACCGGTTCCATCTACGCGGACTACATCGGCCTGTTTGCCAACGCGGTGGATCAGGTTGGCGGTGGACTTGGCACGCCCCGTGGCGTCAAGGCCAAGGTGGGCAACGCTGCCACAGTGACCATGAGCCTGGGCTACTGGCTCACCGACGATCACACATGGGTGGCGGAGGCCTATGTGCTCGCCGCTCCGCTGACCGTGAAAACAAGCGGTGCAGGCACAACCTACGGCGGACGGCCCAACGGATTGGCCGGGAAGGAAATCGTTCGGACCAAGATGTTGCCGCCGCTGGTGTCATTCGGCCGCTATTTCGGCGCCAAGGACAATTGGTTTCGGCCCTACCTGGGTCTCGGGGCGACGTATGCCATCTTTTTCGACACAAAGACCACGGGTGTGTACGACGATTATGTCGGCGGTCGCTCGACGGCAAAGTTGAAGAACGCCGTGGGTGCGGGCCCGTTCGTGGGCTTCAAGGCCCGCATCAATGACGACTGGCACGTCAGCATGTCAGTCGGGCAGATCAAGATCAAGACCGAAGCCACGCTGACCACCTACAACACGCAGTTCCAGTCTGGAGACCGTGTGCTGCAGGACTACAGCGAGGCGGTCAACGGTCAGATTCGCTTGGCCGAGCGTGAAGCCGACAGCCAGTTCGTGACCAAGCTGATGAAGCTGGTGGCGATGGACCGCGGCGGCAAGGACCTGGGGACCTACGTCCGCAAGCAGGACCAATCGCTGACCAACACCATCTTTAATATCAGCATCGGTCGCAGCTTCTGATCTCAGGTGCCGCCCGGGGTGTATTACGGCGCGCTGGGTGGCGCAGCGAGGTCGACCGTCGCAGCCGGATAACGCGTGGCCAGCCGCTCCAGATCCCGCGCGCTGTCGAGCCGAAGCAGCTCCGAAAACAGTTCACCCGAGACGCCGATCGGCCTGGCACCTGTTGAGCCGGGCGCAGGGTGGACCACCGGGAAGCTGGGCAGGCAGTCGGCCATCGCGTGCAGGCTGACTGCGGGCAGCGGCGCGCCGTTCAGTGGAAGCAGCAGCCAGCCTCCGGCCTGAGGGCTGGCCTCCACGCCGGCGCGAATGGCGCGCCCCAGCCACTGGCCTGGCCCTTCTTCGCCGTCATCCTCGATCGTCAGCACGTGATTGCCTGGCAGGATGGCCTGCGCATGCGCTGCCATGCCAGGCGGCGTGACCACCAGAGCCGGCAGGCCGGTGGACAGGACGTTGTGCAGCGTCTGAGCCAGGGCCTGCGGGTCTCCGCTGGCTCCCGTGTTGCCGCGCGGGCCGGCTTCCGAAACCGGGCCGGCCAGAACGATGACGGTGGCGGAGGAGGTCATGGTGATTCGCGAGGGGTGGAAGTCCAGTTTGAGCCGGGTTGTTGCAGTGCACCACCGTGGCTTCACTTAGGTGCATACCCGTGCCGGATGGACTTGACGGGCGTCATCGCGCGGGCGCCGCAAAGTGCCCGATACTCGTGCCATGGACAAATCATCTCCTCACGATCTGGCGCAGATGCGCAAGAGCTATGAGCTGGCCGAACTCGATGAGGCGCAGGTTGCGCCCGAGCCCATCGACCAGTTCCATCGCTGGTTCGATGAAGCCGTTCGGGCCAAGGCCCTCGAGCCCAACGCCATGACCGTGGCCACGGTGGGCGCCGACGGTCGACCGTCGACCCGCGTGCTGCTGCTCAAGGGCGCCGACGCGCAGGGCCTCGTCTGGTTCACCAACTACGAAAGCCGCAAGGGCCACGACCTCGCCGCCAACCCGTTTGCTGCCATGCAGTTTTTCTGGGGCGAGCTTGAGCGTGTCGTCCGCATCGAGGGGCGGGTCGAGCGGGTCAGCGACCAGGAATCCGATGCCTACTACGGCAGCCGGCCGCTGGGCTCGCGCATCGGGGCTTGGGTGTCACCGCAGAGCCGTGTACTGAGCTCGCGCAGCGAGTTGGAAGCCGCGTGGGCCCGGCAGCAGGCCGCTCTCGGCGACGATCCACCGCGCCCGCCGCACTGGGGTGGCTACCGCCTCGTACCCGACCGCTGGGAGTTCTGGCAGGGGCGCCCCTCGCGCCTCCATGACCGCATCGTCTACCAGCGTCTGGCAGACGGAACGTGGCAGCGGCAGCGGCTCGCCCCCTGACTGATCGCATGGGCCGCCACGCCGGGGTGGCACCGCGCCTCAATCCTGTCTGAGCAGGTCGGGGAACAGGGCGCGGGACTTGTCCACCTTGGGGGCCACCACGAACGCACAGTAGCCCTGATGCGGGTGCTGCTCGAAATAGCGCTGGTGATAGGCCTCTGCCGGGTGGTAATTGGCCAAGGGCGCCACTTCGGTGACGATGGGGCGCTCGTAGATGCTGCTCATCGTCAGCTGCTCGATGAAGTCGCGCGCCGCTTCAGCCTGCTGCGCATCGTGCGTGTAGATGCCGGAGCGGTACTGTGTGCCGACGTCATTGCCCTGTCGGTTCAGCGTGGTCGGGTCGTGCACAGCGAAGAACACTTCCAGGAGCTGACGGTAGGTGATCTGGGCCGGATCGAAGCGCACCCGCACCACTTCGGCGTGACCGGTCCCGCCAGCACAGACCGCCTCATAGGTCGGCGCCGGATCGTGCCCATTGCTGTAGCCCGATTCGACCTCGACCACGCCGCGCAGGCCGAGAAAAACGGCTTCCACACACCAGAAGCAGCCGCCTGCGAAGGTGGCTTCGGACAGCGTGGGGACGCCGGGCGGCATCCCCGGTTGATGTGATTCCATGACCGGCTTCTCCTGCTTAGACTGAGGCCATTATCCGGCCCGGGCATTCACCTTGTCGTGAAGGTGTGTTCGGGCGGTGCGACGTCTCCGCGGCGGTAACCACAATGACAGGGTCGGTCGGCGAACCAGGCTCGGGAGGTGCATTTTTCATGGCGGACTGGGCCCTTTACAAACCGGTGCTGGCGGCTCTGGCCTTGCCGCCGGTGCCATTCCTCTTGCTGGTGCTCGTGGGCGCACGTTTGATCCTGCCGCGGCGTGGGCTGGGCTGGCTGCTGGTGCTGCTGGGCGTGGCGGGGCTGTGGTTCAGCAGTTGCGAGCAGACGGCGCTCTGGCTGCAGAACGGGGCCATGCGCCCGCCTCCGGCGCTGTTCGGGGCCGAGCAGGCGCGGCTGGCATCGCAGGGGCGTCTGTACGCCTCTCAGGCGCGTCGCGCGCCACGCGCCGCGGTTGCACCACCGGCGGCCATCATCGTCCTCGGTGGTGGCCTTGAGCGGCTCGCGCCAGAGTACGGGGTGGCGGCCTTGTCTGTGGGCAGCGAGCGGCGCCTCCACTACGGCGTCTGGCTGAGTCGCCAGACGGGCCTGCCCCTCGGTTTCAGTGGGGGTGTCGGCTGGGCGCAGCAGGGCGGTCAGGTGGGGCCTGGCGAGGCCGAGATCGCTGCCCGGGTCGTCGAGCGCGACCATGGCATGCAGTTGATGTGGCAGGAGTCGGGCTCGTCGGACACGCGTGAAAACGCGGCGCGGACGGTCGCCATGCTGGCACCGCAGGGCATCCAGGAAATCGTGCTCGTCACCGACGCGGTTCACATGCCCCGGGCACAGCGTGCTTTCATCGAGGCCGCTCGCCGGGCGCTGGTGCAGAACCCCGGCGGACCCATCATCCGCGTGACGCCGGCGCCGGTCGCGTTCTGGCGTCGCGGCGAGCGCCCGGTGCTCGACTGGCTGCCTTCGCGTGATGGGATGGCGCATGTGCGCGACGTCTCACGCGAGTGGCTCGGCTGGCTGGCCGGCGCATGACAGTCTGACGCCACAAAGAGAAACCCCCGGGCTAAGCCGGGGGCTGGAGCGGCGCGCGGGCCGTCCGAGGAAAGCACAGAGCGGAGTGTCTGCACTTCCCAGAACGCAGTGACTGCGTTCTTTTGGGTGCCTGCATCAAGCAGGTGAAGTCAGATTACGCCCGGTGCGGCAGGCATGCAAGCCCTTGTTACACATTGTGCGCAAGGACGTGCGGTGCGTCTCGAACCCGAGGCGAACGAGGCGCGTCAAGCGCGTCGTCCGGACGCCAGCACCGCCTCGACCAGCCCGTCCACCCGGCGTTGCACAGCGTCCGGCATGGTGATCGTGCGGCCCCATTCGCGGTGCGTCTCGCCAGGCCATTTGTTGGTGGCGTCCAGCCCCATCTTGCCGCCCAGACCACTCACCGGTGAGGCGAAATCCAGGTAGTCGATCGGCGTGTTGTCCACCAGGGTCGTGTCGCGCACCGGGTCCATGCGGGTGGTCACGGCCCAGATCACTTCCTGCCAGTCACGGATGTTCACGTCGTCGTCCACCACCACGATGAACTTCGTGTACATGAACTGGCGCAGAAAGCTCCACAGCCCGAACATCAGGCGCTTGCCGTGCCCCGCATAGGCCTTCTTCATGCTGATGATGGCCATGCGGTAGCTGCAGCCCTCGGGCGGCAGGTAGAAGTCGACGATTTCGGGGAACTGCTTCTGCAGGATAGGCACGAAGACCTCGTTCAATGCCACACCGAGCACGGCGGGCTCGTCGGGCGGCTTGCCGGTATAGGTCGAGTGGTAGACCGGGTTGTCGCGGTGGGTGATGCGATTCACCTCGAACACGGGGAACCAGTCCTGCTCGTTGTAATAGCCGGTGTGGTCGCCGAAGGGGCCTTCCAGCGCGTGCAGGTAGCCGCCCTTTTCCTTGAGGGGCACGCCGTGTTCGCTCACGCCTTCGAACCCGGCCGGAGCCGGCGGGATGTGGCCTTCCAGTACGAATTCGGCGGAGGCCGGCACCTGCAGGCGCGTCTCGCCTTCGCCCACGCCGGTGTCCACCACCTCAGTGCGGCTGCCGCGCAGCAGGCCGGCAAACTGGTACTCGCTCAAGGAGTCCGGCACGGGTGTGACGGCACCCAGGATGGTGGCCGGGTCCGCGCCCAGCGCCACTGCGATCGGAAAGGGCTGGCCGGGGTTGGCCAGCGCGAATTCGCGGAAGTCGAGCGCACCACCACGGTGGGTCAGCCAGCGCATGATGAGCTGACGGCGGCCGATCAGCTGTTGTCGGTAGATGCCCAGGTTCTGTCGGCGACGCGGTTGCGGCACGCCTTGCGGTCCACGGGTCACGACCAGGCCCCAGGTCAACAGCGGCGCGGCATCGTCCGGCCAGCAGTGCTGGATGGGCAAGGTGGTCAGGTCAACATCACTGCCTTCCATAACCACCTCCTGGCATGCCGCGCGCCGCACCGAAGCGGGCTTCATGTCCCACAGGGCTTTTGCCATCTGCAGCAGCTTGCCGGCGTCCTTCAGTCCGCGCGGGGGCTCGGGTTCTTTCAAGCTGGCCAGCACACGCCCGATGTCGCGCAACTCGCTCACGTCCTGCGCACCCATGCCCAGGGCCACCCGTCGTGGGGTGCCGAACAGGTTGGCCAGAACAGGAATCCGGTAGGACTGTGCCTGCCCGTTAGCCCCCCCTGGGCGGGTGGGTTGCTCGAACCAGAGGGCGGGGCCACCGGCGCGCAGCACCCGGTCGCTCAGTGCCGTCATCTCCAGGTGAACGGAAACGGGGTCATGTACGCGACACAGTTCACCCTGGGCCTCAAGGCCCGCCACAAAGTCACGAAGATCGCGGTATTTCATCAGTCGGTGTTATAAGGATTGAATCCGTTATGCTTGACTGGTTATTACAGCGGTGCCTAGAATCCGCCTCCGTTGAACCCGGTGTCTGAATTCTCCGGGTTTCCCCTTGCGCCCCACTGCGGGGTGCAACGCTGCCAGCCCTGGCACACCCCTGCGGTCCACGTTGTTCGGACCGCCCTTCGTGATGGCGACCGCGCACTGCACAGCGCCGCCATCGTCCAGCCGGGGCCATTATCACTGCCGCTCGGGCGCGGCACGGTCTGGCCTTGAGCCTGACGCCGTCGTGTCCCGGGTGCCGGTGTGGAAAGGAGAAACATGACAGCGTGTGATCGTGCAGCGGATGGGCAGGAGCCCTCCGCATGGGTCGGGCCTCAGTGGTTGAAGTCCGTCCTTGCCACCTCCGGTGGTGTGTCGGGTGCGTTGCGCCTGTTCTTGTCCGACGTGCTGGGCGGCCTGCGCCTGGTGAGCCACAACGCCCTGGCCATGCTGGGCCTGGTCGCGGTGGCGGTGGCGCTGTTCCTGTTCCACCGCCCCGAAGTGCGCCATGAGCTGGAAGGCCGGGCGCTGAGCTGGCTGGTCGAGCGGGCCAATGTGCGCCTGGTGAACGCCAATGAGGGCGAGGCCGATGACGGCGCTGCCCTGGCCGAGCTGGCCGAGCCCGAGGCGATCCAGCGTGCCACGGCAGCCAATCCGGCCGAGCTCAATCGCCAGCAGGCGGCGGTCGCCTACTGGATTGCCCGCCGGTACAACGTCGCCCCCGAGCCCATCAGTCGCCTGGTCCAGGAGGCGTGGTCGGTGGGGCAGCGCATGGGTGTCGAGCCCACGCTCGTGCTGGCCGTGATGGCGGTGGAGTCGGGGTTCAACCCGTTCGCCCAGAGTCACGTCGGCGCCCAGGGCCTGATGCAGGTGATGACCGGCGTGCACCATGACAAGTACGCCATCTTTGGCGGCAAGAACGCGGCGTTCGATCCGGTGACCAACCTGCGGGTGGGTGTACAGGTGTTGAAGGACTGCATCCGGCGCGCAGGCAGCCTGGAGGGCGGCCTGAAGTATTACGTCGGCGCTGCCAACCTGGCTGACGACCGCGGGTACGGCGCCAAGGTGCTCGCCGAGCAAACCTACCTGCGTCAGGTGGCCAACGGCCGCTCGGTGCCGGTGATGGCGCCGCTGCCTCAGGCCACGGTGCAGGCTGCCACGCCGGCCGCGTCGCCGTCGGTGACGGTGGTGCCGACGGCCGCCCCGGCCGGGGCATCGGGCGTGGCACCGGCTGCCAGCGAGATCCCCGCGGTGCCCCATCGCCCCGAGCAGGTGGCCTTGCTGGTGCATTGACCCGACGCGCCGGCCCCCGGCTGGCGGGCTGGGCTGCCCTCCGCTACAATCAAACCCGCTGCGCAACTGGCGATACACGGCGGGTTTTTCGTTTTCAACAACGACCCGCCTGAGGTGGTGAACCACCGGGAAGCGTGGCCGGCTGGCTCGCAAAGCCACGCCGATGTGCCGTTCGCCTGGGCAGCCCTCACGCCGACCACCAGCCCCCTCCGGGCCGGATCGGGCCGCGGGTCTTCAACACCATGAAGAGGACTGCCAAGTCATGTTTGACCGCGCCAAGCACACCATTGCCAACGTCGATCCCGAACTGTTCGCTGCCATCCAGGCCGAGAACACCCGTCAGGAAGACCACATCGAGCTGATCGCCTCCGAGAACTACACCTCGCCGGCGGTGATGGAAGCCCAGGGCTCCCAGCTGACCAACAAGTACGCCGAAGGCTATCCCGGCAAGCGCTACTACGGTGGCTGTGAGCACGTGGACGTCGTCGAACAACTGGCCATCGATCGCCTGAAGCAGCTGTTCGGCGCCGAGTTCGCCAACGTGCAGCCCAATTCGGGCTCTCAGGCCAACCAGGCCGTGTTCTTCGGCCTGCTGCAACCCGGCGACACCATCATGGGCCTGAGCCTGGCCGAAGGCGGCCACCTGACCCACGGCATGCCGCTGAACATGTCGGG
>NZ_CANBCC010000076.1 GCF_947366995.1 uncultured Aquabacterium sp. | reverse complement strand
CCTCGGGGAGCGGGGGGCTGCTGGCCCTCCGCCGCCAGGTCTGCAAGGGCTGATCTCACGAGATTTCGGACACCCAGCAGCGCGAGGTCTGGCGTTGGAGCCAACCACGACAGCGAAGGAAACCCGATGCAGGTGGCCACGAACTCCTGGTCCTCGGCCGACCAGTGAACGGCGTAGGTGTAGAGGTCTTCGGCCTCTGGCTGGCGCAAGCACTTTTCCGCTTCATGCCCTGCCCATCCACCAAGCTGCTCGGGCTGCAAGATGCCCGCCAGAAGAGAAGGCAAATAGAGATCGGCGTCCAGCGCAGGGAAATGGAGGCCTGCTCCTGATGGTGAGACCTCAATTTGCAAGAGGTCGACTGGTTGCGCGTGCTCCAAGCCCGCAGCAAGGCGGGCGTCGAAGGACAGCTCCATGCCCGTGCTCAGCAGGACCACGACGTGACCGCTGGCGGAGTCGTACCGTGCCGATGTCGCCCGCACCCTTTGCAGAGCGGCCAGAAGCTTGTCGCTCATCGCAGAGGGTTCAGTCATCGCCATGCTTTGGTCTAACATCCGCTGATTAATCTGAGGCGCCTGCCCGGCACCGACAGAGAGAAAATCACCGAGCCCATTTCGCGGGCGAAAGTCCAGCGCTCATGGGTGTTGCGGCTCGTCGGTGAGCACCGCCCAGCGGGCCTGAATCACCAGATCGTCGTCTTTGTGGATCCCGACCAACTCGTAGGCGCCTGACTCTGTTTGGTAGCCCACGCCCAGGTTCAGAGAAACGTCGCGGGCAACCACGTAGGCGGCCGTCGCTGCAACTTCGCACCCGTACTCATGCCCTCGGAACACCCTGGCCAGCATGCCCAAGGCACGGATGTCTTCTTGGGTCTGCTCGCGCAAAAACTGAATGAACAGTTGCTGGTGATCGGCCACATCGGCCGGCAGTCCGCCTGGGCGAGCATCGAGGGTTTCAATGCCGAACACGTAGGCGGTGTCGCTCGACTCCACGAACAGCACGTTGGCGAACACCTTGCTGAACAGCCCTTGGCGCACCGCCACAACTTGCGCTGACCAGAGGTCACCCCGCCCTTGCGGCAGAGTCGCAACACGCAGAGGCGCCTTCACCCCAAACGCAATGGGCGCGAGCCCCAGTGGGCTTGCGAGTCGATCCAGCATGGCACTCCCTTCGGGGCAAGTGCTACTGGGCCCTCCCGGCAGCGCGTCAGCGAACGCCCCAAGGGCATGATTCTAGGCCAAGTGCTACTTATAGTCTGTAGACCTATAGTCATCCAAATTGGATTCTCGCGGGCAATGTCAATAGCCCGCAAGTCCACCGAAACAGCGCGCATGCGCTTCGCCAGGCTGCTCAAAACCGAGCGGCTGGCCAGAGGCATCAGCCAGGAAGCCCTGGCTGAGCTGGCTGGGCTGCATCGCACCTACGTGGGGTCCGTTGAGCGCGGGGAGCGCAACATCGCCGTGGACAACATGGAGGCGTTGGCGAAGGCGATGGGGTTGGATGTCAGTGATTTACTCAAGGCCGGATAAGCAAGTTCAGACGCTCTGCATCGAGGCGGCCAAGTAACGCCTTCGGACCAAATGAACATGTCATGCTTCAGGCATACAAGACATTTTCAGGAGGCCATTCATGGAATCTGTGTCCGACATCACTCCGCTCGGGCGGATCTACAAGTTCTCTCAGATCTTCGCTCTGGTTGGCACACCAATCGTCGTCGCAGTGCTTGGATGGAAAGCTCAAGCGTCGGCCGTAGAGATCTCAACGAGCAAAGACTATGTCCAGCTCGCAATGCAGGTCCTCAAAGAGCCCCTGCAAGAGGACCGACTCGCATCCAGAGCTTGGGCAATCGGCATCATCCAAAAATATTCCCCAGTCGCCTTCTCTCCGGAAGCAGGCCGGGAGCTGAGCAAAGGCGCTATTGCCATGCTGGACTCGAATCCCCTTTTGAAGCCAGCGATGGAAGAGCGTCCACCTTGCAGGCGCGTTGACATCAAGTCTTTGCCTCAGCCCTTGGCTATGGAAGTAGCCGGTCTGTATGCCCAGTGCGTGAACAATCAGAAGGACCTCATGTGGCTGAAGACCTACGTTCACATGATCACAGCTGGAGAAAACGAGCCCTCGAACTCCGAGGCAGGCCATCGACCGACACCTCCGTCACTGCGGAATAGCAACTGAGCCAGAGGCTCATTCCGGAATGCGTCCCCGTGGTCGGATGCTACCCATTCCTGGGCACACAGGTAGACTTGTTGTCATCGCAGCCCCGTGGGTAACCGTAAGATGTTGTCGGGTCGGCCTTTTTTGTCTATTGACATCAAAAAGGTCAACACAAGCCTGCTGATTGATCCCCTCGGCCTTCGGTCGACACAAAGCCCCAGGGTGCGTAGCACCTGGGGCTTTTTTCTTTTCCACCGGCATCCCCCCTCGCGCCCGGGTCCTTCTGCTTGAGCGGTGGCGGCAGGCGCCTTAACATGCATCCCAAACGCATCAATTTATGGTGTGCGGGATGAACATGAGCAACGCAGGCCCCGAGGCTGCCCCCTGGCCTGGTGAGATGGCGATACCGCCCACCGCGCCCGTACCAGCCGCGGCACACAGGCGGCCCGGCATCCAGGCCATGTGGGTGGGCGTGAGCCTCGAATACATCGAGTTCGCCGTCTTCTTCGCCGTGTACTTCGTGGCGCGCTGGCACCACCCCGAGGCCTTTCAGCAGGGTGCGACGCGCCTGTGGACGCAGGGCGGGCTGTGTGTCACGGCCGTCATGGTCACCGGCGGCTACCTGCTGACCCGCGCCATTGCCAGCACCCGGGATGGCGACCTGGTGTGGGGGCAGCGCTGGCTGGCCCTGGCCCTGCTCACCGGGCTCATCTACCCGCTGCTCAAGGTGCTGGAGTGGCGCTGGAACTTGGCGCACGGCATCGATGCCTCGGCCGGCGTCTTCGTCGTCGTGTACTACTACCTCACCATCAATCACTTCATCCACGCGTCGTGGGGCCTGATGGGCATGGCGTGGGGCCTGGTGCGGTTCCGGTACGGCGGCTACACCGCCGACGACCACCGCGGCCTCGAAGCCATCGCCACCTACTGGCATGCCACCGACATGGTGTGGCTGATGGTCTTCGCGTTGTTCTACGCCTTCGCATGATGAAACTGCAACCCACCACCCTGGCCTGGATCGCGCTGCTGATGCTCTCGCTCGTGAGCATCCAGGCCGCGGGCCAGTCACACGCTGGCACCAGCCGCATGGCCATGACCTTCGTCATTGCCATCGTTGCGTGGATCAAGGCGCTGATCGTGATCCGCTATTACCTGGAGTCCCGGCTCGCCGGTCCGGTCTTCCATCGAATCATGCTGATCTTTGCCTCGCTGGCGCCGCTTGCGCTGATGGTGAGCGGCCTGCGCGAGCTGTAAGTCGCAAGGCCATCGAGCCGGCCGGCACTGCGGAAAAACTTACCGGCTGCACGCGCGGCCTGACCGATTCGCATGCGCTGCGCCGGGAACGGCCATTGCCGCAGGGCGGGATGCGTGTCAGGCGTGCTGCACCGGGCGTGCGCTCTGTCGCCATCCGACCCCAGAAAAGGAGATCCAGCATGTTGCACAAAGCCAGTCAACTCAAGGGCGCCGTCGTCACGGCGCTGGACGGCGAGGTGGGCGTGGTCGACGCCCTGTACTTCGATGACGAGCAGTGGGGCATCCGTTATCTCGGTGTGCGCACCGGACACTGGCCAAGCGAACGCCATGTGCTGATCCCGCCCACGGCCATCCGGCAAGACGCATCGACCAACCGGCAGCTGCAGATTGAACTGCTCAAGGACGACGTGCTGCACGGCCCTCAGTTCGACTCCGCGCGGCCGCTGACACGGCGCCAGGAGCGGGCCTATGCGGCGTACTATGACACGCCGCTCTACTGGGAACAGGTCCCGGAACCCATGGAAGCCGGCGAAATGCCGCTGCCGGTCGACATCACCGGTTCGGGTCTGGAAGAGGAAGCGCTCGCCGCAAATCGGCCCCTGGCGGAGGCCCATATCCACTGCACGCGCGAGGTACTGGGCTACAACCTGACCACACCGGAAGGGCAGATCGGCAAGGTCGACGACCTGCTGATCGACGAACAAACCTGGGCGGTGCAGCAGCTGATTGTCGACACGGCGCGCTGGCGACCCGGGGGCGAGATCGCCGTGCCGATTGCGCTCACCCGCGGCATCGACCGCGAGCACGATGCGGTCTACGTGAGCGCCGACAAGGAAACCTTGCAAAGCTGGCCGGCGTACCACTGAGTGGCGCCCTGCCCCGCGCGCTGCGTCAGACTTCCTGAGCCTGCAGCGCGCGCCACAGCACCTTGCCGGCGCCCGACTTCGGCAGCGCGTCGGCAAAGGCGACCACGCGGGGGCTCTTGTAGGCCGCCATGTGCTCGTGCGCCCAGTCGACGATCTCCTGCTCGGTGACGCGGCCGCGGTGCGCCTCCTTCAGCACGACGACGGCCTTGACCGTCTCGCCGCGCCGCTCGTCACGGGCCGCGATCACGCAGACCTCCTGGATGGCCGGGTGGGCATACATCAGCGCCTCGACCTCGGCCGGCCAGACCTTGAAGCCCGAGGCGTTGATCATGCGCTTGAGCCGGTCGACCATGTAGAAGTAGCCGTGCTCGTCGGTGCGGGCCAGGTCGCCGGTGCGCAGAAAGCGCTTGCCATCCAGCTCGATGAAGCTCGATGCCGTGGCGGCCGGTTGCTTCCAGTAGCCCTGCATCACCTGCGGGCCGTGCACCACGATCTCGCCGACTTCGCCGGGCGGCAGTTCGCGGAAGGTGTCGGGGTCGACCACGCGCGCGTCGACGTCGAAGATGGGAATGCCCAGGCACTGCTTCATCGGCCGCTGGGGCGGGTTGATGTGCGTGGGGGCCATCGTCTCCGACATGCCATAGCCCTCGAGGTAGTCGAGGTCGCACATCTCCTTCAGGCGCGTGGCCAAGGCCTCGGGCATGGCGGCTCCGCCTCCGCTGAGGCGCGAGATGCTGGAGAGGTCGTACTCGGCCAGCCGCGGGTTGGACAACAGGTCGATCACCATGGTGACGATCATCTGCGTGCCCGTGACGCGGTAGCGCTGGATGAGTTGCGCCGCGGCATCACGGTCCCAGCGGGGCAGCACCACGATGGTCGCGCCCACGTAGATCGAGCCGTTCATGCCGTTTTCCATGCCCGTGACATGGAAGAAGGGCAGCACTGCCAGCTGCACCGCATCCTGCGTGGTCATCAGCCACTGCGTGCCGGCCACGGAGTTGTACATGACGCTGCGGTGCGTGTGCATGCAGCCCTTCGGATGGCCGGTGGTGCCCGAGGTGTAGGGCATCACTGCGAGGTCGTCAGGGCCCTGCGTGAGGGGGCCGGGGCGGCGGTTCGCCGCAAGGGCGTCCGCCCACGCCTGTGCACCCGGCTCGTCCAGTGGCTGACGCGGGTCCTTCACGAAGGCGGGCACGGGCAGCTCAGTGGGTGTCGTCAGGTGGTCGCTGTAGGCCGCGACCACGGCATGGCGCAGCCCCGGCGCGGCGTCATCGGCCGAGGCGGCCGCGCGGCCCTCCTGCAGCAGCGGGCGAACCTGTGGAAAGAGATCCTGCGGGCAGAGCACGACGCGGGCGTCGGCATCGCTCACATAGTGACGCATCTCCTCGGTCAGGTTCATCGGGTTGACCGGCACCACCACCGCGTTCGCACGCAGGATGGCGTAGTACCCGATGATGAACTGCGGGCTGTTCTGCATGTAGAGCAGCACGCGATCGCCCGCCTTCACGCCGCACACCTGCTGCAGATGGCCGGCGAGCCGTTCGGTCTGGTCCTTCAGTTCGGCGTAGGTGGTCACCGAGTCGTAGAAGACGAGCGCGCGCTTGTCGGGAAAGCGCAGGGCCGAGATCTCGAGGTTGGTGTACAGGTTGGTGGCCGGCACGCTCAGGTGGCGGCTGACATGGCGGGGCCAGTGGGCAAAGTGGCGGTCGGACATGGCGTTGGATCCGGGTGACGGGTGATGGGGTCAGTGCGAGGTACGAGCGGGCTCGTAGCGGGCGAGTTCCAGCTTGCCGATCTGGTTGCGGTGCACCTCGTCCGGCCCATCGGCATAGCGCAGCGTACGCGAGTTCGCATAGGCGGCGGCCAGCGGGAAGTCGTCGCACACGCCTGCGCCCCCATGCACCTGCATCGCCCAGTCGATCACCTGGCAGGCCATCGTGGGCGCCGCCACCTTGATCATCGCGATCTCCTGCTTCGCGGCCTTGTTGCCCACGGTGTCCATCTTGTAGGCCGCGTTGAGCACCAGGAAGCGCGCCTGGTCGATCAGGATGCGGGCATTGGCGATGCGTTCGCGGGTGACGCTCTGGTCAGCCAGCCGCCGGCCGAAGGTCGTGCGGTCCAGCGCGCGCCGGCACATCAGCTCCAGCGCCCGCTCGGCCACACCGATCAGCCGCATGCAGTGGTGGATGCGGCCCGGTCCGAGCCGGCCCTGAGCGATCTCGAAACCCCGGCCTTCGCCGAGCAGCACATTGCTGACCGGCACGCGGACGTTGTCGAAGCTGAGTTCGCCGTGGCCGTGCGGTGCGTGGTCGTAGCCGAACACATTGAGTGCGCGCTCCAGCCGCACGCCGGGCGTCTTCATCGGCACGAGGATCATGGACTGCTGCTGGTGGCGATCCGGGTGGTCGGGTGCCGTCTTGCCCATGAAGATGAGGATTTCGCAGCGCGGATCGGGCGCGCCCGAGGTCCACCACTTGCGGCCGTTGATGACGTACTCGTCACCCTCGCGCACGATGCTCGCCTCGATGTTGGTCGCGTCCGATGAGGCCACGTCGGGCTCGGTCATCGCAAAGGCCGACCGGATGCGCCCCTCCAGCAGCGGCTCGAGCCACTGCTTGCGTTGATCCTCGGTGGCGTAACGCACCAGGGTCTCCATGTTGCCGGTGTCGGGCGCAGAGCAGTTGAAGGCCTCCGGCGCGATGTGCGAGCGGCCCATGATCTCGCACAGCGGCGCGTATTCGAGGTTCGTCAGCCCGGCGCCATAGGCCGATTCGGGCAGGAAGAGGTTCCACAGCCCGGCCGCACGGGCCTTGGCCTTCAAGGTCTCCATCACCTGTGTGGGCTGCCAGGGGTTGCCGCGCTGGCGGTTGGCCTCGACCTCGTCGTGGTAGCGGGCCTCGTTGGGGTAGATGTGTTCGTCCATGAAGGCCTGCACGCGCTGCTGCAGCGCGATGACCTTGGGGGAGTAAGAAAAGTCCATGGGGGCTCCTTGTGGGATTCAGGGGTGACGCATCAGGTCCTGCGCCATGCGCCAAGCCTGTTCGGCGAGAGGCCGCGCACGTTGCCCGGTGGTCAGCGCTTCCGCGCTCGCTGCGTTGCCCTGCAAGGCCCGTCGGGTGACGCCCTGCAGGATGCTGGTGAGACGGAAGAGGTTGAAGATCAGGTAGTACGACCACGTAGCGCCCGGAATGCCCGTTCGGCCGGTTCGCTCGCAATACTGGCTCACGTAATGAGCTTCCGATGGGATGCCAAGCGCATCGAGCTCCAGCGCACTCAGGTCACCCAGGCCGCGCCCGGTGTGGCCGTCCATGCGCCAGGTCATGCAGTGGTACGCGAAGTCCACCAGGGGGTGACCCAATGTGGACAGCTCCCAGTCCAGCACCGCCAGGATGCGCGATTCGGTCGGGTGGAAGATGACGTTGTCGAGCCGGTAGTCGCCATGCACGATGGCGGGCGGCGCGTCGTCGGGCGGGAGATGGGCCGGCAGCCACTCGATCAGGCGGTCGACCGCCTCGATGCGTTCGGTTTCGGCCGCGCGGTATTGCTGCGTCCAGCGCGCCACCTGTCGCGCCAGATAGGCGCCCGGCTTGCCGTAGTCGGACAGCCCCACGGCGGCCGGATCGACACGGTGCAGCGCGGCGATGACCCGGTTCAGCTCGTCCAGGAGGGCGCGGCGCTCAACGGGTGTGTGACCGGGCAGGGCCGGGTCCCAGAAGATGCGACCCGGCACATGGGCCATCAGGAAGAAGGTGCTGCCGATGACGTCGGGGTCTTCGCACAGTGCCAGGGTGCGAGGCACCGGTACGTCGGTGGCGGCCAGGGCGCTCATCACCCGGTGCTCGCGCTCCACGGCGTGCGCCGATGGCAGCAGCGCGCCCGGTGGCTTGCGACGCAGCACGAAGCGTTCGCTGCCGGCCTGCACCAGGAAGGTGGGATTCGACTGCCCGCCCTTGAACTGCGCAACCTGCAGGTTTCCGGCAAACGGCCCGACGTTGGTGCGAATGAAATCGGCCAGCCGGCCTTCGTCGAAGGCATGCTGGGGCAGCACCGGCCGGGTGCCGGAGAAGACGCTGTCGTTCAGGTCGCCCATGCCGCGCTCTGCGTCAGATCACGCTGGCGCCGCCATCGACCACCAGCGCCTGGCCCGTGACATGGCGCGAGGCGTCGGACGCGAGGAAGACCACCGCGCCTTTCAGGTCCTCGTCACCGCCCAGGCGACGCAGCGGCGTACGAGCCACCAGCGCATCACCGAGCTGGTCGATGAGTCCGTTGGCCAGTTTGGTGGGAAAGAAGCCAGGGCACAGCGCATTGGCCCGGATGCCGTACGGGCCCCATTCGGATGCCAGCGTGCGCGCGAAGTGGATGGCCGCGGCCTTGGACGTGTTGTACGCGATCGTGTGCATGCCCGGCGGTGTGCCCTTGAGCCCCGCCACCGAGGCGGTCACGATGATGTTGCCGCGCCCACGCGGGATCATGCAATGCTTGCCCACTTCCCGCGTGAGGAAGAAGGGCGCATTGATGTTGAGGTCCATGACCTTGTGCCAGGCCGCGTCGGGGTAATCCTCGGCCTTGCACCCCCACGTGGCACCGGCGTTGTTGAGCAGGATGTCGATCGGCCCGACCTGCTCGATCACCTGGCTGACCAAGCCCGGGATGCGGTCGATCTGCTGCAGGTCGTTGACGACGGTATGCACCTCGTGGCCCAGCGCCTGCAGGTGGGCCCGGGCCTGATCGAGTTCGTCCGCCTTGCGGGCGGTGATGACCAGGCGGGCGCCCATTTCGCCGAGCGCCTCGGCCATCTGCAGGCCCAGCCCGCGCGAGCCGCCGGTGATGAGGGCCACCTGGCCGGTGAGGTCGAAAAGCTGTCGCACACCCATGTCAGCACACCTCGAACAGGCCAGCCGCCCCCTGCCCGCCCCCGATGCACATGGTGACGACCACGTACTTCACGCCGCGGCGGCGACCTTCGATCAAGGCATGCCCCGTGAGCCGCGAGCCCGACACACCATAGGGGTGACCGACCGCAATGGCACCGCCGTTCACATTGAGACGCTCATCCGGGATGCCGAGGCGATCGCGACAGTACAGCACCTGCACGGCAAAGGCCTCGTTGAGCTCCCACAGCCCGATGTCATCGACCTTCAGTCCGGCCTTGGCCAGAAGCTTGGGTACGGCGAACACCGGGCCGATGCCCATTTCATCGGGCTCGCAACCCGCTACGGCAAAGCCCCGGAAGATGCCCAGCGGCTTCAGGCCACGGCGTTCGGCCAGGCGGCGGTCCATCACCACGCAGGCCGAGGCGCCATCGGAGAACTGGCTTGCATTGCCGGCGGTCACCACGCCACCGGGCAGCGCCGCGCGGATCTTCTGCACGGCCTCCAGCGTCGTGTCCGGGCGTATGCCCTCGTCGGACGAGATCGTCACTTCGCGCGTGGTGAAGCGGCCTGTGGCCTTGTCGACCACGGCCATGGTGGTGGTCATCGGCACGATCTCGTCGTTGAACAGGCCGGCATGCTGCGCCGCTGCGGCGCGCTGCTGGGAGCGCACGCCGTACGCGTCTTGCGCTTCCTTGCTCACGCCATAGCGCGCGGCCACCTGCTCGGCCGTCTGCAGCATGTTCCAGTAGACCTCGGGCTTGTTCGCCACCAGCCACGGGTCGCGCCGCATGTGGGTGTTGGCTTCGTTCTGCACGCACGAGATGCTCTCGACACCCCCGGCCACAAACACCTGCCCCTCCCCCGCGATGACGCGTTGTGCAGCCAGGGCAATCGTCTGCAGGCCCGACGAGCAGAAGCGGTTGACGGTCATGCCGGCGGTGGCGACGGGCAGGCCCGCGCGCAAGGCAATCTGCCGCGCCACGTTGCCCCCGGTGGTCCCTTCGCCGAAGGTGCCGCCCATGATGACGTCTTCGACCTCGTCGGCTTCGATGCCGGCCCGCAGCACCGCGTGGCACACGGCATGGGCACCCAGTGTGGGTCCGTAGGTCATGTTGAACGCGCCCTTCCAGGACTTGGCCAGGCCCGTGCGGGCCGTGGAAACGATGACGGCTTCGGTCATGTGCATTCCTCAGTTGAAGCTGCGGCCTTCGGCGGCCAGGCGGGCCAGCAGGGGCGCGGGTGTCCAGAAAGCGCGGTCCACGCCAGGCTCGGCGGCGATGCGGTTCAGCGCCCGCACCACGTTCACCAGCCCCACCTCGTCGGCATAGCGCATCGGCCCACCGCGGTAGGCCGGAAAGCCGTAGCCGTTCAGGTAGACGATGTCGATGTCGGACGCGCGTTGCGCAATGCCTTCTTCGGCGAGGCGGGCGCCCTCGTTGACCAGGGCGTAGATGCAGCGCTCGATGATCTCCTCGTCAGTGATGCGGCGCGGTGTGATGCCCTGCTCCGCACGGAAGCGGGCGATCAGGGCATCCACGTCCGGGTCGGGCACGGCGTTGCGCTGGCCGGCTTCGTAGCGATACCAACCCGCGCCGGTCTTCTGCCCGAAGCGTCCGGCCTCGCACAAGGCGTCGGCCACGCTGGGGCGCGCATCGTCCGGGTGCTCGGCTGCGCGGCGCTTGCGGATCGCCCAGCCGATGTCCAGCCCGGCCAGGTCGCCCATGCGGAACGGCCCCATGGCCATGCCGAAGCGCTCCAGCGCGCGGTCCACCTGCTGAGGCGAGGCCCCCTGCACGATGAGGTCGTTGGCCGCCGCGCCGTAGCGGTGGATCATGCGGTTGCCGATGAAGCCATCGCACACACCGGACACCACCGCAATCTTGCGGAGGGTGCGCGCCAGCTGCATGGCCGTGGCAAGCACATCCTTGGCGGTGTGCTCGCCCCGCACCACTTCCAGCAGGCGCATCACATTGGCGGGGCTGAAGAAGTGCAGGCCGATCACGTCCTGCGGCCGGCGGGTGAATGCGGCAATGCGGTTCAGGTCCAGCGTGGAGGTGTTCGAGGCCAGAATGGCCCCGGGGCGGCAGACCTCATCGAGCGTGCGAAAGACCTCCTCCTTGACGCCGATGTCTTCGTACACCGCTTCGATGACCAGATCGGCCTTGGCCAGATCACCATAGGACAGCGTGGGCTTGAGCAAGGCCATGCGCTCGTGCACCTGCGCGGCCGTGAGCTTGCCCTTTTTCTGCGAGTTCTCGTAGTTGCGACGGATGGTGGTGACCCCGCGCTCCAGCGCCTCGGGCTGGCGTTCCAGGATCACGACCGGGATGCCCGCGTTGAGGAAGTTCATCGCGATGCCGCCGCCCATGGTGCCGGCGCCGATCACGCCCACCAGTCCCACCGGCCGCAGCGGTGTGTCGGCCGGCACGTCGGGGATCTTCGGCGCCGCCCGCTCGGCCGCGAAGACATGGCGCAGCGCGCGGGATTCCGGCGTCTGCATCAGCGCCAGAAAGCCCTCGCGCTCACGGCGCAGGCCTTCGTCGAACGGGCTGCTGACCGAGGCGGCCACGGCTTCGACACAGGCCAGTGGCGCCGGATAGCCTTTGGATGCCGCCGCCACGCTCTGCCGGACGAACTGCAGGAACGGCTCGGCCAAAGGGGCGTCGACAACGCGGTCGCGCACGCGAGGCAGCGTGCCCTGCTCGGCCAGCTGAACTGCAAGCTGCTCGGCGCGCGCCAGGGCGGCAGACACCACATCGTCCACGTCCACCACCGCATCGAACAGCGCGGTGTGCGCGAGCTTCGCCGCCGGCACCTGGGCGCCAGACAGGATCATGTTGATCGCCGTCTCCAGGCCCACCACACGCGGCAGACGTTGTGTGCCGCCCGCCCCCGGTAGCAGCCCCAGCTTGACCTCTGGCAAGGCCACCGTGGCATCCGCACGGGCCACCCGGCCATGGCACCCCAGCGCCAGTTCCAGACCCCCGCCCATACAGACGCCGCGGATGGCCGCCACAACGGGCTTGGGCAGCCGCTCCACCGTCGCAATGAGCGTGTGCAGCGTGGGCTCCTGGGTCGACAGCGGTGTGCCGAACTCGCGCACATCGGCCCCCCCCGAGAAGAAGCGGTCGTTTCCGGTGATCACCACGGCGGCCACCGCCGGGTCGGCCGCGGCGGCATCCAGTGCGCGCACGACGTTCTGGCGCACGGCCAGGCCCAGCCCGTTGACCGGGGGGTTGTCCAGCGTGATGACGGCCACCCGGCCGTTCAGTGCATAGGGCTCGCTCTGCATCGGATCTCCTGGCGCTCAATGTTCTGCAATGCAGAACTGTGTTTTGACGTGCATTCAGCGTAACGCGGGCAACCAGCCCACGTGAATAGGGTTTACGTGGGCCCGCGTTTGCATCACTCCTTTCACAATGCACAGCGCCAGCGGCAAATACACAGAACTACGTTCCGCACTGCAGACCGATATGAGCACAACATCGATCGTTACCCGACGCGACCTCGACTTCCTGCTGTTCGACTGGCTACAGGCTGAGCAGCTGTGCACCCGCCCTCGGCATGCGGAGCACAACCGCGCCACGCTGAGCGCCGCGCTGGATACGGCCGAGGCCGTGGCCCGCGAGCGCTTTGCACCGCTGAACCGCCTGTGCGACGAACAGGAGCCGCGCTTCGACGGCGAGCGCGTTCACCTGCCCCCTGAAGTGGGCGACGCGTTGCGCGCCTACTGCGATGCCGGGCTGCTGGCCGCCAGCCATGATTTCGAACTGGGCGGAATGCAGTTGCCGACGCTGGTGGCGCAGGCGTGCGGCTCGCTGTTCAAGGCGGCCAACATCGCCATCAGTTCGTATGCGGGGCTCACGCAGGGCAATGCCAACGTGATCCTGCGCTTCGGCACCGAAGCACAGCGCCAGCGCTATCTCCCCCAGCTGCTCAGCGGGCGATTCATGGGCACGATGGCCCTGACCGAGCCCCAGGCCGGCTCCAGCCTGGCCGACATCCGCACCACCGCCACGCCGCTGGGCGACGGCCGCTACGCCATCAAGGGCCAGAAGATCTTCATCTCGGCAGGGGATCACGAACTGAGCGAGAACATCGTTCACCTCGTGCTGGCCCGCCTGCCTGACGCGCCGCCCGGCGTCAAGGGCATCTCCCTGTTCATCGTGCCCAAATTCCGCGTGCGCGACGACGGCACCCTCGGGCCGCGCAACGACGTGAACCTGGCCGGCCTGATCCACAAGATGGGCTGGCGGGGCACGACGTCGACCATGCTGTCGTTCGGCGAGCGAGACGCCTGCGAGGGCGAACTCATCGGCCCGCCGCATCAGGGTCTGGCGTGCATGTTCCAGATGATGAACGAGGCCCGCATCGGGGTGGGCATGGGGGCCGTGATGCTGGGCTACCGCGGCTACCTGGCCGCCCTCGATTACGCCCGGGAGCGTCCGCAGGGCCGCCTGCCGGACTCGAAGAACCCGCAGGAGCCACCGCGCAAGCTGATCGAGCACGCCGATGTGCGCCGCATGCTGCTGGCGCAGAAGGCCTATGTGGAAGGCGGCTACGCCTTGTGTCTGTACGCAGCCCGCCTGGTCGACGACCAGCACACCCACCCTGACGAGGCGCAGCGCCGCGAGGCTGCCCTGCTGCTCGACGTGCTGACGCCCATCGTGAAGTCATGGCCCTCGCAATGGTGCCTTGCAGCCAACGACCTCGCCATCCAGGTACACGGCGGCTATGGCTACACACGCGAGTACCCCGTCGAGCAGTTCTACCGCGACAACCGGCTGAACCCCATCCACGAAGGCACGCACGGCATCCAGGCCATGGACCTGCTCGGCCGCAAGATGGTGATGCAGCAGGGGGCCGGCATGGCGGTGCTGGCTCATCGCATGAGCCAGACCATCGAGGCAGCCCAGGGCGATCCCGAGCTGAGCGACATGGCAGACGCGGTGCGCATGGCCTTGGCCGACCTCGAGGCAACCCTGGTCGTGTTGCGCCCCGTGCTGAAGGAAGATCCCGTGCGAGGCTTGGCGAACGCGGCCGTGTTTCTCGAAGCCTGCGGCCACACGGTGCTCGCCTGGCTGTGGCTGGAACAGGCGCGCGTGGCCGCTCAGGCGCTTGGCGCCCGCCCCCATGCCGACGAAGCGGCCTTCCTCAAGGGCAAGCTGCAGGCGTGTCGGTACTTCTGCCATTGGGAACTGCCGCGCACGCAGGCACAGTACGCCTTGCTGCGCACACTCGATGGCACCCCGCTGGACATGGAAGCCGGCTGGTTCTGACGCCGCTGTCGGCCTGTGCCTGCGCCCTGAGCCCTCCCTCCGCTTTTGCCCATGCGCCACCCAGACCCCTCACCGGCCTCCACCAATCCGCAGCCCGAACCGGCGCCTCACACGGGGGACCCCGCCGTGCCGTCCGGCTTCGCGCCCTTTCACACAGTCACCGGCGGCTTCATCAGCCTCATCGGCCCCGTGCATGTGCGGGAGGTGCCGGGTGCCCCGCCCGTCATCGGCCTGCGGATCGCCCCCCAGCACCTGAACCTGCGCGGCATCCCGCACGGCGGCTTGCTCGCCACGCTGGCCGACACGGCGCTTGGGCACGCCATCAACCACGCGCGCGGGGGCCCGCTGTCCATCGTCACCGTCAGCCTCAGCACCGACTTTCTGGCTGCCGCGCGCCTGGGCGACTGGGTGGAAGCCCACGTCGAGATCGAGCGCCTGGGGCAGCGGATGGCGTTCGCGAGTTGCCGCCTGCGCGCCGGCGAGCGCGTGCTGCTGCGCGCCAGTGGGACTTTTGCGGTGATCGGCCCGGCCTGATCAGAGCCGGCCGGCCGACGCTTCCAGCTTGCGCACCAGCTCGATCAGGCGGGGCCGCGCTTCGTCCAGCAGGAACTCCTGCGACAGGCTGAAGGCGGGCCCGGCACAACTGATGGCCATGCAGGGCAGACCACCGCCCGGATTGAATGCCACTGCAATGCCGTTGACGTGCGGCTGCAGATCGCCGAACGAGCGGGTGCACCCGAGCGTCCGGTAGTCGGCCAGGGCCGTCTCGACGCCCTTCTGGATGGCGGGCCACGCCTGCTCGTCGTACTCGCGCACGCGTTCGAGGATTTCGTGGCGCTCGGCCTCGCTCGTCACGGCCAGGTAGGCCCGTCCCAACGCCGAGTTGACGATGGGAATGCGCGAGCCGACATCCACACTCAGGGTGAGCGCTGCCGAGCTGCGGCAGTTCTCGACATACAGCATCGACAGGCGATCGCGCGTGCCGAGCGACACGGTGGCCTTGCAGTGGTCCGCCAGCTCCTGCATCATCGGCCGCGCCAGCTGACGCACATCCAGACGGGCCAGCATGTAGCTGCCGAGGGCCAGCGTGGCGGTGCCCAGCCGGTACTTGCCGCTGTCCTCAATCTGGATCAGGTAGCCGAGCTTCGTCAGCGTGTACGTGAGCCGGGACACCGTCGATTTCGGCAGCCGGCAGCGCTTTGCGATCTCCTGGTTGCCCAGGGCCTTGTCGCCCGAGCGAAAACAAGAGAGGACTTCCAGACCGCGGGCCAGGGCCGTCACGAAATGGCGGTCTTCCTTCTCGGCCACATCGGCGGCGACAACGGGGTCGTGCATGATCGACTTCTTCTCCTGACTGCCCGCTGCATGGCGCGGGGCGACGGTACGCGCCCCGCATTATCAGGCCGCGCCGACGCGGCGAGGCCTCCCTGCCCCGACTCGCGCCGGCCCTCAGCCATGACCACGGCCCACGCACGGGCCTTACAGCGACTTCAGCCGCACTGCCTTCAGCTTGCCCCCCTCGACGACGCCCACCACGGTGTTCAGGTCGGAGCCGCCCTTCTCGTCCACCCCGTTGATGTCATTCGGGTTGATGGCGTCCGGCAGCGCCTTGGCGGCAGCGTCGAGCTTGCCGCGAATCGCCACCGGGTCACTCACCGAGCCCGCCAGGCGCATCGCATTGACCACCAGATGCAGCGCCGTGTAGTTCAGCGACGACTCCGACGATGGGTTGCTGTCGGGACCATAGGCAGTGCGGTAGGCCTGCACGAACGCCTTGGCACCGGGCCGCTCGTCGGCCGTCAGCGGCAGCGTCCCGATCGAGCCCTCCAGCATCTGCAGGCCGCCGGTCACGCGTGCCATCTCGTCCATCTTGGCCTGGTCCATGACGACGAACGGGCCCTTGAAGCCCAGTTCGCGGGCCTGCTTGGCCACCAGCCCCGTGGGCTCGGACGGCCCGCCGATGAACATCACGTCCGGCTTGCTTTCCAGCACCCGGCTCACCCCGGTGTAGAAGTCGGCCGACTTGTTGTACGACATCGGGTTGGTGGCCACCACCGCACCACCGGCCTTGGTCCAGGCCGGCTCGAACGCGGCAACCCAGGCCTTGGCGTAATCGTGGTCGGCCGGCGCCATGCCCAGCTTCTTGCCGTGCTTCATCTGGTTGCGGATGAAGGGCTCGATGTAGGTCAGGAAACTCGGCGGGATCCGCATCGTGAGCTTGTTGCCCTTTTCGGTGATGGTCGGCACGCTGGTGTAAGCCATCAGCAGGAAGTTCTCCTGCTGGTTGAAGGCCTGCAGCGCGAACGCCCCACCCGAGTGCGGCACGAACACCACAGGTGCACCGTGCTGCTGCTTCAAGCGACGCGCGTTGATCGCGGCTTCGGCCGGCGCGTACTTGTCGTCCAGCGCCACGACCTCGACCTTGTACTTCTTGCCGCCCACATCGAAGCCCTTGGCATTGATCTCCTTGGCCGCCAGGTTCAGGCCGTTGAGCACGTTCTTGCCGTACAGCGCGGCGCCACCGCTCAGCGGGCCGGTGTAGCCGATCTTGACGACCTCCTGGGCCCAGCCTGCGCCCGAGCCAAAGGCCAGGGTCACGGCGACGGTCAGCGGCAGGCGCTTGAGCGCAAAGAAACGGGATGGCATGTGCGGTCTCCTCATGGGGGGTTGAACGTCGGGAAACGGGTGCGGCCGATCAGGCCCCGATGTAGGCCTTGCGGATGCCCTCGTCGTGCAGCAGCTGCTCGGGCAGGCCTTCCATGACGATGCGGCCGCGCTCCAGCACGTAGGCGCGGTGCGCGATGCGCAGGGCCGAATAGGCGTTCTGCTCGGCCAGCAGCACCGTCACGCCGCTGGCGTTGATCTGCTGGATGATCTCGAACATCTGCTTGACGACCAAGGGCGCCAGGCCCAGCGAGGGCTCGTCCAGCAACAGGGCTTTGGGCCGGCCCATGAGCGCGCGCCCGATCGCCACCATCTGCTGCTGTCCGCCCGACAGCGAACCCGCCGGGTCGTGGCGCTTCTGCGCGAGGATCGGGAACAGCGTGTAGACCTCGTCGAGGATCTGCTGCGACCGCGCGCGGGTGTCGGACGCGTTGCGGTGCACATAGGCACCCAGCATCAGGTTCTGCTGCACCGACATCTGCGGAAACAGCTTGCGGCCCTCCGGGCAGTGCACAACGCCTTGCGCCACGATGGCAGCCGGCCGCATGCCCACCAGCTCCTGGCCATCGAACGCGATCGAGCCGCTGCAGGCCTTGTGGATGCCACTGATGGCCATGAAGATCGAGCTCTTGCCCGCCCCGTTGGCGCCGAGCAGCACCACCAGCTCGCCCTTGTCGGCATGCAGGCTGACCTGGTCCAGCGCACGGAAGCTGCCATACGACAGCGACACCCCTTCAAGCTTCAACATGCTCGGCTCCCAGGTACGCATCGATGACATGCGGATTGCTGCGGATCTCGGCGGGCGTGCCATCGGCGATCTTCTCGCCATGGTTCAGCACGATGATCTTGTCGGCCAGACTCATGATCATGTCCATCTTGTGTTCGATGAGGCACACGGTCTTGCCATGGGCCACCAGCTTGCGGATCAGCTCGGCCAGGCCCAGTGTTTCTTCCGGGTTCACGCCGCCGGCCGGCTCGTCCAGCAACAGCAGGTCGGGCTCGGTGGCCAGCGCCAGCGCAAAGGCCACGCGCTTGCGCTCTTCCTGCGTGATGTCGCCCGCCAGCCGGTGCGCCACGCGGTTCAGCCCCACGAACTCGAGCGCGGCTTCGGCCTTCTCGCGGCACAGCCGCTCCTCGCGCTGCAGCAGCGCCGTGTTGAGGATGACGTCCCACAGGCCCGACCGCGTGCGCAGCCGGTGGCCCACGATGAGGTTGTCCAGCACGCTGGCCTGGTCGAACAGCGTGGTGGCCTGAAAGGTGCGCGCCACACCCAGCCGCGCAATCTGGTCCGCACGCATGCCGGTCACGTCCTCGCCCTTCACGATGATCTGCCCGGCCGACGGCGCATGCGTGCCGGCGATCAGGTTGAAGAACGTCGTCTTGCCCGCCCCGTTGGGGCCGATGATGGCGTTGATGCGGCCCGCCTCGAACGTGGCCGACACATCGTTCACGGCCGTGAGGCCACCGAACCGCTTGGTGAGGTTGCGGATTTCAAGCATGGTGGGCTCCGGTTCGGGGGGCCGACACAGGGGTGGCCGGCGACGCAGCCTGTGCACGTTTCGCCGACTCCCGGCGCGCCTGGCGATGCAGCCAGGTGCCCACGATGCCGTGCGGCAGGAAGATGAGCAGCACGATGAGCAGCGGGCCGAAGACGACCATGCGGTAGTCCTGCAGGAACTGCAGCGACTGGGTCAGCCACGGCACCAGCACCGAGCCGAGGATCGGCCCGAACAGCGTGCCGATGCCGCCCACCAGCATGAACATCACCAGCTCGAAGGTGTGGTGGGTGGCCGCCAGTTCCGGACCGAGAAAGCGCACGTGCCCGGCATACAGGCCGCCCGCCAACCCGGCGTAGATCACCGACAGCACGAAGGCCAACCGCTTGGTGCGCATCAGCGGGATGCCCAGCGCCTCGGCCAGGGCCTCGCCATTGCGCACCGCCATGAAGCTGCGCCCCAGAATCGACCGAACGATGCGCTGCATCACCACGGCGCCCAGCACCAGAAAGCCCAGCATCAGGTAGTACTGGCCGATGGGCGTGTCGACCTCGCCGCCGAAAGGATGCGCCGGCGCGGGAATGCCCATCACACCGACCGCGCCGTGGGTCACGGCTTCCCACTTCTCGATCAGCAGGTAGATGATGTAGCCCACACACAGCGTGAAGATCGAGAACACATGGCCCGTCATGCGCAACGACAGCATGCCGGTCAGCCAACCCAGCACCCCGCACAAGGCGCCGGCGGCGGCAAACGCCCACCAGAATCCCCATTGGTAATCGGTGGTGAGCAGGCCGACAGCATAGGCGCCGATCGCCATGAACCCGCCGTGCGCCAGGTTGAACTGG
>NZ_CANBCC010000075.1 GCF_947366995.1 uncultured Aquabacterium sp. | reverse complement strand
CCCATGGGCGGCGGCAAGGGCGGCTCCGACTTCGACCCCAAGGGCAAGAGCCCCGGCGAGATCATGCGCTTCTGCCAGGCCTTCGTGAGTGAGCTGTACCGCCACGTGGGCGCGGACACCGACGTGCCGGCGGGCGACATTGGCGTGGGCGCGCGCGAGGTCGGCTTCATGGCCGGCATGATGAAGAAGCTGACCAACCGGGCTGATTGCGTCTTCACGGGCAAGGGCCTCTCGTATGGCGGCTCGCTCATCCGCCCCGAGGCCACGGGCTACGGCACGGTGTACTTCGCCGCCGAGATGCTCAAGCAGAAAGGCATGGACCTGCAGGGCCTGCGCGTGGGCGTGTCGGGCTCGGGCAACGTGGCCCAGTACGCGGTGGAGAAGGCCATGGCCATGGGGGCCAAGGTCATCACGGTGTCGGACTCGAGCGGCACGGTGGTGGACGAAGACGGTTTCACGCCGCAGAAGCTGGCGGAACTGATGGAGGTGAAGAACCACCTGTACGGCCGCGTGGACGACTACGCCAAGCGTGTGGGCGCCACCTTCCACGCCGGCGTGCGCCCCTGGCGGGTGCCGATGGACGTGGCCCTGCCGTGCGCCACCCAGAACGAGCTGGATGGGGGCGACGCCCAGATCCTGGTGCGCAACGGCGTGAAGTGCGTGGCCGAAGGCGCGAACATGCCGTCGACGCTGGAGGCCGTGAAGGTCTTCGAGGAAAGCCGTGTGCTGTACGCGCCGGGCAAGGCCAGCAACGCGGGCGGCGTGGCCACCTCGGGTCTGGAGATGAGCCAGAACGCGATGCGCCTGTCGTGGCCGCGCGAAGAGGTGGACGCCCGCCTGAAGACCATCATGACGGGCATCCACCAGGCCTGCCTGAACTACGGCCGCCGCGCCGATGGCTCGGTGAGCTATGTGGACGGCGCCAACGTGGCCGGCTTCGTGAAGGTGGCCGACGCCATGCTGGCGCAGGGCGTCATCTGAGGCCCGAACGCGGGGGGCGGGAGGGGGCGCCGACGGGCGCAGACTCCGCCGCTGTGGGGCGTCCGCGCAGGCCCTCGATGTCGCGCCTGGGCGGCGAGCCAAACAGGCGGCTGTACTCGCGGCTGAACTGCGACGGGCTCTCATAGCCCACCTGGAATGCCGCACTGGCCGCATCCAGCCGCTCGTTGAGCATCAGGCGGCGTGCCTCGCTCAGCCGCAACCATTTCTGGTACTGCAGCGGGCTCATCGCGGTGAGCTGGCGGAAGTGGTGGTGCAGCGTCGACTGGCTCATCTGCGCCTGCGCGGCGAGTTCCTCGACACGCAGCGGTTGCGCGTAGTGCGCTTTGAGCCATTCAATGGCGCGGGCGATGCGCTGGCTCTGGCTGCCAGCCGATGCGATCTGCCACAGTCGGGCCGCCATGTCGCTGGTGAGCAGCCGGTAGTGAATCTCGCGCTCGATGAGCGGGGCCAGCACGTTCAGGGCTTCGGGCTCGTCCAGCAAGGTCACGAGGCGGTGAAAGGGCTCCAGCAAGCTCGCTGTCACCGTGCCCAGGGCGGCGCTCCCCCCGGCCGCACGGTCGCGGGTCGGTGCCGCCCCCGTCTGCGCGATGAGCTCGGCCACGATGCGCAGGTCCAGCCGCAGCACCAGGCCCAGGCACGGGTGTTCCGGGCTGGCTTCAAGCACCTGCGATGTGCCGGGCAGATCCAGCGCCGTGATGAGGAAGCGCTGCTGGTCGTAGGCATAGGCGTGGTCGCCGATCAGCAGCTGCTTGGCCCCCTGCACGACCAGGACGATGCTGGGCTCGACCAGGCAGCTGCAGGGGCCGGTCGGCGCTTCACGCCGGAAGAGCAGCAGGTTCTCGCGCGGTGTCTGGCAGTCTTCCACGCCGGCAGTCCACCGCTCGACCAGCGCCGAGAGGCGGGCGTGCAGCGCACCGAGTGCGAGCGCTTCTTGCTCCAGTCCGTCACCTTGCATGCACACCTCCGGGGAATCGGGACAGCGATGATAGGGCCCCGTCAGTGCACGTGGGCCAGTTCGTCCGCTCCGCAAGAGGATCAGGCAAGAACGCCGCAGGATCGGACTATCCAGACAAGGCGGGGCTGCGCAGAATGGCAGTCTGTTGCAGGATGCCAAGGAGACTCGGATGGTCAATCTAGTTGTGAACGGGACGCCCCAGCGCGTGGACGTGGCGCCCGACACGCCCCTGTTGTGGGTGTTGCGGGACACGCTCCAGATGACGGGCACCAAGTTCGGCTGCGGCATGGCGATGTGCGGCGCGTGCACCGTGCACGTCGATGGTCAGCCCGTTCGCTCGTGCGTGACGCCGGTGTCCACGGTGGCTGGCAAGAAGGTTGTCACCATCGAGGGCGTGGACCGCGGGCGTGTGGCCCGTGCGGTGCAGGATGCGTGGAAGAAGCTCGACGTGGTGCAGTGCGGTTACTGCCAGTCCGGTCAGATCATGAGCGCGGTGGCGCTGCTGGAAAAGAACCGCAAGCCGACCGACACCGACATCGACACCGCGATGTCCGGCAACGTCTGCCGCTGCGCCACCTATGTGCGCATCCGGGCGGCCATCCATGAAGCGGCAAGGAGCCTGGCATGAGGAACTTCACGATGAACACGGCGGCGCAACCCCGCATCGAGAACGACAGCCGCCGCCGCTTTCTGCATGGCACGGCGGGGTTGACGCTGGGCATCTACCTGCCTGGTGCAGTGGCTGCGGCGGCCAGGGGTGGGCAGGCGCTCGCCACCGCCAGTGCAGCCCCGGCTTTCGAGCCGAACGCGTTCGTGCGCATCGGCACCGACGGCACCGTGAAGGTGATCTCCAAGCACATCGAGATGGGGCAGGGCGCCTACACGGGCATTGCCACGCTGGTGGCCGAAGAGCTGGATGCGGCCTGGGCTCAGGTGAAGGTCGAAGGCGCGCCGGCCGACTCGAAGCGCTACAACAACCTGCTGTTCGGGCAGGTGCAGGGCACAGGCGGCAGCACGGCCATGGCCAATGCCTGGGAGCAGATGCGACAGGCGGGCGCCACGGCGCGGGCCATGCTGGTGGCGGCCGCTGCACAGACCTGGTCCGTGCCCGCGGGTGAAATCCGCGTGTCGGACGGCGTGGTGTCCCACCCGGCCAGTGGCCGCAAGGCCGGCTTCGGTGAGCTGGCCGAGGCGGCGGCGCGGTTGCCGGTGCCCACCGAGGTCAAGCTCAAGGATCCGAAGGACTTCAAGCTGATCGGCAAGCGTGCACCGCGCAAGGACACGTCCGAGAAGATCAATGGCAAGGCCCGTTTCACGCAGGATGTGCACCTGCCCGGCATGCTGACTGCCGTGGTCGCGCATCCGCCGCGCTTCGGCGCCAGGGTCAAGTCTTTCGATGCGAGCCGGGCCAAGGCCATCCAGGGCGTCGAGGATGTGGTGCCGATCCCGAACGGCGTGGCCGTGCTCGCGCGGGACACCTGGTCGGCGAAGAAGGGACGTGACGCGCTGTCGATTGAATGGGACGAGACGTCGGCTTTCCGGCTGGGCAGTGACGAGATCTTCCAGCGCTTCCACCAGCTTGCCCAGCAGCCGGGGGCGGTGGCGCGCAAGCAGGGTGACGTGGACGACGCGTTTCGCCAGGCCCGGCAGACGCTGCGCGCGAGCTACGACTTCCCCTATCTCGCGCACGCGGCCATGGAGCCCCTGAACTGCGTGGTGCGCCTGGGCAAGGACGAGTGCGAGATCTGGAACGGCGAGCAATTCCAGACCATCGACCAGACGGCGGTGGCGGCCCTGCTGGGCCTCCCGCCCGAGCGGGTCACCATCCACATGCTGTATGCCGGCGGCAGCTTCGGGCGGCGCGCCAGCAAGGATGCCGACTATGTGCTCGAGGCCGTCCACATTGCGAAGGCCATTCAGGGGCGCGCGCCCGTGAAGATGGTGTGGCTGCGCGAGGACGACATGAAGGCTGGCTACTACCGCCCGGCCTTCCACCATACGCTGGAAGCCGCGCTGGACGATCAGCGGCGCATCACCGGCTGGCGACACCGCCTGGTGGGGCAGTCCATCATGGCGGGCACGCTCTTCAGCGGGATGATCAAGGACGGCATCGACCCGGTGTCGGTGGAAGGCGCGTCCAACCTGCCGTACGGCATCCCGGCCATGCTGGTGGACCTTCACACGCCGACCGACATTCCCGTGCCCGTGCACTGGTGGCGCTCGGTGGGCTCCACGCACACGGCCTACTCGACGGAGACCTTCATCGACGAACTGGCGGCCGCGGCCGGACAGGATCCGGTGGCCTTCCGCCTCGGGCTGCTCGGCAAGCATCCGCGGCATGCGGCGGTGCTGAAGCTGGCGGCCGAGAAGGCCCAGTGGGGAACGCCGCTGAAGAAGGGGCCGGCTGGTGTGCGACGTGGTCGTGGCGTTGCGGTGCACGAGTCCTTCGGGTCGTATGTCGCCGAGGTGGCCGAGGTGTCCATCCAGGCGAATGGCGCGCTGCGCGTCGACCGTGTGGTCTGCGCGGTCGACTGTGGCACCGTGATCAATCCGGATGTCGTGCGGGCGCAGGTGGAAGGCGGCGTGGGCTTCGCGTTGTCGGCCGCGCTGTATGGCGCCATCACCTTGAAGGATGGCGTGGTGCAACAGTCGAACTTCCACGACTACCCGCAGCTGCGCATCAACGAGATGCCCGTGGTCGAGGTGCACATCGTGGCTTCGGCGGAGAAGCCGACCGGCATCGGTGAGCCCGGCGTGCCGCCGCTGGCGCCGGCCGTGGCCAATGCCATTGCGGCCGCGACGGGCAAGCGCGTGCGCAGCCTGCCGATCCGCACCGACGAGCTCAAGGCCTGATGGACAGCGTCGACCTGCAAGTGCTGGCCACGGCGCGGCAATGGGCCGCGCAGGGCCGGCGTGTGGCGTGGGTGACCGTCGCCCGCACGTGGGGCTCGGCTCCTCGCCCGCCAGGCTCCTGGCTCGTTGTGCGAGACGACGGGCTGATCGAAGGCTCCGTGTCTGGCGGCTGCATCGAAGACGACCTGGTGGCGCGCATGCGGGCGGGCGAGATGGGCGGCACGCAGCCGTTCACGCTCACCTACGGTGTCACGCAGGAAGAAGCCGCGCGCATCGGGCTGCCCTGTGGCGGCACGCTGGAGGTGGTGATCGAACCCTCCGCGTCCGCAGCCTTGCTCGATGAACTGGCTGCACGGCTGGCCCGGCGGCAGCTGACGACCAAGCGGGTGGACTTGCAGAGCGGGCTCACCACGCTGGCCGATGCGCCGCGGGGCGCCACCTGGCGCTGGGATGGCCAGCAATTGCACACCGTGCACGGGCCGCAGTGGCGCCTGTTGATTGTGGGCGCCGGACAGATCTCGCGCTACCTGGCGCAAATGGCGCTGGCCCTCGATTACGAAGTGACGGTGTGCGACCCGCGCGAGGAGCACAGCGCGGGCTGGGACGTGCCCGGCACGACGCTGGTCAGCAGCATGCCCGACGATGCCTTCCTGGCGATGGTGCCCGACCCTCGCTGTGCCGTGGTGGCCCTGACGCACGATCCGAAGCTGGATGACCTGGTGCTGCTCGAGGCGCTGAAGTCGGACGCCTTCTACGTGGGGGCAGTGGGCTCGCGGCTCAACAACAACCGGCGGCGCCAGCGGCTGACCCAGCACTTCGACCTGACCGTCGAGGAGGCCGCGCGCTTGCATGGCCCCGTGGGCCTGCCCATCGGCAGCCACACGCCGCCCGAGATCGCCGTGGCCATTGCGGCCGAGATGGTGGCGGTGCGCAATGGCGTGCAGATGCAGGGACTCGGCGTGGTGCCGCAGCCGCACGCACCCTCGTCCTGTGCGGTGGCCTGATTCCATGGAGCCCATTGCCGGATTGCTGCTGGCTGCGGGGGCGAGTTCACGCTTCGGCAGCGACAAGCTCACACACCCGCTTCCTTCAGGCGAACCGATGGTGGCCTGCAGTGCACGCGCCCTGGCCGATGCCACCGACACCTGCGTGGCCCTGATCCGATCGGGTCGCCCGACCTTGCATACGGCACTGGCTGACACCGGCGTGACGGTGCACGAGGTGGACGGCGCAGAAGCCGGCATGGGCGTCACCCTGGCGGCTGGCGTCCGGAGCACATCCCAGGCCGGGGGCTGGGTGATTGCCCTGGGCGACATGCCGGCGATCCACCCCGGCACGCTGGCCGCCGTGGTGCAGGCCCTGCGCGACGGTGCGTCCATCGTTGCGCCGTATCACGGGGGGCAGCGCGGGCATCCCGTCGGGTTCAGCCGAACGTGGTTCGAGGCCCTGACGGCCCTGGCGGGCGATGCCGGTGCCCGAGACTTGCTCCGCACCCACAGCGGACACCTCACCCGGATCGACGTGGACGACCTCGGCTGTGTGCTGGACGTCGACACGCCGGACGACCTGCGGCGCCTCGGCCGCTGAGGTGCTACGGGGCTGCGGTCAGCCCTTCTTCGTCGCGCGCTTCCCGCTCTTGCCTTCGGGCGCTGCCGTCTTGCGGTTTGCCTGTTCCAGCCACAGCAAGGTGTCCATCTGTGAAAGGAAACGCTGCAGATAGTCGGGCGACAGGCCCTTCATCAGATGCAGCGCCCGCAGCATCAGCCGGTGCGAGTTGAGCGGGCCGGCGTTTTCCGGGCCGCGTGCCACGGCCTGCGAGACCTGCTGCTCCGCCGCGATCCTCGACCACACTTCGCTGAAGCGGCGCACGCTCTTCATCTCGGATGCCCGCGGCGCGTCCCCCGGCAGTGCGTCCTGCGGTTCGTCGCGCGAGCGCTCGTGCAGATACCGGTTCAGTTCGACCAGGGCCGAGGGCCGGGGTGCGCTGCGCGCCGTGACGGCTGGCAGGCTCACCGACTGATCCATCCGGAAGACGTAGTCTGCAATGGCCGAATCCAGCCTCGGCCTCAGCACACGCTGTACCGCCGCAGGCTGTGATTGCGTGCGCCGCGCCAGGGCCTCCAGGTAACGGAAGCGAATCGGGTCGATGAGGTGGGCGCCTTGAGCGCGCAGGGCCTCGAGCCGGATGTCACTCATGGCCGGCCGGCTTGACGGGGCTGGATCGGGGCACTGGCGCCATCTCGACGCGTCGGTTCTTCGCGCGGCCGGCTTCGTCCACGTTCGGCGCGACGGGCTGCTCCGCACCGAAGGCCGCGGCAAACACCTGCGAAGAGGGCATGCCATCGGCGATGAGTGCGCGGGTCACCGTCAGTGCCCGCTGCGCGGACAGCTCCAGATTGTCCGAGAAGCGCTGGTTGTCGTTGCGCACCAGCTTGTCGTCGGTGAAACCGCTGACCATCAGCATCTCGTTGCGCTCGCCCAGGTACACGCGCAGGGGTTGAATCAGGCTCTTGAGCAGCTGCCGACCGTCCGGGCGCAACTCGTCCGAACCAGGGGGAAACAACACGCTGCCACTGATGCCGATCCGACCGTTGTACACGGTGACCCGGCCGCTCGCGAGCGGGCCGGCCAGAGCCTGCTCGAGGGCCATGCGCCGCTGTTCTTCCTGCTGGCGCTTGGCCACTTCCTTCTGCAGGTTGGTCGCCAGCTCCATGTGCACCACCAGCATCCCGACCAGCACAAGCACGAACGCACCCAGCAGGCCCGCCATCAGGTCGCCGAACACGGCCCAGACCGGTCCGCTCTGCTCCAGGCCGTCTTCGTCCTCGGTGCCCACCATCATGCGGCTCCAGCAGGGGCCTGGGCATGCAGACGGCGCAGGTCCTCCAGAATGCCTTGTTGCGAGACGATGCTCAGGTCGATCACTTCACGGGCCTGGGCCACATAGTAGGCCAGCTGCTCGTCGCTGCGGCTCAGGGATTGAGCCAGTGCCGCTTCAATGCGCTGCAGGCTGTCGACCAGCTTGTCGCTGCCGGTGTTGAAGCGCGTCACGCCCTCGTTGAACGCTTCGCCCAGGCTGCCGAGCTCCACCGCGCTGGCGGCCACATGCGCGGCCACGTCGTCGACCTTGCCGGCCTGCGCGCCCAGTGCGTCGGCAAAGCGGGCGCCGGCCTGCTCGAGCACACCCGCTGCCGAGCCCACCAGGTTGTCGATGGCGGCTTGCTGCTGGCTGGCCGCCACATCGAGGCGTTGAACCAGCCCGGCCAGCTGACCCATCAACGCGGCGCGTTCGGTCAGTGCAGCGTTGTCGCGCTCGCTGAGGGCGGCCATTTCCTGCCGCAGCTGCGCGATCACTTCGGCGGCCGCCTGCGGCACGTCGGAGGCCGTTTGCAGCAGCCGGGTGAGAGGCGCCTCCAGCGCCGCGCCCAGCGTGGCGAGGTGGCGCGCCACGGCCGTCTGCAATTCACCCAGGCGCGCCACCGCGGCCTGACCGCGCTGTGCCTCGTCGTCACGCAGGGCGGCCAGCTCGGTGCGCCAGACGGTGGCCAGCTGGTTCATGTGCTGACGTTGCTGCGTGGTCCATTCGGCCTCCGATGCCATGCGCGTGCGCACCAGCTCCTCCGATTGATTCAGCAGTTGCGTGACACCGGCGAGCGTCTGGCTCACGTGCTCGCTGGCGCGGCGGGTGATCTGGCCGGCTGCGGCTTCCAGGGCCTCGCACGTCGCTTTCTGTTGCGCGAGGGTGTGCGTGCCGGCACGCTGCCATGCATCCGCCAGCTGGTTCGCGGTCCCCTCCAGGGCCTGGTGCCAGGCGGCCAGCCGCTCGGCGTCGGCCGCCACCTGATGTGCGTGGGTCTGCTCAGCCGAGTGTTGGAGCGCCTGAACCAGTCCGGACGCGCGCTGATCGAACCCTTGCACGATGCCTTGCAGGTTGCGGTCCAGCGTGGCAGTCATGCGCTCGGTGGTGGCCTCGTGGTGCTGCAGCGCCGCCTGCCACGATTGCGCCGTCCGCTCAGCCGTTCCGGACCAGTCCGCTGCCAGGCTGGCAAGCTGGGCTTGTGTGGTGCTCAGCAGCCGCTCATGGGTGGCCTGGGCCGACGCCGTCACGCCGCTCATGGCCGACTCCACCACCGGGCGAATCGCCTCGCCCGCCAGGCGCGCACTCTCGGCGAGGCTGTGCTTCAGGGCCTGGCCCACCGTCTCTGCCAGGGCGGTATACGCGCCGCTCGCCTCCCGGTGAAACTGCTGCTGCTGCTCGACCAACTGGGCGTTCAGCTGCGCATGGCGTTGCTCGACGCCCTCCAGCAGGGCCTGCAGGCGATCGACCACCTGGGGCATGGCCTGGGCCTGGTCCTGCAGGGCTTTGAGTGTGTCCTCGTGCTGTTGCGCCTTCGACAGGGGGCGCAGTTCGTTGGCAATGCAGCCATCCAGTCGACGGGCCACATCCAGCCGCTCCCGCCGGCTGATGGCCGACATCAGCCCGAGCATGGCCGACGTGGCCACGCCCGCCACCGACGTGCCGAACGACATCCCGAGGCCCCGAATGGGCTCGGCCAGCGCGGCCCGGATAGCGGCCAGGTCAGATGAAGCCTCCAGCGCAAACACCGCCCCCTTGAAGGTGACCACCATCCCCAGGAACGTGCCCAGCATGCCTAGCATCACCAGCAGCCCGATCAGGTAGGGCGTGAGCGCCGGGGCGGGCAGGGCGATGCGATCCCCCTCGATGCGTGCGCGAACGGGGTTCTGCAGACTGGGGTGCAGGGCGCCGAGCCAGGTGGGCAGGTCGTCTTGGGCCTCGCTGGCCCGAGCCAGCGCGCTGTGCAGCGAGGCCGTGGCCACGCGGAACTGCCTCAGCTCCCAGCTGCCCAGCAGGTAGGTGCCCGTGATCAGCACGGTCATGGCCAGGGCAATGGCGTTCGTGCCGATGAAACCGTAGCCCACCCACCCCGCGGCCAGCAGGCCGAGGGCGAAAACCACCGCGATGATGTTCTTGCTCATGTGCGTTTCTGTTGTTCGTTCTGTGCGGCTTCCACCAGGCCCTGCAGCGGTCGAAGCCGGAGATGCAGCTCGGCGAGCAGCATCTCTTTCATGTCGTGTTCAAAGGCATGGATCCACCCGCCGGGCTGATGCCAGCGCTCCGGGGGCTGAGGCGCACGTTCCTGCGCCTGCCGCCAGTAGGCAAACCGCCGCTCCAGAAACACCGGCACCGATGCCAGCAGCTTCTGCGCCCGTGGTCCGAGCATCTGTTCCATGACCGAATCCAGGGCCACCAGCTGGCGCAGACCGGGCGAGCCCCGCGTAAGCGCCTGCCGCAACTCGGCTCGCAGGGCCGCCACCTGCTGGTCCATGCGCTTTTGCAGGTCGAGGTAGCGTTGATAGTACGGCGCGTACGTCACCTTCACCTCATCGGGCGCTGGCGCGGGGGGCTCCGCCGCACGCGCCCCCCGGGGCGGAAGGGGTGAGGAGGCCGGCACGGCGGGCGTCAGGCCGGCGCTCATTTCCAGGGTCACGCGGTGAAGGCGCTGCGACAGCGCCCCCGCATCAAGGGGCTCGCCTGCCTTGCGTGTCTGCGCCGGGTAGGCCTCGATCGACTGCAGCGCGCCGTCCAGCGTCACGGTGTCCATGGCGCCCAGCCAGCCGCTCAAGCGCTCGGCCACGTCCAGGCGGCTCGATTCCGCCTCCACCCTGGCCCATTCCTGGAGCAGGCGGAGGAGTCGCGATTGGCCAACATGTTGGCGCAGCGGCGTGCTGTCGGTGCCGGTCACGGCGCTGGGTCCTTGGAGCTGATGAGGGATGCGGGAGGAAGCCATCGCCATGCCGGCTGAGGCAGGCGAAACCCGCTATTGTCGGTCAGGTCGGACACTCGCCCCTGCTTCGGAGGGGCGGGGGCGACCGGAGGGGCGTGTTACAACCAGCACCCGGCCCACACTCCGTCCTGCCATGAAGATCTTTGCGCCCATCCTGCTCTGCATTTCCGTTCTTGCCGGTCCAGCCGCCTTCGCTAGCCCGGCCACCGATCGCTTGAGCACCTGCCTGACCGACAACACCAGCGGCAAGGACCGCAAGGACCTGGCTCGCTGGATTTTCGTGGCGATGTCGGTGCACCCGGAGATCCGCAGCCTGTCGTCCGTCTCGCCGGAAACGCGTGATCAGGCCGACAAGACCATGGCGGCACTGGTCACCCGGCTGCTGACCGCCAACTGCGAGAAGCAGACCCGGGAAGTCGTCTCACTCGAAGGCAACATGGGCATGTACAACGCCTTCCGCGCGCTGGGCGAAGTGGCCATGCGCGAGTTGATGGGCAGCCCCGAGGTGGCCGCGTCCGTCGGCGGCTATGTGCGCCATCTGGATCAGAAGAAGCTGGAGTCGGTGTTCCGATCAGGGAAGTGAGGCCTCGCCCCGCCAAGGGCTGACCTGTCACCTCACGCGCTTCTTGTCCATCCCTGCGTCGCCAAATGCCGTCGGGATATGGGCCATTCCTTCCCTCTGCGCTCTGTGGAAAGCTGAGCGCACATCACTCATCAGGAAGGAATCAACATGCGCAAACTTGTGGCTGTTGCGGCGTGGCTTGCGAGCCATGCCATGGCCCACGCCGTGGTGCTGTCTGACGCCCAGGTGTTGCTTGAGTCCGGCGCGAGCCAGGGTGCAGACTATCTGCTCCTCGTGAATCAGGCTCCGGAACGGGAGGATCTGACCGCGGTGTTCTTCAACAAGCAGAATGCGGCGGATTCTTCACGCCTGGGCGTCGAGACCTACACGGTCGACCAGGGCGTTGACCTGTTTCTGGTGCAGGCGGGTGATGTCATCTCCAGCGCCGCCTTGGCGGAGGGACGCTATCCCGTCTTGAAGGAACTGGGCGCGTTGGCGTTTGTGGACGTTCCCTTGCCGGGTGATTTCTACCTCGGGCTGGCCACCACCGACTATGTGTATGCCAGCGAGTACCAGACCCGGAATGTATGGGGCTGGGCGCATTTTCGGAACGATGGAGCTGGGCTCCGCTTGCTCGGCAGCGCGGTGGCTTATGGCGAAGGCGGCATCGTGGCCGGCACCACCACGGCGGTGCCCGAGCCCAGCGCGTTGGTGCTCGTTTGCCTGGGGCTGACTGGCATCGCATGCGTGTCGCGGAAGACGCCCCGGCTGACCGCCTGAAACCATTTCGCACATTCGATACGTGCCTGCGCGTGGATGGCGGAACAGCGATTGCTGGAGAAGGAGGCTTTCACTCACAAACGAGAAAGGACCTCCACATGAAGAAGCTTCAACCCATCGCCCTTGCCACGCTGCTCGCCCTGGGCCTTGCCTCCGGTGCACAGGCACAAACCACCACGGCCCCGGCAGACAGCTCGCAGAACACGAGCACGCGTGCGACCGTGCCGGAAGCCGATCGAGATTTCATCAAGGCCGCCGCCGAGTCCGGCCATGCCGAGGTGCAAGCGGCCCGCATGGCGGTGGCCAAGTCCACCAATGCCGAGATCAAGAAGTACGCCCAGATGCTGATCGACGATCACACCAAGGCGAACGCCAAGCTCGCGCAGATCGCCAAGTCCAAGAACGTGTCGCTGCCCAAGGAGCCCTCGCTGATGCAGAAGGGCAAGCTGCAGCTGTTGAAGCGCGCTGATGGCGTCGACTTCGACAAGCGCTTTGCCGAGGACATGGGCGTGGACGCCCACCGCAAGGTGATCGAGCTCTTCCGCGAAGAGGTGGCCAACGGGCGTGACCCGGAAGTCAAGGCCTTCGCCCAGGAGACCTTGCCGAAGCTGGAGCAGCACCTGGAGATGGCCCAGAAGCTTCAGAACCAGACCGACAAGCGTGACAGCGATGTCAACAACAAGGTGAACGCACCCGCGAAGTAACGCGGGGCGGGTCTGGTGTCCAGCAGGGGCCGAGGCGTCGCCATGTCAGGCGCCCCGGCGCCCCCGGAACGCCGCCAGGCCGGCCAGTCCGGCGAGAACAAGCGCGATGCTGTGCGGCTCCGGCACGCTGGCGATGACGGTGCGACCCGCCGAAACGCTCAGTGTGGGAGACGAGAGATAAATCAGGCCGTGATTGAAGCTCGTGGTCGCGTCACCGATGAGCCTGATCTGCACGCTGCCCGTGCCCAGCACCTTGAAGGACAACCGGGCAAGCGGCAGGGTCGCCTGACCCTGGTCCGTGATGCCGGGGAAAGCCGACCCCGACAGCGTCACCCCCGTGAGTGACGCGTCGTCGTTCCAAACGGGGGCCAGGGCGACGTTGGTCAGCGCGAGCACCGATTCGTCGAACAGCACGTCCATGCCGAAGGCCAGCAGTTCATCGCCAGCCCGGTCTCCGTCAAATGGCTGCTGCACATGCACGTTGAGCTGAAAGGTGTCGCCCAGCGCGACTGACTGGGGCCCGGTCAGGGTGATCGTGGCGGCCTGGGCTTGAACCGACAATGCGGCGACCAGGGCGGTGAGGGCGTATTTCAGAATCATCCACATACTCCGTGAAGCAAAGGTCGCAGCTCACTGCCGCGTGAACAGTCCGTACCAGATCTTGTAGTCAGCCTGCGAGATGCAGTTGTCTGCGTCGAAATTGGCGAGGGGTTGATAGCGCGCATCACCTTCGCAGCTGCCCATCGCGGCGCGCTGTGCGTCCCGGTCTGCCGCATTGATGAGGCCATCACCGTTGATGTCGCCCAGCTTGCGGACGGCAAACGGCACGCGGGAGGCGGCTTCCTCGTAGCCATCGTTCAGCAGGAATGCGACGTAATACTCACCCGCCGTCAGACCACTGAACGAGAGGGTGCCCGCCGGGCCGCTGGCATAGCGCCACTGCACCGATGGGCTGGCCGAGCCCGGTTGTTGGCCTGCGCGGTAGATGCCGATCCAGTCCTTCGGGTTGCCCGGCATGCCGGACCATTGGACGGTGAGGGCCTCGCCGGAGCGGATCAGGTTTCGACTCACGCCCAGTTGTCGAGGCGTCGGTTCCACCGCGCCACCCTTGCCCACGGTGAAGGCGACGCGGTTCGACACCTCCGTGTATGAGTCGTTGATGTACAGCGCCAGGAAGTACTCGCCGTCAGGCAAGGTCTCGGTGGGCGACAGGCTGCCGCGCGCGCGTCCGTCCACGTAGTAGTACGCGACGAGCAGGTCCACGCCCGGCGTGGCGCCCTTGCGGAAGACGCCGATGTAGTCCTTGGCCGTGCCGGGGCCGTCGGCGAACCGGATGTCAAGACGTTCGCCGCTCTCCAGGGCGGTCTTCACCAGGCTGACCGTGGAGATCTCCGTGCCGACCGCAAACGGGACCCGCTCGGAGATCTCGAAGTACGCGTCGTTGATGAGGAACGCGGCGTAGTAGTAGCCCTTGTTCAGCGCACCGAGGGTGACGCTGCCCGACGTGCTGGGCGTGTAGGCCCACGTGGTCGACCCCACGCCGCCGGGCTCCTGCCCGACGCGGTAGACACCGACCCAATCCTTTGCACCGCCCGGCGCATTGCTCCACGTGACGGTCGGGCGTTCGCCCTCGTTGAACTGAGACTTGTTGACTGCCAACTCCGGGGCGTTGCCCACGTAGAAGGCAGACCGCGGCGCCACTTCCACATAGCCGTCGTCGGCGAAGAAGGCCGCGTAATACTCGACCCCCGCAGGAAGCCCCGAGAAGGCAAGGCGCCCGCTGGGGCCGGAGACGTAGCTCCATTTCACGGACGGCGTCGCCTTGCCTGGCGTCTGCCCCTTGCGATAGATACCGATCCAGTCCTTTGCGCCACCGCGTCCGTTCATGTACTCGATGGTGACCGGCTCGGCTGCGGCCCAGACCTTCTTCGCGAGACGGAGGGCGGGCTGCCCTTCGGCGGCGCCTTCGACCTTGAAGCTGCGGGCTTCAGACCAGGGGGACCACTCCGCATTGGCGTCGCGATGGCGCGCCCGTACGTAGTAGGTGCCGTTGGTCAGCGCGTTCCCGCCCACCGTGTAGGCCTCGATGTCCAGGCCGGAATGGATGTCCACCGGCTCATAGTCTGGTGCCCCGGTGTCGCCATAGACGTTCTCCACGTCCCTGATGAGATCGACGACATTGTTGGAGAAGGTCGGGTCGCGTGCAATCTGGAAATGCGCGCTGTTGAGCGCCTGACCGGACGAAGACTGGAACGGAGACAACCTCACCGTGTACGGCAGGGTCACCGTGTCGCCCTCGGCGAGGCCCACAATTGCCGGCTTCTCGGGCGGGCCGGCATCTAGCTTGCGCTCGAACTCATCAACAAGGCGACTGCTGTAGGCAAAACCGAGTTTGGGGTGACCCTCGGCGTAGGACGAGACCTTCATCGTGCGGGCGCCCAGATCAAAGTCGATGAGCTGCCACGTCCAGTTCGCGATGGTCTTTTGCACGTCGTCGAAGTCGCGCTCGGTGGACTGGCCCCAGAACTGGTCCCATGCCGTGCCGCCGCTGATGATGTGGTACACCGGCCAGTCACGGGTCTGACCGCGCGCATAGAGGTGATGGTGCGCGCCGATGTTGAGGACGTGCTTCTTCGTGCCCGCAAGAATGGGCATGGCCGTGTCGCGGAACCACTGCGAGATGTCACCGACGTACTGCTCGGCCTGATAGGGCCGGTGCACCACGCTGATGATCCAGTCGACATCCGGATCGGTGTTGGCGGCCCCGACCACTTTGCGCAGCCATTCCGTCTGCGCCGCAAAGCCCGACTCGGAGTTCACGTACACGAGCAGAACGCGGCCCACCTGGTGCGCATAGTAGGTCTCGTCAACTGCAGGCGGGATGCCCTTGTAGCTGGTCTGATCGTAGAAGTAGTGCGCACGCCAGTTGGCGAGCCCAGGGTCGTAATACGTCTCGTGATTGCCGAGCGCCGTCATGATCGCCAGGTTGCCCGACACCACCGAGGACGGCTTCATGTGCACGAACTCGTAGTGGTCAAGGGTGCCGACGTCGACCTGATCACCGTTGTTCAGCATCAGGTGAACAGACTCCTCCAGCGGTTGGCCTGTGAGGGACTCTATCTTCTTCTTCGCAGCCTGCAGCAGCGGCGTGTGCCTGTCGTCATTGCGCAGTTGGTGATCGCCCGTCACCAGGATGCGGAAGTGACCTGTCTTGCGTGCTGCAGTGGGTTGTGTACGGAAGCGGTAGATCGGCGACACCTGGGTGCCCGTGCGGACCCGGTAGGCATACAGCGTCTCTGGCTGCAGGCCGGTCAACTGCACACCATGCAGCCGGTAATTGCTGGCGAGGGCCTGTGTTGAACCGGAGGCTGAGCGGTTCAGCGGCCCGCCATCCAGACCGTACTCGACGACCGACTCATCGCCCTCGGCGGTTTTCCAGGAGACCCAGATCGAACTTGCCGTGGGCGTTTGCAGGTAGGGCGTGATGTCGGCTGCGAGAGCGGCCATCCAGCTCACGCACCCGCTGATGAGGATGGTTGCACTGCGCCACAGGCGTCGTGCAGAGAAAGCAGGCTGTTGCATGGTGCTTGTTCTGATGAGGACAAGCACCCGATTGCAGCAACAAGACGTGACGCGGTGCAGTTGGCAGTCTGGCGCGAGATGATCCGATCAGACCAGAATCCCCTTGATGAGGGGGCTGGCTCAATGCGCGAGCTTGATCGTCGCCACGCCTGCGACGATCAAGGCCACACCGAGGTAACGCGCAAGGGACGTCGGATCGCCATAGACCCACACGCCGACGAGAAACGTACCCGCAGCGCCAATGCCAGTCCAGACGGCGTAAGCGGTGCCGATCGGAATGTGCTTCTGTGCCATCCAGAGCAGCCATCCGCTCATGCCCATGAACACCACCGCGATGGCGATACCGAGCCACCGCGTGGAATCCTCTTGTGCCATCTTCAGGCCGATGGGCCAGCCGATCTCGAAAAGCCCTGCCAGGATGAGAAAGGTCCAACTCATGATCCTTGCCTTGCCGGTGTGTTGCGTTGGGGCGCGGCGCAGCGCTCAATGTCCTGAAAGATCTCGCGCCAGGTGACATCACCGATGTCCGCGAGGCCCAGGTAGCGCAGCATGAAGGCCCCTTCTGTGGCAAGAAAGGCCAGCCTTGCGCGGCGGCCGTCGTCGGTGGTGGCGTCGATCTGCGCGAACTGAGCGGCATACCATGCCCTGATCCCCGCAACCTGCTCTCTGGACTGCAGCAGGGCGGCCAGCAGGCTGGCGGAGCGCGTATTGAGCGAATGCGCGGTGGCGGTCACCCTGACGTGTCGCTCGGTGGGCGTGAGCTCTTCGTGGCCGGCCTGGCTGTCCAGCGACGCCTTCTCGGCTTCATAGGCAAGGTTCCAACGATCGAGCATGGCGGCGATCAGGCCTTCCTTCGTTCCGAAGCAAGACTGCACGCCGCCTTTCGTGATGCCAGCGCCCTTTGCGACCGCATCGAACGTGAGCTCGCTCACACCACGCGCCACGACGATGGACTCTGCCACGTCGAGAACGCTGTCCCGGTCGATCGATCTCGGGCGGCTCATGGGCACCTCCGTTGTTCCAGTCGCTGATTGCAATACGAGCGTAATGTAACTTCTCTGGAAAGGCCCTTGGGTCTGTCCGGGCTGCATGCGTGCCCGTAGAATCACCCGTGGGTGTTCGCTGCATTCGGCGGCGGGCAGGTTGATGCGATGGTCGGGCCGCCACGCGGACCTGTCACGACCATGAACACGACCCTTTCGCTGCGTGCCCCAACCCGCGCTCAACTGCTGGCCGAACGGGCCTTCGCCAGCCTGGAACGCTTCCTCCACATCGAAGCCGTCAGCGGCGTGGCGCTGCTGATTGCTGCGGCCTGCGCGCTTGTCTGGGCGAACTCACCATGGGCCGCCAGCTACCACGCCGTGTGGCACACCCCACTTTCCATCGGGCTGGGCGGCTGGGTTTTCTCCCAGTCGCTGCACTTCTGGATCAACGATGCCTTGATGACGGTCTTCTTTCTCGTCGTGGGCATGGAGATCCGTCGCGAGATCCATGAAGGCGCGCTGAGCGATCTGCGGCAGGCCGCATTGCCGGTCGGTGCGGCGCTGGGCGGGGTGGTGGTGCCAGCCTTGATCTACCTGGCTTTCAACAGCGTGGCTGAGCGTCAGCATGGTTGGGCTGTGCCCACCGCCACCGACATTGCCTTCGCCGTCGGTGTTCTTGCGTTACTGGGCAGGGGCATTCCGGGCAATGTGCGGGTGTTCTTGCTGGCTCTCGCCATCATCGACGACATCATTGCCGTTCTGATCATTGCGTTGTTCTACTCGAACGGTCTGCAGATGGTGGGCTTCGGCGTGGCGGCGCTCGGCTTGCTGATGGTGATCGGGCTGCATCGCATCGGTGTCGGAACGGCGTACGCCTACGTGATTCCGGGCGCCATCACCTGGCTGGGCCTGCTGGTGACGGGCGCTCACCCGACCCTGGCCGGTGTGGCCCTCGGGCTCATGACACCGGTGGCGGCGATCGGGCTGCGTGAGGCGCCGCTCGAGACCGTGTCCCGCATTGCCGACGAACTGCAGCAGCAGGGGCAACTGGACGAGCCAGGCGAGCAGGTCCTGGCCCGACGCGTCCGCGAATTGCGCGTGGCGCAGCGCGAGCTGTTGCCGCCGGTGGTTCGCATCCAGGCCGCACTCCACCCGTGGGTGGCGTTTGGGGTCATGCCGCTGTTCGCCCTTGCCAATGCAGGCGTGAGCCTGGGTGGTGTCGACCTTCAAGCCGGGGGCGCGTTGTGGATCATGCTGGGCGTGGCAGTGGCCCTGGTGGCCGGCAAGCCGCTTGGCGTGGTGGGCGTGAGCTGGCTGCTGGTGCGGCTGGGCTGGTGCCGCTTGCCACAAGGGGTGTCGTGGGGCGGGGTGTGGCTCGTCGGGATCCTGGCTGGCATCGGATTTACGATGTCCATCTTCATCGCCATGCTGGGTTTTACCGACGAGCAGATGCTCAGCGCAGCCAAGCTCGGCGTGTTGCTCGGGTCGTTCGTGGCCGCGGTGGCCGGGCTGGCATGGGGGCTCTTCTATGTCCGTGGCCGGCAGCGCAGCCACATCCTGTCTGCAAGCTGAGGAGCCCATGCCGCGTTTCACCGCTTTCCTTCGGGGCGTCAGCCCGATGAACGCGAAGATGCCCGAGTTGAAAGCCGCGTTCGAGTCTGCGGGCTTTGCCAATGTGCGAACGGTGCTGGCAAGCGGGAACGTGGTGTTCGACTCCGAGCGGACCGACGAGCGGGAGATCGAGCGGCTGGCGGAAGAGGCCATGATGCGTGCGCTGGGTCGGTCGTTCTACACGGTCGTCCGGTCTTGTGCCCATCTCGCTGACGTGCTCGCTACCGACTGGTACGCCACCCACGGCATACCGCCCGAGGCGAAGCGCGTGATCACGTTCATGCGTGAGTCGCCGGTGCCCCGGGTGCCGCTGCCGCTGACCGAGGCGTTTGCGAGCGTCTTTCTTGTGCAGGGTCGAGAGGCATTCAGCGCCTACCGGCCGTCGGGGGAGGGGCCGGTGTTCATGCGGCTCATCGAGCAGGCCTTTGGCAAGGATGTGACCACGCGGACGATGGACACGGTGGCGCGCTGTGCGAGGGCGTGAGAAGCGGCCGATCTGCTTTTCTCATTTAGTTGACATAAGAAACATCGTCAATAGTCAGTGTACTTGGGGAAGCGTTGCGTTTCCAAGGTTGCAAAGCAACACGAATGTGATTTTGTGCACTTTGATGTGTTGCATTACGATGAGCGATTGCACTCACGACTGCTTATGCTCATCACGCTCCCGGACCGGACATCTCTCTTGGTGGATAGCCAAATGCTGCCGCGCTATTGGTCGGCCGTTTGGATGCTGTTCCATGCCGGGGGGCTTGCACTTTCGACGCAGCAACGCAAGCTTTCCCACATAGAAGCGCTTTATGACCACGCGGAAAGATCCGGCGTGTGTCTGGACGACCTGATTGCTCGTCTGGACCTTGATGCACTAGGCAACGCCCTAGAAGCGTTCTTCATTAGTCAGAAGAATGTCTCGGAGCCGTCCTCCCAAGTGCTGGTGCGTTGGAACAATGCCTTTCACTTTGTTCGGGACACCTGTGAGCGCATCGCCAAGAATCCCAGAGCACGACAACGCATGGATGAAATGAGAGAACGGATGTATTGACCCAGTGAATTCCTGCTCAGGTGTTAACGTTGAAGGAAACGACGATG
>NZ_CANBCC010000074.1 GCF_947366995.1 uncultured Aquabacterium sp. | reverse complement strand
CGGCGCCAAGGCCAACCACCTGGCCTACCTGGGCGATGCCACCGTGGGCGAGCGCGTGAACTACGGTGCCGGCTCGATCACGGCCAACTACGACGGCGCCAACAAGCACCGCACCGTGATTGGCAACGACGTGCACGTGGGCTCGAACTGCGTGCTGATTGCGCCGATCACCCTGGGTGACGGCGCCACCATCGGCGGCGGCAGCACGATTGCCAAGGACGCGCCGGCCGGCCAGCTGACCGTGGCGCGGGCCAAGCAGGTGTCGTTGTCGGGATGGGTTCGCCCCCAGAAAACGAAGCGCTGATTCAGGCGATGTTCCGGCGCGGTTTCAACCGCTAACATGCCGCGTGCCCGAGTGAAGTAACCCAGGATGTCCTCGCCCTTGACCCATTACCAGCGTTTGAAGGTGGCGCCCGATGCGCCGCCCGAGGTCATCCGGGCCGCCTACCGCGTGCTGGCCGCGCGGTTGCACCCCGATCGCCACGGTGGCGCAAAGGGCCCGGGGGACGAGGTGCATGCGCAGATGGTGGCGTTGAACGCCGCCTACGAGGTGCTGATCGACCCGCACGCACGGGCCGGCTACGACGCCAGCCTGCAACCTGTGGCCAAGGAGCCCGATCAGGACGACGAGGACGAGGCCCGCCAGGGCCCGGCGACCCGTGTGGACATGGACTGGCTGGCGCCTCGCGTCGAAGAGGTGCCGCGCTGGTGGCCGCCTTCGCCGCGGCTGGCCCTGGGTGGCGGTGTGACCCTGCTGTTGCTGGGCACGCTGCTGGGCGCCTGGGTGTGGCAGGTGAAGACGCAGAGCCAGATGGACCGGGCGCTGTCGGACCACTACCTGGCGCAACCTGCGCAACCGGCGCAGGGCTATGGGGACGCGGCCCCGGTGCGCGCGGCCACGGCCACCACCACGGCCGCAGCCACCTCAGAGGCAGAGCCGCCGCCTGCTGTGGCCCCCGCGCAGACGGCCGGCGCGCCGCCGGCCGCCCCCGAGGTGCTGGCCGGGCGCCGCGCGCCGACGGTGGAAGAACTCTCGCGCATGAGCGACGAGGAGCTGCTGAAAGTGCTGCCGTTGCTGGATCGCCCGGCCGGGGCGCCGCGCACACCGGCCGCCGTCCGTGCCGAGGCCCAGCACATGCTCGACGGCAAGCCCCTGCGCCTGCGCACCGAGGCGCACCTGGTGGACCCGCTGGCGCCCGAACTCGCTGCGTCGGCGCCCTGAAGCAGCCCGGCTGCGCGGGTTCAGCGCACCTTGTCGGGCACCGGCCAGGCCGTGCCGAACTTGGCCCGCTTGGTGGCAAAGAACGCCCGCACCGTGCGCACGCGGTGCTCGGCCGTGAACAGCCGCTGCGCCAGCGCCTGGTAGCCCGGCATGTCGGCCACCTGCACCACCAGCACGAAATCCGGCCCCGGCGATACCCGCCACACCTGCTGCACCGTGGCCTCCTGCACGGCGCGCGCCTCGAAGGCGTCGAGCGCCTCGGCGGTCTGCAGATCGAGCGTGATCTCCACCAGCGCGCTCAGGCCCCAACCGAGCGCCTCGGCCATGTGCGCGGGCGACAGGATGGCCACCTCGCGCTCAATCACGCCCTCGTCGCGCAGGCGGCGCACCCGGCGGTGGCAGGTCGCGGGCGAGAGCCCGGCCCGGTCGGCCAGCGCCTGGTTGGACAGGCTGGCATCGTCCTGCAACAAACGCAGCAGGCGGAGATCGGTGTCGTCGAGGTCGATGGCGCTCATGATGAGAGATTATTTCATCAGGATCGATTATCTGGTGCCTTTTGTTTTCATCGAATATTCGGTGGTTTACGGTTCCGAAAACAGCATCAAAACGAAAGAAAACACCACGTGACCCGCGCTAGCATCGTCTCCAGGCGCAACAACGCGCAGGAGCATCGAGATATGTGTGGCATCGTCGGCGCCGTCGGGGCGCGCAACATCGTTCCGGTTCTGGTCGAGGGCCTCAAGCGCCTGGAATACCGAGGCTATGACTCGTGCGGCGTGGCCGTGCTGCAGGATGGCGCGCTGCGCCGCTCGCGCAGCACCGAGCGCGTGGCCGAACTGGCCGCCCAGACGCGCGACGAAGGCATCGACAGCCCGCTGGGCATCGCACACACCCGCTGGGCCACCCACGGCGCGCCGGCCGTTCACAACGCCCACCCGCACTTCTCGCACGGCCCGGGCGCCGATGCGGCCGACACCAAGCCTGGCCGCGTGGCCCTGGTGCACAACGGCATCATCGAGAACCACGAAGCCCTGCGCGCCGAACTGCAGGCCCGCGGCTACGTGTTCCTGAGCCAGACCGACACCGAGGTCATCGCCCACCTGGTCGACCACCTGTACGACGGCGACCTGTTTGCCGCGGTGAAGGCCGCCACGCTGCGCCTGACCGGCGCCTACGCCATTGCCGTGTTCCACCGCGACGAACCGCAGCGCGTGGTCGGAGCCCGCCAGGGCTCGCCGCTCATCATGGGCGTGGGCGGCGCGGACGACACCGAGCGCTTCCTGGCCTCGGACGCCATGGCGCTGGCCGGCGTGACCGACCAGATCGTGTACCTGGAAGAGGGCGACGTGGTCGACCTGCAGCCCGGCCGCCACTGGATCGAACACCGCGCGCCCGGCAGCGCCGAGCACCAGCGCGTGGACGCCGCCGAGCGCCCCGTGCGCACCGTGACGGCGCACAGCGGCGCGGTCGAGCTGGGCCCGTATCGCCACTACATGCAGAAGGAAATCTTCGAGCAGCCGCGCGCCATTGCCGACACGCTCGAGGGCGTCGAGGCGATCACGCCCACGTTGTTCGGTGAGCAGGCCGAGGCCGTGTTCAGCCAGATCGACCGCGTGCTGATCCTGGCGTGCGGCACGAGCTACTACTCGGGCTCGACCGCGAAGTACTGGCTGGAGTCGATCGCGAAGATCCCGACCAATGTGGAGATTGCCAGCGAGTACCGCTACCGCGACAGCGTGCCCGATGCACGCACGCTGATCGTGACCATCAGCCAGTCGGGCGAGACGGCCGACACGCTGGCGGCGCTGAAACACGCGCGCAGCCTGGGCATGGAGCACACGCTGACCATCTGCAACGTGGCCACCAGCGCCATGGTGCGCGAATGCAAGCTGGCCTACGTGACGCGGGCGGGCGCCGAGATCGGTGTGGCCTCGACCAAGGCCTTCACGACGCAGCTGGCCGGCCTGTTCTTGCTGACGCTGACGCTGGCCAAGCTGCGCGGGCAACTGAGCCCCGAAGCCGAAGCCGAGCACCTGAAGGACATGCGCCACCTGCCCGCCGCGCTGCAGGCCGTGCTGGCGCTGGAGCCGCAGGTGATGGCCTGGGCCGAAGCCTTTGCGCGCAAGGACAACGCGTTGTTCCTGGGCCGCGGGCTGCACTACCCGATCGCGCTGGAAGGCGCGCTCAAGCTCAAGGAAATCAGCTACATCCACGCCGAGGCCTACCCGGCCGGCGAACTGAAGCACGGCCCGCTGGCGCTGGTGACCGCCGAGATGCCCGTGGTGACCGTGGCCCCGAACGACGCGCTGCTGGAAAAGCTCAAGAGCAACATGCAGGAAGTGCGCGCGCGGGGCGGCGAGCTGTACGTGTGCGCCGACGGCGACACGCACATCCAGGCCGAGCCGGGCATCCACGTGATCCGCATGCCGGAGCACTATGGCGCGCTGTCACCGATCCTGCACGTGGTGCCGCTGCAGTTGCTGGCGTATCACACGGCGTGTGCACGGGGGACGGATGTGGACAAGCCAAGGAATCTGGCGAAGAGTGTGACGGTGGAGTGAGGGTGGTGGATTGCCCTGCTATCTGACCCCCACAAGGGGATGAAAGCCGGTGCCTCGCGGGGGGCGCCGGCTTCTTTGTTTTGTGGCGAGCGATTCCGAAATCTGTTTAGCCGGGCAGATGCTTGATGGGCAGCCACAGGCGGGGTGTAGCCCCTCCCCCTCACTGATTCGGCAAAGCGGCGGCAATCGACCTAAAGCGAATACGATACAGCACTGAGCGCGACATAGGGGTGGCCTGGCCGCGCAATCAGTTCCTCGCCAACAAGGAAACATCAATGAAGGCGGTCGATCTAAACCACAATGTGTTCTCCGAACATCACCTTAAACCGTATGAGAAGCGGGCTCAGGATTTCTCTGGCCGTTTTATCAGGTGGTTTTTGGAGCACATTTATCGCCTGGAAGAGATCGATGCAGACGATGCTTGCGTAGATGCCAAGCATGACAAAGGCGTCGACGCGATCTATGTTGATGATGTTTCCGAAGTTGTTTTTATTATTCAAGCAAAGACTAGGACAAAAGATGGTGCCGAGCTTGGTGATACTGACCTGAAAGAGTTCTATGGAACCCTTCAGCAGTTCGATAGCAAGGGAAAAGTGGCCGAGCTCCTGGCAGAGGCAAAGAACGAAAAGCTGAAGCAAACGATCCTAAGAACGGGGCTTGCAGCGAAGGTCGACGCATACGATATACGTGGTCGATTGATGTGCTGTGTGCTAAATTGGCGGTGGCAAAGTGACATGCATTCGCCAAGGAGCTGGTCGGCCTGATCGGTTTCAGTTGCTCGCAATCAGGTGCGAATGGCCATAATCGCAGCATATGGGCGGAATCTCGGTGTTATGTCGGATAAATGAGGTATGGCTTTCGAATCTGTTCTGAAGCCATTCCGAGGCTGCGTTATCCACCTCGTGATAACTAACAGCGTAGCATCGGTGTGCTCCAGCCCGTCTTGTGAATGTGACGTCTTCGCGCAATGAAAACACTTTTGATGCTGATAGGACTGGCTGGGTTGTTCGTATTCGCCATGGCCTATACCGCGCTCAACGCTTTCGCTGTCCTGCTTGCAATTCGGCACGCCCCATCTGCGTTCCGCCATGCCTTCTTTTCCTTACGGCGCTTTTCCCGAAGGCAACTGTTGGCGCTGTCCCCTGTCCGGATATGGGCGACGGTAGCGTTCCAGTTCGGAGGCGCGGTGGCATTCTTCCTGTTTATCCGCGAGCCCTTGTCGCTGCTGGCCTTGGCAAGCCTGTTGTTGGGCTATGCGTTTTTCGTATCAGCGCTGACGTTGTCGTTGCTGCTACAACTGCCCTATGTCCGCTCTTTGTGGCATGACACGCTCCTGAAGCTCAGCTTGATTGCTCTTCCGGTCTACCTGGGGTTTATTGCCAAGGGGTATGCCAATCAATGGGTGGGCGAGCTTACGGGCGTGAGCGCCGTCAACAGCGGAGGTGCCCTGTTCGCGGCCACATCCTTCTTGTTGTGCCTGGTCGCCGGGGTGTTGTTATTGCTGGCGGCATCTCTTTTCGAGTTCTTGCTTCTGTGGGGGCCCATGGTGAGGTCTAGGCGGGGCCACGCCAAAGTAGGTTTGTTCTTGCTGGCCTTGTGCGGCTTCATCGGTACATGGGGCGCTGGCCATGCCGTGCTGCAGTTGCCAAGCTCGCGCTTGGGAAACCTGTTGCTGGCCGCTGTGGTATTCGAGTTCGACGCCGGGCCAGCCAATTTCTGTGAGTTGACGCCAGACGAGAGGTCCCTTGCCATGCGGGCGGAGCCCTTCATTAAGGCGCTGTACCTCACCTCGTCGCAGGAGCGGGCGGTATTGGTGAAGCGGGGGCCTGCGCTCTTCAGGCCCGTGGTGCTACGCGACCTCAAAGCCGGAAACACGACATCCCATCTTCAGCAGTTGCGGATCGTGGAATGCTTCAAGATGCCGGCGCCACGCAATGCCGACTCATCGGCGAAGTAAGGTCTGGCAAAGAGCCTGCCGGTCGTCGCTTTGAACCCGCAGGTGTTACTCGACGCGTATCGCGCCGCATGATGGCCGGCCATGTTCCAATTCTCGTTCCTCGCGACCGAACACATGGACAACCAACCCCACAACCCCCTCCACGGCGCCACCCTCCAGCACATCGTGGAATGCCTGGCCGACCACTACGGCTGGGCCGAGCTGGGGCACCTCATTCCCATCCGCTGCTTCACGCATGACCCGAGCGTGGCGTCCAGCCTGAAGTTCCTGCGGCGCACGCCGTGGGCGCGGGCCAAGGTCGAGGCGCTCTACGTCGAGACGTGGTGGCGCTCGCGCGGCGGCCAGGCCTGACGGCACCGCCTCCCTCCTGATCCGCAGTACAGGTTTTCCGATGTCCTTCAACCCCACCGTTTCCGACCACTGGATCACCCACCCGCAAGGCCGCCTGTTTGCTCGCCAGTGGACGCCGCCCGAGGGCGCTGAAACCGGCGTGCCGCTGGTGCTGCTGCACGATTCGCTCGGCTGCATCGAGCTGTGGCGCGGTTTCCCCGAGCTGCTGAGCCGCACCACCGGCCGCCGCGTGGTCGCGTACGACCGCATGGGCTTCGGCCGCTCGGACGCGCGCCCGGCCCGGCCCAGCCACGACTTCGTGGCCGAAGAGGCTCGGCTGTATTTGCCCCATGTGCGCGAGCAGCTGGGTGTGGGCCGCTTTGCGGTGCTGGGCCACAGCGTGGGTGGGGGCATGGCCATCAATGTGGCGGCCACCACGCCCGAGTGCGAGGCGCTGATCAGCATCGCCGCGCAGACCTTTGTGGAAGACAAGACGCTGGACGGCGTGCGGGCCGCCAAGGTGCAGTTTTCGGATCCGGCCCAGGTGGATCGCATCTCGCGCTACCACGGCCCCAAGGCGGACTGGGTGCTCGATGCCTGGATCGGCACCTGGCTCGACCCGGAGTTTGCCGGCTGGACGCTGAATGGCGTGCTGGCGCAGATCACGTGCCCCGCGCTGGCCATCCACGGTGAAGACGACGAGTTCGGCAGCCCGGCGCACGCCCTGCGCGTGGGCGAGCACAGCCGCGGCCCTGTGCAGACCGACATCCTGCCGGCCACCGGCCACGTGCCGCACCGCGAGCAGCCCGACGCGATGGCCCAGCGCATCGCCCGCTTCCTGGCGGGCTGACGCGGGGCAGGGCCTTCCACCCGGAGGGCCGGTTGCCTCGGCTAGCATCGGCCGCATGAGTTCCAGCGCCGCACGCGTCCCTGTTTCGTCAGCTTCTTCTTCCGTCGCGGGGCCGTTGGGCTGTCTGCTGGCGTCGCTGCTGTCGCAGTACGTGGGCGCGGCGTCGGCCAAGGGGCTGTTTGCCCAGGTGGGCGCCGAAGGCGTGACGGCATTGCGCGTGTCGCTGGCCGCGCTGATCCTGATGGCGGTGTGGCGGCCGTGGCGCACCTGGCCGGGCCGCCGCGTGGTGCCCGACCTGATCGCCTATGGCGCCATGCTCGGGCTGATGAACCTGTGCATCTACCAGGCGATGGCGCGCATTCCCATCGGCGTGGCGATTGCCATCGAGGTGACGGGGCCGCTGGCCGTGGCGATGCTGGGCTCGCGCCGCCCGCGTGATGGGCTGTGGGTGGCGCTGGCGGTGGTCGGCCTGATGCCCTTGCTGCCGATTCGCGGGGCCACGGGGCTGGATCCGATCGGCGTGATGTGGGCCGGTGCGGCGGCGGTCTGCTGGGCGCTGTACATCGTGTTCGGCAAGCGGGCGTCGGCGCTGCCGGGTGGGCAGGCGGCCGCGTGGGGCATGCTGGTGGCGGCCACCTTCACCGTGCCGGTGGGCGTGGCCCATGCGGGCGCGGCCTTGCTGGCCCCCGGTGTGCTGCTGACGGGGCTGGCCGTGGCCTTGCTGTCGAGCGCGGCGCCGTACTCGTTGGAGATGGTGGCCTTGCGGCGCCTGCCCAGCCATGTGTTCGGGCTGGTGGTGAGCGCCTCGCCCGCCGTGGCGGCGCTGGTGGGCTTCTTCATGCTGGGCGAACGCCTGAGTGCCTTGCAGTGGGCGGCCATTGCGTGTGTGGTGGGCGCATCGGCCGGCAGTGCGCTGGGCGCAGCCTCATCGGCCGCTTCGGCTTCATCCACCGGGGCTGACAGCCGATGACCCAGGCGACACCGGATCTGCCCCATGGCGCACCAGCCGGCGTGCGGGCGCTGTTCTTTGCCGCAGGCGCGCTGTTCGCCACCTGGGGTGTCCACATCCCGACGGTGAAGGCCCATTACGGCGTGGGCGAACAGGCTCTGGGCATGGCCATGCTGGCCACCGGGCTGGGCGCGTGCGTGGGCCTCACGCAGGCGGGCCGGGTGATTGCCCGCTTCGGCCCGCGGCGCGTGTTGTTCGTGGGTGGGGCGACCGGGGCGTGGGCCGTTGCCGCCCTGCTGCTGGGGCAGGACTTTGCCTGGGTGCTGGCGCTGCTGTTCGCGTTCGGGCTGGTGTCCAGCACCTTCGACGTGGCGATGAACGTGGTCGCCAACGACATCGAGCAGCAGGCGGGCCGCCCGTTGATGAGCGGCTTCCATGGCCTGTTCAGCGCGGGCGGGTTGGTGGGCGCGGGGCTGGGGGCCGTGGCCTTGCGGGCCGGCATGGCGGCCGAGCATCACCTGTGGGTCTCGGCGCTTGCGTGCTGGGCGTTGTCTGCATGGGGCGCGCACCGCATGGCCCGTGGCGTGGCGCCCGCGGGCGGTGATGCGCGGTTCCAGTGGGGCCACGGGCCGCTGGTGCTGCTGGGCGTGCTGTCGGCCCTGGGCCTGTTGTGCGAGGGGGCCATGTACGACTGGAGCGTGCTGTATGTGCGCGACGGGCTGAAGGTGGACCAGGGCAGTGCGGCCTGGGCCTACGCGAGTTTTTCCGGCGCGATGGCGGCGGGGCGCTTTGGCGGCGACTGGGTGCGGGCGCGCCTGCCGGCGCCACGCTTGTTGCGGGCGAGCGCGCTGCTGGCCGCCTTCGGGATGACGGCGGCCTTGCTGGCCACGAACCTGTGGCTGGCGCTGGCCGGGTTCGCGCTGGTGGGACTGGGCCTGGCCAATGTGGTGCCGCTGTTGTTCGTGGCGGCGGCGCAGGTGCCGGGTGTGGCGCCGGCGGCCGGCATCGCCTTCGTGTCGGCCATGGGTTATTTCGGGATGATGGGCGGGCCGGCGCTGATCGGCTTCGTGGCGCAGACGGCCACATTGAGCGTGGCACTGGCTCAGGTTGTGGGCTTCGCGCTGGTGCTGGCGGTGGCGTCGCGCCGGGCACTCGCAGCGCAGTCGGCTTCGCGTTAGCCCCGGCTGGCAGGCGCGGCGATCGCCCGCAGAATGCGCTGCTGCAAAAGATGGAACCCCTCATGAAGCACAGTGACGAAGTGGTGCTGATCACCGGCTGCGGATCCGGCATCGGCCAGGCCCTGGCACGGACCTTTCACCAGCAGGGCCAGCGTGTGTGCGCCACCGCGCGCCGCGCCGAAACGCTGGAAGACCTGGCCCGCGAAGGCCTGATGACGCGCACGCTGGACGTGACCGACGCGGCCGCCGTGACGGCGCTGCTGGCCGATCTGGCGCAACAGGGCCTGCGGGTGGGCACGCTGGTGAACAACGCGGGCTATGGCGCCATGGGCCCGATGCTGGATGTGCCGGCCGAAGAATGGCAGCGCCAGTTCGATGTGAACGTGTTTGCGCCGCTGGCCCTGACGCGCGCCGTGGCCCCGGCCATGGTGGCGCGCGGGCGCGGGCTGGTGGTCAACATCAGCAGCGTGTCGGGCGTGCTGACCACGCCGTTTGCGGGCCCGTATTGCGCGAGCAAGGCGGCGTTCAATGCGGCCTCCACCGCGTTGCGCATGGAGCTGCAGCCGCTGGGCGTGCGGGTGGTGACAGTGCAGCCGGGCGGCATTCGCTCGGGCTTTGGCGACACGGCCGCCCACCGCGTGCACCTGGCGCCCGACTCGCCGTATCAGGCCGTGAAGGCCGGGGTGATGGGCCGCGCCCAGGAAAGCCAGGCCGATGCCATGCCGGCCGACACCTTTGCGCGCCTGCTGGTGGAGCAACTGGCGCGGCCCGATTGCCCGCCGGTGGTGCGCCTGGGCCCCAAGAGCACCCTGTTGCCTTTCCTGGCGCGCTGGCTGCCCGTGCGCTGGCTCGACCGGATGCTGTCCAGGCGGTTTCAACTTGATCGACTGCAAGCTGGAGGTGCCGCATGAGCCCCGTTTCGCCCGTGTCTTCCCGCCCGGCCGCCTTCATCACCGGGGCCGCTGCGGGCATCGGGCGAGCCACGGCCTTGCGGCTGGCACGCGCCGGCTGGTTCGTCGGGCTCAGTGACGTCGACGAGGCGGCCGTGCAAGCGCTGGCCCGCGAGATCGGCGAGCGTCAGGCGCATGCCGTGAGCCTGAACGTGGCGGATGCCGCGGCGTGGTCCGATGCGCTGGCGGGCTTCTGGCAGGCCGCAGGCGGGCGGCTCGACGTGCTGTTCAACAACGCCGGGATTTCGGCCACGGCGCCGTTCGAGGGCTCCGCCATCGCGCGCCACCATGCGGTCATCGACGTCAACCTCAAGGGCGTGCTCAATGGCTGCCATGCGGCGCACGCCTATCTGAAGCGAACGCCCGGCAGCCGCGTCATCAACATGTGTTCGGCGTCGGCGCTGTACGGGCAGCCGATGCTGGCGTCCTACTCGGCCACGAAGGCGGCGGTGCGCAGCCTGACCGAGGCGCTGGACATCGAATGGCACTCGCAGGGCATCCGCGTGGTCGACCTGTTGCCGCTGTTCGTGGACACGGCCATGGTGCGCAACGATGTGGCGCAGATGAAGACGGTGTCGCGCCTGGGCGTGCGGCTGTCGGCCGATGAAGTGGCGCAGGCCGTGCTGAAGCTCGCCACGGGGCGTGCCGCGGACCTGCCGGTGCACACGCACGTGGGGCTGCAGACCAAGGTGTTCGCGCTCCTGTCGAAGCTGTCACCTGGCTTCATGAACCGGCGCGTGACGGCGCTGCTGGCGGGCTATTGATCGCCTGTGGGTTCAGGCTCGCTCATCGAGTGAGCTTCGGGCGTCCACGTTGGCCACGTCCGCCACGCCAATGCCCAGGCGGCTGACCAGTTCACCGCCCAGCCAGGCCGTCACCAGGGCCAGGGCCACGCCGGCCAGCGACAGCGCGGTGCCGGTGAGCGCCACGTGGTCAGTCTGCTGATGGCGTACCCACCAACTGCCTGCGAACAACCCCATCACCACGAGGTTACCCAGGCCGTGCAGGCGCCCGACGTGGCGCGCGCGTGAGCCCTTGGGGATGGCCAGCCAGTCGATGAAGCCGAAGGGCGCGGCCGCCAGTCCGCCCAGCAGCCCGCCGGCCATGGTCCAGTAGGCCACATCGGCCATCACGGGCCGATCCAACGCCCAGTACAGCAGATCAAAGGCCACGGCCCCGCCCAGCAGCCCGAGCGGAAAGGCGATCAGCATCTGGTGCACGGGGTGTCCCAGGAACTTGGCTCTGGCTTCCATGATGATGCCCTTTTGCGTTGGCGAGGATGTCTGGGAACTGCGGCAAGCCGTGTTCCCGATGCGCCTGCGCGGGACTCAGGGTGATGGCGTGGTGGCCGGTGTGGACGCGGCCGCGGCCGGGACGCTGTCCATCGCGATGTAGCTCTTGATGAGCGTGAACAGGCGGTCGTAGAACTCGCCGAGCTGGATGGTCTGGCTGCCCACCCGGGTCAGGCCTTCGCTCGTTTCACCAAACGGCACCGACAGCGAGCCCACCGAGCCCACGCCGACGCTGGCCGAGTTGCTGACGCGGCGCACGGTGTAGGTCTCCTGCACGGCGGCGGCAAAAGCCATGCTGATGGCGCCATCGCCATCGGGCACGCACACCACACGGATCATCATCTCGATGTGCGAGCCGACATCGGGCTGGAAGTTCTTCTTGCCCTCGACCAGGGCGGGGTCGTTCACCGTGACCAGGTAGCCCTGGCTGAGCAGGGCCAGCCGGGCCGAGCGGCACACCGCTGCCGGTGGGGCGTCGAACAGGCGCGAGAAGGTTTCGCCGGACGCGAAGCGCTCCTGCGGCGGGTAGGGCTTGTTGCGTTGCAGCGCGCTGCAGCCCGACAGCGCCACGGCGCCGAGCAGCAGCGCGGTCAGCAGGCCCACGCGGGGGCGAGGAAAAGAAGAGACCGGCACGGTGTGCAGCAGCGTGGCCGTCAACGGTAGAAGACTTCGACCTTGCCCTTGAGCTTGATCAGCAGCGGGCGGCCCTTGCGGTCCACGGTCTTGCCGGCTGCGACCTTGACCCAGCCTTCGCTGATGCAGTATTCCTCGACGTCATGCCGCTCCTTGTCGTTGAAACGGATGCCGATGTCGTGAGCCAGCACGGCGCGGTCGTGGTGCGGGCTGCGGGGATCGACGGCCAGATGGTCGGGCAGGGCGGGGCGTTCAGCGTGGTTGTCGCTCATGGAAAGATCGGACGGATGACGAAAAAGGCCTCAGTGTAGGGCTGTCTGCCGACGGTGGGCACAGGGGGCCCGGCATGGGGTAAGGTTGTCGCGATGAAGCCTTCCGGAGCGCCCATGTCTGCCCGTTCTGCCCGATCACTGCCTGCCGTGCCGCTGAAGGCCTGGGCTGCCCTGACGGTTCTGTGTGGGGCGCCGCTGCTGACCGCGGCACAGGTGTCCGGCACGGGCAGCGCCGATGCGCCCGCCGGGCCGGGGCTGCGGCCGCTGTGGGAACTGGGGGCGGCCGGCATCGGGGTCTCGCAGCAAGCCTACCCGGGCGCCGAGCAGCAGGTTCGCCGCGGACTGGTGCTGCCGTATTTCGTGTACCGCGGCCGTTTCCTGCGGGCCGACCGTGAAACCGCCGGCCTGCGTGCGATCAAGACCGAGAACTATGAACTGGACGTCGGCTTTGCCGCATCGTTCGGGTCGCGCTCGCGCGACATCGACGCCCGCAACGGCATGCGCGACCTCGGCACGCTGGTCGAATTCGGCCCGCGGCTGAAGTGGTTTCTGGGCGCCGGGCCGGGCGGTGGGCGCTGGCGCCTGGATCTGCCCGTGCGGGGCGTGTTCGACCTGAGCGACGGGGCCGCGCACCGCGGCCTGGCGTTCGAGCCGGAACTGCGCTTCGAGCGCCGGACGCTGGGCGGGTGGTTGTACGGCGCGAGCGTTGGCGCAGTGTTTGCCGATCAGCGGCTGGCATCGACCTTCTACGAGGTGCGCCCCGGCGAGGTGCTGCCCGATCGGCCGGCCTACCGGGCCCAGCCGGGGTTGGTGGCCTGGCGCCTGGGTGCCTCGATGTCACGCCCGCTGGGCACCGACTGGCGTGTGTTCGGTTTTGCCCGGCTCGACACCGTGGCGGGCGCGGCCAACGAAGACAGCCCGCTGGTGCGCCGCACGACGGGGGGCACGGTGGGCCTGGGTTTCATCTACACCTTCATGCGCTCGAGCGCCACCGGCAACGACTGAGCGCGCTGGGCTCAGCGCAGCGCGATCGCAAGGGCCACCGGCAGCGACACCAGCGCCGCCACGTTGCCGATCAGCACGACCGAGGCCACCTTGTCCGGCTCCTGCTCATAGCGTTCGGCGAACATGTAGTTCAGAACAGCCGGGGGCAGCGAGCCGAACACCAGCAACAGGGCTTGCTGCATGGGCGGCAGCGGGATCAACGTAATCAGCACCCATGCGATCAGCATGCCGCTGACCGGGCGCAGCGCCGCACCGAACAGCCCGAAGCGCACCGCCTCAATGCGCGAGGCGGCCAGACGCACGCCCAGGCTCAGCAGCATCAGCGGCACGGCGATCTCGCCGACCATGCGGATGGCGGTCAAGAGGGGCGGCCACACGCTCAGGCCCGAGACGCTGACGGCGATGCCGGCCAGCGCCGCGAGGATGGTGGGGGTGCGCCACATCGTGAGGAGCCGCGCGTCGCGGTCGAGCAACCAGGTGCCGAAGCCGTAGTGCAACAGGTTGGCCACCACGAACATGGCCACGGCGGGCGCCAGGGCCGTGTCGCCGAACGCCAGCACGGCCAGAGGCAGGCCCAGATTGCCTGAGTTGTTGAACATCATCGGTGGCACGAGTGTGCGCGGCGCCGTGCCCGTCAGGCGGGCGGCGGCCCAGGCGACCAGGCCCGAGCCCAGGATGAGCAGTGCAGCGGCCAGCAGCAGCGGGCCGAAGCTCAACAGATGGAAGTCCTTGCTCGCCATCGCGGAGAAGACCAGGGCGGGTGTGAAGACGTCCATGTTGAGCTTGTTGGCATGACTCAGGTCGGGCCGCAGGCGCCGGCCCACCACGAAGCCCAGCGCGGTGATGGCAAACAGCGGGAACAGGATGGCGACGATGCGTTCGAGCATGGCGAGCATTGTTCACTGTGCGCACGGCGCCCGTCGGCAAGGGGTGGCAATGTTTGCCGTCACGGGTGCAGCCCGGGTGGGTACGTCGTCGCAAAAGGGCGGGAACGCGACTTGCCGAACTGTTCATAGCCGGCAATCTCGCCGGCATGTCAGGAGAAACACCATGGCTGAGAATCGCAACGACATCACCAACACCCAGGGGCAGCAAGGCGGCCAGCAAGGTCAGCAGGGCCAGGGTCAGAAGCAGCAAAGCCAGCAGAACCAGCCGGGCAAGCAGCAGCCGGGGCAGCAAAGCCAGAATCCGGGCCAGCAACAGCAGGACATCCCGGGCTCGCAGCGCGAGCAGCAAGGCGGCAACATGGGTGGCAACCAGGGCAGCAACCAGAGTGGCAATCAAGGCAGCCAACAAGGCCGCAACGACCAGCAACGCTGAGTGGCTTGAAGCCGCCCGTCACGTCGCCCTGCGGGGCGGCCTGGCGGGCGGTCAGGCGATGCGCAGGGTGTGGCGCCCCGCGCGCTTCGCTTCGTACAGCTGGCTGTCAGCCAGCGCCATCAGGGCCTCAAGCGAGGTGGCCTGAGGGTGCGATGACAGGGCGCCGCCCAGGCTGAGCGTCACGATCCCGAGCCCATCGGGACGATGGGGATGCGGCATCTGCCGCTGGGCCACGGCCTGACAGAGCCGTTGCGCCACCTGGTGCACCACCGCAGGCCGGTCGGTGGACAACAACACTGCAAATTCTTCACCACCATAGCGACCGACCAGGGCTTCGCCTTCGCGTGTCGCTGCCGACAGGATGGCCGCCACCTGCACCAGACACGCGTCCCCTGCCGGGTGGCCGTTCTGGTCGTTGAAGGGCTTGAAATAGTCGATGTCGGCCAGCAGCACGGCAAAGTGGTGGCCCTGCTGTGCCCGCGCCGCCCAGTAGGCCTGAGCCCGCTCATCGAACTGCCTTCGGTTGGCGATGCCGGTCAGCGCATCGGTGGCCGCCAGGGTCTGCAGCCGCTCGTTGGCGGTGGCCAGCGCATCACGCGTGCCGCGGTCCAGCAGCGACCGCAGGAAGTTGCGCCGCGCCTGCAACGTGTTGCTCCAGCTGATGTAAACGCTGAAGAACAGCACCGGCAGGTAGACGAGGGCAAACACCATCACGGCATCGGGCTGCTCCGGGTGCAGCCGCACCACGCCGTTCAGGATGACCGCGGTGATCGCCAGCGAGGTGATGAGGGACGGCACGAATCGCACCCGCACGCCCAGGTTCGCCAGCACGATGAAGATGACCGACGCATAGAGGTAGGTGCCCACCAGCGGGCTGCGGCTTTGCCCCAGCAGCCAGAACCACAGCGCGGCGGCGATCGTCACCTGCAGCGGCAGAAGCAGGTCGAGCACCCGCACGTTCTTGCACCAGCGGAACAGCGCCAGGCAGACCGGCAAGGTGGCTGCCAGGAAGGCCGATCGCATCAGCAGCGAGGTCCGGGCCACGTCCGGCACCGCGAGGTGGTCGGCCACCACATACGAAAAGTACGCCGCATGCCCGAGCAGTTTGCACATCAGCAGGAAGCGCAGCGCGTGCTGCAACTGGTGCGCGTGGAAGGCCGGCAGCAGGGCGGTCGGAATGGGCGACCAGAGGTGACGGACGCGCCGTTCGATGTCGGCGTGGTGAACTGCAAGATGCATGAGGGGGGGGCGGTACAACACCCGGACGATGCCGGGCGGTCGACATCATAGGACGGGAGCCGTTCATCGACCAGCGTGAAGTGGCTCCATGGCCCTCGGCCGATCAGGCGATGCGGCGTACCCGTTCGATCACGAAGCCCGAGCGGGGCAGCGCCGGCAGGCGCCGCATGTGCAGATCAAGGTGCTGTGGCGGCAGATCGAAGCGCATCACGTGCAGCAGCATGTCAAGGGCCACCAGCATGAGCCTCGCCGTCAGGTCTTCGCCGGGGCAGCGGTGCTGCACATTCGCATCGCCCCCACCGTGGGGCACGAAGGCAAAGGCGCCGGACGGGGCCGTGGGGCGAGCCCAGCGTTCCGGCGAGAAGGTGTCGGGCCCGGGCCAGCTGCGCGGGTCGTGGTCGGTGCCATACAGATCGAGCAGCACGCGGCGGCCGGCCTGAAAGTGCAGCCCCTGCCAGTCGAAATCGGCACGCACCCGGGCGGCCACCGCCGGGAAGAAGGGGTAGTGGCGCCGCACCTCCTGCACGAAGCCCATGGCATCAGGCCCGGAGGCCGACCCCGCCAGCCGGCTCTTCCAGACCGGGTGCGTGTGCAGCGCGTGGGCCAACAGCGTCATGTAGACGGACACGGCCACTGTGGGCCGCAACACATTGAGCAGCTCCACGGCGGCCACGCGGGCCGGTAGCAGGTGGCCCTCCAGATCGCGGTGGGTGCTGATGGCGTGGGCCGCGGTGTCGGTGGGCAGGCGGGTGTGTCCTGACCGGGCCGCCTCGATCAGCGGTGTGAGCCAGGCCTCGGCCTGCCGACGGGCCCAGCGCGCATGCAGGTTGGCCACAGGACCCGCGGCCGCGTCATCAAACAGCGCCACGAGCTGGGCGGTGCGTTTGGGCAGGTCGTCATCGGCCAGGGGCACGCCAGCCCACTGGCACACCGCGCGCGCCAGCACGGGCTGCAAGGCCCGGTACAGAGAGAAGGGCGGTGAGAGGATCCAGTCGTGCAGGCTGGCGAGCCATTCGCGGCGCACCAGTTCGGCGAGCCGCTGCAGGCGTTCGGGTGCCGTGATCGCCATGAACAGCGCCTTGCGGTGACGATGCTGCGCGTGGTCCAGCCCCTGCACGCCACCCTGGCCGAACAGCGTGCTCACCAGGGCATGGGGCGCGGCCCCTTGTCGCTGGAACAGGGTGTCGTCGTAGAACAATCGGGCGGCCTGGGCGCCGGTCAGGCACAACGTGGGCTGGAGCAGCAACCGGGCCTCGAACACATCGCTGCCCAGCAGCGCAGCCTGGCGGCCCAGGAAGCGATACGGGTCGGCGCGCCATGCCAGGGTGCTGTCCCACGCGGGCAGTTTGGGGATGCCGGTGCCGGCGGGCAGGGTGGGGGGATTCGAGGCAGGGCGCATGGCAGAAGGAAGGCGTGCCCGCCCTGCCGGCAACCGGCGTGCCCCACGTCAGAAGCTGCGGACCACGCGCAGGCTGATGGGCCGCAAGCGGGCCAGGGCCAGGCGCGTCTGCTCGGGGCCGACGGGGTGCACGACCACCGCCCATCGGCCGTGGCGCAACGCGCGGCGCACCCGGCTGATGACGCGCCCGTGATCAGGCCGCATCGACAGCAGGCCGCCCACCAGCAGGCCGAACGTGGCACCGAAGCCAGCCATGCTGACCCAGGCCATGAACGGGGTGCTGCGGATGGCGGCTGCGCCCGACAGCCACCATCCTGCAAACAGCAGCGTGCCGGCCAGACCGCCGAGCAGGCCCAGCGTGAGGTGGGCGCGCAGGATGGTGCGCCAGATGCCACCCTGCTCGGGCTCGACCTGGCGCGCGAGCAGATCGCGGTCGCGCAGGTTGCCGACCTCGGGGCCTAGCAGACGCACTTGCGGCGCGCTGAAGCCCGCCCCCTGCACCAGCTGACTGGCGGCGGTTTCTGCACTGGCTCGGTCCACGAACAGACCGGCCACTTTGGTGAGCGAACGTTCGCCGAACAGGGCCTGTTGCCATCGCATGGTGGTGTCCTCCTGTCCCTCTGGCGGCAAACGGTGTGCCCGCTCGGTGCTCAGGGAAGCCGGGTCACGCTGGCCTGTTCGTCGGCGGTGAGCGGCTCGGCCCACACCTGCTGTTGCGCCAGCACGCTGGCATCGGCTTCGGATGGATCCTGCCCATGCGCGGCCCGCTGTGCCAGGCGCTGATGCAGCACTTCGGGTGGGGCCTCGCAATGCAGGATGCGGAAGGTGGCGCCATGCCGGTCGGCCAGCGCGCGACAGGCCACACGTTCGGCCCGGCGCAGAAAGGCCGCATCCAGGATCACGGGCCAGCCGGCTTGCAGCAGGGCGGCGGCGCGGTCCATCAGGTGCGCATAGGTGCGCTGCGTGGCTTCGGGCGTGTAGATGCCGCCGGGCACATGCTCGCGGGATCGCGCCAGCGCGGGCAGGCCGAACAGCCGCTTGCGTTCGACGTCGGCTCGCAGGCGGATGGCGCCGGTAGTCTGCAGCAGGCGCAGCGCCTGGTGGCTCTTGCCCGAGCCCGACAGCCCGTGCGTGATGGTGAGCGTGGGTCGGCCGGGGTGGGTCAGTTGCTCGGCCAGCGCCAGGTAGTCTGGGCCGTCGGGCGGCGCGTCGAGCCGCCCGCCCGGCGTGCGCAACCGCGCCACCAGCGCCCGCACGATGGCCCGGTAGACCAGGTCGGCACGCAGCACGGCCACGCCCTCGTGGTCGCCCGTTTCATCGAGCCAGGCGTTGAGCAGCCGCCAGCCGAGGTCGGCCCGCCCGTGCGCCGCCAGGTCCATCACGGCAAAGGCGATGTCGGTGATCGGGTCGATCCAGCGCAGTGCCGGGTCGAACTCGATGCAGTCGAACGCCGTCACCTCGCCGTCCGGCAAGCGGATGAGGTTGGCCAGATGCAGGTCCCCATGGCCCTCGCGGATGTGACCTGCCTCGCGCCGGGCACGCCACACGGGGCGCAATGTGGCAATAGCCTGGGTGGCCCAGCGCTGCAGTGCGGCCACCCGGGCCGTGTGTTCGACATCGACCTGCGCAAGGCTGCCAAGCACTTCGGTCAATGTGGCCGCGCGCTGCTCGGCGGTGCCCCACGCGCGCTCGGCCGAGGCCACAGGGGCCGCCAGGTGAAAAGCCGCCAGCCGGTGCGCCAGGTGGTCGATGTCGGCTTCCGCCAGCGTGCCGGCGGCGACCTGCTCTGTGAACAGGCACCCTGGCGGAAACTGCCGCATCCGCAGCACGGGGGAGAGTACCCGGCCTGCGCCGTCGATGCCAGGCTCATCAGATGAGCCAGTGACATCGCGCACATCAAGGTAAAGGGTGGGTGCCAGCCTCCGGTTCAGCGCGCATTCCGCCTCGCACAGCGCGCGCCGCGTGGCGGTGGTGCGCGCATCGAGAAACGGCAGGTGCACGGGCTTCTTGATCTTCCACGCGTGGGTGCCGTCCAGAAGCACCCACGAGATGTGAGTTTCGATCAGGCGGGCCTGCCAGCGGCGCTGCAGCGCGTGCACGGCCCGTTCGATCGTGTCGGGCGCGGGCTCGGCGGTCGGATCGGTCGGCGCAGGGGCCGGTGGGGGCGTGGGCATCGGGGCTTAAGCGGGATCTGTCCCGACTGTACACTCGCGCCCGTCATGTCCCACGCTCCCGACACGGCGCCCGCGGCGTCTTCCGGCACGCCGACGTACACCGTCGCGGTGCGCACGCTGTGCGCCTTCACCGCGCGCATGGGCGACCTGGACCTGCGCTTCACGCCCGCGCCCACCGCGCAGGAAGGCCAGGAGGGCCACGCGCTGGTGGCCGCGCGGCGCGGCGCGGGCTGGCAGGCCGAACGGCCGTTGAGCGGCACGATCGGCGCGCTGACGGTGCGCGGGCGCGCCGACGGCTGGGACGCCGCCCGCGGCCGCCTCGAAGAGATCAAGACCCACAAGGGCCGGCTGGACGACCAGCCCGCCAACCACCGGGCGCTGCACCGGGCGCAGTTGCGCGTGTACGGGGCGTTGCTGTGCGCCGAGCTGGGCCTGCCCGAGGTGGAGCTGGCGCTGGTCTATGTGGACGTGACCACGCAGCAGGAAACGGCGATCACCGAGCGGGCCTCGGCCGCCGAGCTGCAGGCCGAGCTGGCAGACCGCGCCGGCCGGTTTGCCGCCTGGGCCGCGCAGGAAGCGGCGCACCGGGTGGCCCGCGATGCGGCCCTGCAGGCGCTCGCGT
>NZ_CANBCC010000073.1 GCF_947366995.1 uncultured Aquabacterium sp. | reverse complement strand
GGCCCGGGCATCGAACTGCCCCACGGCTACACCTACTCCGGCCACCCGATGGCCTGCGCCGCAGCCCTCGCCACGCTGGACACCTACGCCGAGGAAGACCTGCTCACGCGCGGCACACGGCTGCACGGTGCGCTCGAAGAAGCGGTTCACGGTCTGCGTGACCTGCCCCACGTGGTGGACATCCGCAACACCGGGCTGGTGGCGGCCATCGAGTTTGCGCCGCGGCCGGGCGCCGCGCCTGGCCGTCGTGCCTTCGAGGTGTTTCTGGGCTGCTTCGAGGCCGGCGTACTTGTGCGGGCCGCGGGCGACAACATCGCCATCGCGCCGCCGCTCATCGTCGGCGAGAGCCAGCTCGCTCAGGTGGCGGACACGCTGCGCCGCGTGATGTCTCAACTGGCTTGAGACGCGCGCGCAAAAGAAAAGCCGCCCTCGCACGGAAAGGCGGCTTTCTTACGCCCGGCACCACCCGAAGTGGCGCCGCAGACAGCGATCAGTGCTGCTTCTTGAAGGCTTCCAGACCGGTCGTGACTTCGGCCTTGGCGGCGTCGATGCCATCCCAGCCCACGACCTTCACCCACTTGCCGGGCTCCAGGTCCTTGTAGTGCTCGAAGAAATGCTTGATCTGCTGGACCAGCAGTTCGGGCAGGTCTTCCAGCTTCTGGATGCCCTTGTACATGGCGCAGATCTTCTCGGTCGGCACGGCCACCAGCTTCGAGTCACCGCCGGCCTCGTCTTCCATCTTCAGGATGCCCAGCGGACGGCAGGGAATGACCACGCCGGGCTGCAGGGGGAACGGGGTCACGACCAGCACGTCGACGGGGTCACCGTCGGCGGCGATCGTCTGCGGCACGTAGCCGTAGTTGCACGGGTAGTGCATGGCCGTGCCCATGAAACGGTCGACGAACACGGCGCCGGTTTCGTGGTCGATCTCGTACTTGATCGGATCCGCGTTGGCCGGGATCTCGATGATGACGTTGAAGACGTCGGGTGCCTTGGCACCGGCGGGGACATTCAGCAGGCTCATGATGATCTGATCACAAGGTTGGACATTCGGGCGACGCGCAAGTGTAGGCGAAGCGCCCGCCGCAACCCAGCTCCCTGTGGTGAGCCGATCTGACACAGCGGGATCGTCAAGAATTTGACAGTCGCTTACACCGCTTGCTGCAGCGCACAAAAAACACTTGCAAACGCTGGCGAGCTGCCTATACTTCGAATCATGTTGCAACGCAGCAAAGCAGTCCAGGCTGATCTTGGTGCAACACCTCAACCACTCAATGGAGATCCATATGCTGACCGCTGAACAACTGCTCGCCGCCCAGAAGGCCAACCTCGCCACCCTGTTCGACCTGAGCCAGAAGGCTTTCGCCGGCGTGGAGAAGGTTGTCGAACTGAACCTGCAGGTCGCGAAGACCTCGATGGAAGAAGCCGCCGAACACGCCAAGGCCGTGATGGCTGCCAAGGATCCCCAGGAGTTGTTCGCCCTGCACGCCAGCCTGCTGCAGCCGTCGGCCGAGAAGGCCGCCGCCTACGGCCGTCACCTGTACGACATCGCTTCGGCCACCAGCGCCGAAGTCAGCAAGCTGGCCGAAGCCCAGGTGGCCGAAGCTCAGCAGAAGTTCACCTCGGTGGTCGACAACGCTGTGAAGAACGCGCCCGCCGGCACCGAAAACGCCGTCGTGCTGGTGAAGTCGGCCGTGGCCGCCGCCAACAACGCCTTCGACACCGTCCAGAAGGCCGCCAAGCAAGCCGCTGACGTCGCCGAAGCCAACTTCCAGGCCATGACCTCGACCGCCGTGAAGGCCACCCAGGCCGCCAGCAAGACCCCGCGCAAGGCCGCCTGATGGCCCGATGGTTCACCTGCCTTACAAAACTTTGCAGGGTCGTCCGCCCTGGCCGGTGAACTTCGTCGCGCACGCTGAGTCCGAGAGTGACCGCCCTGGACAAGCGGTACTCCCTGAAAGGTTGTCTCCTCGGTACCTCTCGAACCTTTTCTAAGGTACCTTAAGCCCGATGGCTCGCCATCGGGCTTTTTTTATGATCTGGGCATGATCCCCTGGCTCGAACCCGACACGCCCTTCCCGGACACCCGCCTCGCGCTGGGACCGGATTCCGACGCGCCCGGCCTGCTGGCTGCAGGCAACGAGTTGAGTGTTGCGCGCCTTGAGGCGGCCTACCGTCGGGGCATTTTTCCGTGGTTCAGTCCCGGGCAGCCGGTGCTCTGGTGGTCAACCGACCCGCGCATGGTCTTGCCGCCAGCGGAGTTCAAACTGTCCCGCTCGCTGCGCAAGACGATTCGCCGCTTCCGGGACACGCCCGAGAGCCTCATCCGGGTCGACGCCGCATTCGACCGGGTGATCCAGGCGTGCGCGGCCACCCCGAGAGACGGCCAGGACGGAACCTGGATCGTGCCGGCCATTCAGCAGACCTACGCGGGCTGGTATCGGCGCGGCTTCGTCCACTCATTTGAGACATGGTGGGAGGGCGAACTCGTCGGTGGGCTGTACGGCGTCAGCATCGGCCGCATGTTCTACGGCGAGTCGATGTTCGCCTGGCGCAGCGACGCATCCAAGATCGCGCTGGCGGCGCTGGTGTGCTTCTGCCGGGCGAATGGCATCACGCTGATCGACTGCCAGCAGCAGACCGCCCACCTTGCTTCGATGGGGGCACGGCCTTTGCCTCGTCCCGCATTTGAAGCCCATTTGCAGGCCGTGATCGATCAACCACCGCCGCCAGCCTGGGCCTATGATGATTCGCTCTGGTCAGAACTGGACGGCCTGTGACCCATCTCAAAGACCTGCCCCTGGCGTCTCTGCAGTTCTACGCCACCGCGCCCTACCCTTGCAGTTACCTGGAGGGCAAAGGCGCACGTTCGCAGGTGGCAACGCCGAGCCACCTCATCAATGCCGACGTGTATTCGGGCCTGGTGGCCAACGGATTCCGGCGCAGCGGCATGTTCACGTACCGGCCGCACTGCGATGGCTGCCGTGCGTGCATCCCCCTGCGGGTGCCAGTGGCCGACTTCGAGCCGAACCGGAGCCAGCGGCGCGCCTGGCGTGCGCACGAACACCTGGAGGCCCGGGTGCTGCGCCTGTGCTTCGTGCCCGAGCACTACCAGATGTACCTGCGCTACCAAGCTGGTCGACACCGCGGCGGCGGCATGGACCACGATTCAGTCGATCAGTACACGCAGTTCCTGCTGCAAAGCAGGGTGAACTCGCGCCTGGTCGAGTTCCGGGAACCTGCCCGCCCCGGCGAGACGCAGGGCAAACTGAAGATGGTGTCGATCCTCGACATCCTGAATGACGGGCTGTCGGCGGTCTACACGTTTTATGAGCCGGAAGCGCGGGCCAGTTTTGGCACCTACAACGTGCTGTGGCAGATCAGGCAGGCCGCGCACCTGGGCCTGCCCTATCTGTACCTGGGCTACTGGATCGAGGCGAGCCAGAAGATGGCCTACAAGGCGCAGTTCCTGCCGCACGAGGTGCTGGTGGGCGGGCAGTGGCTGGAGCGCACCGCCCACGACCGACTCAAGGAGTCAGCCGGACCTGACCGCTGACGGTCACCGACAGCGTGCCCTTGCCGGGTTCAACCGGCACCGGTGCGTCGGCCATCATTTCCATGGTCTTGGCCCGTGCCGCCATGAGGACGGGACGCCCTTCGAAGCCGGGATCGGTGGACGACACGCTCACCTCTCCGAGCGAGAAGCCCCGCTGCCCGAAATCGGCTGCGATCCGCTGGGCGCGCTCACGAAACCGGGCGATTGCCTGGCTGGTGAGCTCGCTCTCCTGCGACTCGCGCAGCGCACGGGACAGGCCATACGACACGCTGGTGATCTGCAAGGCGTTGAGCCTGCCGGCCGTCTGGCTGATGCGCGCCATGTCGGTGCCCTCCAGCACCAGCTGCGCCTGTCCCTGCCAGCCGTTGACGCGCCCGTTGTTCGTGTAGCGCGGTGAGAGATGGAAGCCACCCGTGCGTACGTCCATGCCACCCGGCACCGCCGCCTTGCGCGCCTCGGCCAGCGCGCCTTCCAGCTGCTGCTTGAGCTGGGCCTGGACCTCAGCCGCCACCGCGCCCTCCTGCCGGGCTTGCAGGGTGATCTGGATCAGGTCCTGAACGAGTTCGCGGGTGGCGGTGGTGCTGAAGCTGACGACGTTGTCGCGCACGGGCTCGGCGGCGATGGCGGGCAGGCCGGCCAGGGTGGCGGCCGTGACGGCCAAGGCAGCCGCTGCACGGCGGGATGACAGAGCGCGATGGGTGGCTTGCATGGGCGAACAGTCCCTTTGAGAAGTGGTTTGCATGCTTATACAACGCACCTCCGTGGCATCCGGACGACCCCCTTCGATGCAATCGAAACCCGCTTGACGCAAGCCCGCCAGACCCGCAAGATTTGTAACAGCTGGTCAGACCGGCGTTTTTGCACGCCGGAACCTGTCCACAATCCGCCTCTGTTACAAATACGAGGAAAGCAGAGATGAGCACGACGCCTACCAACCAGCGTCCCGACCGCATCCTGGTCGTGGACGACGACGCCCGCATCCGCGACCTGCTGCGCCGCTACCTCAGCCAGGAGGGGTTCGAGGTCCTGCTGGCCGAAGACGCGAAGGCGCTCAACCGCCTGCTGACCCGCGAGACGGTCGACCTGATCGTGCTCGATCTGATGCTGCCCGGCGAGGACGGCCTGTCGATCTGCCGCCGCCTGCGGGCCGCGAACGACGTGACGCCGATCATCATGTTGACGGCCAAGGTCGAGGACGTGGACCGCATCGTCGGCCTCGAAGTGGGCGCCGACGACTACCTGCCCAAGCCCTTCAATCCGCGCGAATTGCTGGCCCGCATCCACGCCGTGCTGCGCCGTCGCCCTGCCCAGGAGGCACCTGGGGCACCCGCGAAGGAAGCGCAGACCGTGCAGTTCGGCCCGTTCGAGTTCGATCTGGCCCTGCGCCGCTTGAGCAAGGAAGGCGAGCCGATCGCGTTGACGACGGGCGAGTTCTCGATGCTGAAGGCCCTGGTGCGTCATCCTCGTCAGCCGCTGTCGCGCGACAAGCTCGCCCAGCTGGCCCGCGGCCGCGAGTTCGAGCCCTTCGACCGCAGCCTGGACGTGCAGATCTCGCGTCTGCGCAAGATGATCGAGCCCGACCCGGCCCAGCCGCGCTACATCCAGACGGTGTGGGGAGTCGGCTACGTGTTCGTGCCGGACGGCGGATCCTGATCGATGGCGCGCAAACGGTTTGCCCTCAGCTTGTTCTGGCGGACCTTCATCCTCCTGGGCCTGCTGCTGACCGCCGGCATCGTGGCCTGGGTTCAGACCTTCCGGGCGCTCGAGTTCGAGCCCCGGTCGGTGCAGGCCGCCCAGCAGGTGGCCAGCCTGGTCAACCTGTCGCGGGCGGCGTTGCGCTACGCAGACAGCATCAACCGCGTCACGCTGGTCAAGACGCTCTTCGACCAGGAAGCGATCGTGCTCAAACCAAGGGAGCCGACCGACCGCTATGAGCCTTTCGAGGTGAACCGCTTCACGCGGACGATCGGGCAGGAGCTGCGCTCGCGCCTGGGGCCGAGCACCGTGGTGGCCAGCGCGGTGAATGGCAAGGCCGGCCTGTGGGTGGGCTTCCAGATCGAGCGAGACAACTATTGGCTGCAGGCCGATGCCAACCGCATCGTGCCGCTGACGGGCAAGACTTGGTTCGTCTGGGTGGGCATTGCGCTGCTGGCCACGCTGTTGGGATCCGCGGTGATCGCTCGACTGATCAACCAGCCGCTGAAGGAGTTGTCGTTTGCAGCCAGTCGTATCCGCGAGGGCGAGTACGACTCGGTGCTGGACGAGTCGATGATCACCCGCGAGATCCGCGAGGTGAACCAGGGCTTCAACCGCATGGCGCGCGAGTTGGCTAAGGTGGAGGAAGACCGGGCGGTGATGCTGGCGGGGATCTCGCATGACCTGCGCACCCCGCTGGCACGGTTGCGGCTGGAGGCCGAGATGAGCGTGGTGGACGAGGAAGCCAAGCGCAACATCGCGGCCGACATCGACCAGCTCGACGCCATCATCGACAAGTTCATGGACTATGCCCGCCCCGGCGAGGTCGAGCTGGTGCCGGTGCACGTCTCGTCGGTGGTGGACAAGGCGATCAGCCAGTTCCGGGACACCAAGCGCATCCGCATCACGGCCAAGCTGCCGATCGACACGCGCGTCATGGCCGACGAGACCGAACTCAGCCGCGTGCTGATGAACCTGTTCGAGAACGCGCGGCGCTACGGACGCAACACCTACACGGGCGTGACGAATGTGGACGTGAGCTACACGCGCTCGGGCTCGTGGGTGATTCTGAGCGTGCGGGACCATGGCCCGGGCGTGGCGCCCGAGAAGCTCGCTGCACTGACCACGCCCTTCTTCCGCGGGGATGCGGCCCGCACGGCAGCCACCGGCGCGGGGCTGGGGCTGGCCATCGTGGACAAAGCCCTGCAGCGCATGGGTGGCGCGCTGGAGCTGGCCAACGCGCCGGGCGGCGGGCTGGTGGCGCACATCAAGCTGCGCCGCGCGCCCTGAGGCTCAACGCCGGTAGAGCAGGCAGACGGCCCGCGTTTCAATGGCGCGGCCCTCGCCCACCGGCCCCATCTTCTCGGCTGTCTTGGCCTTCACGTTGACAGCGTCCTCGGCCAGCCCGAGGGCGCTCGCGACGCGCGTGCGCATGGCCGGGATGTGCGGCGCCATCTTGGGCGCCTGGGCCACGATGGTGCTGTCGACGTTGACGATGCCCCAGCCGGCCTCGGCCACACGGCGGGCAGCCTCCGTGAGCAGCACGACGGAATCGGCGCCCTTGAATTGCGGATCGGTGTCGGGGAAGTGGCGGCCGATGTCGCCCAGGCCAGCCGCGCCGAGCAGGGCATCGGTGATGGCGTGAAGCAGTGCGTCGGCGTCGGAGTGACCGAGCAGGCCGTGGGTGTGCGGAATGGTGACGCCGCCCAGGATGAGCGGGCGACCCGAGACGAGGGCGTGGGTGTCCCAGCCTTCGCCCACGCGCAGAGGGGGCAGGTTCATTTCGGATGCGCTCTTCGGAGTCTGCAAGACTGGCATTGTCACCCGTCACGCGGGCCCTGCAGCCTCGCATTCCGCACCAATGAAGTGCACGGCACGCACCATTTAAAGCACCATAAATGTGCGAGAGCCGACGCACCACCGGCGCGCACGCCTGCCTCGTTCTGGCTCTTCTCTTGCTTGCAATTGGTGCGCATCAACCCAAGATGGCGCACTCGTCACCAGCTCAGTGCGCCATCGCGTTCTTTCGTGAAAGCCGAGCATGGAGCAACTCAAACAAGGCGCGGACGCGCTGTTCATTCTTCTGGGCGCCGTGATGGTGCTGGCGATGCACGCGGGCTTCGCCTTTCTGGAACTGGGCACGGTTCGCCACAAGAACCAGGTCAACGCCCTGGTCAAGATCCTGGTGGATTTCTGTGTGTCGACGCTGGTGTACTTTTTCGTGGGCTACACCGTGGCCTACGGTGTGGACTTCATGGTCGGGGCCGGCACGCTGGCACAGAACAATGGCTATGCGCTGGTGAAGTTCTTCTTCCTGCTGACCTTTGCAGCGGCCATTCCCGCCATCATCTCGGGCGGCATTGCCGAGCGAGCCAAATTTGGCCCCCAACTGATGGCCACCGCCGTGATCGTGGGACTGGCCTACCCGCTGGTGGAGGGCGCCGTGTGGAACAACCGCTTCGGCTTTGAAGACTGGTTGCAGTCGGTGACGGGCGCGCCAATGCACGACTTCGCAGGCTCGGTGGTGGTGCATGCGTTCGGTGGCTGGATCGCACTGCCGGCCGTGCTGATTCTGGGCGCGCGCCGCAACCGCTATCGCAAGGATGGCGCGATGTCGGCGCACCCACCGTCGAGCATCCCCTTCCTGGCACTCGGCTCTTGGATCCTGGCTGTGGGCTGGTTCGGCTTCAATGTGATGAGCGCACAGACGATCGACAAGATCTCGGGCCTGGTGGCGGTGAACTCGCTGATGGCCCTGGTCGGCGGCACGCTCGTGGCGGTGCTGATGGGCAAGAACGACCCGGGCTTTGCCTACAACGGCCCGCTGGCGGGCCTGGTGGCCGTGTGTGCGGGCTCGGACATCATGCATCCGGCCGGTGCACTGGTGGTGGGCGCCATCGCCGGCGCCATCTTCGTGGTGATGTTCACGCTGGTGCAGAACCGCTGGAAGATCGACGATGTGCTGGGCGTGTGGCCGCTGCACGGGCTGTGCGGGGCCTGGGGCGGGATCGCAGCCGGCATCTTTGGCCAGCAAGCGCTGGGTGGCATCGGTGGCGTGAACCTGGGGACCCAGGTGCTGGGCACGGTCATCGTAGTGCTGTGCGCCCTGGTGACCGGGGGCCTGGTCTACAGCATTCTGAACAAGGTGGCCGGCCTGCGTCTGAGCCAGGAAGAGGAATTCGAAGGCGCCGACCTGTCGATCCACCGCATCAAGGCCACCCCTGAGCAGGAAGTCTCCTGGTAACACGCTCCCGCTGCGCGGGCTTCAGGTCCGTGTGCGCAGCAGGCGCTCGGCCAGGGCGAAATCGCCAGGCCACGTCACCTTGATGTTTTCGTAATTGCCCACCACCAGCCGCGGTTGGTGGCCCAGGGCTTCGATGGCGCTGGCCTCGTCGGTGATGGTTGCAGCGGACGCCGGGTCAGCCAGCGCATGGCGCAAGGCGGGTTGCAGCAGGCCAAGTCGGAACACCTGTGGTGTCTGAGCGGCCCACTTGCCACGGCGGTCGACCGTGGTCGTGGCTCGCACCTCGCCATCCGGTCCCGGTGCACCGGCCTTGAGGGTGTCGGCCAGCGGCAGGGCCAGCAGGCCGCCAACCTCGTCGTCCTCGCATTCGGTGATCAGCTGATCAACCCAGGCCGGCTCGATCAGGCAGCGCGCCGCGTCGTGCACCAGCACCCAGTCGTGCGGCTGGGCACCGCGGGCCACCAGTTCGGCCATGCCGTTGAGCACGCTGTCCGCCCGCGTCGCGCCACCGACACGCGCAACCCACGCGCGCTCGCCGCGAAAGTCGGGGGCGTGGCGCTCGAACTGTTCGTCCGACGGCGACAGCACGACAAGCGTGGCATCGAGCCGGGCCACGCGGGCGAGCGCCGACAGGGTGTGCGCCACCAGGGCCTGCCCGGCCACCGGGTGGTATTGCTTGGGCCCACCGGCCGCGGCACGCTCTCCCACCCCGGCACAGGGGACGATGGCAAAACAGCGAGGGCGGAAGGTCGGATCGGGTGTCACGGCAAACATGCCCGCATTGTCCCGGAAGAAGGCGCCGGGGCCGCGCGCGCCACGGGCCGCGTCAAACACGGGACACGCCCCGGGCCATGGCCGCGGCATCGCGGGACATCAATCTGGCGGCCTAGAATCACCACATCACGCCCGCACCGCCTTCGGTTCGGGCGCTTTGTCATTGTTGCGCGCCATGTTGCCCAAGCTGCCCCTGCCCTCCATCGCCCCCGGCAAACGCTACACCCTGCCCCGCCCGCCCGGCTCTGCCGACGCGCTGTTGCTGGCGCAGTACGCCCAGGGGCGCAAGGCGCAGCGCCAGCTGACGTGCGTGATCACGGCCGATCCGGCCGACACGCAGCGTCTGCTCGACGAGATGGCGTTCTTCGCGCCCGAGCTGCGCTGCAGCGTGTTCCCCGACTGGGAAACGCTGCCCTATGACACCTTCTCGCCACACCAGGATCTGATCTCGGAACGGCTGGCCACGCTGTGGAAGATCCAGCAGGGCGTGGGTGCCGAGACCGGCGTCGATGTGGTGCTGCTGCCGGCCACCACCGCGCTGACGCGCCTGGCGCCGCCCTCCTTCCTCGCCGCCTACACCTTCCACTTCAAGCAGAAGCAGAAGCTGGACGAGGCCGCGCTGAAGTCGCAGCTGACGCTGGCGGGCTACAACCACGTGAGCCAGGTCGTGTCGCCAGGCGAGTACGCGGTGCGCGGCGGCCTGATCGACCTGTACCCAATGGGCTCGCCCGTGCCGTATCGCGTGGACCTGTTCGGTGACGAGGTTGATTCGATCCGCACCTTCGACCCGGACACGCAGCGCAGCCTGTATCCCGTGCCCGAGGTGCGTTTGCTGCCGGGCCGCGAGTTCCCGATGGACGAGGCGGCGCGCGGCGCGTTCCGCAACCGCTGGCGCGAGCGCATCGAGGGCGACCCGACCAAGTCCCGCATCTACAAGGACATCGGCAATGGCGTGGCCACGGCCGGCATCGAGTACTACCTGCCGCTGTTCTTCGATGAGACGGCGACCTTCTTCGGCCACCTGGGCGAGCAGGCGGCCCTGGTGCTGCACGGTGACATCGACGAGGCGCTGCGCCGCTTCTGGACGGAGACCAAGGAGCGCCACCGCTTCCTGCAGCACGACCCGGAACGCCCCATCCTGCCGCCGGAAGACCTGTACCTGAAGGTGGAGGACTTCTTCACGCTGGCCAATGTGCACGCGACGCTGGTGGTGCGCGGCAGCGAGCCGGTGGACTGGGCGCGCCCGCTGCCCGATCTGGCCGTGACGCGCGGCGGGCAGGACCCGCTGAACAAGCTCGAATCGCACATCGACAAGACGGCGGCGCGCGTGCTGGTGGTGGCCGAAAGCGCCGGCCGACGCGAGAGCCTGATGGAGTTGCTGCGCGACCACCGCATCAACCTGCCCTCGCTGGACACGCTGCAGGCCTTTGCCGAGAGCGACCACCGCCATGCAATCACGGCGGCGCCGCTGGCTGCGGGCTTCATCTGGCAGGACGGCGAACGGGCACTGCACTTCGTCACCGAGACGGAGCTGTTCGACGCGACGCCGACCACGCGCCGGCGCAAGAAGAACGAGCAGGCCACCGACGTCGACTCGCTGATCAAGGACCTGAGCGAGCTGAACGTGGGCGACCCAGTGGTGCACAGCAACCACGGCATCGGGCGCTACCAGGGTCTGATCAACCTGGACCTGGGCGACGGCCCTTCCGAGTTCCTGCACCTGGAGTACGCCGACAAGGCCACGCTGTACGTCCCCGTGTCGCAGCTGCACCTGATCAGCCGCTACACCGGCGTGAGCGCGGAAGAAGCGCCGCTCCACAAGCTGGGCTCGCCGCAGTGGGACAAGGCCAAGCGCAAGGCCGCCGAGCAGGTGCGCGACACCGCGGCCGAGTTGCTGAACCTGTACGCGCGGCGTGCGGCGCGCGAGGGCTTTGCCTTCCGCTTCTCGGCGCAGGATTACGAGGCCTTTGCGGCCAGCTTCGGCTTCGAGGAAACGCCCGATCAGCGTGCGGCCATCCACGCGGTCGTGCAGGACATGATCAGCCCGCGGCCGATGGACCGCCTGGTGTGTGGCGACGTGGGCTTCGGCAAGACCGAGGTGGCGCTGCGGGCGGCCTTCGTGGCCGTGACCGGCGGCAAGCAGGTGGCGCTGCTGGCACCCACCACGCTGCTGGCCGAGCAGCACTACCAGAACATCTCGGACCGCTTCTCGCAGTGGCCGGTGAAAGTGGCCGAGATGTCGCGCTTCCGCTCGGCCAAGGAGATCAAGGCGGCGATGCAGGGGCTGGAAGACGGCTCGATCGACATCATCGTGGGCACGCACAAGCTGCTGAGCGAGTCCGTCAAGTTCAAGCGCCTGGGCCTGCTCATCATCGACGAGGAACACCGTTTCGGTGTGCGCCACAAGGAGGCCATCAAGGCCATGCGCGCAGACATCGACGTGCTGACGCTGACGGCGACGCCGATCCCGCGGACGCTGGGCATGGCGATGGAAGGCCTGCGCGACCTGAGCGTGATCGCCACCGCGCCGCAGCGGCGTCTGGCGATCAAGACCTTTGTGCGCAGTGAAAGCAGCAACACGATCCGCGAGGCGGTGCTGCGCGAGTTGAAGCGCGGCGGCCAGGTCTACTTCCTGCACAACGAGGTGGAGACCATCGAGAACCGGCGCGACAAGCTGGTCGAGCTGCTGCCCGAGGCGCGCATCGGCATCGCCCACGGCCAGATGCCCGAGCGCGAGCTGGAGCGCGTGATGCGCGACTTCGTGGCCCAGCGCTTCAATGTGCTGCTGTGCTCGACCATCATCGAGACCGGCATCGACGTGCCGAGCGCCAACACCATCGTGATCACGCGGGCCGACAAGTTCGGCCTGGCGCAGTTGCACCAGCTGCGCGGGCGCGTGGGCCGCTCGCACCACCAGGCCTATGCCTACCTGCTGGTGCCCGATGTGGAAGGCCTGACCAAGCAGGCCGCGCAGCGCCTGGACGCCATCCAGAACATGGAAGAGCTGGGCTCAGGCTTTTACCTGGCCATGCACGACCTGGAAATACGCGGCGCTGGCGAGGTGCTGGGCGACAGCCAGAGCGGCAACATGATGGAGGTGGGTTTCCAGCTCTACAACGAGATGCTGGCCGAGGCGGTGAAGTCGCTGAAGGCGGGCAAGGAGCCCGACCTGCTGTCGCCGCTAGGCATGTTCGGCAGCAACACCGATGTGAACCTGCACGCGCCTGCGCTGCTGCCCGACGCCTTCTGCGGCGACGTGCATGTGCGCCTGAGCCTGTACAAGCGCCTGGCCACAGCCGACTCGCTCGAGAAGATCGAGACCATGCTGGAGGAGATCGTCGACCGCTTCGGCAAGTTGCCACCGCAGGCGCAGGCGCTGTTCGACACGCACAAGCTGCGCGTGCAGTCCAAGCCCTATGGCGTGATCAAGATCGACGCGGCGCCCGGCGTGATCAACATCACCTTCCGGCCGAACCCGCCGGTCGAGCCCATGCGCATCATCGAGCTGGTGCAGAAGAACCGCCACATCAAGCTGGCGGGCAACGACAAGCTGCGCATCGAGAAGGAACTGAAGGACCCGAAGGACCGCGCGCAGTACGTGCGCGACCTGCTGCGGGCCCTGGGGCAGCCGATCAAGGCCTGATCAGCGCTGGTCCAGGCTGCCCATGGCGCGGGGCCAGGTCAGCACGCCCCAGGACAGGCCCTGTGTGGGCAGCTTTTGCGCAACCTGCCAGCTGGCGGTATCGACCACCAGGGTTTCCTTCGAGCGGCCACAGGTGACCAGCACCTGACGCTCGTCGGGCGTGAAGCTGAAGTGCCAGCAGCGCTCGCCGACCGGCACCTCGGCCACCTTGTCGAAACTGCGGGCGTCGAACACCTGCAGCTTCTGGTCGCGCGCCGCGGCCACCAGCACGTGCTTGCCCGTGCTGTCGAAGGCCACACCGTATGGCGAGGCGCCCGTGTCCACCGTGTGCAGGGGCTTGAGGTCGCGGTCCAGCACCAGCAGCTTGTTGGCGAATTCGAGCGTGGCGACAAAGGTCTGGCCGTCGGGCGAAAGCTTGATGCCGCGCGGGCGCACGCCGTAGCGCTTGGTGTCGACCGTCTTCAGGCGCTTGCCCGTGCGCACGTCGTGCAGGGTCAGCGTGTGGTCGGCCTCGTTCGTCACCACGATGCGGCGGCCATCCGGCGTGATCTCGATGCCCTCGGTCTCGGCGCCGCACACGATGTGGCGCAGCACCTTGCGCTGCTTGAGGTCGATGACCGCAACACGCGCGGGTTCTTCGTCGCCATCGTCATCGGCCCTGCTCGCGCCATGGGCGCCGGGCTTGGGCGGCTTGCCCGTCGACGAGGGCTCGTACGACACGAAGGCCAGATCGCCACGCACCCGAACGAACTCCGGGTTCTTGCCGACGTGGATGCGCTGCACGACCATCTTGCTGGCGATGTCGATGATCTGGACATCGCCAGACTCCCGCACGGCGACAACCAGCTTCTGCCCGTCTTCCGTGAGACCGATGCCACGGGCCCCCTGCCCCTCGACCGCGAGCTCGGCGCGGAGTTGGAAGGTGTCGAGGTCGATCACGGCGATGCCGGCATCCTGGTGACTCACATACGCCACGCCGCGTGCGCTGGCGGGCGCAGACGGCTCTGCAGCGTGCGCCGGCGCAACGGCCGCGAGGGTAAGCAAAGCAAGCAAGGCAAGGCGCGGCATGGCGCCGAGGGAACGGGGCATGGTGTCTGTCTCCTGGTTGTACTGCGGTCCAGGGCTGCGTTGTATCACCAACAGGATCATTCAACGTCAGGAAGGCCGTTGCCCCGCGCGTCCTCCAGGGCCATCAACAGCGCAGCGCGGTCTTCCGCGGCCACCGCCTGCCAGGGGCGACCCGTGAGCGCGCCTTCCAGGGCCCAGAGGAGATTGAGGCTGGCACCCGGGCAAGCTGCACGGGCGCGCACAAAGGCCCGCACCGAGCCCAGGCGCCGCAGCGCGGCCACCGTGCGAATGCCCGCCTTGTCCAGCATGGCGGCACTGGCCGGGCCGAGGTTGGGCAGGTCGGTCAGCGCGGCCGGGGCCTTTACGGGTGCGCTTTCTTTGTGCGCCGCCGTGCGCGAGCGTGAAGGCTTGGCCTGCGCACGCAAGGCGGTCTCCCAGCCGAGCGTGGCCCAGCGGTGCATGGCCTGCGGGTCTTCGTAGACCTCGGCGGGGGCCTCGTGGTAGCGCAGCGCGCCCTCGCGACCGTGACGATCGGTGTAGCGAAAGGGCTGCAGCCCGTGCTGCTCGAACGCCGGCGCCGACAGGGCATCGGTCTTGAAGTAAAGCCGGTCGTTCATCGTGACCGCGAACATCAGGCCGTGGCGGAACAGGCCATGGCCGCCGAACATGGGCCGGGCCTGCACGTCACCCAGATCGGCCATCCGCGCCAGCATGTCGTGCGCGAAGGCTTCGCGACGTCGGGATGCGGGCGGAACAGGGCGGGACGATGGGGTCGGCATGGGCGCTCTCCGGGGATAATCGTGGATTGTCCGCATTGCCACCGCCCTGTCCATGCCTGCCATCGAATTCGCCCCCGGTCTCGTCATCCAGCACATCGCCCCGCCGCTGAAACTGGCTGATTTCAAGGCGATTGCCTTCGACATGGATTCGACCCTGATCAGCATCGAGTGCATCGACGAGATTGCCGACGCGGTGGGCAAGAAGGCCGAGGTGGCTGCGATCACGGAGGCCGCCATGCGTGGCGAGATCACCGATTTCAAGGACAGCCTGCGCCGCCGCGTGGCCCTGCTCAAGGGCGTGCCGGCCGAGGCCCTGCAGGGCGTGTACGACCAGCGCCTGAAGATCAACCCCGGCGCGCCAGAGCTGATCGACGCGGCCAAGGCAGCCGGCCTGCAGACCCTGCTCGTGTCTGGCGGCTTCACCTTCTTTGCCGACCGCGTGAAGGCGCGCCTGGGCATGCACGAGGCGCACTCGAACACGCTGGAGGTCGAAGGTGGCCTGCTGACGGGTCGCGTGCTGGGCGACATCGTCGACGGCGAGGCCAAGAAGCAGCACCTGCTGGCTTTGTGCGCCCGCATCGGCTGTGACCCCAAGCAGTCGATTGCCGTGGGCGACGGCGCCAATGACCTGCCGATGATGGGCGTCTCGGGCCTCAGCGTCGCCTACCACGCCAAGCCCAAGGTGCGTGAGCAGGCCATGGTGGCGATCAACGAAGGTGGGCTGGATCGGGTGCTGGCCCTGATGGCCTGAGCGGGCCCAGCCAGAGTTCGACGCTCACACCGCTTGCGTTGGGGCCGGGTTCTGCCGCGTGCGCGTGCAGGGCCAGACGGCCGCCATGCAGACGCGCCACCTGCTCTGCCAGCGTGAGGCCCAGGCCCAGCACGTCGCCGCCCTGCCCGGACGCCAGCGCGGCGTTCACCGCAGCCAGCCGCTCGGGCGTGATGCCGGTGCCGTTGTCTCGCAGCACAAGACAACAGGCGCCGTCCCCGCTCTCCCGCCGTACGGTAACCTCGACCTGCGTGGATTGATGGCGGGCCGCGTTGTCCAGCAGGTTCATCAGGGCGGCGGACAGCAGGTCGGGATCGGCCTCCACCCTCGCGTCGGGTGCCACCGTGACCTGCACCCCGCGCACGGGCAGTCGGGCCATGAGCGACGCGAGTTCGATCGGCTGACGGCGCAGCTCGCCGCTGGCCCGAAACAGGCTGATCAAGGCAGTGACCACGGTGCGCAGCCGGGTGGCGGCTTCGCGGGTCTGGGTCAGCCGCGGCCGCAGGTGCTCGGGCGCCTCACGCAAGGCCACAGCCAGTTGCGCGTCCATGCCGGCGAGTGGCGTGCGCAAGGCGTGGGCAGCGTGCGCCGCAAACGCACGCTCGTGGTCGACCCGGGCCGCCAGGCGTTGGCCCAGGTCGGCAATGGCGTGCGCCATGGGCACCAGTTCGGCCCGCGGGGGTTCGGGCAGGGCCCGCGCCCCCCCGGCTTCGAGCGGGTTGTAGCGCGCCACGGCAGCCGACAGGGCCTGCAGCGGCTCCAACTCCCACTGAAGACGCCGGTTGAGCCACAGCACGGACGTCAGTCCTACCAGCAGGGCCAGGCCGAGCGTGCCCGCCAGCGTGGTCCACTGCGTGTGATCCCGATGGGCTTCCGGCTGCGCCACGAGCAGCCTGCCCTGCTGGCCAGGGAACGGCAGCGTGTAGACGCGCCAGGGCCCTTCGTCCGTGAAGCCCTTGTCCAGGCGCTTGCTCAGCGGGACGAGCGGCGCCTTGTGTGAACGCAGCTGGACCTGCCCGCCCGCCGAAACGCGCTGCCAGACCAGGCCCTCGTCATGCGGCGGTGCAGGCAACATGCCCATGCCTCGGTGCACGTCCTCGCCAGCCACCTGCGCCAGGCCGTACAGGATCTCGGCCGACTCCTGCAGGCCCTGGTCGAGCAGCAAGTCGAGCGCGCGGTGCAGCATCAGGCCCACCGCAAACGCCATGAGCACACCCCACACAAGGGACAGCGTCAGCACGACCCGCGAGAGCCGGGCACGCATCGAAGGCAGCGCAGGAGTCGTCATCCGGCCGCACCGGTGTCGATGCGGTAGCCCAGCCCGCGCACGGTGTCGATGAGGCTGCGGCCGAGCTTGCGACGCAGGTTCCCGATGTAGACCTCGAGCACATTGCTGGTCACGTCGCGCTCCAGGCCCAGGATGAGGCCCTCCAGGTCGGCCTTGGAGACCAGCCGCCCCGCCCGGGCGACCAGGGCTTCGAGCACGGCCCATTCACGCGCAGTCAACTCCACCCGCTGGCGGTCGCACTCACCGTGCAGGCGCCACACGGTGCATCCCGCCAGATCGACCTCGATGTCACCGAGGCGGACGATCCCGCTGGGTGCTCCCACGCTGCGGCGGCGCACGGCGTGGAGGCGGGCCACGAGCTCTTCGGGCTCGAACGGCTTGATCAGGTAGTCGTCTGCCCCTGAGTCGAGGCCTTCCAGCCGGTCTTTCAGGAGGTCACGCGCGGTGAGCATGAGGATCGGTCGGCCGTCGCCTTCGCGACGCAGACGGCGCACCAGGTCGAGCCCCGAGCCGTCGGGCAGCTGCCAGTCCACCAGCAGTGCGTCATAAGGCTCGCCCAGCAGCGCGCGGGCATCCAGGAGACGGGTCACCCAGTCGACAAGGTGTCCTTCCGCGCGCAGGAAATCCCGCAGGCCTTCGCCCAGGATGGCATCGTCTTCCAGCAACAACAGGCGCATGACACGGGCTCCGGCAGGGTGCGGCGAACACGGCCGCACGGGTCATCCTGGAACCATATCACTGGGCATCCCGCTCGGTCTTCAGGCCTGGTTCAGCTGCGCGGTGCATGCTGGATCGCCTTGTCTCGACTGTGCCCCATGCTGCCCACCGCTCCGTCCCTGCTCCCCCGCCCTGCCCGGGCAGCCGTCCGGTTTTTCGGGCAGGTCCGCCTTCTGTGCCTGACCGGGCTTCTGGCGTTGCCCCTGGCCGTGACGGCCGGCCCGCTGACCGAGCCTGTGTCTGTCACGCAACGTGGGCGCCTGGGCATCGTGCTGGCCGCTGCCCAGCCCAGTACCGGCGCCTGGCAGGAGTATCCCGGCGAAATCGTCATTCCGCCTGCACAGCAGCGCGTGGTGGCGGCACCCGCGGCGGGTCTGATCGAGGCACTGACCGTGAGCGTGGGCGACACGGTGCGGTCGGGCCAGGTGCTGGTGCGCCTGCGCAGCACCCAGTCACAGGAGTTGCAGCGTGATGTGCTGCAGAGCGGGAGCCAGCTCGACCTGGCGCAGCGCCAGCTGGCGCGCGACGAGGCACTGTTTCGCGAAGGACTGATCCCTCAGGCACGGCTGGAGGCCGCCCGCGCACAGGTCCGCCAGGCCCAGGCGCTGGCCGACGAGCGCCGCTCGGCGCTGCGGGCCACCACGGGCGGCGCGCGGATTCAGGCCGATGGGCTGGTGTCGCTGAACGCGCCAGCCCAGGGCCAGGTGCTTGCTCAACTGGCCGAGGTGGGCCAGCGGGTCGAGGCCATGACGCCGCTGTACCGGCTGGCCATCCTCCGGCCGCTGTGGGTGGACCTGCAGGTGCCCGCCCGCGAGGCCCATGGCATTCGTCAGGGTGACCCGGTGCAGTTGGTCGCCCCGAGCGGCACCGCACCGCCCACGACCGGCCAGGTGGTCACGGTGGGGCCACTGGTGGACACGCGCAGCCAGTCGCGCACGGTGCGGGCCCGGTTGAGTGACTCCCAGGCCGACTGGCAACCGGGCGAACTGGTCCGGGTGCGCCTGCAACGCCGGGGTCAGGATGGTGGCGTGACGCTGCCGGCCGACGCGCTCATGCCGGCCGCCGGGGATGCGCAGCAGGTCTTCGTGGCTCGCAGCGGCGACCGGTTCGAACTGGTTGGCGTCACACTGTTGTCCCGTCAAGGCGATGAAGTCACCGTCACCGGGGTACCTGCCGGCAGCAAGGTGGTGATGCGAGGCACGGCGGCCCTCAAGGCCTTGCTGCCCCGCTGAAGGCCGGCCATGTTCAACCGCCTCATCTCCACCGCGCTGTCGCAGCGCGTCCTGGTTCTGCTGCTGGTCGCCATGCTGGTCGGCGGCGGCCTGTTCGCCTGGCAGAAGCTGCCGATCGACGCCTTCCCCGACGTGTCAGGCACCCAGGTCAAGGTCATCATCAAGGCCCCCGGCATGACGCCGGAAGAAGTCGAAACCCGCATCACCGCCCCGATCGAACAGGAGCTGCTCGGCATCCCGAAGCAGAAGATGTTGCGCTCGACCTCGAAGTACGCGCTGGCCGACATCACCCTCGACTTTGAAGATGGCACCGACATCTACTGGGCGCGTCAGCAGGTCAATGAGCGGCTGGCCGGAGTCATGGAGGTGCTGCCGCCGGGCGCTTCGGGCGGCCTGGCCCCCATCACGACGCCGCTGGGCGAGGTCTTCATGTTCACCGTGGAAGGACCGCAGTCGCTGGCGGAGCGGCGCCGGGTGCTCGACTGGGTGATCCGACCGGCGCTGCGCACGCTGCCCGGCGTGGCCGACGTCAACAGCCTCGGCGGACGCGTACAGACCTTCGAGATCGAGCCCTCGCCCCTCGCGCTGCAGGGTCAGGGCATCAGCCTGGACGATGTCGAAACAGCCTTGCGCCAGCAGAACGGCAACGACGGCGCAGGCCGTCTGCGGGCAGGGGAAGAGGCGCTGATCGTGCGGGCGGAAGGCGCCATCCGGACGCTGGACGATGTCCGCCACACCGTGGTGCGGCGCCATGATGACGGCCGAGTCACCCGCGTCGGGGACATCGGTACCGTCCGCCTGGGAGAGCTGACTCGCTACGGTGCGGTCTCGCGCAACGGCCAGGGCGAGGCCGTGCAGGGGCTGGTGCTGTCACTGCGGGGTGCCAACGCACGCGAGCTGGTCGACCTGGTGACGCAACGGCTGGACACGTTGAAGGGCTCGCTGCCGGCGGGCATGGCCATCACGCCGTTCTACAACCGGGGCACCCTGGTCGACAAGGCGGTCTACACCGTGGGCAAGGCACTGCTGGAAGCGGTGGTGCTGGTGCTCGCCCTGCTTCTCGCGTTTCTGGGCAACCTGCGCGCCGCGGTGGTCGTGGCCATCATGCTGCCCCTGTCGGCACTGGGTACCTTTCTGCTGATGCGCTGGTATGGCCTGTCGGCCAACCTCATGAGCCTGGGCGGCCTGGCCATTGCCATCGGCATGCTGGTGGACGGCGCCGTGGTCGTGGTCGAGAACATCGAGAACCACCTGGCCCATGGCGACGCCGACCGGCGGCCGCTGCGTGACGTGGTGCTGGATGCCGCGCGGGAGGTGGCCCAGCCCGTGGCCTCGGGCATGGCCATCATCGTGATCGTGTTCCTGCCGCTGCTCACCCTTGAGGGGCTGGAAGGCAAGCTCTTCGGGCCCGTGGCACTCACCATTGTCTTTGCCCTGTCCGTGTCCTTGCTGCTGTCGCTCACGCTGGTGCCCGTGTTGTCGTCGTGGCTGCTGCGCATTGGCGTGCATTCCACGCCGTGGTTGATGCGCCATCTGGATCGTGGCTACGCCCATCTGCTGGC